>NZ_CP161805.1:2040158-2720210 GCF_040801785.1 Sulfitobacter sp. LCG007 | reverse complement strand
ATGTCTCGACAGACGGCGGCCGGAACTGGCAGAGCGCGCGCCTGGCAAGACCGGGCGAGGACAAGGCGCTCACACGCTTTTATCTCGACACGCAATGGGACGGTCAGGAAATGCTTCTGCAATCGCGCGCGATGGACGACACCGGCTATGTCCAGCCGACCAAGGATCAGCTTCGCGAGCTGCGGGGCGAGAACTCGATCTATCACAACAACGCCATCCAGACGTGGTGGGTCAAGCCGAACGGGGAGGCCGAAAATGTCGAAGTTTCCTGACCGCATCCTTTCGACCGCGCTTGCCATCTGCCTCGCGGGGCCGGCGCTGACGGCGGGTCCTGGCCTCGGCCGTCCCGCGACGCCGGATGAAATTACCGCCTGGGATCTGGACGTCAGCCCGGACGGGTCGGGCCTTCCGGCGGGCAGCGGCGACGTGATGACGGGCGAAACGCTTTTCTCGGAGCGCTGCGCGGCCTGCCATGGTGAATTCGCCGAAGGCATCGGCAACTGGCCCGAACTGGCGGGCGGGCTGGGAACACTCGCCGACAAGGACCCGGTCAAGACCGTAGGCAGCTATTGGCCCTATCTCTCGACCACGTGGGATTATGTCCAAAGATCCATGCCCTTCGGGGCGGCGCAGACGCTGGCGCCGGACGAGGTCTATGCGCTGGTGGCCTATATCCTCTACTCCAACGATCTGGTCGACGAGGACTTCGTGCTGAGCGACGAGACCTTCCTCGACGTGACAATGCCAAATGCGAATGGCTTCATCCCGGATGACCGCGACAGCGTGGAGGTGCCGCTGTTCACGGGCGAGCCCTGCATGACGGACTGCAAGGAAAGCGTGGAGATCACCATGCGCGCCATGGTGCTCGACGTGACGCCGGAGGGCTCTGACGCACGGGAAGTTGCGAGCGACGAAGGCGCGGGCGGGGCAGAGCCCTTTCCCGACACCAGCCAGCCATCGGCTGAGGTGGCGCTGCACGACCCCGAATTGGTCGCCGCCGGCGAAAAGGTCTTCCGGAAATGCGCGTCCTGCCATCAGGTGGGCGAAGGCGCGAAGAACCGCACCGGGCCGCATCTGAACGCCATTATGGGCCGCACGGCGGGCACGGTCGAAGGGTTCCGCTATTCCGGCGCAATGGCCGAGGCGGGGGAGGGCGGTCTTGTCTGGTCCGAAGAGACGCTGGCCGAATTCCTCGCCGACCCGCGGGCGGTGGTCAAGCGGACCAGGATGTCATTCGCGGGGTTGAAATCCGCCGAAGATATTGCCGCAATCAATGCTTACCTCTCCACGCTGGGGGAGTAAGATGCGGCAGGCGCCGCGGATGAGCCGCGGCGCGCCACGGGAGGAAACGCCATGCGCTTCATCGCGCTCATCCTGTCGCTCTGCGCCAGCTCTGCAAGGGCAGAGGATGCGCTGACATATCCCTATGATGGCAGCTTCGCCGATGCGGCCTTCGCGGTGGAGACAGCCATCGTCAATCGCGGCCTCGTCGTCGATCATGTCAGCCATGTCGGCGAGATGCTGGCCCGGACGGCCGGGGACGTGGGCAGCGATGTCGTGCTTTTCGACAATGCCGACGTCTTCCTGTTCTGCTCGGCCGCACTCTCGCGGGAAGTGATGGAGGCGGACCCGTTGAACATCGTGTACTGCCCCTACAACATCTTTGTCGTGGACCGCGCCGGCGAGGTGATCATCGGGCACAGGGATTACCCCGACGGCACGATGGCGCCGGTCGAGGAAATGCTGCGAGAGATTGCCCAGGAGGCAAGTGCGTTCTGAAATTCCGAAACGCTTGCGTCGAAACCGCCGCGCGCTGCGGCATCAGGCCCTCAGGGAGTGACCAGACCATGATCCGAACCATCCTCGCAATCGCGACCGCCGTTCTGTTGGGGATTGCCGGCTCCGCGCTGGCGCAGGACAGCGAACGCTACGGCAAGCAGAAGGTCGTGTACCACATCAACTACGACGGCGGCGCCGAGTCAGCCGCCTACAAGGGCGCCATGCGCAACATACAAAATCACATCGACGCCGTCGGCGCCGGCAACATCGACGTGAAGGTGGTTCTGCATGGCAACGGTCTCGGGCTGCTGATGAGCGCGAAGGATGACAGCGTCCTGCAGACGGCTGTCGCCTCGCTGAAGGGTCAGAACGTCAGCTTCGACGTCTGCAACAACACGCTGCAGGGGCGCGAGATCAGCTATTCGGACGATCTCTACGACGTCTGGGAGGAAGACATCGTGCCGTCCGGCGTTGCCGAACTCTCGCGTCTGCAGCAGATGGGCTATACCTACATCAAGCCCTGAGGACGGAGGGGCGGCGGGTCCGGTCCGCCGCTACTTCTTCGTCGACGAATAGATCCCGTTCCAGTCCGCCCCGGGGGGGCTCGCGCGCAATTCGGCGATCCGGGTGCGGTAGAGGTCGAGATAGGGCGAAAGCCCGAGCTTCAGGGTGTCGAAGCGCCGGCTGAGATCGTCGAGCTGGATTTCAGCGGCGTCCCAATCCCGGGCGCGATAGGACTGCAGCATCTGGGTGTTGCGGGCGAAGCAGTCCTTGAACGCCGGCTCGGATCGCATCTTCTGGTCGCCGAGCAGGGCGAAGATGTTTTCGGGAACCGCCTTTCCGACGACGCGGATCAGGTCCAGTTCCAGCAGGGCGAACTCGCCGACCACCTGCCGGGCCGTGGTCTCACCCAGAATGATCGCGGCGCCGTAATAGCGCGACTGGCCCTCCAGACGCGAGGCGACGTTCACCGGATCGCCAAGCGCCGTATAGTCGAACCGGGTATCGCTGCCCATGTTGCCCACGACGCAGGACCCGGTATTGATGCCGATGCCGACATCGATCCGGTGCATCCTCTCGCTCGGTGCGATGGGGCGATCGCCGGCGGCGAGCTGATGCACGGCGGCCAGCGCGGCGCGGCGGTGGTTGAAGGCCGAGACATCCTCGATCATGCGCAGCGCCGAGCGGCAGGCGGCACGAACGTGGTCCGGATTGTCGAGTGGCGCGTTCCAGAAGGCCATCACCGCGTCGCCCATGAACTTGTCGATGGTGCCGTGGTTGTCCAGGATCGCCCGGCAGAGCAGGGTCAGGAATTCGTTCATAAGCCGGGTCAGCGCCTCCGGGTCGTCCTTGAAATCCTCGGCGATGGCGGTAAAGCCGCGCACATCCGAGAAAAGCAGGGTCAGATCGCGCGTCTCGCCGCCGAGCGTGACCTGCGCGCCTTCCACGCTCAGCTGTTCGACGAGGTCGGGCGAGACGTATTGGCCGAAGGCGCTGCGGATATGGCGTCGTTGACGCTCCTCGCGCAGGTAGTTGACGGTCGAGATGATAAGGTAGGCGATGAAGGTTGAAAGTACCGGATAGGTCGGGTCGAGCAGGATCCGGCTTGTCCAGAAGAGATAGTAGGACGTCCCGACATAGGCCAGAAGCAGAAGGCCGGAAGACGCGATCAGGACCCGCCCCGAGAGGCGTGGCGCGAAGACGATCACCAGCATGCACAACACGAAAGTCGTCACCAGTTCGACCGCGACCGTGTAGTTCGGCCGTACGAGCGCGCTGGCCGACAGGATGTTCTCGAGGATCTGGGCGTGGATCTCGACCCCTGCCATGGACACGCCGAGGGGGGTGGCCCGGAAATCCTCGAGCCCGATGGCCGAGGTCCCGACAAGCACCAGATGCCCGGCCAGACGTCCCTCGGGCATCCGGCCCATGAGAAGGTCCGACGCAGGGACGTAGCGGGCGCGGTTCGAGGGTGTCAGATAGGGCCATATCGTGCCGTCGGCGGCGGTCGGCACGAACTGGCGCGCGACCACCACGCCCTCCACGCCGGCCTCGTTCGTGCGAACGGCGAAGGGTTCGCCTCCGGTGGCGACCCGCAGCAGTTCCGCCGTCAGCCCCAGACGAAGCTGGTCCTGCACCACCATGACGACCGGCGCGCGCCGGTAGATGCCGTCGCGGTCGGGCCGGGCGGAAAACATGCCATGCCCTGCCGCGGCCCGTTCGAGCGCGGGCAGGTTGAGCACCACATCGGGAAAGCCGAGCAGAAAGGGCCGCGGGTCCGGGCCGATCTCGGCATGCGGGACGTCGATCATCTTTTGCTTTTCGTCGCGATTGCCCGCCGCGGTCCGCACGCTGGTCTGCCCCGCCACCACGCGTCCGCGCGCAAAGGCTTCCGCCAGGATCGCGTCGTTGTCGGGCATCTCGCGCATCCGCGCGGCGACGTCGGGCGGCAGGCCCGGGTTGTCGCGCGCGATCTGGGGCGGTGACAGGCGGTCCGGCTCCGAGAAGACGATGTCGAAAGCGATCGCGGCGGCGCCGGCCTGCATCGCCAGGTCGACCAGCTCGGCGAAGCGGGTCCGCGGCCAGGGCCATTGGCCGATCTCCTCGATGCTGCGGTCGTCCAGGTCGAGGATCGTTACCGGCAGCGGCGTGAAGTCGCGCGGTCTGGACTGGTGGTAGAGGTCGAAAGAGAAGTTGCGCAACGCCTCAAGCGGAAGAGGGTCCCCCACCCGGATGACGAGCCCGAAGACCAGTCCCATGAAGGCGACAACCCGGACCCAGCCCACCTGATCGGACCACCAGCCTCTTTTCCGTCTTGCCATACCGATCCAGCCCGCCGTGATCATCGCGCCGTGGCGCCCGCCGGAACGCCAGATTAGCACTATCATAGCAGTTGAGCCGTTCGTATAATCAATCGGTTGGACGCAACATGTTTCGCGTTAAACGGGAACTGTTCGCGCGCCGATCCAAAGATTGAAGCAAAATTCAATCGAACTGGCGGTATCTGTGAGCTGGGTCACATACTGCCGGGCAGGCTGAGGTTTAATTGAGCGGTTAGTCAAACTCCTTCGGGGCGCCGCATGTGTCGTTGAACAAGACCCCCTATGAAGGCGCTTCCTTGCCCGAAGTGATGGTCGGAGCGAATGCGGGGGGCGTCATCGAGATACCGGAAGCGCGGCTTCTTTTCGAAGCCGATTTCATGCGTTCCGGTCCCGATCTGCTGCTCGTCAACGCCGGCGACGCCACGATCCGCGTGCCGGGATACTTCGCGTCCCGCCCTGCAGCTGATCTTCACGAGCCTGACGGAGCGATCCTGCGCGGCGATCTCGTCGAAAGGCTCGCCGGGCCCATCGCTCCGGGGCAATATGCCCAGGCCGGCGGCGGCACCGCGCAAACGCCGATCGGTCAGGTCGAGACGGCAGTTGGCCAGTCGAGCGTGCAGCGGGTAGACGGCACCGTCGAGACACTCGAGGCGGGCTCGCGCATCTACGCGGACGACGTCATCCAGACGGGGTCGGGCGGTGAGGTGTCCGTCACCTTCGTTGACGGCACCATCTTCTCGCTTTCGCAAGGCTCGCGGATGGTGATCGACGAGCTGATCTATGACCCCTCGGCCACCGACAATTCCGCCACGCTCGACCTGATCCAGGGCAGCTTCGTCTTCATCGCCGGCCAGGTGGCCCGGACCGGCGGAATGGAGGTGAGCACGCCTTCGGCGACGATGGGCATCCGCGGGACGACGGTGATCGTCGATATCCAGACCATCAACGGCATCCTCACCAGCGAGGTCTCGCTCACGCGCGATCCGGACGGCAATGTCGGGCATGTCGTGGTGCGGGACCTCTCGGGCAACGTCGTTGCCGACATCACCGACACGAACTCGAAGTGGCTGATTTCTTCGGCGGATGGCGAGGTGCAGGAACTCGAGCGAACCGCCCAGGACGATGCGGAGGACAGCGCGCTGATCGCGGATGCGGTCGCGGCATTCCAGTCGGCAGTCGCGCGGGCCGAAAGCGGGCAGGGCTATGTGCAGCCGGGCGGCCCGGACGTCTCGGGCAACACCACGCCGCCAGCGACCCCGCCTTCCGCCGTGGCCGGTCAGGGTCTTGCGGAGCCGGACGCGGTGGAACAGGCAACGCCGCTGGACGAGATCGCACCGCCCTCCGAGCCTTCTGCGCCCGCCGTCGGCACCGAGGCCGGGCCCGATGCGACGGATGAGGATCTCGATCGTGACTTCCGGGCCGAGGACGTGACCGTCGAGGGCTCGGAAGATCCGGTGGATGGCGTGATTGAGGGCGTCATACCCGGCGACGAAACGGAAGAGGCGCTGGTCTTTGCGCTGCTGAGCGAAACCGCCAACGGAGTCCTCGTGCTCAATCCGGACGGCAGTTTCGAGTACACGCCCGATGCGGACTTCAGCGGCACCGACGTCTTCACCTACGAGGTGACAAATGATCGCGGCGACGTCGAGACCGGGACCGTGACGATTGTCGTGGCGCCGGTCAACGATGCCCCGGTGCTCGAGGATGCAAGGTTTGTGGGTGTCGAGGATGTCGCCATTCGCGGGACGGTCCGAGGCAGCGACGTTGACGGCGACCAGTTGAGCTACAAGCTGATTTCAGGCGGAAACCACGGGCAGGTCGTGCTGCTGCAGGACGGCACTTTCGTCTATACCCCCGACAGCGACTATGCCGGCGACGACAGCTTCCGGGTGCGGGTCCTTGATGGAAAGGGAGGCAAGGACACCGCAACCGTCTTCGTGAACCTGCGAGGCGTCAACGACGCACCGACCGTCGGCGACAACGGGGCCAACGCGCGCGGCAGCGTGACCGAGGACGGCGCGACCATGACCGGCGGACAACTCGTTGCGACCGATCCCGATGCGGACCAGATCCTGTCCTGGAGCGGCTCTGGCGCTGGCAGATACGGGACCTTCACCGTGACCGCGGCCGGCAAGTGGACCTACGCCCTGGGATCCGCGGCCGAAACGCTGGGCGCGGGGCAGGTCGTCACGGAAAACTTCATCGCAACGGTCTCTGACGGGAATGGGGGCAGCGCGCGCCAGTCTGTCACCGTGCGGGTGACAGGGCGCAATGATGCGGCGGTGATCACGGGCAGCACGACCGGGACAGTCGTCGAGGACGGCCTGCCGGAAGTCGAGGGCAAGCTGACCCACACCGATGTCGACCTGTCCGACCCGGATGGCGTCTTTCGGCCGCAGGCCGCCGGCAGCGCTACGGATTTCGGCTATGGCAGCTATTCGGTCGATGCGACGGGCAGATGGTCCTATAGCCTCGACAACACCAATCCGACGGTCGATGCGCTGCGGCCCGGCCAGTCGCTGACCGACAGCTTCACCGTCCGCAGCGGCGACGGGACTCCTCAGACCATCACCATCACAATCCAGGGCGGAAACGATCCTCCGACCGACACCTCGGTCCGCACCTTTTCTGTCGACCGTGACGGGATTCACCGGGGAAGCCTGGCCGGCGGCGATGCCGAGGGTCCGGTCTCGTTCGCGCTGAGCGGAGCGGCGGCGCGGCACGGCAAGGTCACACTGGAGGCCGATGGCAGCTTCAGCTATGTGCCCGACGAAAGCTACGCCGGTCCGGATACCTTCGGCTACACCGTGACGGATGCGGATGGTTCCAGCGTGGAGGGGGTCGTCACGGCCACGGTCGATACTGCCGGCTACTTCATCGGCAACGGTTTTACCGTCGCACTCTCGACGTCGGCCACTGCGGCAGACGGGCAGGGAGCGGGCCATGTGCGCCTGCTTTCAACCCCGCTCGACGCGTCGGACGTCAATCTGGTTTTCGTCCTCGACCGCTCGGGATCGCTGACGCCCGAGCAATACACGCAAGAGCTCCAGGCGCTCGCCAGGGCCGTGGACGGGCTAGCCCGGCAGTTCGACGGATTTTCCAACACCTTCACCGTCAAGATCGTCGGTTTCGCCTCGACCGCGGGGCTGATCCTGGAAGCGGGCCTTCAAGAGGCAGGTCTGTCCGCCGCGATCCTGGCCATTCCTCAGACCGGCGGAGATACGAACTGGTCGCCGGCGCTGCGTGCCACGCAGGACGCGCTCGCCGCGGACGGTTCGGGCGCCACCAATCATGTCTTCTTCATCGCCGGCGCGGGTCCGGATGACGCCTTCGAAACTGCCCTCGCTGCCCTGACCGACAGTGGCGCGAACGGTTATTCGGTGCGCATCGATGGCTTTTACGCCGCCGGCAAGGCCAATTCCGAACTCGCGACGCTCGATGCCGCGTCCGACCCGCTGGGCAGCGGTGACACCCTGATCGCGGCCCTCCCGGCCTATCCGGGCGGGCGTCCGCAATCTTCATATCTCGAGATTTCTCTGGTGGCGGATGGCGTCGACAAGGGCATCGTCTACGCCGCATCGACGCCCAGCGACGGCCGCGTGACCATCGAATGCACCGTCGACCTGGCAGACATCCCGGGGCTTGTCGGTCTTTTGGGCGAAAGCAACGTCTTCACGGTCCGGACCGAATTGCAGCGGTTCACCGCCAGCGGTCCCGAAAAGCAGGTGCTGCTGAGGGGCCTGACCCTCGGCGCCGCCGATGCGGCGGTGATCCTCGACGGATCGGACGATAGCGACCTGCTGCCGGGCAGCCGGAGTGCGGACAGGATCGTCGCGGGCGCGGGAGACGACGTGCTTCTCGGCTACGGTGGTAACGATACCCTCGACGGTGGCGAGGGGCGCGACACACTTTTCGGGGCCGGCGGAAACGACCGTCTCGTGGTCCGGGTGGACGAGGACGGTCCGGGCGAGGTGGTCGACGGTGGCAGGGGACGCGATGTGCTGGCGTTCGGTTCAGGTGGCAACATCGCGGACCTGCTGCCGGTTCTGGACATATCCGATGTCGAGGCGCTCGACATGGCGAACGGGCTGGCGAACACGCTTCTGCTGACGCTGGAGGATGTGGTCGACATGAGTTCGACCTCAAATGACATGCTCGAAGGGCTCCTGATACGCGTGCTGCCGGAAAGCGTCGTTGTCTACGGAGACGAAAGGGACAGTCTGTCGCTTCAGGAAAACGCTGGCGCCAGCATCCGCCTGGCGGCGGATGCGCCGGTGTCGGGCGGGCAGGGGCAGAAGCTGACCATCTACGAATACGTCGATGCGGGCGGAAACGTTCTTGCGACCTTGGGCGTGGACGACGACATCGACGTCTCGATCGTTCCGACGAACTAGCAACTTCATTTTCCCGGACAGTCCGAGAGATCCGGTTGCCAGCTTCTCCAGCATGTTCCGGTTGCAGCCCGGAAAGCCTGGCAAGCATCAAGTCCTCGGAAATCTGCCTTGGCGAAGGGTGCCGGATGGGCTTCTTTCCGGGCAGGTGCTCTCACGCTGTAGAAGCCGGAGGGACCGTGCCCGGGTCGGGTGTTCCGGTGGCAGCGGATGGGCATGGGTCTCTACGAACCCGCACCGGGCGTAGAGCGCCGCCGCCGCAGGATTGCTGTCGTATACGAGGAGTGACAGCCGGTTGCATCCGCCACGACGCGCCGCATCGTCGGCTGCACGGAGCGTGGACCGACCCAGGCCGCTGCGGCGGCGTCCCTCCAGAACGGCGAGGGAGTCGATGTACCAACTGCCGAGCGCCTGCGTCTTGAGACGCGCGTAGGGCTGGTCCGTGCCCACCTTCGCTCTTGTCATCCTGTAGGCGAGGATCGCGCCCAAAACCATTCCGTCTTCCTCGGCGACCCAGGCATCGCGCAGCGCTTGCCGTGTCCTGTTCGAGACGATCTCGGCGGCCCCGACCGCGAAAGGGGTCTGTCCGGGCAATGCCGCTGCGGCCCAGGGGGCAGGGAAAGCCCGCCATCGGCCTCGTCGAACAGGCGCGCCAGCATTTCCGCGTTCGCCTCGGCAGCGCGCCGTATGGAGAGTGTGTGCGCGCAATGGGTCTGTGTCTGCAGGCTCATTGCGAAGCCCCCCATCCGTATGCGACGTCCTGTGCAGGAGTGTCGCCGGCACCCGCCGCGGCACGGAAAGGCGGCTGCATGAGAAGAACCCACTGGTCGGTCGTTGTTTCCCAACCTTCCTTGATGCCGGCCTTATGCGCAACCTTGCTGAACCGGTGGCGTTCGCAAAGCCGGCGCGCGACGGCGTTCTCGCTGGCCACGATCACGCGGGGATGGCCGGGCCCTTCCGACACGGCGATTTCCTCCGCCCGGCTCATGAGCCGCGATCCGGTCCCTGTTGCCCGCGCCACAGCGTCCGCGCCATGGTTGACACCGACGATCTGACCATCGCGCACTTTTCCTGCCTGCCGTGCGCGGCCGATCTCCGAAGGGTATTCGTCCGGTTGGGCAAGTCCCGCCCTGACATGCAGCCGCAGGCCATCCCCGGCGAATTTGACGGGCTCTGCGATTTGCGGTCTGTCCTCTGGCGTCGCCAGCCGGAACTGTCGTTCAGGTGTCCCCATCGGATCTTCCCCTTGCTTGCGAAAGCGCCCGCTCCCGTTCCGGCACGGCGAAACACATGTGGTGGTTGTGGATGCGAATGCCGGCGATCTCGCGCTCCTGTCGCGCGATGCACTTGAAGCCGGCCCTCAGGAAAACCGGGCGGGCCAGTTCGCTGACATCGGAAAACACCGTGTCGAGCGACCGGCGGCGCGCTTCGCACAGGAGTTCCGCAACCAGCGCGCGGCCGATGCCCTGACCGGTGAAGTCCGGGTCGACGTAGAGGAAGCGGATGTGCCCGTCTCCGGCGATTGGTCTGCCCCCTGGAAAGTGGTCCTTCCTGGAGTAGGCTTTCGAGCCGTATGGAGGACAAGGAATGGGACAGAAGAGACATAAGCCTGAGGAGATCGTCGCGAAGCTGAGGCAGGTCGACGTTCTGGTATCGCAGGGCCGATCGGTGGCCGAGGCGGAGCGATCCATCGGTGTGACACAGTTCACCTATTACCGCTGGCGCAAGGAGTTCGGCGGGTTGAAGACCGACCAGGTGAAGCGCTTGAAGGAGCTCGAGAAAGAGAACGAGCGCCTGCGGAAGGCCGTGTCGGATTTGACGCTCGAGAAGCTGATCCTGCGGGAGGCGGCCTCGGGAAACTTCTAAGCCCCGCCCGCCGCCGAGCATGCGTCGATCACGTCAGACGGAAATTTCGGATCCCCCCGGACAACTCGTGCGGATAGCGCGCCTCCGCCCCTGAGAGGCCGAGCGCCGCAAGATCGTCCGCGGCGCGCGCAAGCGCCTCGCCGCGGGGCAGGCCCCGCACAAGCGCATGGGTCTCTGCCACCTGCTCCCGCGCACGCATCAGTGGATCGAGAGAAAGCCAAGGTTCCTGCGGCAGCACCCCGATCTCGCGCCCCCAAAGACCGCGAAACCGGTCCGGACGACCCGCATTCAACACCCGACCGCCGATCGCGACGCATCCCTTGGCGTCGAGTTCAGGCGGCAGCGTGCCCATGAGCGCCTGCGCCATCAGGCTCTTGCCGGATCCGGTCTCACCCAGGATCACCAGCGGCTCTCCGGGATCGATATGCAGCGACAGCGACTGCAGAAGGATCTTCCCGCCGTCGCGTACCGAAACATCTTCGGCTTTCAGAAGGGTCATGTCTCGCGGCTCCCGGCCAGAAGGGTGAGGCCCAGAAGCAGGGCGAAGGTAGCGATGACCGGCGACAGAAGTGCCAGCGGCGCCTCGCGCCAGTAGGGCAGAAGCTCAACCATCATCAGTCCCAGTTCGGGTGTTGGCGCACGCATGCCCACGTGCACGAACCCAAGGGCGGCAATCGCCATGATCGCCGTCGCCGTGCCGAAGGCGGCAGCGGTGAGCATCATCGGCGCGATCTCGGGCCAGATGTGGACGCGGAACACATAGGCGGGGCCGAAGCCGAGCAATCGCGACGCCTGAACCGCGGGCGAGACCAGCGTCTCGCGCGTGGCGGCCCGGGTCAGCCGGAAGAACTCGACCCAGAGAACCAGCGACAGACCGGCCCAGAAGCCCAGCGCCGTGCTTGGCACCATGGCGAGCACGATCAGCACCAGCAGAAGCCCCGGAAGAGCCAGCAGCGCATCTGCCAGCATGACGAGGATCCGGTCTATCCAACCGCCCTGCGCCGCCGCCAGCGTCCCAAGCGCAAGCCCCGCCGCACCCGCCGTTGCGAGGGCCGCAAGTGCGATCAGGGGCGACAGGCGCAGCGCATCGGCCAACCGGTGAAAGACCGACCGCCCGAGGTGATCGTATCCGAGCGGCGCCACCGCTTCCGGACCGGCCAGCGCCTTCGTCAGCGATTGCGCGAACGGATCGCCCGGGACGAGCACGGGCCCCGCAACGGCGAACAGCACGATGAGGACGATGAGCGTGGCGCCGGTCATCCGCGCCAGCGGAAGCGAAGGACGGCGCGCGCCGTAAGTGTCGACGACGCTCATGCTGCGGTCCTCGGGTCCAGACGCCGCACGGCAAGGTCGATGGCGGCATTCACGACGACGAAGCCGAGGCCCAGCACCAACGCAGTGCCCTGCACCATCGGCACGTCGCGCGAAAAGATCGCATGGACCAGCGCGTGTCCGATCCCCGGCCAGCCAAAGATCGACTCCACGATGATGACGCCTTCCACGAGCGTCACGAATTGCAGACCGAAGTAGGTGATCAGCGGTACCGAGACATTGCGCAGCCCATGTCGGATCAGCACTTGCCGCTCCGACAGACCCTTCCATTGCGCGAACCGCCAGAACGGCATGTCCGCGATCCGCGCCATTGCATCGCGCGCGATCCGGGCGTTCACGGCGGCGAGGCCGAGGGCGAGCGTGAGGCTTGGCAGGATGAAGTGCCGCGCCTCACCGTGTCCGGCTGCCGGCAGCCAGCCCAGCTGCACGGCGATCAGGACGATCAGGACCAGCGCCATCAGGAATTGCGGCACGGCCTTCAACCCCGTCGAGGTCACCAGCAGCAACCGATCGAGCACGCCACCCGGTCTCAGCCCTGCCAGAATCCCGAGCGGCGGCCCAATCAGTAGCGACAAAAAAATTGCCACGACCGCCAGCGAGACCGAAGCGCCAAGCTGGTGCGCGATCTCGCCCACCACCGGCTGCCCGGTGACGAGAGAGCTCCCGAAGTCGAGCCGGGCCAGATCGCCCAGCCACTGCAGGAGCGCCGGAAGCGCCGGACCATCCAAGCCCAGCTCCTGGCGCACCGCATCGGCGGCGGCCGCGTCGACGCGATCGTAGCCGTACCGCCCTGCCGCGATGCGCCAGGCGGCGTCTCCGGGCAGGCTGCGCATCATCACGAAGGTCGCGGTCCCGATCAGGACCGCGACCATGATCGCCTGCACCAGCCTGGAAGCGAGTGCGCTCATTCCGCCCACCGCATGTCTTGCAAGCCGAATGTCCGCTCGAACGGGTCGATGGTCGCGCCTTCGACGCTGTTCGAAACGGCAAGCGTCTGCTGGTACCAGGCGATCGGAATGACCGGCAGCTCGGCTTGCAGGATCGCGGCGGCCTCGGCCCTGTCCCCTTCGTCGCCCTCGCCGCGGATGATGCCACGCGCGAGCGCCACGAAGTCCTCGTTCTGCCAGTTCATCGCGCCCCAGTCGCCGTTGCCTACATAGTCAGACAGGACCGTGCCGATCGGGTCGGGGATCAGCGAGAAGTTGCGGGCGATGAGGCCAAGTTCAAGCGAGCCGTCCTGATGTCCGGCCGGGATCTGGGACGAATTGGTGGTGTTGATCGTCAGTTCGACCCCGATGGCGCGAAACTGCTGCTCGAGCACCGCAGCGACAAGCGGAAGCTCCGGGCGGTCGGGATAGGTGGTCAGCGCGAGAGCAAAGCGTTCGCCGTCGCGAGCGTAGATCCCGTCGCCGTCCTCCTGCCATCCAAGGCCTTCCAGAAGCGATCTCGCTTCCTCCACGTCGTAGTCGAGCGGCTTGAGCTCATCGTCGTGCCAGCCCGCGACCGACGGCGGGAAAAGCTGGGTTGCACCTTCGGGATAGCGCAGCACGGCCTTCGCGATGCCCTCGCGATCGATGGCAAGGCTGAGCGCACGACGGGCCTCAGGCTCCGACAGGAAGGAGTGCCCAGCGTTCACCTTGATCAGAAGCGTGCGGGGAATGGCGACGGACAGAACCTCGACCTGATCCAGCATGCCCAGGCGCGAGACGCTGGCCGGATCGAGGCCGAACACGAACTCGGCCTCCCCCGATTCCGCCATCAGGGCACGGGTCTCCACCCGGCTGACCCCGGAATAGCTGACATCCGCGATGTGAGGTGCTTCGCCCCAATAGTCCGCGAACGCGGTCGCATCGAGCGACAGCGGCGGCTCCATGGCGGTGATCCGGTAGGGCCCGGTGCCGATGATCGCGATGCCCGCACCGTCGGGCCCAAAGGACGCGGGTGCGAGGATCTGGGACCGGAACTCCGCAAAAAAGGCCGGCAGCGCGGCGAGCGGCTCGGATAGGCTCACGACGATTTCGCCGTCGCCTGCTTCGATGCCGGTGATCGGCAGATCGGTCAGAGGACCGGGCTTGCCGCGTGCGATCTCCAGCGCATTGACAACGGTGTCGGCGGTCATCGCCGTGCCGTCATGGAACGTCACGCCCTCGCGCAAGGTGAATGTCCAGGTCAACCCGTCCTCCGCGGCTTGCCACTCGGTGGCGAGACCGGGAGTCAGGTGTCCGCGCGCATCGGCATTCACCAGCGTCTCGGCGATGCCCATCCGCGTGAAGATGTAGCCGCTGGTCGAGGGCTCGGGCCCCTGGATTTCGAACTGGGCCGCGACATCGAGCGTCTCGCCGGATTGTGCGAGCACTGGACCGACGAGCAGGGCGACTGCGGCGACGGTGGAAATGAGGGATCTGATCATGGTCTGAAGTCCTGTTGGTGCTTGAGAAGGCTTGGTGCCGCGACCGTGCGGGACACCAGGTCCTTGGAGAGGGTTTTTGACTGGGCCCGATCCAGGCGCGCCAGCACGGCCTGCATCGGCTCGCCCCTTGCCCGGGCGCGTTGCCAGATGCGGCGGCACGAGGCGGGCGACCATGGCAACACGGCCTCTGCCAGCCATCGCCTTAGTGGGGGCGGCAGGGCGTCATAGGCCCGCATCGGGTCTTTGGCGCGACGTTTGCGCTTGAGGTTGGTCTGGCCGCAATTGCCGCGCATCAGTCCTCCTCCTCCGGATCGTCGACCGGGTCGAGCACGAGCACGAGCCGCGTCTCGGCGGTGCCCTCGATGGGTGGGGAGCGGTGCAGCAGCCCGGAGCGCGGGTGCTCGGGCCAGAGCGTGCCGCGCAGCAGGATCGGGGCGCCGGTCGGCACCGTGAAGATCCGGCGCGGCTCGGCCCCGTCGGTGGAGATGCCGTATTGCGTGCCGGTGCCCCGGTAGGTGCAGACCAGCCGCGCCGTCACCGCGTCGATGTGAAAGCGGCGGCAGGCATTCGTGGTCACGGCGTCGAGGCGCAGGCGGAGCCATCGTGCCCGCATCAACCCGGCGAAGATGTCGGCGAGCGCCGCAATGTCGTCCACGAGACGGTCTCGCTCCGGGCCAACGGGCGTGCTGGACGCATCGCAGACCTCCGATGCGGTGTCCCGCACCGCCTCCGGCTGCAGGATCACCCGTGCCCGCGGCAGGACCTCCGGATCGAGCCCGTCGATCCACGACTGGAACCCCGGCAAGGGCTGCCGCCGCCAGATCGCCGCGGCGCAGCCGGGACGATGCAGCGCCGAGAGCCCCTCGGGCGTGTGCGCGACGCCTACGCCAATCGCCGCATCCTTTACGATCTCTCGAACGAGCGTCATGCCGCCTCCGCACGTCGCCAGATCGGGAAGGGGTCGGGCAGCTCCGGGAGCGCATCCGGCCCCGGCGCCAGGTGATCGGGCACGAGGCAGGCGTCGAGCCGCGCCTTCAAGTGCGCCCAGTCGATGCCGGCGCCGATGAACACCAGCTCTTGCCGCCGGTCGCCCCAGGGTTCCACCCAGTGCTGCGCGATATAGCCCCGCGCGCTGTCGTGGTTGGGCCAACGGTCTTGCGGGACGGCAGCCCACCAGGTGCCGAGCGGCTTGACCGAGGAGAGCGCGCCAGCAAGGGAGAACTCCGCCACCCACTCGGGGCGCGTCGCGATCCAGAAATGCCCCTTCGCGCGGATCACGCCAGACATCTCGCCATTCAGGACGGAGAGGATCTTTTCCGGCTCAAAGGGTTGCCGCGCGCGATAAACGTAGGACGCGACACCGTATTCCTCGGTCTCGGGCACGTGGTCGGCAAAGCCGTAGAGCTCCTTGGCCCACATCGGATGCTCGTGCGCCTTTTCGAAGTCGAAGAGGCCTGTGTCCAGGATCGCCTCGGCAGCGACGTCGGAATGGTTGGTCTCGATGATCTTCGCGTCCGCGTTCAGGCTGCGGATGATCTTGCGCGCGGCGTCAACCTGATGCGGTTCAGCGTCGGCGACCTTGTTGAGGATCACCACGTCCGCGAACTCGATCTGCTCGACCAGTAGGTTCACCAGCGTCCGGTCGTCCTCCTCGCCCAGCGTCTCGCCGCGGTCACGCAGGAAATCGTGACTGGAATAATCCCGCAGCAGGTTCACCGCGTCGACCACCGTCACCATCGTGTCGAGCCGCGCCACGTCCGACAGGCTGTCGCCCGCCTCGTCGCGGAAGTCGAAGGTGGCGGCGACGGGAAGCGGCTCGGAAATGCCGGTCGACTCGATCAGCAGGTAGTCGAAGCGCCCTTCGACAGCCAGCCGGCGCACCTCCTGCAACAGGTCGTCGCGCAGCGTGCAGCAGATGCAGCCATTCGACATCTCGACCAGCGTCTCGTCGGTGCGCGACAGCGCGCCATCGGCCCTGACGAGGTCGGCGTCGATGTTCACCTCGGACATCTCGTTCACGATCACCGCGACGCGGCGACCGTCGCGGTTGTTCAGGACACGGTTCAGAAGCGTGGTCTTGCCGGCACCGAGAAAGCCGGAGAGAACGGTGACGGGAAGGCGGTCATCTGACATGGGCATGCTTTCCGGAGAGAACGATTCAGATTGCGTAACTATCCAAGTTACTGGATACGCGCAACCGCCTCAGTTACGGAAAGACCATGTGTTTGAGAGTCACGCCATGAAACGCAACAGCCGCCTCTCACTGGCCCTTCATACGCTGGGCCACATGGCCGGAGATCCGGACAGGGTCCGGAAGTCGGCCGACATCGCCGCACATGCAGGCACAAACCCCGTCGTCGTGCGTCGCGTCCTCGGCAACTTGCGCGAGGCCGGTCTTCTCGTGTCGGAAGGTGGCCATTTCGGCGGCTGGCGCCTCGCACGGTCGCCAAAAGAGATCACGCTGGCGGACGTTTACCTCGCGCTCGACGAACGCCTCGCCCCAGCGGAAGCCGACGACGCGGCCCACGACTGCAAGGTGGCGCATGCCTTTCATCACCGCGTCTCCAGCGTGATGGCCGAAGTCGAGCGATCCCTTGTCAAGAAGCTGGGGGAAACAACGATCTTCGAGATTCGCGAAACGGCCCAATGACAATCACCGGTGAGCGGCACGAGAGGTTCCTTCAATGAGTGGTCATGCCCTGATGCGAACGCTCCACTCGTTTGGTTCACTCGATGAGCGGCACGCCGCCTGCGCCTGCTCCCGCATCACCGCGTAGTCGCTCAGCATCACCGCGATCGCCGACCCCTCCGGCAGCATGGTCAGTTCCTCGGCCGCCTGCGCCTGGAACTCCCGGCTGTACTCGACGACGGGCGGACACGCCCCGAGGCGGCCGACGTCAGAAGTGTCCGTCGCGCAGCCGCTCAGCCAGATCGTAGCGAGAACGAGGGCGACGCGCCGCCGCCTCGAGCATCCGTCGTTGGGCGTCATGGGTTTTCTCCATGGTCTCGAGACGATCGGCCAGCCGACCGGCGCACTCGCCGGAGCGGCGCAGGGCAAGCAGGAACAGAAGGATTGCGAGGGCTGTGACGCCGTAGCGGAGCGCCGTGCGCGCCCATGCCGATCCGGCGAGCGTGGCGAGGAGCCCGCCGATCACCGCCGCCCCCGGCGCCAGTCATCGAGGCGCGCGTAGATCGTGACCGCGATGCCGCCGAGGGCGACCGCGATGAACACCCAGCGCAGGGTGTCGAGATACGGCACGAGCGGCAGGATTGCGGATTGGGTCTCGGCGAGGACGCTCTGCGCCACCTCGACCCCAGCTGCGCCCAGCGTCGCCACGCCTGCCGCACCACCCGCCTTCATGGTGCGGCTCTCGGCCAGCACTTCTCGCGCTGGTGGGGCTCTGTTGCGCAAATCGGGTGATGGTCGAGGTTCCCCTTTCCCTGGACGGACTTATCCCACGGCTTCCGTGACGGGTATGCCGAGCGCGTTGTAGCCGTTCGGAACGGCGATGCGGACCTGGAGTTCCGCGACCTGACGGTCGAAGTCCCGCGCCATAAGGCGCTGTCCCAGCAACTTCACACAGTACATCTTCGTCTCGACGCGGCTTCGGCGATGGTATCCGCTCCATCGTCGCCAGAGCGCGCGGCCCAGGTATTTCGCCGCGCGCAGGGCCTCGTTTCGCGCCGCGGCTCCGGCGGGGATGGTCTTCCATGGCTTTGCGTTCTTGCGGGGCGGGATGACGGCGTGGGCGCCACGCTCGGCAATGGCGTCGTGGCATTTTCGTGTATCGTAGGCGCCGTCAGCCGTGACACTGCCGATCTGCTGGTCCGCCGGGATCTGGTTGAGCAGGTCGGGTAGAACCGGCGCATCGCCGATGTGGCTCCCGGTGACCTCGACTGCGCGAACCTCCAGCGTTTCCTCGTCAATCCCAAGATGAATCTTGCGCCAGACCCGCCTTTTGGGGCCCCCATGCTTGCGGGCGTGCCACTCGTCTTCGCCCTCGACCTTGATACCCGTGCTGTCGATCAGCAGATGCAACGGTCCCTTGGAGCCGCGATAAGGGATGTTCACGGCCAAGGTCCTCTGGCGGCGAGATAGCGTGCTGAAGTCGGGCACCGTCCAGTCGAGGCCAACCAGCCGTAGCAGGCTCTCGACGAAGCCGGTCGTCTGCCGGCCCTCAGAGACCGCTTCCGGGCCTCCTGGCGACGAGGCCAGTGTTCAGCCCCTCCCGCATAACCCTCGAACACAACGGAAAACTCCGGCCAGAGCCGGATGGGGAGAACGCTTTCGCGGGGGCAAGTGGCGGAGGGAGCGGGACCGGGATCCAACGTTCTCCAAGTCTGACCCGTCGGCCGCAGTACCCGCACTATCCAGAAAAATTACGTCTGGACAGAGACTTATCCAAAATCCTCCTTGAAGCGATCCATCTGATGCATCCGCTCGTGAAGGATCGTGACGATACCGATGTCGCCATTTGAGAGCCGTCGCCAGTACACGAAATGCCGCTCGTAGCGGAAGAAGTACCCTTCCACGCCGAACTCGGCCGGTACGGGTCTCGACATGACACCGCGTGTGTCGATCTGCTCGAAGGCGGCGAACAGACCGGTGATGTAGGTTTCGGCCTGTGCCTCGCCCCACCGGTCGCGGGTGTATCGGTAGATCTCGTCGAGGCGGATCGAAGCCGCCTCCTGGATCCGGATTGCCATGCGGTCAGGTCCGGTTCCGAGCGATCACATCGGCGGCGGTCAGCGGCTTGTAGGTGTCCTCGGGGGCAGCGAAGGCTCGGTTCAGTTCTGCCTTTAATCGGTCGAAAGCCTCGTGTTCCGCGCGCTCCTTGTCGCGACGGATCAGGTCCCGGATGTATTCGCTGACGTTCTCGTAGGCGCCGTCCTCGCCGACATTGGTCGCAACGAACTCGCTGAGGGAGCCACTGACGCGGACGGTCATGGTGGTGGTGGTGGTGCGGGGCATGGCGCTCTCCCTTCTCGATGCGTATTCAAGATAACCAAAAACGAACACAAGACAAGGGTGCGCTTTCCACGCCGCGCCTTCCCCTGTCAGCGCTCCCGGTCCTCAACCTCCTCCACGATCAACCGGTCTGCCAGCGCGAGCAGCTCGATCAGCACGGCATCGGAATGACGCGCGAGCGACACGAGGTGTTCGCCGCTCGGCCCCCGCTCGCCCGCGAACCAGTATTTCACGGTCCGCTCGCTGGCACCTGTCCACCGCATGGCGGACTTGATCGCCCGATGGGTCGATCCGAGCTCGGCGTGCAATGCCATGGCCATGGCGGCGCGATAGTCAGCCGGAACGTCCTCGGGGTGCACAACTGTGCCCATCTTCGGCACAACTGTGCCCATCTTCACGCGCATCTTCATGTTTCTCTCCGCTAAATCTTTGGAGAGCCATGAAAACGGCAGAATCCATCTGTTCCCGCGGCGCTTCTGTTTGGCCGCCTGTTGGAACGGACCATTCACTTGAAGGTGGCCGATATGAACTGCGAAACGGGACCGCAGATTATCGAGCGCGTGGACGGACGCGCGCCGCAGGCGATCCGCCAATGCGCCGGGCATGGAAAGGAATTGCCCTTTTCCGGAAACGACTTTCCTGCGCTCGCATGTTCGAATGATTGCGGCAGCATGCGCAACGGTCCAGACCGTCCCGAACGGATTGCTGCGACGTGAACCGGAGCCGGGCAGATGCGAGGGCGTGAGGCAAACAGGGAGACTGGCGCCAGCCAATCAGAGCCCGACGTGCCCGCCGTCGCATACGTCCGGATGTCGACCGATCACCAGAAGTATTCGACCGAGAACCAGTTGGATGTCATCCGCAGCTATGCCGCCGCCCGCGGCCTGCAGATCCTGCGCATTTTCGAGGACTCTGGGCGCTCCGGACTCCGCCTCGATGGTCGCGAGGCGCTACAGAACCTGATGGGCGAAGTTCAATCAGGCCAGGCCGACTTCAAGGCCATCCTCGTCTACGACGTCAGCCGCTGGGGCAGGTTTCAGGATGCCGACGAAGGCGCGTACCACGAGCATGTATGTTTCCGTGCCGGCATCCGGGTCCACTACTGCGGCGAGCAGTTCGAGAACGACGGCAGCATCGGCTCGAACCTCCTGAAGACCGTGAAGCGCGTGATGGCCGGCGAGTACAGCCGCGAGTTGTCGGTGAAGGTCTTCGCCGGGCAGTGCCGCCTCGTCGAGATGGGCTATCGCCAGGGTGGCGCGGCAGGATACGGGCTGCGGCGGGTGCTGATCGACGAGCACGGAAACCCCAAGGGCGAACTGTCCCGCGGCGAGCAAAAGAGCCTTCAGACCGACCGCGTGATCCTCGTCCCCGGCCCCGAGGAGGAACAGCACGTCGTCCAGCGCATGTACGAGATGTTCGTGAACGAGGGGCGTGCCGAGCGCGAGATCGCGGAGGTCCTGAACGCCGAAGGTCACCGCACCGATCTCGACCGGCCGTGGAGCCGGGCAACGGTGCATCAGGTGCTGACCAACGAAAAATACGTCGGAAACAATGTCTTCGCGAAGGTGTCGTTCAAGCTGAAGCAGCGCCGCGTGGTGAACCCGCGCGAAATGTGGATCCGCGCGGAGGGCGCCTATCCCGCCATCGTCGATCAGGCGCTCTTCCTGCTTGCGCGAGAGATCGTGGATGCCCGCAGCCGCCATTTCTCGGACGAGGAACTGCTCGACGCGCTGCGCGCGATCCTCCAGCGACAGGGCATGCTGTCGGGCCTGATCATCGACGAGGAGGACGACCTACCATCCTCCAGCGCCTATCGCAGCCGCTTTGGCAGCCTTCTGCGCGCCTACCGGCTGATCGGCTACGAGCCGGATCGCGACTACAGCTACATCGAGGTGAACCGGGCGCTGCGGCAGGCGCATCCGCAGATCGTGGCCGAGATCATCGCCGGGGTCACGCGGCACAGCGGGCGGGCTGTGCAGGACCCGGATACTGAGCTCGTTCGCATCAACGACGAGTTTACCGTGTCAATCGTGTTGGCCCGCTGCACGGCGACGGCGGCCGGGTCGCTGCGCTGGCGTATCCGCCTCGACACTGGCCTCGTGCCGGACATCACAATCGCCGTGCGCATGGACGAGGCGAACGAGGCGCCGCGCGACTACTACGTGCTGCCCAGCATCGACATGACCTTCGGGAAACTGAAAATCGCCGAGCAGAACGGGCTCGCGCTCGATGCGTACCGGTTCGACACGCTCGATTTCTTCTACGCGCTCGCCTCGCGGGCGAGGATCGCGGAGGTGGCGTGATGCCCGACGACTTGGAGCCAACGAGCCAAAAGCAGGTAACCCTGATCCCGACCGACAGGGTTAGGGTCCTCAACCCCCGCGTCCGAAATCGGCGCACCTTCGAGGCGATGGTGGAGAACATCGCGCGCATCGGCCTGAAGCGCCCGATCACCGTGGCACCGCGCCCCGGGACCGATCCGCAGGAGTACGACCTCGTCTGCGGTCAGGGCCGCCTCGAGGCCTTCATCGAACTGAAGCAAGACCGCATTCCCGCCATCGTGATCGAGGCCGACGAGAGCGATTGCCTCGTGATGAGTCTCGTGGAGAACTGCGCGCGGAGGCAGCACAACCCCATCGACCTGATGCGCGAGATCGGCGCTCTCCGCGAGCGCGGCTACAACGACCGCCAGATCGGGGAGAAGATCGGCGTGTCCACTGAATATGTGAACATGATCGCCGGCCTGTTGGAGAAAGGCGAGGAGCGCCTGGTCTCGGCCGTGGAGACCGGCGTCCTCCCGCTGAATCTCGCGATCCAGATCTCCAAGACAGACGTGAAGGGGGCGCAGAAGGCGCTGATGGACGCCTACACCCAGAACAAGCTGCGGGGACGGAAGCTGGCGCTCGTGCGCCGCCTGATCCAGCAGCGCGAACTGCGCGGCCCGCAGCTCCACAGCAACCAACTCGGACGCAAGCCTCCGAAACGGACGCTGACGAGCGAGGGCCTTGTCCGGGCGTATCAGCAGGAAGCCACGCGCCAGAAGCTTCTGATCAAGAAGGCTGAGCTCACCCAGAGCCGGCTGATGTTCGTGCGCGAGGCCTTCCGCAAGCTCTGCGCGGACGGCCATTTCATGACCCTGCTCAGGGCGGAGGGGCTTGAGACGATGCCCGCCGATCTCGCGCGGTCCATGACTGAGGGGGCATCCACATGAAACGCGACGCTCGCAACGCCCCGAAGAGCGTCACGCTCGGGTTCGAGGACGACTGCATCACGCTCCCCATCGACGCGATCCTGCCGCTGCGCGCTCTTGGCAAGTCCGCGAAATCCAGCCGGAAGTACCGACAGATCGTGGCCTCCATCGCCCAGATCGGGATCGTCGAGCCGCCCGTCGTCGTCCGAAATCCGGACAAGTCCGCGACCTGGTTGCTGCTGGACGGCCACCTGCGGATCGAGGCGCTAAAGGACGCGGGCAAGAGCGAGGTGGAATGCCTCGTTTCCACCGACGACGAGGCCTTCACCTACAATAGACAGGTCAGCCGCCTCGCCCCGATCCAGGAACACAAGATGATCCGCAAGGCGATCGAGCGCGGCGTGCCAGAGGAAAAGATCGCGCTCGCGCTTGATCTCAACATGAGCAGCATCCGGCGCAAGGTGCGCCTGCTGGACGGTATCTGCGAGGAAGCGGTTGCGATCCTGAAAGACAAACCCGCGACCGGCGCGGTGTTCGACGCGCTTCGCAAAATGAAGACCATGCGCCAGATCGAGGCGGCCGAACTGCTGGTCAACGCGAACAACTACTCCGTCGCCTACGTGAACGCGATCCTCGCGGGAACGCCGCAGGCCCAATTGGTCGAGTCCTCCAAGCCAAAGAAGGTCAAGGGGATTACGCCCGAGGCGATGGCGCGCATGGAACAGGAACTGGCCCGCCTGCAGGAGGGGATCGCCTCGATCCAGGACACCTACGGCCAGGACCACCTGCATCTGACCGTGATCAAGGGCTATGTCGGCAAGCTGCTCGGGAACGCCCGGGTCGTGCGCTACCTGGCGCAGAATCATCCCGAGTTCCTCGGCGAGTTCCAGACGATCACCGAGATCACGCCGGCCGAGGCCGCCGACGCCGGGTAGCCGTTCGCGGCGAATGAAGGGGACCCGGACCCGATAAGCGCGGGGACCGCAGGAGACGCCGGACTGTGGGCCGGATCGAGCGCGGCGGTGGGGATGGCGGCGAACCCGCTCGGAGCCCACCAGGCTGGCTTGAGCTTTCGCCGGCCGCGCGGTCGCGCAGGCGGCCGCGTTCCATTCGGGGCGTGTCGGAGACGGGGCCACTTCGGCACGCCCACTTGGCCCATTGCAATACATGGTGAATCCGCGTCGACTTACCACGGAACTTCGTCAGGGATTGATCTCCTCAAACCGACGGCACTCGGTCAGGAGACTGACCGCCGTTTCAAGCCGATCAGGTGTTGGCTGGGGCGGATTTCCCATCGTTGTCGTGCCGGGGGTCAATGTCCACCCGCCTTCATCCATAACGATGCGCAGACGCATGATCTGCTTCCCACGGGTTCTTGCATCGGCAAGGCCCCTCCCGACCGACCAATAGGCGTGTTGAGCCATGATCCAGTTCTCGATCAGCCGAATAAGAAATTCGCTTAGAGCCAGATGTTTCCAGGAATCGGCGTCTTTTCGAGCGCGCGCCAACGGGAGCCTGTCTGAGCTTTCAAACTGATGCGCCTCTCTCGGTGCCTCGGCCAAGCTGAATGCCAATCCGTGAATAAGAGCCGCAACAAGTTGCGAAGGATCACGTGGTCGTCTTTGCAGTTCAGTCTGCATGTCTCGCAGGAGTGTGACCGGGTTTCCGGCAAGCCCGGTCCCGGGCACCCAACTTACAGCTGATTTTGGGAGGTCAGAACCTGCGCTGAGCTCCTCGAGGAACGAGCGCGCAATCTGTCGCGTTGTCATCGGCCCTTTCACCAACGTGCCGACCGTCCAGAAAAACAAACCTTCGAGAGTGAGGCGAAACAGCTGTCTGACCTGGAGCTCTCGCCATTGCGTCGATATCTCCGGACGAAGCGCCGCCTCGCGCCAAGACGCCGGCAGGTCCGCCATCCGAGTGCGCAATGCGTCAGCTGTCGGCGCGGACTCCGCCAGGTCCTTATGCGCGGCTATAATCAGGGCAATTCCCTTGCGGCGGACACTCGACGCGCGAGCGCCACCCAAACGAGCAAATGCGACCTCTCGTTCTCCTTCGGTGACCCCGTCCAGTGCCCACAACTTTCCCCATCGGGCTGCATCTTCTCGCGATACCGTGACTGGGCCAAACTTATTGAACGCGTCATGTGTCAGCTCGGTACGAATGGCGTCTTCGAATTCGTCGAGCACCGGGTCGAGGTCCGGATCGGGCTGAAATACGCCGACCCCGGACACGACCGGAAACAGCCATCCGAGTGTCCGAAGGCTTGGTCCGTAATTCAGCGGCGAAATAATTCCAGTGGATTCACGTCGCATGTCTCTGCGTGCCACCCATCGGGCACCACCGAAGTGGTATTTGGGTGTGGCCATCAACTCCTGAATGGCTTGTCGTCCAGGAAGGTCACTCTGAGGCATGTGCAAGAATTGCGACCATGCATAAATTGCTTCGAGGCGATCGACAAAATCGCGCATCTGTTCGTCTTCGGCCCCTTTAATTCCGGTGGACTTCACGATTGTTCTGACCCGACGCCACGCCCAAGCCATGACGATGTAAGGACGGACATGCCGAGCCACGTTGTTCAGATCGGGAAGTACCTGATCCATCAGATCGAAGTTGATTTGCCTTAGGCCTAGCGGGTCGACACCACCAATTGCCATCCTTGAGGCTGCTACTGGCCGCGCTTCAAGTTGCTGGCGAGCTTCAATCAGCATGTCCTCGACTGACGGCATGGTTAGCAATCCTTGTTGAGGATGACGCGGCCGCAGCAATCGCATACCGCGACCCCTTCGGACTTCAAGGCGGACCTTTTTGCACTGGGCAGAAGAATGTGCTTCCGCGGGCAAAGACCCGTCGCCTCTTCCACAACGGATATCTTGGCGAAATCGTTTGGGTTATGGAGAGCACGAAGGAGTCTTGGCCAATGAGGAGACTTTTTCAGGCTGTCGAACCCATCGTCAGGCCCGCGGCCCGCGACCGCCTCAAGATAGGAATGAATTTGCTCCCCAATGGTAACGGCGAGTTGCGCCCTGTATAACTCCGCCACCAAGTCTACCTGCGGATTGAGCACCTCTATAAATGCCGGAATGCAGTCGGGATCTAGGTTCACCTTGTTGAGATCGACGCCCCTTTTGAGGAAGAAACGCCGCGACATGATTGGGCTTGACCCCTCTTGAAGCGTGCCGTGATAGAGCAAGGCAGTGGCAACAATCGTGTCAGCTTCCGGGCTGGACAAGTCCGAAACTTGATGGAGGATCCTTCGCACCCAAGATTGGACCTCATGGGCTTCAGGTCGTATGCGATCTGTCAGGAAATGGGCCAACGACAGGGCTAGCGGGGCCGCCTCTCCTTTTAATGCGGGGTCGAGGATTACCTCAAGAAGCTCCGAAAAATTCCTGCGCGACTTATCTTTCGCCCTTTGCTGGGCTGACGCCCGCTCGCTCAGGCCCTCCACGTCGTCTTCATCGACGTCATCGCCTCCAGAGGCTGCATCTGGCCAAGGGCCACGAACCTGCACGAAACTTGACCGGATCATTGCCATCGCCCTTTGCCAGGCGAATTGCGGATCGTTCTGGTCACCGGATTGTGGCGTTGACGTCAAATGAGCCGTGGTCAAATCGCTCAGTGTGATGAAGGTCGTGCCTTGGGTGGTATTCACGGCAGCCGACGACCCGCCGCCGCTGACCGACGCGATAGCGGGAAGGCGCCTGGGATCTTCCTTAAACCAAGCAAGAATCGCAGCCACATCTTCGGGCGTGTCCGTTCCGCCAAGCATGGCGATCAGTTTCGATGCAATCGAGCCGGTCCTCCGAATTAGTTCCAAGGTGACCGAAATTGAAAGAAATCCTTCCCAAGAGCCGTGATCCTTTTCCAGCCGTAGGACGAGACGGCCAGTCTTGAGAGCGTCCAGTTCGAAGCCTGCGGCCGGAAGACTGAACTGCCCCTGTTCGTCGGCTTCAATCTCTCCAAGAGATGCCGAACGCAGCGGGCTTCGTAAGCTAGCCTGCATCTTGCCGCTTCCATGAGGCTTTAAGATGCGGCCGACTACCGTGTCTCCTTCCAATTTCGCATGTAGAACGCCCAACTCGGCTTCGGTATCCGCTTCCTTTTCGTCATCGGGGGCTGAGCGGACGGGCGGAGTGCCAACCGATGTCTGCCAATACAACTTAGTGTCCTGCTGCACCCTGAGGACGCTGGCTTCGATGTTGCTACCAAACAGTCCTGCGTTCGTGGCGTTGGCGCTGCCCGCTACAAGGAGCCGGCCTTGCTTGCATTGAACCTCCATCGTCTTGGCGTGTAGCCTGCGATGATCACCGCCCAAATGGGAGAGCGTCACTGGCTCCCATTGCTGTTTCGAGGCATACGGCCAAGGCGGGGCAATCCCGGCGCCGACGCTACCAGACGGGTGTGAGTGCAGAACGACATTGTCGCAATTGGTCATTGCCGCCAGCTTCGAGATGCCATTTCCATCCAAATCGAAGTAAGGCGATGCCACAGCGATGCGCGTCGCACCGCCTAGCTCATCGGCATAAAGAGCGATCTGTTCGGCGATCGGGGCGTCAAGACTGTGCAAGAGCCGAAACTGGCCATTGCGCTGGCCGCGCTCTGCCGCTTTCCGAAGGTCCGTTGCCAACTCTCGACAAGCATTTCCATCGGTGGTCTGTACGGCATCCGACGTCGCCAAGGCCTCAAAGAAGGCCGCGCCGTCATCGAAAGCATCGGCGGCAAAGCTGGGATGCAAATGTTCGATGACCTCGAGGTTTCCACCCCAACCTGAAAACGTCAGATTCCCTGATCCAACCAAGAGATTTGTGTCGTCGTCATTCGACAGAACACTGATTTTCGGGTGGAAGACTCCCGGCCGGTTGCAAACGACGGGCGAGATTTCATAGTCCCGACCGACGCGGCGTGCGCCCTCTTCACTCAGCGCTGCCCGAACCCCCTCCAGGTCGGACAAGATAAGCGCGCCGCGCGCCCGCCCGCGAAGCAAAGCATCGAGGATAACTGCTTCGAAAAAGGACAGGCTGAGCGCGTAGGTCGTAAGAACGACTCGTGTCCATGGAGCTGATGAAACAAGATCAACCGGGTTCAATGCAATCTACCCAGTCGCAGTCATTTGATGCGCATCTTCAGAATTCTGCATGTCTATCGGCCTTCGAAGTCCACCGCGTTTAGCTTTGATAGCCGATCAAGGTTGCAGTTGGCAAAGGTCGCAGGACAAGCTGGTGGGACGCGACGACGAGGTCCAGTTCATTGATTCGACTGCAACAACGCCCTTTGCTTGGTTTCCTCGCTGATCCCTTCGGCAGGTCTACCCGCGCGATAGAACTGGACGGGGATCACCTCCGGATCACGCGACGCCGTCGAGTTGCCTCCATGTCGTTGCAGTCGCTGGCGAGCGCTCCATCCCTTCGGAAGGGAATGCTCGGGACCGCACTGACTATCAGCTCCGACGAACTTGACGATGTGGTGCTGAAGGCAGCGGGCCGCCGAGATGCACACGAATTCTCATTGCAGATCACGGCGGCATGGACCCGCTTCAATCTTGCAGCCCTCGAGAAGGAAGCAGCGCGACTGGACAGGATCCTCGCCAGGGTGGTGTCGCTCGCGGCACCGTCCCAATACCCCGCCGCGTGTGAGATCGCGCCGTTGTTGGACGACGCCCGCGCCCTGGATTCTGCGCTCCTGTCGAAGCTGAATGCCGAGGCTATCGGGCCTGAGGCCGTCGCGCGTATCGCGCCCGTCCGGAAGTTTGCAAGCGATCCGCGCACGTTGCGGGCGAACGGGATCGCGGCCTTCGTCACCGCCGAACTGGACCGATGGAAGGATTTCTTCGACACCATCGAGAGCAAGCCGCTGACGCCGGAGCAGCGCCTCTCGGTCGTCGTCGATGAGGATGCGACGCTGGTCCTTGCCGGTGCCGGATCGGGCAAGACCAGCGTCATCACTGCCAAGGCCGCCTACCTCGTCAGGGCCGGCATCCGTCAGCCGGAAGAAATCCTGCTTCTGGCCTTCGCGAAGAACGCGGCGGAAGAAATGTCGGAACGGGTCGAGGCCCGATCCGGCGTCCCCATCGTGGCGCGGACCTTCCACGCGATTGCCTATGACATCATCGGGATCGTCGAAGGATCGAAGCCCGCCCTGGCCGACCATGCCACTGACGACATGGCCTTCACCAACCTGATCAAGCAGATCCTGAAGGACCTGGTCTACCGCCTGTCAGAGGTATCGAAGGCGATCATCCAGTTCTTCGCGCATTTCCTGGTCGAGCCCAAGACAGAATGGGACTTCAAGACCAAGCACGATTTCTACACGCACATGGAGAGCCAGGACCTTCGGACGCTGCAGGGCGAAAAGGTCAAGAGCTACGAAGAACTGCAGATCGCCAACTGGCTCTACGAGAACGGCGTCGAATACGAGTACGAGCCCGTCTATGAGCACAAGATCGCGGAAACTGGCAGGCGCGATTACCAGCCGGATTTCCGGCTGACCGAAAGCGGAATTTACATTGAGCATTTCGGGGTGCGCCGCCAGAAGGTGGCCGATGGCAGCGAGCGGCTGATCACGGCGCCCTTCGTGGACCGCGACGAATATCTGGCTGGCATGGACTGGAAGCGGAAGGTCCACGCCGAGCACGAAACCACGCTGATCGAGACCTACAGCTATGAACGGCAGGAGGGCCGCCTGCTTACCGGCCTCGCTGAAAAGCTGGCACCGCACGTAACCTTAAAGCCCCGCTCGCCCGACACGATCTACGACCGAATTGTCGAGTTGAAGCAGGTCGACGACTTCTCCAAGCTGCTTGGAACCTTCCTGCGCAAGTTCAAGAGCGGCGGCTACAGCTTGCAGGACTGCGAGACCAAGTCCGATCAGATGAAGCTGGGCAAGCGCGCCCAGGCGTTCCTGGACGTCTTCGCGCCGGTCTTCGAGGAATATCAGAAGCGCCTCGGTGGCCGGATCGACTTCGAGGACATGATCCTGCGTGCCGCGCGCTATGCCGAGACTGGCCGCTATGTAAGCCCCTTCCGGCATATCCTGGTCGACGAGTTCCAGGACATCTCGCAAAGCCGAGCGCGACTGGTGAAGGCGCTAAAGGCCCAGCATCCGAATGTTCGCGTCTTTGCAGTCGGTGACGATTGGCAATCCATCTTCCGCTTCGCGGGGTCCGACATTCATCTGATGCGCCATTTCGGCCGGGAGTTCGGGGGCCGCTTCGATGGCGAGACTGGCGTGCACCGCACCGTCGATCTTGGCCGCACCTTCCGATCGGTCGACCAGATTGCCTTTGCGGCCAGAACGTTCGTCCTGCGGAACCCGGCCCAGATTCAGAAGCAGATCGTCCCGGCCGGGACCGCGACCGAACCCGCCATCCGGATTGTGACCGTCGCCAAGGGCGAGGATGAGGCGAAACTGTCCGAAGTTCTTGCCGCCATCTCGGCCGCTGCGGCATTGGAGGCTGAGCCTGCGACGGTGCTACTTCTCGGCCGTTACCGCTTCATTGAGCCTGACCTCCGGGATCTGAGGCGACGCTTTCCACGGCTGAAGATCAACTTCAAGACCATCCACGCATCCAAGGGACTGGAAGCCGACCACGTCATTCTGCTGAACGCCGACAGCGGGCGGACAGGATTCCCGTCAGAGATCGTTGACGATCCTCTGCTATCTCTGGTGTCGCCGGAGGAGGAAGCGTTCCAGAATGCCGAGGAACGGCGAGTCATGTATGTCGCGATGACCCGGGCCCGGCACACACTGACGATCCTCGCCTCGAACGCCCGGCCATCGTCCTTTGTTACCGAGCTGAAGAAGGATCCCGCCTACGGCATCGTCGCTCCACCTGGCGTGGAGCTGGAGGAACATGACTGCGGCGAATGCGGTGGGCGGTTGTTGGGCGTCACCGGGAAGGATGGCCGCATCTGGTATCGCTGCGAGCACGTGCAGCATTGCGGAAACCTGCTGCCCGCCTGCCAATCCTGCGGAACCGCTCTGCCCCGCCGCACGGATGGAACGGCCGAGGTTCGATGTGGCTGCGGTGCCACCTATCCGACATGCCCCGAATGCGACGATGGCTGGCTGGTCGAACGCAGCGGCAGCTATGGAAAATTCCTCGGCTGCGTCCGCTATCCGACCTGTGTCGGGAAGGCGAAGATATCGAGCGGTGACCGGCCCGTCGTCACGAAGCGCCGACACCGAAACAGGGCCTGACATGAGGTGCACAATTGTGCCCATCGCTGGGCAGGACACGCGTGAATACGCCTGTCATCATCCACCTGCAGCGAATCCCTGCCGCTCATTGACAGCGTGAATCCGTGACCCGGGCCGGGCGATGCGCCGCGGTTGAGGCGACCATCACTTCCCGCGAAGACGTCGCCCGGCCCGGTTTTCACCGGCAAGTCCGCGCCTGGTCGCGCAGGACGGCGTAATCGGCGAGCCAGCCCACAATGAGGGTTCCCTCTGGCAACGCAGCGACCTCCTCGGCCACGCGGGCCTGCTCTGCCCGGTTGTACGCCACGACGGGCGGGCAGGCGCTGGGCGGCATGTCAGAACGCACCGTCTCGCAGGCGGTCAAGAAGAGCGTTGCGATCATGAGGGCGGCGCGCGGCCGCCCCCAGCATCTGGCGGTGGATGGCATCATTGCGCTCCAGCATGTCGAGCCGCTCGGCGGCGCGGCCTGCGCGCTCTGCCGTGCGGCGGAGGTTGAGGATGAACAGGGTGATGGTGAGTGTTGCGAGGGCGAAACCGGCCGCTCGCCGCGCCCACGGCCGGGCAAGGATCCCGGCCAGCAGGCTGCCCCACATCAGCGCAGCCCTCGTTTCCAGTCGTCGAGCCGCGCCCAGACCGCCACGGCGATCCCGCCCAGCGCGAGCGCGATGAAGACCCAGCGCAATGTATCGAGATAGGGCAGCAGCGGCAGGACCGCGCCCTGGGCTTCGACCAGGATTTCCTGCGCGACCTCGACCCCAGCGGCACCCACGGTTGCGGCGCCGGCCGCGCCCGTGCCGCGTAGCGTCCGGCTCTGGGCCAGCGTCTCCCGCGCCGGCACGGTCTCGACGGCAAAGGGTACCGCGCGGGCCGGGAAGCGCTCGCCCCACTGACGCGCGGGCCCGAGATCGACATGGATAAACCCCGAGCGCGGGTAGAAGCCGAAGCCGAGGAACCCGACCTCGCGCGCCGCCGCCTCGAAGGCCGCCGGGTCGTGGTTCGCCATGGCGATGTCGAAGGCGGCGCCGTCCATGTGCTTCGACCGGGTCGCGCCGCCGACGGCACGGTTGTGCTCGGGGCTGCGATAGGCCGAGCGGACGATCAGCGGCTTGCCCAGCCGGTCACGCAGCGCCTGCAGCTTGTCGAGGGCGGGCTCGTTGATCAGCAGTTTGCCAGTACCCCGGCAGGCGATCTCGGCAGGGCTGAAATTTGGCCAGCGCCAGGTGCTCTCAGGCACGTCGCGCCAATGGCGGTGGAAGGTCGTCGTCATGGGGTCCTCCAAAACAAAAAACCCGCCTCGAGGGCGGGTGCGGTTGGACTGATGAATGGTGATAGAGCGCGGCTACGGGCTGCCGCCGAAGATCTTGAGCTTGATGGCGATACCGGCGAGCAGCGCCAGCATGACGCCGGTGGTGATCATGCGGACGGTGGTCTGCATCGCGGTGCGACGCACCAGCCGGATGCAATCCACGAGGGAGCGTAGATCGCGGATGTCGAGCGCGGCCTCGTCGCCGTCGAGGCCGACATCGGCCAGCGCGCGCTTCGCGCCTTCCTCGGCCGCCCGCGTCAGGATCGCCTCGAACTCGGCGTCGGGGATGCGCACGAAGCCCTCGGATCGGGGTGGTGTCATCGTAGCCTCCTTCCGCCGCTCAGCCGATCTTGCAGCCCCAGAAGGAGGTGTGATCGGCGGCGAAGTAGCCGTCCGCAACCCGGAAATACCCCTGCAGCTCGACGGTATCGCCCGCGGTGAGCGGGACCATGGTCTGCAGCCAGATCGCGGTGGCGAGCGAGACGTGGGTGGCGGAGATTTCGCCGAGGGAGCCGCGGATTTCGGTCGTGCCGTTCAGCACGAGCCGCCCGCGCATGCGGGCCGTGGCGCTTGCGTTGATCTTGTAGAGCAGCGTCGCGCCGAAGAGGTAGGTGCCGTCCACCGGCGCCACGAAGTGGTTGTTCGCGGCGTCGAACGCGCTCTGATCGTTGTAGTCGGTGTTGTTGAGGCCGATCTTGGTCCAGGTGCCGACGCCGACATAGTTGTCGTAGTTCGTGTACGCCTTGAAGCGCGGCAGCCGGGGCTGATCGACGATGCCGGTAGTGTTGTCCACGCTGAGCCCGTCGAAGAAGGTGCTGCCGTCGGCGGAGACTGCGAGGCGGAAGCGGTCGGAGCCGAAGAGCCCCACCAGCGCCTTGGTGACAAAGCCGGTCTGCAGCGTCAGGCCAAGGTCGTCGCCTGCCGCCTCCTTGTTCATGGTGTAGAACAGATCGCCGGTCCCACCCTCGGCGACGGTCTTCGCGGTCCAGAGCGCGGCGTTCAGCTTGGCGGAGAACGGGTTGGACGCATCGGCCGTGGTGCCGAGGCCCAGCAGCGCCATGTTCTGCAGCGCCGCGGGCGTCGTGCCGATCCAGCCCGCGCCGTCGAAGACGAGCAGCAGCCCCTCGTCCTCGACCCAGGCCCGCCAGCCCGTTCGTGGCGGCAGGCGCAACCAGGCGCCATCGGTCCAGAGCGCGACGTTCAGGTCCCACCCCGCCCAGTCGCCGGTCGCGCCAGAGCCGACGATGTAGCGGTCCCCATCGGCGGGAGAACCAGGCGGCGCCGCTAGGTCCCGGTCGAGAACGGAGAGCTGGACGAGCCCGTCGAGGATCCGCAGCGCCTCGTTGTGGGTGACGTGTTTCTGGGCCTGCGCCGCAAGGATGTAGGGCAGCAGGAGATGGGTCGTGGCGTCGGACATGGGGTCCTCAGAATGTGAGCGTGACTGTTTTCGGCGCGCCCCGCCCGACGAGGGCGGAGAGCTGATAGATGCGGATGTCGAGCGTGTCGCCGGGGGCGAATGGCGCGCCCCAATCGGCGGTCTGGTCGGCGGCGACGTAGACCGCGCTGGTGGTGGTCGTTGTCAGCACCCGCTTCACGGTGGCGCCGTCGAGGATCTCGACCTCGTAGGCTTCGAGCTCTTCTCCGAGCGGCACTTCCAGCCCGCCCCAGCTGTCGGCCGAGAGCGCGCGGGACCGGCGCGTCCAGCGGATCGTGAGGTCGCCGGGCGTGCGGGGCCTGCGCCACGGCTGCTCGATATGGGCTACCGAGAAGGGTCGCAGCCCAACGCCCTCGGGCGCGAATGACTGCGCCACATAGGTCTCGTCGCTGACCGGGCGGCTTGCGGGACCGATGCGCCAGTTCCACGGAAGCCCGAGATCGGCCTCGGCAATCGGCAATGACGCCAGCGCGGTATCCAGCACGACGACCCGCGCGCCCGCCGGCGCGGGATTGCCCATGGCATCCTCGGTGCCGCGCTGGCCGCGGAGCAGCCGGGTCAGACGATACCGACCCGGCGCCAGCAATTCCGCTGCGCCCGCCTGCACGATCTCCCAGACGCCGGGCGCGTTCTCGATGGCGAGCGCATTGGCCCCTCCGAACAGCGTCAGGTCGGTGACGCTTTCCAGCGTGCCGGTGAGCAAGTCGACCACCAGCGCGTTGCCGAGGTCGAAGCGCGACGTCGGTCCCGCGAAGAAGTCGGAGACCAGCGTGCCGAGCCGAGCCCGCGTTCCGAAGGTGGTCAGCAACTCAAACCCATCCGTCGAAGGACTGCGAAACACCGCCATCTCGCCCGGCCAGGGAACCGCGTACGCGGCGACCATCGGCCGATGCGCGGGCTGATCCTCGGTCAGTTGCGGCAGGTCCATCAGCACTGTATCCGGCACGCCGAACACCACGGCCCGGGTCAATGACGCGGCGCGGGGATCGCCGGGCGGCAGGTCGTAGGTCGCCCGATCCTGGCGCACCGCCTCGATGCCGCGCGCCTCCGCGTCGGCGATGGAGACGAGCCGCAGGTCGACCAGCCGACCGTCATGCTCCAGCCGGATCGCGTCGGCCGGATCGAGCGCTACCGGATGCTCAGCAACCGCGCCTACATCGGCGAGGCGGTCCACAAGGGCGATAGCTACCCCGGCGAGCACGACGCGATCATCGACCGCGAGACGTGGGACCGTGTCCATGCGATCCTGCAGGAGAGGAGATGCAGATGCCCGACCGTGTCCGACCAGAGCGCACGCCGGACAGCACGCTGGTCAAGGCGCTGGCGCGTGCCTTCCGGTGGAAGCGTATGCTGGAATCGGGTGAGTTCACCACCATCGCCGAACTGGCTGAACGCGAGGGGATCGCGACGTCCTATATGACGCGCCTCCTGCGCCTGACGCAGCTTGAGCCTGGTATCATTGAGGCGGTTCTCGACGGACGTCAGGGCGATGCCGTTACGCTCGCGCGACTTATGGACCCGTTCCCGATCAGCTGGATCGAGCAGAAGAACACTTTCCTCGGTACTTGATCACCTACTCCATGCATCTGACGCCACTGCTGCTATTGCTTCATTGGGCCAAATTGGCCAAAAGTGATGCAGGCATAGGCGGGGAGTCGAATGCAGACCTTGAGCGCGAAAGACGCGAAGTACGGATTCGGACGACTGATCGATCTCGCTCGAGCCGAGCCGGTTGCGGTGGCGAAGCACGGCCGGCCCGTCGTCGTCGTACTTGCAATCGAAGAGTATGAGCGTCTGAAGAGGTTGGACGTTCAGGAAAAAAATCTCGCCGGCGAAGCAGCTTCAAATAACGAAGAACAAGGGGGCAGCTGACCGGTATGGACAAGCGAAGCCTCACCGAGCGCGATATCTGCACCAAGTTCATCCTGCCTGCCGTCAAGCGCGCAGGCTGGGACGAGATGGTGCAGGTTCGGGAGGAGGTCTATTTCACCAAGGGCCGCATCATCGTGCGCGGCAAGCTGGTGACGCGCGGCAAGGCGAAGAAGGCCGACTTTGTTCTCTACTACAAGCCGAACATTCCGATCGCCCTGATCGAGGCGAAGGACAACTCCCACAGCGTCGGCGACGGCATGCAGCAGGCGCTCGACTATGCCGAAACGCTGAAGATCCCCTTCGTCTTTAGTTCGAACGGCGACGGCTTCGTATTCCATGACCGCACCGGCGCCAGTTCGCCGCGCGAGCTGAACCTTGGTCTCGATGCCTTCCCGTCGCCCGCTGACCTGTGGGCGCGCTATCGCGCCTGGAAAGGACTCGATGGTGAATCTGAGGAGATTGTTCTTCAGGACTACCACGACGACGGCAGCGGCAAGGAGCCGCGCTACTACCAAGTCAACGCGGTCAACGCGGCGATCGAGGCCATCGCAAAGGGCCAGGACCGGGTGCTGCTGGTCATGGCGACCGGCACGGGCAAGACCTACACCGCGTTCCAGATCATCTGGCGCCTTTGGAAATCACGGCGCTGGAACCCCGAAGGCAACAAGCGCGTCCTGTTCCTCGCCGACCGTAATGTGCTGATCGACCAGACTATGGTGAACGACTTCCGCCCCTTTGGCGCGGCAATGGCAAAGCTTTCAACCAATGCCAAGACCATCGAACGGCAAGACGGCACCTCGGTCGACCTGACGCTGGCACTCGACAGGAAACGGCGCATCGACACCGCCTTCGAGGTCTATCTCGGCCTCTATCAGGCGATCACCGGGCCGGAAGAGCGCCAGAAGCTGTTCAAGGAGTTCTCGAAGGACTTCTTCGATCTGATCGTGATCGACGAATGCCATCGCGGCAGCGCCGCCGAGGATTCCGCCTGGCGTGAAATCCTGACCCATTTTTCCGGTGCGACGCAGATCGGCCTGACCGCCACGCCGAAGGAAACGGAATATGTCTCCAACACGGAATATTTCGGCGAGCCTGTATTCACCTATTCGCTGAAGCAGGGGATCAGCGACGGATTTCTGGCTCCCTACAAGGTCATCAAGGTTCACATCGACCGTGACGTAGAAGGCTACCGGCCCGAGAAAGGCCAGCTGGACCGCGACGGCAACGAGGTCGAGGACCGCATCTACAACGCCAAGGATTTCGACCGCACGCTGGTTCTGGACGACCGCACCCTTCTGACCGCTAAGAAGATCACGGCCTTCCTCAAGGAAAGCGGCGACCGCTACCAGAAGACCATCGTGTTCTGCGTCGATCAGGAACACGCAGCCCGCATGCGTCAGGCGCTGATCAACGAGAACTCCGATCTGGTGACCGAGAACGCGCGCTACGTCATGCGCATCACCGGCAGCGACAAGGAGGGCCAGGACCAGCTTGGCAACTTCATCGACCCGGAATCGAAGTGGCCCGTCTTGGTCACGACCTCACGCCTGCTGTCCACCGGCGTTGATGCGCAGACCTGCCGCCTGATCGTGCTCGACCGTGAAATCGGCTCGATGACCGAGTTCAAGCAGATCGTCGGGCGCGGCACCCGCGTGCACGAGGACACCAGGAAGTTCTATTTCACCCTGATCGATTTCCGTGGCGCGACCGCGCATTTCGCGGACCCGGACTTCGACGGCGATCCCGTGCAGATCTACGCGCCAGGCGCAGATGACCCGATGACGCCGCCCGACGAGGAACCAGCAACGCCCGAGGGCGAGGACGCGATCCCGCCGACGCCGGGTGAGGACGAGACGATCGTCAATCAGCCCGCGCTGCCGCTGCCGACCGGCGATCCCGTGCGCAAGATCTACGTCGATGGCGTCGGCGCCCGCATCATCGCCGAGCGGGTGGAATACCTCGACGAGAACGGCAAGCTTGTCACCGAATCCCTGCGTGATTTCACCAAGAACGCCCTGAGGAAACGCTTCGCAAGCCTCGACGAGTTCCTGAAACGCTGGAACTCAACCCAGCGCAAGCAGGCCATCGTCGAGGAACTGGAGGCCGAAGGTCTCGCCCTCGATGCCATCGCTGACGAGCTTGGCAAGAACCTCGATCCGTTCGACCTGATCTGCCATGTCGCCTTCGACGCGAAGCCCCTCTCGCGCCGCGAACGGGCCGAGAACGTGAAGAAGCGCGACGTGTTCACCAAATACGGGCCGCAAGCTCGTGCCGTCCTTGATGCGCTGCTGGAGAAGTACCGCGACGAGGGCGTCCTAAATCTCGACGACGCCAATGTGCTGAAGGTTACTCCCTTCACCGACATGGGCAGCGTCGTTCAACTCATCAACGCGTTCGGCGGCAAGGCGGGCTTCGAAAAGGCCGTCCACGAGTTGCAGGACGCGCTTTACCAGGAGACCGCCTGAAACATGATCGTCCGTACCACCGTCAAATCCATTCAGGACATCATGCGCCAGGACGTAGGCGTCGATGGCGATGCCCAGCGCATCAGCCAGCTCACATGGCTGTTCTTCCTCAAGATCATCGACGATCAGGACCAGGAACTCGAAATCACTCGCGACGATTACCGCTCGCCGATCCCCGAGCGTTTCCAGTGGCGGAACTGGGCGGCGGACCCCGAGGGCATCACCGGGCAGGCCATGCTCGATTTCGTTAACGATGAGCTGTTTCCCGCCCTCAAGGGCCTCCAGGTCTCGGCCAAGCCGGGCGATCGCCGCCGCGTCGTGCGCGACGTGTTTGAGGATGCCTACAACTACATGAAATCGGGCCAGCTGCTTCGGCAGGTTGTCAACAAGATCAATCAGGTTGATTTCAACAAGCTCGACGAACGTCGCCACTTCGGCGAGTTCTACGAGCAGTTGCTCAACGACCTGCAGTCGGCAGGCAATGCGGGCGAGTACTACACGCCCCGCGCCATCACCTCCTTCATGGTCCAGATGATCGACCCGCATCCGGGCGAGACGCTGTTCGACCCAGCTTGCGGCACAGGTGGCTTCTTGACCTGCGCCATACGCCACATGGAGGAGAAATACGTCCGCACGCCCGCGCAGCGCGAGACGATGCAGGCGGGGCTGCACGCTGTCGAGAAAAAGCAGCTTCCCCACATGCTCTGCGTCACCAATATGCTGCTGCACGGCGTCGAGGACCCGTCCTTCGTGCGCCACGACAACACGCTGGCCCGCCCCTACATCAGCTACACCGCGTCGGACCGTGTGGACATCGTGCTGACCAACCCGCCTTTCGGTGGGCGCGAGGAAGACGGCATCGAGTCCAACTTCCCGCAGCACTTCCGCACCCGCGAGACCGCCGACCTCTTCCTTGCCCTGATCATTCGCCTGCTGAAGACAAACGGCCGCGCGGCCGTGGTCCTGCCTGACGGCTCGCTGTTCGGCGAGGGTGTCAAGACCCGGCTCAAGGAGCACCTGATGGAGGAATGCAACCTCCACACCATCGTGCGACTGCCGAATTCGGTCTTCCGCCCCTATGCCTCGATCGGCACGAACCTGCTGTTTTTCGAGAAGGGCGCGCCCACGCAAGACATCTGGTTCTGGGAGCATAGAGTGCCTGAGGGGCAGAAGGCCTATTCCATGACCCGGCCCATCCGGCTGGAGCATCTGGCCGACTGCGCCGCCTGGTGGGGCGGGCCGCGCCGCGAGGGGCGACAGGAGTCCGAGCGCGCCTGGAAGGTCAGCGCGGAGGAAGTGAAGGCCCGCGGCTTCAACCTCGACATCAAGAACCCCCATACGGTGGCCGAGGATCACGGCGACCCAGAGACGCTGGTGGAAGAACTTACGAACGCCGAGGCCGAGGTGGCAGCGCTCCGTGACCAGTTGAAGGCGATCCTGTCCGAGGCGCTCGCAAGATGAACGCGGATCGCCTGCTCGCCCTCTACGAGAAGGTGGCCGAGGCGCCCGACGCGGTGCCCCACCTGCGCCGCTTCGTGCTGGACCTCGCCGTGCGGGGGAAGCTTGTGCCGCACGATACAAGCGAGGGGCAAGGGGCCGTCCTACTGAAGCAGATTGCTGATGCTTGGAAAGCCCGCCTGGCGTCCGGAGAAATCAAGAAGATCAAGAAATGGCAGAAGGTGTCAGCCGAGGATGTTCCATTCGACGTGCCATCGAACTGGGCGCTGGTAAGACTTGGCGAAGCCATGGACCTCATCAACGGGCGCGCTTTCAAGCCATCCGATTGGACGCAAGAGGGTTTGCCCATCGTTCGAATCCAAAACTTGAACAACGCTTCGGCACCATTCAATCGCTTTGACGGTGAGGTAAGGCCCAGGTTCCTAATCGACACAGGCGACTTTCTAATCAGTTGGTCGGGCACCCCCGGAACGTCGTTCGGTGCCCATATCTGGGACCGCGGTCCAGCGGTGCTCAACCAGCATATCTTCAAAGCCATGCTGCTTGGCGAGGCGTTCGAGAAGGCTTTCCTCAAGATCGCCATCAACTCTCGCCTGCTGGAACTGATTGAGCAGGCTCATGGCGGTGTCGGTCTCCAACACATCACGAAGCCAAAGCTAGAAAGTGTTGCGCTAACCCTCCCACCCCTCGCCGAGCAGCGGCGGATCGTTGCGAAGGTGGAGGAGCTGATGGCGCTGCTGGATCGGCTGGAGGCAGCGCGCGGACAACGCGAGGTGACCCGCGCCCGGCTGACCGCCGCCAGCCTCGCCCGCCTGACTGTCTCTGATACGGGGCCCGACGCCGATCCGGCCGACTTCCCGGCCAACGCCCGCTTCGCCCTCGCCACGCTCCCCGCTCTCACAACCCGCCCAGACCAGATCAAACCGCTCCGACAGACCATCCTCAACCTCGCCGTCCGCGGCAAACTTGTGGACCAGGACCCCACCGACGAACCTGTCTCAAGCCTCGTCGAAAGGATCTGTTCGGAGCAGAAGGCGGCGAAGAAGCAGCGCGTCGAACCTGATATGACGCTGGTGGACTTCTCGATACCATCACATTGGATTTGGCAATCGCTGGACAGGATCCTCACGGATGGCCCTCAGAACGGACTCTCGCCGGCCAAATCGGAAAGAAAAGACGCGCCGAAAGCGATAACGCTCACGGCAACGACAAGCGGCGCCTTCGATGCCCAGCAATTCAAGAACGTTGATGTGAGTCTGGCAGACGCTGCGCGCTATTGGCTCGAGCCGGGCGACCTTTTGTTTCAGAGAGGCAACACTCGGGAATATGTGGGAATGGCTGCGATCTATGATGGTCCACCCGAAACGTTCTTGTTTCCCGATCTGATAATGCGCGTGAAGATCTCGCCGCACGTGGACATACGTTTCGCGCATCTATGGTGCATAGCTCCGTTCGCTCGCCATTTCCTGAGCGCGAATGCAACTGGGGCGCAGCAAACGATGCCGAAAATCAATCAGAGTATCCTCCGCTCCTTACCAATCCCCCTACCACCCCTCGCCGAACAACACCGCATCGTGGCTAAGGTCGATGCCCTCATGGCCATTTGCGATCGGCTGGCGGCCGCCCTCGCCACCGCCGACTCCACTCGAGCGCGCCTCCTCGAAGCCCTTCTCGCCGACGCGCTGAACCCAGCATCGATGCGTGAGATGGAAGCGGCGGAATGACGGAGCCACGCCTTTTCAACGTCTATTGCGACGAAAGCTGTCATCTCGAGCACGACGGCGTGCCTGTAATGGCTTGGGGTGCCGTCTATTGCCCGGCCGACGCCAGCCGCGCAATTTCCGAAGCAGTGCGGGCGCTGAAGGCCGACCATGGGCTTGCGCATGATTTCGAGGCGAAATGGACAAAAGTCTCGCCAGCTAAGGCTGATTTCTACCTGGCTCTGATTGACCTGTTCTTGAACGATGAGCGGCTCCGGTTCCGTGGGCTCGTCGTTCCGGACAAGGGCTTGCTGGACCACGCGCGCTTCGACCAGTCACACGATGACTGGTACTACAAGATGTATTTCACAATGCTGCGCACCATCTTCTGCGCACCGCATCGATATCGCATCTACCTGGACGTAAAGGACACACGCGGCGGGCCGAAAACCCGGAAGCTGCATGAGGTCTTGGCCAACAGTCTTTATGACTTCGACCGGGAGGCGATCCAGCGCGTCCAGCAAGTTCGCAGCCACGAAAGCGAGCTGCTCCAGGTCGCCGACCTCGTTATCGGAGCGCTAACGTATGCGAACCGTGGCCTCACAACGAGCCCGGCAAAGACGGCAGTTGCGGCTAGGCTGCGTGAGCGGCTCGGGCAAAATGTTCTGATCCGCACTTCCACATTCACGGCAACGAAATTCAACATTCTCGTGTGGCGGGCGAGGGAGGCGGCTGGATGAACCCGCCCGATCTACTGCCGTTCGCCGCGTTTGGGGGCGACTGGCCCGCATATGAAGCCGAGCTCCACCGCATCTTCGTCGCCGAGATTGCCAACGGCGGTGTACGGTACGAGGGGCTTCGCGTCGGTTGCCGTCGCCATCCGGAAGCGGCGCGCCGATGGGCGTCGTTTTGGCATCTGGTACAGGAAGGTAGCGTCGAAGATGATCGTCTACCTGATTTGCGTCGCTGCGAGCGGATCCGCTGGGTGCGCTGGGTGATCGAGAATGCGGTCGCTCATGCCGAGATCGATGTGTGGCAGAATACCCGCGGCACACAGGTCAACACGCTGCTGTGGTTTCGCGAGGAATACCTCGTCGTTCTCGGGCAGCGCCAAGGCTACTGGCTCTTGAGAACGGCCTATTGCACGGAGAAAAGTGGGCGTATCGCGCAGCTCAGAAAGGAGCGAGATGCGTTCCGCCGCGCCAACCCCTAGAACGGCTGAAGCCGCCCAAGCGAACCTAGGCGGCCTCGAATGCTCCTCCTACTCATGGCAGGTGAGACAACGCAAACATGGCGCATCTGGTCCTGATTGTCAAGGACCTCCGGCGCCCACCAAGCATGATCCCAGTGACGAATTCGAGAAAAGGCGCATCATTTACAATGCCTTAACGATATTTGCTTTGGCGCCCAGGGCCGTCATTCAGCCAGGCAAAGGTAGCGAGTGATGGCCGTCAACCTCGTGATCGCAGTCACAGACGGAGACTGGTTCGAGATGTTGCGCCAGCACCCCAACCTTGGCGAGGTCAACTTCTGGGCACCGTCAGCGGCGAACTTCCGGGCACTTCGACCCGGCGAGCTCTTTCTCTTCAAGCTACACGCACCCCGCAACGGGATCGTCGGTGGTGGCGTGTTCACGTACGACAATGCTCTGCCATGCTCGCTGGCCTGGGAAGCTTTTGGCGTTGCAAATGGTGCTCGGTCGGCACGGGAGATGCGAGCCCGTATCGCACGCTATCGCAGGAGCGACCCGTCGGACCGAAGTGACTTTCAAATCGGTTGCCGGATCCTCACGCAGCCGTTCTTCTTCCATGAGGCCGACTGGATCCCCGTCCCGCAAAGCTGGGCACCAAATATCGTTTCGTTCAAGACGTACAGCACCGGAGACGCCGAAGGCCTGGCGCTGTGGAATGCGGTGAACGACCGAATGAATCGGCAGCAATTTGTCGGTATGGCCGAAGACCAAGCGCGGTACGGCGATCCACAGCTGATCCGCCCGCGTCTCGGCCAAGGTGCCTTCCGCGTGCTCGTGACCGACTTATACCAGCGTAGGTGCGCCATAACGCAAGAGCGCACTCTACCAGCTCTCGAGGCGGCTCATATTCGTCCATACGGTGAAGGGGGCGGACACGAAGCCAAGAACGGCCTTCTTCTGAGGCGAGACATTCATAGCCTATTTGACGGCGGGTACGTGACTGTGACCCCGGAGAACCGCTTTGAAGTGAGCCGCAGGATCAGAGAAGAGTTCGACAATGGTCGACACTACTATGAGCTTCATGGCCGGAGTATCTCGCTGCCTACTGACGAGGGCGCCCGACCGGATCCCGCTTTTCTCCAATGGCACAATGAGAACCGGTTCAACGGCTGACGGAATTTGGATGTGGGTTCCGGGCGCCGCCCGGTTGGATTCTCGAAACACAACAGGCTGTGCGCGGAAGAAAATCCTTACCTTTCAGCGCATTGGGCGAAATTCACCAAATCACCGCAGGCAACAGGTCCGGAGAATATCTGCCCTGAGAGACCGCTTCCGGGGCTTTTGGCGGCAGCGCCAGTGCTCAGCCCCTCCCGCATAACCCTCGAAAACAACGAAAAAATCCGGCCGCAGCCGGGTCCGGAGAACGCTTTCGCGAGGGCAAGTGGCGGAGACGATGGGATTCGAACCCACGAGACCCTTCCGGGCCTACTCCCTTAGCAGGGGAGCGCCTTCGACCACTCGGCCACGTCTCCGCGGACGGGTATAGCTGCGCAGGCGAAGGTAGCACAAGGCGAAACTGCCGAGATGTTGCGGGTCTGGGGCCATCTCCTGAAGATAGCGCCCCGGAGCGGGCGGCCCCGGGGTGGGGCGGGATACGGGGCCACCGCCGGCGCGGGTCCGGCGAGCGATGCGGCAGACCGGGTGGCGAGGCGGAAAGGAATGGCTTGGCCGGATCGGGCAGCTCCGCGTAACCTGAGCGGGAACCGGAAGGCCGAATGCACGGAAAAAGGGACGCCCGATGCCGAAGAACATCGTCATCCTCATGGACGGTACCTCCAACGAGATCCGCAGGAACCGTTCCAACGTGCTGAGGCTCTATGGCACCTTGCGCAAGTCTGCCGACCAGATCGTCTTCTACGATCCCGGGGTCGGCACCTTCGGGGCGGACAACGCGTGGTCGCGGCTGTGGCGGCGTACCGTCGAGCTCTGGGGACTGGCGACGGGGTGGGGAATCGACCGGAACGTCATGGAGTCCTATCGCTTCATCGTCGAGAACTATGACCGGGAGGCGGTGGAGAATGACCGCATCTATCTGATCGGTTTCTCGCGCGGGGCGTATACGGCGAGGGTGCTGGCGGGTTTCCTGCACGCATTCGGACTGGTCGAGAAGCGCAATCTCAACCTGCTCGAATATGCCTACCGGGCCTACAAGCGCATCGGCGCGGACCCAAGTCGGTCCGACTTCGACGAGATCGGGCTCTTCAACGTGGTTCTGCAGCCTTGCCGTCCCGATATCCGCTTTCTCGGTCTCTTCGATACCGTTTCGTCGGTGATCGAGTCCGGGCGCTTCGGGCCCCGCCTGACATCCCACGCCTTCACGTCCTTGAACCCTTCCGTTGCGGCAGTGCGGCATGCCGTCTCGATCGCCGAACGGCGGACTATGTTCCGTCCCCAGCTCTGGCCGGCGGCGCAGCAATACCGCCCGCGCACCGGGACAGGGAAGGCCGATATGGCGCAGGATGTTCGCGAGGTCTGGTTCAGCGGCGTGCATGGCGACGTCGGCGGCGGCTATGACGAGTCCGAAAGCGCGTTGGCCAAGCTGCCCCTGCTCTGGATGATCGAGGAGGCCGCGAAAGCGGGGCTCGACTTCGTGCCCGAGATGGTCGACCGGTTCGTGCTGGGCAGGCAGGTGACAACGGAGTACGTGATGCCGGACCCCCTGGCGCCGCGACACGAGTCCCTGAAGGGCGCCTGGAGGATCTCGGAATACATTCCGCGCCGGCCGCAGGCGCTGTCGCGCCGCAGACCTTTCCTCGGCCTCATCCTGCCGCGGGGAGAGCCGCGCTGGATACCGGAGGGCGCGCGGCTGCACTGGTCGGTTCCGTTCCGCCTCCGCGAAACCGGCGACAGGCCGGTGAACCTTCCCGAGCGCTACGAGGTCGAGGGAAGCGATCGCGACCTGCCCGGCGCCGGGAACTGAGGCGCGCCATCAGAGCAACGCCACAAGTTCCGCGTGCAGCGCCCGATAGGCCTTGCTGGCCATGCTGGCCGGCGCGCTTGCCAGCACGGGGGCCCGATGGACGCCCATTCGCTCGACGTCCGAGCTGAACGGGACCACAGATTGCAAAAGCCGCCGGCCATGGGACTTGCGCATGGCGTCGAGCGTCTCGCGATGCAGGGACTTGGACTTCTGCACCATCGAGAAGAAGCCGTGCAGCTTCTTGCGACGCATCCCGTTCTCCTCGAAGAATGCGAGAAGCTGATCGAAACTGCGCTCGGACAGGGTGGTCGGAATGACCGGAACCACGATGGCATCGGCGGTGGCGAAGACGTTCTCGGACAGAAGCGACATGTTGGGCGGACAGTCGAGCAGAACGATGTCGTAGTCGCCCTTCACCGCTTTCAGCGCCTTCTTGAGACGCGACCGGCCGTTCTTCATGCGCGACAGGAACACGTCGAATCCGCGAAAGCTCATGTTCGAGGGGAGGATGTCGAGGTTCTCGAAATCGCTGGCGCGTATGGCGCTGGCGAACTTGCTGTCGTCACCGAAGAATTTGCCTTCGGTCAGTTTCTTCGATGGCTTGACGCGGAAATAGAAGCTCGATGCGCCCTGCGGATCGAGATCGCACAGAAGGGTGCGCTGTCCGGCCTCTGCAAAAGCCTGGGCAAGGTTGACCGAGGCAGCGGTCTTGCCGACGCCGCCCTTGTTCGAATAGCAGGCGATGATCTTCATGGCCGGTCCTTCCGTTGTCCCAAGAGGCTGCGGAACCTCTTGCGTGTCTGGCTGTCGTTGAAACGTTCGAAGTTCGCCACAACCTTTCGGCGTTCCTCTTGCTGGCGGGCGTAGAGCACGGCGATGAGCGCGCCGACGCTCTGGGCGAGTTCCAGCTTTTCCTGTTCCGATACGCCGGAAAGTCCGTCGACAAATGCCTGCAGGCTGGTCTGCTGGACCGAGTAGTCGTTGAAGAGGCCGAGATTGTCCTGAAGGCGCTTGAGGGGTTTGAGAAGTGCGGCGACGTCGCCGGGCCCGAAGGCCGGGGCGAAGAATTCCATGAGATAGCGCAGTTTCTTGCACTGGATGCGCAGGCGATGGACGTCCTCGTCCGGAGAGCTGTCGTCGAGCGCGTCCGCGATGGCGCAGATCTTCCGGTAGCGCTTTCGGATCAGGCGCGACGCAAAGGCAATGGCGGGGTCCTGCGCATGGGCTCCGGGCTCCGGAGGATTAGCGGCCCGGAAGTGCCTTTCAAGATCGGACATTTCGGCGAGATAGGAGGGCGAGCCGAGATGCCGGCGCAACCGGGTCAGCTCGGCCGCGCGCCGGGCGGCGAATATGTCGAACATCCGGTCCAGTCCGGGATGGAGGCTGGCCGGCACGAGGGCCGCGAACTGCTCTCTCTCGAGGAGGTAGACGTCGAGATCGCGCAGCGGGCCGGTGCGGGCCATCAGGGCCGAAAACCGGCGCGCGAGCGCCTCGGTCTGCGCGTCGTCATAGACGCCCTTGAACAGACTGAGAACGGACCGGATCTTGCGGAGCGCGACGCGGTAATCGTGCAGAAATTCGGTGTCCAGGTCTTCCCGGATTCCCTGCTCGTTGGCGCGTGCGACCGGCAGGCAGGCCGCGATGATGCCAGTCGCCACGTCCCGCGCAGAGGCGTCCGGCGCAATGGGCACGTCGGGCCTGGGGTCGTAGTCGGGACGCTCGGGGAACAATCGCTGCGAAAGGCCGGATGTGCTCAGGGGCTGGCCGCCGGATGCCTCGATCGTCGCGCTCAGCATGTCGAACGCCCCGCCGTAGCCGCGCAAGCCGTGCAGCGTGACAAGCGTCGATGCCTCGCCTTCCCTTGTCGAAAGCGAATCGAGCCTCATTCTGGCGCGGGTCTTGCCTACGTCGTCGACGAAGGCGCATGCGCCCTGCCACCACTGGCCGGAGCCCATCGACAGAAGGCTGCGCAAGGGCGAGATGTCGGCCAGCGCCTCGCGGACCGGCCCATCGGCCAGATCCGCAACGAAGCGAAACCCTCCCGACGCGGCCTGCGCCAGCCTCTGCCCTCCATCGGCAAGGAGATGGAGGCAGCCGTCGCACTGCAGCAACAGCCTGCCGGATTTGCCGAGGCGTTGATCGAATGTGTCGAGAAGGATGAAAGGTCGTGCCGGCCCGTCCTCGAGGATGCGGCTTTCCAACGTATCGCCTGCCATTTCCAGAAGTGCCCTCGCGCCTTCCGCGGGAAGGACGTAAGAGGCGGATCGCTGCCGGCTCATGGAAATCTGCTACCGCGAACTTTCAGGTCGTCATCTCCCCCGAGCCGACGATGGCAGTGTATCGGTCTGGTATGCAAGCCGCATTCGGTCCGCATCGGCGGTCGTTCGCCCGCAAGCGCCGTCTGTCACGTTCAAACCGCTCAGGCTTCTGCAGCGACGCGTTCGCGCAATTCCTCGTAGTGATCCGGCGCGCTGTGGAACCAGGCCGTTCCCCGCGTTGCCCCGGCCAGCGACATCGCCAGTTCATCGAGTGCCGCCACCGGCAGCTGGGCATGAAAGATGTCCCAGCCCTTCGCGCCGGGATGCGCCTCGAAGCCCAGGACCCGTCCCTTCAGGCCGGTGACGATCTGGACAAGGGTTCCGGAGAATACCGACGGCACCTCGATATCGACCGAGAGAATGGGTTGCAGGACGATCGTGCCCGCCTCGGCAAGGGCCTCGCGCACGGCGCTTTGCCCGGCGATGCGGAAGGCAAGGTCCGAACTGTCCACGGAATGCGCCTTGCCGTCCTTCAGCGTGACCGCCACATCGACCACCGGAAAACCCGCCGGGCCCGCGCAGAGCGCCTCGCGCGCGCCGGCTTCGACGGCCGGAATGTAGTTGCGCGGTACGACGCCGCCCTTCACGCAGTCGGTGAAGGCGAATCCGCTGCCCGATGTCTGGGGTGAGACCCTTATGACCACATCCGCAAACTGGCCCGATCCGCCCGACTGCTTGCGATGCCGGTAATGCTTTTCGACGCCGCGCCGGATGGTTTCGCGCAGGGCAGGGGGCACGCCCAGACATTCCACCTCTACGCCATAGGCATCTGCCAGCTTCTGTATCGCGCGGCGCAGGTGCAGCGGACCCTGCACGCCGATCTCGAGCAGGCCCGTGACGCAATCCTGCGACACGCTCAGCCCCGGATCGATCTCGTCGAGAAGCCCGAGCGCGGTCGAAAGCTTGCCTTCGTCCTTCTCGTGGACCGGGCGCACGAGCCGCTTCATCGCCGGGGGGTGCGGTCGGGTCCACTTCGGCAAGGGGATGGCGTCGCTTTCTGTGCAGATCCGCGCCGGGAGCATCTCGTCGCTCTTGATGGTGAAGGCAAAATTGCCGGGAGCAAGCCAGGAGACCGGAGTCTTCGCATCAAGGGCGTTGAGGCTCCCCAAGGTGGCGCCGCCAAGCTTGCTGCCCGGCGCGACGCCTTCGCCGACGGCACGGATCAGCATCGTCTTGCCGATATGCCTGAGATGGTCCCCAAGGCAGGAGACCGCAAGCGCGCCCTCGGGCAGCGCGAGGTGGTCGCCAAGCGCCATCACCCCGGGCACCTCATGGCGCAGGCATTTCATCAGCCGCAGGATACCGTTACCCTGGCTTGCCGACCCGAGGAGCGCCGGGATCAGGTCCTGGTGTTGCAGGACACGCGTGGCGATCCGGTAGATCTCCTCGCTCCCGGGCACATGGTCCTCGATGATCTGCTCGAGGAGACGGTCGTCGAAATCCGCCAGCGATTCCAGCAGATCGCCCCGGGCTTCGCTTTGCCGCACCTGCATCTCGGATGGCAGCTCGACCAGCGCGGAACGTTCGCCCCGTCGGTACTGCCAGGCGCGTTCCGATATCAGGTCGATGGCGCCGACGACGCGATCGTTCACGCGCATCGGCACCTGGCGCAGGACGATTCCGTGATGGCAGTAGCTCTGCAGAGACGCGACGATATCCGCGACGCGGTCCGTGGCGCAGTCGATGCGGTTGATGAAGACGAAGGTCGGCATCCCGGTGTCATCCAGCATGCGCAGATATGGCGCGGCGAGCACGGCCGCATCCGCTTCCGCCGGCAAGCAGAGCACTGCAGCATCGCAGGCTGCGAGTGCGGGTCCCACCTGTGGCAGGTTGTCATGGCCGCCGGGTACGTCGATCACGCTCCATGCGTCGCCCATGAAGGTGAAGGACGTCACGGTTGCATCGCCCATCAGGGTGAAACGCTGCGTGGGCGGAGATTCAAGCCCCGCCAGCGCTTCGACCAGGGTCGTCTTTCCCGATTGGGACGGTCCTGTAACAGCAAAGGCCCTCAACGCAGTTCCTCCGAGCGCTTGCGGCGCAGGATCGCGCCTGCCGCTCGATGGAGTAACCTGCTTCTGCCTGAATTGCCCTGACTTGGCCGCCACTTTGAACGGGTTACGTCGCGCGCCTTATCCTGCCAGTGTCGGGCGGGAAGCGCCGGTCAGTCAATAGCCGAGGGACCTGCGTCGCGCGATTGTTCGCGCGCGGCGCCGGGCGGGTATGAAGTGCCGCCCGGCGCGCTGGTCCGTCAGAGCCTGTTATTGCGCTTGGCCGCCTCGATCTGCCAATGCGTGAGGCCGACGTCGTCAAGCAGATAGCCCGGCAATTCCTGAAGCCGGGCGTAGTCTTGGCGACGGCGGTGCCACTCGCGGAGCGCCTGCCAGAAGGCGTAGAGCCGAGAGGCCGCCCCATGGCGGTGATCGGTGGAGAAGAGGGCGCCATCGGTGGCGTGGGGTCTGTTCATCTCGAATGTCCTTCGAACGGGTTGCCCTGCCGGGCGCTGCCCATGGCCGGAGCGTGTCTGGGCTGGCGGGCGATGGCGCCTGCCAGGCGCGGAAATTCCGCGCAATCCGCGGCAATGTCCGATGCCGGCAAGCTTCAGGACCGTTGCCGATGCGTTCGTATGTGTTAAAACTTCCATCAAAATATCCTTCCATATCAAAACGGTAATGGCCGAGGCCCGCGAACGGATCTCGGCTGACGCCATGGGCATCAGTTCGTGTGCCGCCGGTCAGGGGATCCGGACGACCATATCCGAGATCTGCCGGATGCCGCCGAAACCCGTCAACTGCGGTGCCGAAAGCATCTCGATGTCAGGCGCGGCCCCGGCGAGCGCCAGAAGGCCTTCCTCCATCTCGATGCGTGCCAGCATCTCGCCCAGACACCGATGCGGACCAAGCCCGAAAACGCTGTGCAGGCGGGGATGGTCGGTGCGCCGGATGTCGAAGCGCTCCGGCTCCGAGTAAAGGAGCGGGTCGCGCAGCGCGGAAAGCGTGCTTAAACGCAAAAGCACACCGGGGGCAAGAGTGAATTCGCGCACAGTCAGGCTTTTCGTCGTGAGCCGGGCCACCGAGCCGACGACAGGATCATACCGCAGCGCCTCGCTGACCGCGCCGCCGGCAAGCGCGGGGTCGGATTTCACCGCCCGCCAGGCCTCGGGGTGCTGGAGGAGAAGCGATACCAGCATCGCAAAGCCCGCACGTGTGGTGTCGGTGCCACCGACGATCACGCCCAGAACCTGATGCACGAGGCTGTCGAAGGTGATTACCGGATTTTCGTGCCAGTCCGCGACGAGGTTCGAGAGCATGTCCCCGCAAGGAACGTCGAGCCGCGCGCGAAGGGCGTCGCCGACATAGTCCCGGAGCGATTTCACCGCGCTCTCGATCTCGCCGTGATGCGCGTGCGGATAGACCGGGCGGATCGCCCGGGACATCGAATGGACCAGCGGTGCGAAATGATCCGCGTCCGAAGCCGGAAGCCCGAGGATCGCCGCGATCATTTCGGCCGGGATGCGCGCAGCCATCTGCTCGACGAACTCGAAGCTCTCTCCCCTTGGCAGGCTCGCCACGATCCCGTCCGCGACCTTGCGTACCTCGGGCCGGATTTCCCGTATCTTCGAGAACGCGAAGGCCCGTGAAAAATAGCCACGCTTCGCGCGATGTTCGGCGCCGTTCGAGAAGAGGAAGAATTCCGACATGAAATCCGCTGTCGCGCCGTCGGGAATGGCCTGCAGCTTGACATACTCGGGTCCGTCGACCTGACTTGTTCTCGGGTCGGTCAGCATGGCGAGGACATCCTCGGCCCGCAGTGCCATGTATTGGCGTTCCCCCAACTGGACCAAGGCGTGCTGCCTGCGCAGTTTCGCAAGTTTGGCGTGCGGATCCTCGGCCAGAAGGCGCGGGTCCACCTTGATGGGAGTGAACCCGGAACCGGTGGATTGAATGCTCATTCGAAATTAGTCCTGACAATACATGACAATGCCGAGGTCATTGCCTCGTATGAATGTCGCTGGATACGGGACGGGCGTTGTCGCGAGCGTTGTAGCGGGCGTGTGAAATCGTGCGCTTTCGCGTTGTATTTCGTCCGGGAGCGTGGCTTTCTGCCTCAGTCGCCAGCCAGTCCCATCGCCATGAACACGAGGCCGGACAGCACGCCCGCTGCAGGCACCGTCACGATCCATGCGGCCATGATCGTCAGGAAATGCGACCTGCGCACCAGCTTGCGTCGCCGTCGTTCCTCGACGGCGAGAGGAGGGCGGTTCGCCACACTTGCGCTCGAACGTCTCAACCGGCGCGCCTCGTACCATTCGCGGAAGAAGCCGACGCCGAAGATTGCGCCCACCGCCACATGCGTCGTGCTTACCGGAATGCCGAGCCCGCTTGCCAGGATGACCGTGACCGCCGCCGAAAGTGCGACGCAGTAGGCGCGCATCGGGTTGAGACGGGTGATGCGGCTGCCGACCATGCGGATCAGGCGGGGCCCGAAGAGGATCAGGCCAAGCGAAATCCCGAAAGCGCCGATGAACATGTCCCATGCAGGGACGACGGCGATGCCTCCCGTCAGACCGGTGGTGGTGGCCTTCAGGATGGCGGCGAGAGGGCCTACCGCATTGGCCACGTCGTTGGCGCCGTGCGCGAAGCTCAGCAGCGCCGCAGCGACGATCAGGGGAAGGCCGAAGAGACGCTTGAGTGACTTGTCGCGGTTCTCGAGTCCTTCGGACTGCTTCCGGATCACCGGAATCGTGCCGATCCAAAGCGCCATTCCCGCGGCGCATCCAAGCGACAGGGCAGGGGCAAAGCCAACGACGGCGAGCCGGTTGAGGCCCTTGAGCGCCAGGTAGCAGGCGAAGGCGCCGCCCATGACGCCGACAAGCACCGGAACCCATGTCCGGGCCGCGGCGATCTTGTCCTCGCGATAGATGATGCGCGCCTTGATGACCCACAGGACCGCCGCCGCGATCATGCCGCCAAGCAAGGGTGAGACGACCCATCCCAGCGTGATCGAAAGCATCGTCTCCCACGCGACGGCGCCCCAGCCCGCCGCGGCGATGCCCGCGCCGGCGATGCTTCCGACAATGGCATGGGTGGTCGAGACCGGCGCGCCGGCGCGGGTGGCGATGTTCACCCAGATTGCCGCGGACAGCAGTGCGGCCATCATCACCCTGACGAAGATCCGAGGATCCGCGATCGCTCCGGGCGGAATGATGCCGCCTGCCACCGTATCGACCACGTCGCCGCCTGCGATCAGCGCGCCCGCGCTTTCGAAGACGGCAGCAATCGCAATGGCCCCGCCCATCGTCAGCACCCGCGCACCGACCGCAGGGCCCATGTTGTTGGCAACGTCGTTCGCGCCGATGTTCAGTGCAAGATAACCGGCGAAGACGGCCGCCGCGCCCAGCGTCATCGCGTGGCTGCCGGGGGTGGAAAAGGTCAGCGCGGCCACGCCCGCCAGCAGCAGGAACGCCAGTGCGAACCCGTAGCCGACAAGTGGCCGTCCGGCGTATTGCGTGGCCAGCTCGATGTTGGAATAGCGCCCGAGATCGTGGTCGAGCGTGTCGAGGTGATCGCTCCTGATCTCTCCTTTCGCCATGCCATCCTTTCGCGGACCCTGTGCCGGTGTCGTGGGTAAGGCGCGCGTCGCTCCGGTTCAAGCCGTATGCGTAGCCGGGCCGGCGGATCTGTCAGAAGGAACGCAGGATTTCGCGAAGTTCGGGCTCGTGCACGCGATCCGCCGCGTCCGCGGGCGAGAACCATTCGCGGCGTCGCTCGTGGGCCTCGGGAAAGTCGTCGGCAATCTCCTCGACCTCGAGCGCGTAAACCAGTGTCGTCACCGGTATGGACCAGCCCGACGCGGTGACTTTCTGAGCGCCGTAGGAGCCGACCGGCTCGGGCACCAGCCGCGCACGGCGCACGCCTGCTTCTTCCCATGCTTCCTGCATCGCCGCATCCGACGAGGTCTTTCCGGCCATCGGCCAGCCCTTCGGCAGCACCCACCGGCCTGTCCCGCGGCTTGTCACCAGAAGGACATGGCGACCCTGACCGGTGTCGCGAAAGCACAGCGCGGCCACCTGCAGCCGCCTGGGCCGCCGGAACATGGGTTCCAGATACTCGCTCCAGATCAGTTTGAGCCGCGAACTCATCAAATGCCGCCGATTTAAGAATTTCACTCCGTCACATAGAAGTCCTCGTCCCGATTGGCAATTTCCCGGCGCGGCTGCGGTGGAACCCTGTCATCGGGGCATGCGTTGGGGTCACAATCCGGCATATCGTTCGGATCTGGAATGGAAGCAGACATGTCAACGCAAGCTCCCGTGCAGGAACCAGACGTTCCGGCGGCAGGATTATCGGAAAAACCCGTTGCTCCCGGTTCCGAGCCAGCTTCGGTGCGCGGACTCGGGCGTGCCTGTATCGTCATCAATCCGAAATCGGGCAAGAAGCGCGGGCGCACGGATCTCGGTGAAATCAAACGACTGATCAGGGAGCGCGATCTCGATGTGGAGATCCGCCCGCTCTCGAAGGGCTCCGATGTCGACAAGGTCGCGCGCAAGGCGGTCGAGGACGGTTTCGGGACGATTATCGCCGCCGGTGGCGACGGCACGATCTCTGGTGTGGCCTCGGCGTTGCACGGCAAGGACGTGCGTATGGGCATACTTCCGCTGGGAACCTTCAACTATTTTGCCCGCTCGCTCGACATTCCGGACGATATCGAGGGGGCGATCGACGTTCTGGCCGCAGGAGGGGAACGCACGATCCCGGTGGGAACGATCAATGGCAAGGTGTTCCTGAACAACGCGTCCCTCGGCATCTACCCCGAAGTGCTCCGCACCCGCGAGACCACCTATACCCGCTGGGGACGCAGCCGGATCGCCGCCTACTGGTCCGTCCTTCTCACGCTGATGCGCCTTCCCAAACCTCTCAAGCTCGAGATCACCACGGCGCAGGAAACGAAACTAGTCCGTACGCCGCTCGCCTTCGTCGTATCGAATGCCTATCAGCTGGACGAGGTGGGGCTCGAGGGAGCAGAGTGCATCCGCGACGGCAAGATGGTGCTGCTGATTGCGCCGGACAGCGACAGGCTGAAACTGGTCCGGCACGGTCTCACGCTGGCGATGGGTCTGGCGCGCAAGAACCGTGATTTCAGCATGATCTGCGTCGACGAGTTGACCATCGCGTCGGACCGCAAGCATCTGCTCGTGGCGCGCGACGGCGAGCGGGCGCGGATGGAACGTCCCTTCCGCTTCGAGCTTCACAAGGATTCGCTTCGTGTGATCACCCCTGAACATGCCGCCAGCAAGGTCAGATGAGACGCATCATCCATCTCTCCGACCTGCACTTCGGTCGCGACCGGCCACAGCTGCTCGAGCCTCTGCTGAAGGCCGTGAACGGCATAGATGCCGATCTGGTGGCGATCTCGGGCGATCTGACGCAGCGCGCCACACCCGAACAGTACGAGGCCGCCCGCAGCTTCATCGATGCTCTGCACGGGCCGGTCCTTGCGGTGCCGGGCAACCACGACACGCCGCTGCACAACATCTTCGAGCGGGTTCTCATGCCCTGGCGCCGCTATCGGCGTTATATATCGAAGGATCTCGAGCCTCAGGTGCATGATCCCAAGATGTCGGTGGTGGGCATCAATTCGGTGAACAACCTCGGCTGGCAGCGGGGCTGGTTCACGGGGGCCGACATACGCAAGGTCAGGAAGTCTTTCGCCGAGACGCCGCCCGACGCCTTTCGCGTCGTGGTGGTCCATCATCCGCTGGAGCATCTGCCGGGCGAGCGCAAGCGCCTGACCCGCGGCGCCTCGGATGCGATCCGCGCGCTGGCGCAGTGCGGTACGGATATCGTCCTTTCGGGCCACCTGCACAGTTGGCGTGCCGACACCTTCGCCAACCGAGCCGAAGACCCGCACGTGTTGTCGGTGCAGGCCGGCACGGGACTTTCCAACCGGGTGCGGGGCGAGCCGAACGATTTCAACCTGGTGAGCATGGAAGCGGACGAGGTGCAGGTCGAACGCTTCGCCACGGACGGCGAAGGACTGAGTTTCGAGCGCATCGACTGTGTGCGCTTCCGCCAGATCGACGGCAACTGGCAGGGGCTTGCGAAGCAGGAAAGCGTCATCGCCGCGCGGGATGCCGTACATGTTTGACTGGATCACCGCTCTGATCGGTCAGGCCGGTTATCTGGGCATCGCCCTGCTGATGTTCGCGGAGAACGTCTTCCCGCCCATTCCTTCCGAGCTCATCATGCCGCTGGCGGGATTCCTGGTGCACAAGGGTCAGCTCGGTTTCCTGCCCGTGATGATCGCCGGAAGCGTCGGATCGCTCGCCGGTGCATGGCTATGGTATTACGCCGCGGTCAAGTTCGGGCGGCAGCGCGTCTATCGGCTGATCGAGCGGCACGGACGCTGGTTCACCATGACCTCCGACGATCTGGAACGCGCCGAGGCGTGGTTCGAGAGACATGGCGAGCTTGCGGTGCTGATCGGGCGCATGCTGCCCGGAGTGAGGACGCTCATCTCGGTCCCCGCGGGTCTCACCGGAATGGGGCAGGCGAAGTTCCTGGCCCTGTCGGCTGTCGGCACCGCCGGATGGGTGGGGGTTCTGACCGGCGCAGGGATACTTCTAGGCAGCCAGTACGAGCGGGTCTCCGCCTGGCTCAACCCGGTGTCCAACCTGCTCATCGCCGCGTTCGTTCTCGTCTATGTCTACCGGCTGGTCACGCACAAGGGGCGCGCGTCGACAGATGGCGAAGAGGCGCCCCGCAGTCAGTCCTGAACCGCCTTCATGAAGCGGTCACGGATCACCACGGGGTCCATGGTGATGACCGGCATCTTCGCATTTCCGCTTTCGCATTTGGCGACGATCACCGTCATCTTCCGCGCGTCGAGGGCAGCCTGCAATTCGCGGCCGGTATCTTCGGCGGCGCATTCGATGACCCGTTCGCAGCCGCAGGCCTCGGCCACCTTCGCGAGCGACGTCTTCCGCCCGGCATAGGTCGGCTGATCCCCGGTCGAGCCGTAGCTGCCGTTGTCCACGATCAGCAGGATGAAATTGTCGGCGACGTTGTTGGCGATGGTCGGCAGGGTGCCGAGATTGGTGAGCACGGAACCGTCCCCGTCGATCGCGATCACCGGCTTGGGCTGCGCGAGCGCCAGACCCAGCCCGATCGACGAGGCCAGTCCCATCGTGCCCAGCATGTAGAAATTCGTCGGCTGGTCGTCGATGGCGTGCAGCTCCTGGCTGGGGATGCCGATGTTGCAGACCACGAGATGGTCGCGCAGGATCGGGGCGATTTCCTTCAGGATTTCGGAACGGATCAATTCAGTACCCTCCCCAGAAGGTCGCGTCGGTCAGGATGGCCACCGGCTTGGAACACATGAAGGTGTATTTCAGGATCCGGTCGAATTCCTCGACGTCCTCCTGCCGGTGGAAATGGTAGGTCGGTATGTGCATCTGCGCGAGCAGCGCCTTGGTGTGAACCGCCATCTCGACCTGGCAGGCGACCGGCTCTCCCAGCTCGCCCCTGTAGGAGATCAGCATCGGCAGCGGCATGCGGTAATACTGGATCAGCGTGGCCAGCGTGTTGATCGTGACCCCGAGCGCAGTGTTCTGCATGATGATCATCGGGCGCTTGCCGCCCATCCAGGCCCCGGCGCAAAGGCCCATGCCCTCGTCTTCCTTGTTGGCAGGCACGTGGTGGATGCTCTCGTGCGCCTCGACTTCCTCGATCACCCCGGCAAGCTGCTTGCAGGGGACCGTCGTCACGAAACCGATCCCGTTCGCGACGAGGTCGTTGACGATCCGTGTATTGATGTTCATGGCCCTCGGGCCTCCTTTCGGTTCAGCCGTCGGCTGTCAGGTCGAAATGTTCGCCCGGAAAGAATTTGGCAAGCCTCACGTCGGCGGAACGTGCGTGGCCTTCCATTCCTTCCAGCCGCGAGATGCGCGCAGTCGCCTCGGCAATCGGTTTCGCGCCGTCCCTGGTGGCCCGCTGCCAGGTCACGAGCTTCATGTACTTGTGCACCGAAAGCCCCCCTGTGTAGCTCGCCGCGCCGGAGGTCGGCAGGACGTGGTTCGTCCCGCTCGCCTTGTCGCCGAAGGCAACCGTCGTCTCTTCGCCAAGGAAGAGCGAGCCGTAGCAGGTCAGTCGTCCGAGCCACCAGTCGAGGTCCTCGGCCATGACCGTGAGATGTTCCGGCGCATAATCGTCAGATGTCGCCGCCATGGCCTCGCGGTCCGGGCAGAGGATGACCTCGGCATAGTCGCGCCAGGCGGCGTGCGCGTTCTGCCGGTTCAACTCGGGCAGCTCGGCGATCAGCTGGGGCACGCGCACCAGGACGGCTTCGGCAAGGGCGCGGTGGTCGGTGACAAGCCAGACCGGGGAATTGTAGCCATGCTCGGCCTGGCTCACCAGGTCGGTTGCCACCACTTCCGGATCGGCCGAGGCATCGGCAAGGATCAGGCTGTCGGTGGGCCCGGCGATCATGTCGATGCCGACACGTCCAAAGAGCGCGCGCTTGGCCTCGGCCACGAACTGGTTGCCGGGGCCCACGAGAATATTCGCGCGCGGCAGACCGAACAGGCCGAATGCCATCGCGGCCACGCCCTGTACGCCGCCCATGGCCATGATCCTGTCGGCGCCGCATGAATGGGCCGCATAGACGATGGCCGGCATGATGCCGGTATCCGGCCGGGGAGGGGAGCAGGCGACGATATGGCCGCAGCCCGCGACCTTCGCCGTCGTGACCGTCATGATCGCGGAGGCGATGTGGCTGTAGCGGCCGCCGGGGATGTAGCATCCCGCCGAATGGACCGGGATCGCCTTCTGTCCCGCCGTGAAACCGGGCACGATCTCGACTTCGAAATCCCTGACCGTGGCCTTCTGCGCCTCCGCGAAGCGGCGGACATTGGCATGGGCAAAGTCGATGTCCGCCTTCAGGCGGGCGGGCACAAGCGCCGAGGCCCGTTCGATATTCGCCGGGGTCAGCAGGATCTCGCCCTCGTAGCGGTCAAAGCGCGCGGCATATTCAAGCGCCGCTTCCTCGCGCCGGGCCTCGATGTCCGACAGGATCGTCTCGACCGTCGCGCGCACGTCGGCCGCATCGGATTGCGCGCGCCGGGGCGCCTTCTTCAGGTAGTCACGTCTCATCGCGATGCCCGCCTCATTCTGCGCCGCCGAGGTTTGGCAGGTTTCCCTTGCCGCACAAGCCGGCCAGCGCGCACAGAGGTCCTATTCGCGAAAATCGAACCGCGCCTGCAGCTTTCCGGAAGCTTGTGCAAATCTGGCGATCATTGCGCGGATCGGCAACGCGCCCCTGTTCGCGAGCGCCACCGTCCCGATGGTGTGATCGCAGGGCGCCTGGTGTCGTGCTTCAGCTTTCCTCCTGCTTCTGCACGGCGCTTGCCGCTGCGGCAGCGATAGTGTGCTTCTGCTCCGGCGAGAGGTCGGACTGTTCGAGACCCGGGACATTCACGCGCACCTCGCGGCGGGCAAAGTCTATCCCGGCCTCCTTGAAGGCGGATTTCACACGGTTGTACACCTCCTTGCGGATGGTGAACTGGGTGCCGGGCTTGGCCATGAACTTGCCCCGGATGATCATGCCGACGTCATCGAAATCGAAGACGCCCTGGCTCTTGAACGGCTCGAGCATGTCGTCCTTGTAGAGCGGATCCTGGATCAGGTCCTGGCCGATCTTCTTGAAGATCTTCTTCACCTGGTTCGGGTCGGTGTCGAAGGGCACGGTGAACTTCAGCTTCATGATCACCCAGTCGCGGCTGAAGTTGGTGAGCTTTGCGATCTCTCCATATGGGATCGTGTGCACCAGACCCCGGTGATGGCGCAACTGCATGGAGCGCACCGAAATCTTCTCGACCGTGCCCATGGTCCCGCTCACCTCGACATATTCGCCGACCCGGAAGGCATCGTCGAGCAGGAAGAAGACGCCCGAAACCACATCGCCCACCAGCTTCTGCGCGCCGAAACCGATGGCGAGCCCGAGGATCCCCGCGCCCGCCAGCAGCGGCGTGGTGTCGACCCCGAGCGCTCCGAGGGCCAGCAGCGTGAAGATCACCACCACCGCGATCTGCGCGGCCACACGCACCAGCGGCAGCACGGTCACAAGGCGTGACCCGCCGGGCACGCCCCCTTCGCCATGCTCCTCCTCGGAGATGCTGTAGCTGGTCTGTTCCTTCGCGAGGCGGCGGTTCACGTAAAGCGAGATCACCTCGAACAGGATATAGCCCACCGCAGCCATCATCGCGAACAGCACGAGCCTGCCGCCGAAGGCTTCCTCGGAGCTGCCGGCCAGGTCGACCAGATCGAGGCCCCAGGCGTTGGCGACGATCAGTATCACGATCGCCGCCGCCACGACGCGCCCGATCCGCACATAGCTGCGCTTGGTCGCCACATAGGCGCGTTCCGCCACGACGCCTTCGCCCAGCATCGGCGGGGTCAGGTGCCGCACGAAGGTCCGCACGACCGTGTCGATGGCGGGCACCAGCAGCAGCCAGAACATCGTCGTGTAATGCGGCGTCGCCAGAAGCATCCGGCCATGGCCGAGGCCGGTCAGAATGGTGACGACCACCCACATGATCGCCGATACCGCGATGGCGAAACGCGGATACCAATAGGCGACCTTCTCGTCGAAGGCGGTCAGGTCCGGGTCGGTGCCGCGCATCATCTGCTGCAGCCCCTCGCGGGCGCGCCAGGCGATCAGGGCGATATAGATGTGCACCGCCAGATTGACCCAGAAGCCGATCCGGGTCTCCTCGAGCGGGACCCCGTTGAGCATGTCGAATTTTATGATGAAGAGCGCTGCGCCGGTCAGCAGCACCAGTCCGACGATGTTGCGCGTGAGAAACCGCGCCCAGTGGTCGGAGACGCTGACAAGGCGCAGGTCCGCCCGGTCAGGCGCCAGCACGAAGCGGGAAATCGCCAGCGCCAGGCGCGGAAACCAGATCAGGTGAATGAGAAAGGGACCGGCGAATACCAGTTGCTCCGGCGCCATGAGGGTGAGCGCGGTGGCCCTTGTGGCGAAATAGAACGCGAAAAGCCCGAGCAGTTCCCTGCAGAATCGCCGGAAAAGGTAACGCAGTGCCGAGAAGAGCGACTCCTGCCGCTCGGAGGATGGAGGCGACTTCCACCTGTGGGTGAAGCGGTTGACCGCTATTTCAGCGGCAAATCCCACAGCCAGCGCAATCGTCATGAGGGCCAGCAGCCAAAGCACACCCGTGACCCCGAGCTTGCCGACGAAGCTGCCGACGGCCTCTATCTGTTTGGAGAAAAGCAGCGGCAGGCGGGCGACGGAATCGAGGATCGGGGTGTAGAAGGCGACCCAGCCGATCTGGAGCTGCGAGAAGAGTGTTTCGACCTCGTTCGGCGCCTCGGCTCCCGGGGTGGCGGCGACCTTGTTGAGCTGCTCCAGCAGCAGCCCGCGGACCTGGTCGTCCGACATCCGCGCAACTAGCTTGTCGATGGCATCCGGCGTTAGCGGGTCGGGCAGGGTGACGGGCGCCTCGGCTGCCGGCTGCTGCTGGGCGGACAGCGGGAATGCCCCCAGCAGGATCAGCGCGAGCGCGACGAGGAAAGGGGCGGCTTTGCTGTGCAACGGACTTCCTTTGGCTTCACTGTTCCTCTGGCCGCCGGTGGGCGGCTCGACGGGCGTGTAAGTGGGAAATCGCTACGGCACAGGTCATCAATCGGGGAAACGGCCTCGGTAAACAACCGAATTTTCGACAAGGCGGATGATGCGCCGGCGAACTGTGACCTGCCGGTTGCGTCAGAAGCGGAATGTCGCGCCGATGACCGGACCGCTCTGGTCCACGTCGAAGGTCACCTCGTCGTCGGCGTAGTCAACGGACATGTAGCGCCAGCCGACCGACAGGTCTATGCGGTCGCTGTAGGTATAGAAGGTGCCTGCGAAAATGCTCCAGCTCAGGTCCGAGCCGACACCGAAGCCGCCGACCTCGGCATTTCCGAACAGCGTGAAGCGGTCGTTGATCCGGTAGGTGCCGACCAGCCCGACAACGGGATCGACCCAGTCGGCATCGGATTTCACCGTGCGGCTTGGCCCTCCGGTCTGCGATACCTCGAATTCGTTGGAAAGCCACCACGCCCTGGCACCGCCATAAGCCTCGAGCCGGCGGGTCGGCGACTGGGCGAGGGTGCCGCCGAGCGAAAGCATCACGTTCGTCGTCTTCGACACCAGTCCGACCTCGTCGACATCGGGGCGCTCGACGTCTTCGCTGTGGGAGAGCTTCGAGGTCATGCCGTCGAAGAACACGGAGAAATTCTCGTGCCGTGCGATGCCCAGGACGAAGAAGGAATAGTCGAGATTTTCGAGGATATCCCCGAACGACAGGTCCACGTCCGCCGCCGGCAATCCGAAAGAGCCGACATCGCCGCTCATGCCGAGAAGCCAGGCATAGGGAGTGACCTGGACATCCCACTCCTGCGCGGCGGTGCCATGCCCGGCGGCGATCGAGAGCGCCAGCGCCGCAATCAGGGGCCTTGCGCGTCGCGACAAGACACCTCTCACCTGTAGACAAAGCCGGCTCATTCCCCCGATCCCCTGTCCTCGACGACCGTCCAGCGCTCATCCGGATCGAAGGCCTGAAGGGCGGCGGTCACGGTGCCCTCGTCCGCGCCCAGATCGGCTTCGAGCAGGATGCCGTTCTCCGCGATCATGAAGGACATGACCCCGGTCTCGCCATACTGGGCTGGCACCGCGATCATGGCGTGGCTCACGACCTGATCGCCGTCGATCATGTAGTCCCTTTCGCCGCCCTTGGCGCTTGGACCCTGCGCGTTGAATATGTGGAAGAGGTAGCCGTAGAAGGGCTGCGGGCTCTCTTCGTCGCCGTCGACCTCGTATCCTTCCGCCGAGGCCCGTGCCATCAGGTCGCCAAGCGGGCTTTCGTCGCCGGGCCAGTAAAGCCCCTCCCTTGCGTCTTCGGTCGACAGGATGTGCCAGGCGAACTCCATGATCCCGTCGCCGTCATGGTCAACCATCCGGTATTCCAGCTGGAGATCGACATATGCTTCGAGAATCTCCATCACCGACAGCTCGTTGAAACCGATCCGCCGCGCCAGGATCTCTTCGCGTCCGGCGGCCGCGTCGAAGAACCAGCCCTCCGCGCCCTTCACCAGCGGGATCGGCATGGGCCAGTCGTCTTCGCCGACCAGAAGCTCGATCGTGCTGTCATCGACGGGCTCGAAACTGTAGCCGTTGCGGTAAAGCTCGAGAAAGCGTCCCCAGACGAGACGGTCGCGCGGATCGCTTCCCGAGGATATGACGTCGAGCGCGTCGGATCCGAAGACCGCAATGACGGCGTCGCGGTCCTGCGCCTCGAGTCCGTCGGCAAGCGCCTCGACGGCGTCTTGGGGCGTGGGATAGACCGCCGGAGCTTCGGCGGCCCCGCCGGGCTGGGCGAACAGGGCGCAAAGCGCCAGCGTCACAAATGGACGCGTGGATGGGGCAGTGACGTGCAACCGCATCATCTTCTCCTCATCCCCTTGCTTCGGCTGGCGTGGCCGCGGCTCGACGCGGCGCGGGTCACCTTGGCGCTGTGAGATTTCTGCAATGCCGGGCGTGGCGCGCTCGGTCGCTTCGCGACGGCAGGCCTGGTGATGGCAGGTCTTGGCGATGCTTTCCGGTCTGCCGCAGGCCTCGCGGCGGGCCGGTCGGCAGGCTTCTGGATCGCGGGTTTCGCGACGGCCGGCTTCGCGACCGGCCTGGCCGCAGGTTTTGTCGCGACGCTCCTGTTCTTCAGTTTCGGCTTTTCGCCGGTGGAGGAATTCCGCTTTATCGCCTCGGCAGCGCCGGTCTTCGGCTGGTTCGACGCTGGCCTGTCTATCTTGGGCCTCTCGATCTTGGGCCTGTCGATCCTGGGCGCGGGCCGTTGTGCCGGACGGGTCGCGGGACGGACGTCACCGCCTCCGGGTCGAAAGGCGGCCGCTCCGTCACCGTTGCCGGGACGGCCGGCTCCGGGCCGGTTGCCGCTGCCGCCCGGTCGGGGCGGGCGTTGCACCGCCGCGGCAAGATCGCGATCGCCGCCCTTGGCGATGTTCTCGCGCACCTTGTCTCCGCGCGATTTCGACTTGTCTATATGCAGCCTGCTGTCGCCGTTGGGCTTTCGGTGCCGTATGATCTTTTCGCGCGCGTCGTTCCGTCTCTTGGCGCCGGGCTTCCAGGCGCCCCTGATCTCGTCGCGGTCGATGTTGACGCGGTTTGCGATGTTGACGTTGCCATCGATATCAAGGTCGATATCCGGGTCCCGGATGATCGGCCCCCCGTTCCAGCCCCCGCAATCCCGGCAGCCCCAGTAGCCGTGCCAGTCATCATCGTCGTCGAAGATGTCGTCGATGAGCGCGAAGGCGCCAAAGGCGATCGCTCCGCTTGCGAGGGTGTCGCCGATATCCCATCGCTCATAGCCATCCGGGTCGCCGTAAGCGTAGGTCTGCGGAAAAACCTGCTGCGGCTGATATTGCGGCACGTAGACGATCTGCGGATCCGTAGGCTGGATCACCACGGTATTGTCGGTCGAAACCTCCACCGTCTGCTCGGCGCCACTTTCGAGGGCACCGGTTTCCACCGCGTCCTGCCGCAGCGTCTGGATGGCGGCCAGTACGTCATCGCTCTGGGCGAGCATCGCCGTGCCGATCGACTCGGTCCATTCGACATGCTCGGCCATGTCCGAAAGCACATCCGGAAAGGCCTCGGCCAGCACGGAAACACTTTCGTCCCAATCTTCCTCGGAGACCAGCGCCCCTATCTCTTCCGGCGTGGCATCGCCACTTTCATCGAGCAGCCGGTCGGCCTTTATCACGTCAAGGGGCGACGTCGCCGCCACGAGGATCTGGACAAGCAGAGTATCCGGAAACAGCGCGACCGGGGCCACAAGCACCTGCAATTCGCTTTCGCCGAGCAGATCGGCATTCGCCAACGCGTCGTCCTGCGCGTCTGCGTCGCCCTGCTGGGCCATTGCCGCGGATCCGGCGAGAAGCATTGATACGGCAACAGCGAAGAAGGCGGCGCGGAATTGCATCGAATATCTCGCAGGGGACGCAGATCAACCTTAGGAGATAAATATATAGCGCGACGCAATTTTAGCTAGAAGATTCGTGAGCGGCGCGACCCTCTCCCGGAGCGCATCCGACGGCCGTGCCACCTTGTCAGAGAACGAGCAGCTTCCTGGCGGCGCTCAGCAGATCCTTCAGCGGCAGCTGGGTCGCGCCGGCGACAAGGAGCGGCAGGAGGGCCGAAGCGGTCAGGGGCAGGATCGCGGCGCGGCTGAACGGAATCGTGCGCATCTTCCTGGCCGCCTCGTCGAGTTTGGCTGCGTCTGGAACGTCGGCACTGGCCTCTCGCGCGTCCGGCGCCGCGAAGTTGCGCCCGAAGACCTCACGCTCCTGAGCGCGCAGCCGCCGGGTCGCGCTGGCCGCGGCGGCAAATCGCGTCCGCCGCTTCAGATCCGCGAGAGGGGTCCGGAAGGCGGTCAGCGAGATCGCGAAGAAACCCGCGGTAAAGGCGACCCAGAACGAGAGCATCCAGCCATAGGCCTCGGGCGAGATACGGCCCGAATTCAGACCTTGCGCTACGGATCCGGCCACCGAGACGGCGAGCGCGAACATGAGGGCGGAGAAGACGTTCGGATGCTGTCCGAGAAAACCCAGCCCACCGCTGTTGTCGGGGTGCGCGGCGACCAGGCGGAGGTCAAGGCGCGCGACCTGGCGCAGGAGCATGGCCCAGCAGAGGTAGCGCCAGATCGCGCGAAGCAGAAGGAACCAGAAAAGCGGCGCTGCCACGACGCCCGCCCACAGGCCGGCCAGCGTGACGCGGGTCGCGTCGGCATCGCCCGTATAGCGCCAGTCGGGAAGCTGCACCTCGCGAAAAAGATGCCCGCAAAGCACGAGGCAGAATGCGAGCGCTGCGCAGATGACAAGCGCCTCGCGGTTTCGCGCCCTGTCGATAGCGCGCACAATCGCCGCGGCTGCATCGGACATGTGATGTGGCGCAATCAGGGGGGCATCGACGAAATGCGCGAGATAGCGGCGCAATTGCGCGTCCACGCGCCGGTCCATCAGCACCAGAAGCGGCGCGGCAAGCAGGTAGCGCGCGAAGGCGTTGGCGTCGCTCAGGAAAGCGCCCGGAAAACCGGCGGCGGTGCCCGAAGCCAGCGTCAGCACCAGCAGCACCCCCCAGCCGGCAAGCGCCACACCCACGGCGCGCTGCCGCGAGGCGTTCGCGGCAGCCGAAAGCGCGCCCATTCGTTGCACGAGCTGCTCGACAGCGTCACCGGAATAAAGCGCGAAGCGGTCTATGGCCGCTGACAGCTGTGCGGATTCCCGATCAGGTGACGTCACCTGCGTCACGCTTTCGCTCATCTTTTCCTCCCGCCTCGACGATGGGAGGGATTGTCACCGGAATGCCAGCCATTGCAAGGGATCGCGTGCAATGCGCCGCGGTCCGCCCGGTATGGTTGAGCTGAGCGCTCTCAGAAGGGAAGGTTCATTCCGGGCGGCAACCCGAGATCGCCGGTGAGCCTGGTCATTTCCGCGCGGGCGCGCTCCTCGGCCTTGGCCTGCGCGTCCTTGATCGCGGCCAGGATCAGATCCTCGACAACTTCCTTTTCGTCCTTGTCGAAGATCGACGGGTCGATATCGAGCGACTTGAGTTCGCCCTTGGCCGAGCATGTCGCCTTTACCAGGCCTGCACCGGATTCGCCGGTCACCGTGATGGCCTTCATGTCTTCCTGAAGCTGGGCCATCTTGCCCTGCATTTCCTGGGCTGCCTTCATCATCTTGGCCATGTCGCCGAGGCCGCCTAGTCCCTTGAGCATTTCGTCTCCCTTCCGCATTTGCATGGCCACGGCGATGCGGATCGCGCGTGGCGGGTTTGCTCGGCCAGATCTTTCGGGCCGGGTTCAGACCAATATCGACACCCCGCCCGCCATCCGCAAGGCCGCGGCACGGCAAGGGGGTCAGCGTTTCACCCGTCCTCGAACGGATCCCATTCGTCCTCGACCTCCGGCAGCGCCTCGCGTGCCGTCTGGGCGGCGAACTCCTCGGGGGTGCGGATGGCGGTGATCCGGGCTTCCGGGAAGATCGCGAGCACGGCCTGCATCAGGGGATGTTCCCGCGCCTTTTCCTCGAGCGCGTAACGTTGCGCGTTGCGCACCTCGTCGATGGTCTTGCCGCCGCCGCTCGATACCACGCTGACCGCCCAGCGGTGGCCGGTCCAGTTCTGGAGCCGGTGCCCGAGGCGCTGGGCCAGATCGGCGGGCGCGCGCTCGGTCGGCTGGAATTCGATGCGACCGGGCTGGAAGGAGACGAGGCGCAGATCGGTCTCGACCTCCACCAGCAACTTCGCGTCGCGGTGGGTGCGGATCAGCTCGACCACGTGGTCGAAGCTGGCGTAGCGCGCCAACCCGTCCTCGACCTGCAGGGCAAGTGCCGCCCGGGCCGCGCCCCCGCCGGAGGCGCGCGGCGCCTCGTTCCGTGCGGGTGCGGGCGCCGGCCGAGGCGCCGCTTCGGTGCGCGGGGCGGCTGACGGTGCAGGGTGTCCGCCGCCTGGCCCGGAGGGCGGGGGCGGCGTTTCGTCCTTCAACTTGCGCACCAGTTCCTCGGGGCTCGGCAGGTCGGCCACATGGGTCAGCCGGATGATCGCCATCTCGGCGGCCATCATCGCGTTCGGTGCCTGAGCGACCTCTTCCAGCGTCTTGAGCAGCATCTGCCAGAGCCGGGTCAGCACCCGCATCGGCAGCTTCTCCGCCATCGCCTGACCGCGCGCGCGTTCGTCCGGCGACACGGTCGGGTCCTCAGCCGCCGACGGCGTGATCTTGACCACCGACACCCAATGGGTGATTTCGGCCAGATCGCGCAGCACGGCCATCGGATCGGCCCCGTCGGCATATTGCGCGCCAAGTTCCGACAGCGCCCCGGCGGCATCGCCTTTCAGAACCATGTCGAAAAGGTCAAGCACGCGACCCCGGTCGGCAAGGCCGAGCATGGCGCGTACCTGATCCGCCGTGGTCTCGCCAGCGCCATGGCTGATCGCCTGGTCGAGCAGCGAGGTGGCGTCGCGGGCCGAGCCTTCGGCAGCGCGGGTGATCAGCGCCAATGCATCGTCGGCGATCTCGGCCCCCTCCGCTTCGACGATCCTGCGCATGAGCCCGATCATCACTTCCGGCTCGATCCGGCGCAGATCGAAACGCTGGCAGCGCGACAGCACCGTGACCGGCACCTTGCGGATCTCGGTCGTGGCAAAGATGAACTTCACATGCGCGGGCGGCTCCTCGAGCGTCTTGAGGAGCGCGTTGAACGCGCTCGTCGAGAGCATGTGGACCTCGTCGATGATGTAGATCTTGTAGCGCGCCGAGGCTGCCCGGTAGTGGACCGAATCGATGATCTCGCGGATGTCTCCCACGCCCGTGCGCGACGCGGCGTCCATCTCGAGCACGTCCACATGACGGCCCTCCATGATCGCCCGGCAATGCTCGCAGACGCCGCAGGGCTCCGTCGTCGGCCCACCCTCGCCATCGGGGCCGATGCAATTCAGACCCTTTGCCACGATCCGCGCGGTGGTCGTCTTTCCTGTCCCGCGAATGCCGGTGAGGATGAATGCCTGCGCGATGCGATCCGCCTCGAAGGCGTTGCGCAGCGTGCGCACCATCGCGTCCTGTCCCACGAGATCGGCAAAGGTTTCGGGGCGGTATTTTCGCGCGAGAACCTTGTAGGGGGACGAGTCGGACATGAGGGGGGCCTTCGCTGTTCGGGCAGGACCCTAAGGCCTGTGGCGGGTGGCGTCCACCGCCCTGAAGGCGGACATCAGAGCAGCCAGAGGATCACGCCTGTCGCAACCGCGCCAGAGGCCAGCGTGGCGGATATCACGGTCATCGATCGGTAGGGCTGGGGCTTGGCCATGTGTTCGTTCATCCGGCGCTGGGTCGTGGTCGAGTTGCGCCACGCGGCCCAGAAGATCAGCAACGCCACGATGATGAAGATCTGCGCCACGAGCTTGGCCATCCAGGTCGGCTCGAACGCGCCGAATACCGCCTTCAGTCCAAGCGCGACGGCGAGGCTGGCCATTCCTGTTCGCATCCAGCCGGCGAAGGTACGTTCGTTCGCCAGAATCGTCCTATCCTCGGCCCAGTCGGTCCGGTTCTCCGCAAGGTCGGTGCGGTCCCTGGCCATTTCCTGGCTGCTCGGCATGGAAGCAGTATATCCGCAAGTTTCGTCAAACAAAGGATATTGCGCGCGACCGGAGCGTCTGGGCCGAGGAACCACCGGCTGCCCTGGGGGATTGGGTCGGACTGCAGGCGATGCAGGAAGGCAATTTCGCGCTGACCTGCGGGTGCAGGGCGTGTAGGATAAGCCATAGAGAGGAGCGCGGGAATGCGTCTGAGAGGAATTCGCGGCAGCCGGAACGTAGAGGACCGCCGCATCATGGGTGGCGGGCGTATGAGCGGCGGCCGTGTCGGCGGTATCGGCGGCATCGGCCTGCTGCTGGTTCTGGTGATCGGCTATTTCGCCGGCATAGACGTGACGCCGCTCATCGAGGGGGCGGGGTCCCCGGCGGGCCAGACCCGCGAGCCGACCGAGGCCGACAACGCGCAGGCCGAGTTCTCGAGCCGGGTCCTCGCCACGACCGAAGACGTCTGGGGCAAGGTCTTTTCCGAGCAGCTCGGCCGGACCTACGAACCGCCCACCCTCGTGCTGTTTGCGGGCGTCACGCAAAGCCCCTGCGGCGGCGCTTCGGGCGCGACCGGGCCTTTCTACTGTCCGCTGGACGAGAAGGCTTACCTCGATACGGACTTCTTCCGGATGCTTGACCAGCAGATGGGTGCGGGCGGCGACTTTGCCGCTGCCTATGTGATCGCCCATGAAGTCGCCCACCACGTCCAGAACCAGCTCGGCATCCTTCCCAAGGTGAACCAGGCCCGTCAGCAGGCCAGCGAGACCGAGGCCAACGCGATGACCGTGCGCCTCGAGCTCATGGCCGACTGCCTGGCAGGGGTCTGGGGCAGCAATGTGCAGGGGCTGCTCGACAAGGGGGATGTGCAGGAGGCGATGAACGCAGCCGAGAAGATCGGTGACGACTATATCCAGCGTCAGGCAGGACGGGTGCCCAATCCGCACAGCTTCACCCACGGCACCTCCGAGCAGCGGATGACCTGGTTCGCGACGGGTTTCGATTCGGGCGACATCGGCCGGTGCGACACCTTCGCCGCCGACAATCTCTGAGCGGCGAAGTCGCTGACGGAAGGCGGGTGCGTCGGTTCGGCCCCGCCGGCCGCATGTCACCATATGCCCGTTTCAGCCAATGATGGATCGGTAGCCGCCGCTATGGATGGGGAAGGTGAGAGGCTGGACAACGACCCAAGCGGGAACCGTTACGGCTGCTTCCTTCCGGACCTGACCGGGTTGGCGGAGCGCTCGCCCGCACCAACCTCTCGGGTCTGCATATAGGCCGGATGGGCGGAGCCTGCAACCCACACGTCCTGCGCATCGTCCGGATCAGAGGCTGAGTCGGAGCCGCAGGAATCCGCCTGCGTTGAGGCCCAGCTTCTCGGGCGACATCTCGGCGATGTCGTCCAGGAAATCCGCGGCCTCCGGCGCGGTATGCAGAACCGCCTGAACGCCGAGATCCGGACTGAAACGCCAGGCGCTGACGGGTTCTTCCCATGCGGTGGAACCGGCCCGCAAGCATTCCAGTACCGCGCTTTCGGACGTCGTGTCGCTGCGGAACGCTACACGCGTCTCGTCATGCACCTCGAAGCCGCCACCGCCGCCGACCCGGTAATGGGTCGTCGCCATGAGGAATTCCTGCCCGGGGTCCAGCGGCGCGCCTTCGAAGGTGAGATTGCGGATCCGGCCTTCGGCTCGGGGTATCGGGCGGCCCGACCAGTCGAAGGCGGGCGGGGATGTCGGATCGATCTCGTAGTGAACGCCGTGGATCGTGTCGAAGCAGTATCCCGGCACCGCCGGATCGGTCAGCAGCTGGTCCGGCGCATCGGGCGACAGCGTCCGGAATATCCGCGCCGAGCGTTCGAGCCAGTCGCGCACCTGCGCTCCGCTCACGCGCACCGCCCAGATCTGGTTGAGATACGGCACCAGCCCCGCGATGACGCGCCGGGGCACCGCTCCGCGCGCCACGAAGACGAAGTTCGACGGCCCGTCGAGGCCGCCGGTGGCCGGCACCGCCGCGGATGTCAGTATCGGCAGGTCCGCCAGCGCCGATCCGGCGACGGCGCGACGGACCATGCGGCGTTTGCCGGCCGCGATCAGCGCCGAGACCCCGCCGCACTGTGCGAGGCAGAAATAGCTGTGCAGCGGGCGGTCGATTTCCGCCACGGGCTGGGACAGGTGCGCCCGGGTTGCGCGATGCACCGGCGCGGCAAGCCTCAGGATCTGGCGATCTGGTCTCATCCGCTCGGGTTGCGGCTGGAGGCGGACGGATCTTTCCAGCACCTTCCAGACCCCTGCGCGCGAGTCGCGGCCGATTTCGAGATCGATGATTCCGAGATCGGACCCGCTGACGCCAGGCAGCACGACCGGCGTGCAGCCAAGCAGGCCGCTGTAACAGTCGACCCCTGGCAGGTCGGCATGATCCGGCCCGGGAAAGCGCAGATGGGTGTGCCCGGCAACGACCGCGTCGACTCCGGCGAGCCCCGCCACCTCCTGAACCGAGCCGTGGCGGCTGATGTCCTCGTGCGCCTCGCTGAAACCCATGTGCGCCAGTACGACAACGATATCCGCGCCTTCCTGGCGGACCTCTTCCAGCGCCTCGGGCAGCACGTCGGCGACGTCGAAGACCTTCGCGCGGCCCCCCAGATGGTGCTGCGCCCACCCGGCGGTCTGCGGGGGCACCACGGAAAGGACGGCGATGCGCAGCACATGCGCGCTTCCGTCCGTGTCCGTCACCGGCCGCTCGAGCATTGCATGGCGCTGGAGCATGGGAAGCGACGGGCTGACAAGGTTGGTGCAGACCACGGGCATCGCATATTGCGCGAGCACCGATTGCAGGTAGTCGAGTCCGTGATCGAAATCGTGATTTCCAAGCCCCACGGCGTCATATCCAAGCTGGTTGAGGATCGCGGCCATCGGGTGCGGCTTCAGATTTCCGCCGTGCTCGGCAAGCCAGTCGCCCAGCGGAGCGCCCTGCAGGGTATCTCCGTTGTCGAGCAGAAGGCAGAGATCGCCGCGCGCCTGCGCCTCGGCGCGTGCCTCGGCGATCAGTCTGGCCAGCGTCACGACACCGCGCCGCGGGGCGGGGCGGTCGTTGACATAGTCATGCCCCACGAGCTGCATGTGCAGGTCGGTCGTTGCAAGCAACCGGATCCGCGCGCGGACCTGTTCCGTTGAATGTGCCGCTGCGCCGGTGGTCCGCATCGTCTCCCTTGTACTGAGTGTCAATCTCAGGGTGCACGCCTTTGCAACAGATCGCGCCCAGGTTGGCAATCCCTCCTTTTGGCAGGTGGTTAGGGCCACTTGAACCAAAACCTCCATCATGCGACGTGCTGGCGGCAGGACACCGGCAGCACACCGGCAGGAGACGGCATGAAACTGGCGGAGACGGTAACATTCGGTGGATCGGCGCTGGACCGGGCCGCGGAGATCCGGGGCGATGCCGAAGCGCTGGAAGCCGCGCTGAGCGATCCCGGGGCGCGCACGCTGCTGTTCTGGCGCGGCAAGGTGCTTGTCTCGCCGGACCGGCCGGCCGAGGCGGTACGCCTGCCGCTCGATCACCCGGTCCTGCGCCAGGCGCTTCCCGACCGCGTCCTGCTGGGCCGGGAGGACGGTGCGGTCCGGCTTGCCAGCGACATCTCGAGCTGGGAGCCCGAGCATCTTGACCCCTCCGGGATCGGAAGTTTCCTCGATCCGTCCGAGCAGCGCCATCCGGACCTGCCAGACACCACCTGCTTCATGGAACTGCGCCGCGTCATGACCTGGCTGACGCCGCGCGACGCGGAACTTGCCGCGACCGGCAAGGCGATCCTGGGCTGGCACGAGACGCACCGGCACTGCGCCCGATGCGGCGCCGGGACGCGGATCGTTCAGGCCGGCTGGCAGCGCATCTGTCCAAGTTGCAACGGATCGCATTTTCCGCGCACCGACCCGGTGGTCATCATGCTCGTCACCCGCGGCAATTCGGTGCTGATGGGGCGCAGTCCCGCATGGCCGCCGCGGATGTATTCGCTGCTGGCCGGTTTCGTCGAGCCCGGCGAGACGCTCGAGGCCGCGGTGCGCCGCGAGGTCTTCGAGGAAACCGGCGTGCGCGTGGGGGCGGTGTCCTATCTCGCGAGCCAGCCCTGGCCGTTTCCGGCCTCGCTCATGTTCGGGTGTTCCGGCGAGGCCGAGAGCGAGCAGATCACCGTCGATCCGGTCGAGATCGAGGCCGCGCGCTGGGTGAGCCGCGAGGAGATGATGGAGGTCATGGCCGACAGGCACCCCGACATCGGGCCCTCCCGCAAGGGTGCCATCGCGCGCTTCCTCATCGAGCACTGGCTTGCCGATACGCTCGACTGAAGCGGGCGCGGTGCACGACGAGGGCAGAATGAATTTCTCGGACAGGCATGACATCGACGCGCCGATCGAGGCGGTGTTCGCGAAACTCGCGGACCTGGCCTGTTTCGACGCCGCCGCCCGGGCGCGGGGAATCGATCTTCGGCACCTCTCGGGTCCCGTCCAGCCCGGGCCGGGAAGTGCCTGGGTCATCGGGGTTCCGTTGCGCGGGCGGCGCGTCGACGTCGAAGTTTCCGTCGTCGACACGGTACCGCCGCATCAGGTGATGCTGTCCGGCTTCGCGGAAGGCATGGCCTGCCTGGCCCATCTCGAACTGACCGCGCTCGCGGCGGGGCGGACCAGGATGACGGCGCAGGTCGAACTGAGGCCACGCACGGTGGGCGCGCGCCTGCTGGTCCGGTCCGCCGTCCTCGCGAGGCGCAGGCTCACGGCGGGGTTCGGGCGTATCCTGGCGGAACTCGCGCGCGAGACCGAAGCCCTCTGCCGGCGGTCAGGCGGTTGATCGGCCGGCAAGGCTCATCCCAGATAGATCTGACCCTCGGGATAGCGCACGCGCGGAACGCTGCGCGTGGCGAGGAAGAAGCCGATCGTCAGCGGGCCGACCCGGCCGAGGAACATCATCAGCATCACCAGCGCGCGCCCCGTGGCGTCCAGTTCGGCCGTCGCGCCGCGCGACATGCCGACCGTCCCGAAGGCAGAACAGATCTCGAAGGCGAGGTCGATGAATTCGCCATCGTGCGAGATCGAGGTGACGAAGATGCCGCTCATCACCAGCAGGATCGAGACGACGGTCAGGGCGAGCACCTTCATGACTTCTTCGACCTTCATGCTGCGTCCGAAGGCGTGCAGCGAGGTGTGACGCTTGAAGAAGGCTATCGTGGCAAGCAGGAGCACGATTCCCGTCGTCACCTTGATGCCGCCCGCCGTCGAGGTCGAGCCGCCGCCGATCAGCATCAGCGTCATCGTCATCAGCGTGGTGCTGTCGTGCATGCCTGAGGTGTCGACGGTGTTGAAACCGGCGGTGCGCGGGGTGACGGCCTGGAACCATGACGCCCAGAGCTTGTCCCCGACGCTGCCGAGTGATCCGATCGTTCCGGGATTCTGCCATTCGAGCGCGGCAAAAAGAAGGAAGGGCACCACGATCAGCGCGAGCGTTCCGGTAAGCGTGAGCTTGCTGTGCAAAGTCAGGCGATGCCATTTCCGCACCTGCCAGATGTCTGCCAGCACGATGAAGCCGATGCCTCCGAGAATGAACAGCGCCGGGACGACGATGTTGACGACCGGATTGCCGACATAGCGCATGAGACTGTCGGGAAAGAGCGCGAAGCCCGCGTTGTTGAAGGCAGATACCGCATGGAACACCGCGTGCCACATGCCCGTTGCCCAGCCGTATTCCGGCACGAACACGACTCCCAGCAGCACGGCGCCAAGCGCTTCGCAGGCCAGGGCTGCGGTCAGGATGACCCTGATCAGCACCATCAGGTTGGCGACCGACGTCTGGTTGACCTCTTCGCGCAGGATGAGGCGTTGGGGCATGCCGACGGGAATGCCGAGCGCCGTGAGGACCAGGACGGCAAAGGTCATGAGGCCGAGACCGCCGAGCTGTATCAGGACGGCGATGACGCCCTCGCCGAAGGCGCTGAAGGTGGTGCCGGGATCGACCGTGACAAGGCCGGTCACGGTGACCGCCGAGGTCGACATGAAGAGCGCGTCCCAGGGCGAGATCGGATGTTCGAGCGAGATCGGCAGCATCAGCAGCACCGCCCCGATCCCGATGCAGCCGAGATAGAGCAGACCGAGCGCCGCGGGCGGCGGAAGGTTCCAGACGGACCGACGCAGGTGCGACCCGGGGCGGGCGCGCGGTCTTCCGCGCGGTGCGGCGGACGGACGTGGTTTCGGCATCAAAGGCTCGCGGCGAAATTTCTGAGGTCGGTCCGTTGTCCAAGCAGCAGCAGCAGGTCGTCCTTCTGAAGGGTGCAGTCCTGTCCGTCCCGGCCAAGATACTCGGTCCCCCGCATGACCCCGACACAGCGCAGATTGAAGTCCTCGGTATGGGACAGTTCGGACAGCGCCTTGCCCTCGAGACTTTCGGGGATGCGGAAGTTCACCACGTGATATCCGTTTCCGAGGCTGACGTAGTCGCGCACCAGCGGATTGTTCAGGACCTGCGCGATATGCTGGCCGATCTCCACCTCGGGATGAATGATCCGGTCCACGCCGAGCTTCGACAGGATCCGGTGATGCGTCTTGTTGCGCGCCTTCGCCCAGACGACGGGCACGCCGATGAGTTTGAGGTTGATCGCGGCGAGGATGCTCGATTCGAGGTCGTCGCCCATCGCCACCAGTGCAAGGTCGCAGTCCCCGAGCCCGGCTTCGCGCAACGCGACGTCGTCGCGTGCGTCGACGATCATGACCTGCGAGATGCGCTCGGACAGGTTGCTGGCGATCGCTTCGTTCTGGTCGACGCCGATGACGTAATTGCCGAAGCGGACCAGTTCGGTCGCGACAGTCGCCCCGAAGTTTCCGAGTCCGATGATGCCGAAAGTTCTGTTCTTCTGAGCCATTATGCTCTCCGGAAGCGTGAGGCGTGAACTCAGTCCCGGCGCGGATCTGCCGGGTAGACGCCGAGTACCTCGACCATGGTAGTGAAATATCCGAGCTCTTCCAGTGCGCGTGCGACGCCTGCATCTTCGGGATGGCCCTCGATGTCGGCATAGAATCGCGTCGCGGTGAACGAGCCACCAACCATGTAGCTTTCGAGCTTGGTCATGTTGACGCCATTCGTGGCGAAGCCGCCCAATGCCTTGTAGAGCGCCGCGGGGATGTTGCGGACCTCGAAGACGAAGCTCGTGATCATGCCGTGCGCCCCCCGGCGGCTGTGGTCGGCCGTCGCGGACATCACGAGGAAGCGCGTGGTGTTGTTGTCATGGTCCTCGATATGGCGCGCGAGGACGTCAAGCCCGTAGATCTCGGCCGCAAGCTCGCTGGCCAGCGCGGCATTCGCCAGGTCGCCCCGCTCGGCCACCTCGCGGGCGGCACGGGCGTTGTCGGAGCTTGTCACGCCCCTGATGCCGTATTCCTTCAGAAAGCTTGCGCATTGCGGCAGGATCACCGGATGGCCGTGGGCTTCGCGCACCCCTTCGAGCGTCGATCCCGGCAGGCCGAGAAGGTTCACATGCACCCGCACGAAGGCTTCGTCGACGATGTGCAGGCCGCTGTGGGGCAAGAGCGAGTGCACATCCGCGACCCGTCCGTATGTCGAGTTCTCGACCGCGATCATGCCGAGTTCGGCAGCGCCGTCCCGCACCGCCTGCATCGCGTCCTCGAAGGTGGCGCAGGGCAGGGGATCGTGGTCGGGACGGGCCTCGACGCAGGCCTGATGCGAATAGGCTCCCATTTCTCCCTGGAAAGCGATGCGCCTGGGCGTGTCAGTGTTCATGTTGCGGTCCTTCGATCGTTTCGCGCCGATAAGGGGCGAATGGTCGCGGCAACTACACCTTGCCAGAGCCAAGGTGAAGCAATAGACACCCGGAATACCGATAACAATGGACGGCGACCCATGTTCGACACGATGACCATCACCAAAGTCGCAGCCGGTCTCTGCGGTGCCTGGCTGATCCTGCTTGTAGGCAAATGGGTCGCGGAAGAAACCTATCACGTCGGTGGCCATGGCGAGCAGGCCTATGTCATCGAGGTCGCGGAAGCAGAGGATGCCGGCGGCGAGGAGGAGGCAGTCGATTTCGATGCACTCGTGGCCGAGGCGGATATCGACAAGGGTGCGAACGTCTTCAAGAAGTGCTCGGCCTGCCACAAGATCGACGGTTCCAACGCCACCGGCCCGCATCTCGACGGCGTGGTCGGCCGGACCGTCGCCTCGGTTGACGGTTTCAGCTATTCCTCGGCCATGCAGGCGCATGGCGGCGACTGGACGCCCGCGGCGCTCAATGAATTCCTGACCAAGCCTTCTGCCGCCGTGCCCGGCACTTCCATGGGCTTTGCGGGGCTCAACAAGGTTCAGGACCGCGCCAACGTGGTGGCCTATCTGCAGAGCCTCGGCGGCTGACCGACACAGAGATCCGGATTCGGGGCTGTCTGCCAGCTGGCGGGCGGCCCTTTTTGTTTGCAGTGCCCGGCAGGTGACTTCGGGACAATCAGAGATAACATTTTCGCAACTTGTAACTACCCATGACGACCCGTTAGCTTGAGTCGAAGCGCAGGATCCCGGTGCCAGAAAAGGTGCCGAACAGGAGGAAAATCCAGATGCCAGCAGCCCCAGCCCGTGCGATGGTGCGTCCGATGCCGCAGACGCGGATCCTGGGAACGGCGCTGGCAACCTTCATGATCGGGGCGCTCTGGGCGGTCTCGCTGACGGCTCAGGATACGGCGGCGCCGGAAACGGGAACCGGCGAGACGGCAGCCGAGACGGAGATACAACTTTCCGAGGGCTCGGGCGAGATCATCACCAGCCACGGTTATTCCTTCTACGGCGATCTCAAATACCCTGCCGACTACGACCATTTCGACTACGTCAATCCCGACGCGCCCAAGGGTGGCGAGGTATCGCTGTCGGCGGTGGGCACCTTCGATTCGATGAACCCCTACTCGCGCAAGGGCCGGGCGGGGGCGCTGTCGAACATGATCTACGAAAGCCTCCTTGGCGAGGGCACGGGCAACGAGCTTGCCCCCGCGGACGTCTACGGAGAAGGCTACGGGTTGCTTGCCGAAAGCCTTGAATATCCGGAAAGCAAGGACTGGGTGATCTTCCACATGCGCCCCGAGGCGCGTTTCTCGGACGGAACGCCCGTGACCGCCCATGACATCGAGTTCAGCCACAACCTGCTGCTCGACCAGGGCCTCGAATCCTACGCCCGGGCGGTGCGTCAACGCATCCCGAAGGTCGAGGTGATCGACGATCACACCATCAAGTTCTGGTTCGCGCCCGGCATCTCGCGGCGCAGCCTCATAGATCAGGTCGGCGGCGTGCCGGCATGGTCGAAGAAATGGTACGAGGAAACGGGTGCGCGGCTCGATGAATCGCGGCTCGAGATCTCTCCGGGGTCCGGGCCCTACATGGTCGAAAGCGTCGACGTGAACCGGCGCATCGTCTACAAGCGCAATCCCGAGTACTGGGGCGAGAACCTGCCGTTCAACAAGGGCCGCAACAACTTCGACCGTATCCGGATCGAATACTTCGGCGACGAGAATTCGGCGTTCGAGGCGTTCAAGGCGGGTGAATACACCTTCCGCACAGAGGGCAATTCGCGGCAGTGGGCGACGGCCTACGACTTTCCCAAGGTCCAGCAGGGTCTGATCGTCAAGGCCGAGCTGCCCGACGGCTCGCCACCGGAGGCGTCGGGGTTTGTCTTCAACCTCGCGCGGGCGCAGTTCCAGGACAAGCGCGTGCGAGAGGCCATTGCGCTCGGGTTCAATTTCGAATGGACGAACGAGTCCCTCCAGTTCGGCCTCTTCAATCCACGAGCTTCGTTCACTCAGGATACCGAGTTGATGGCGACGGGCGCGCCCGAGGGCGCCGAGCTCGCCTTCCTGCAATCGCTCGGCGAGCTCGTTCCGCCCGAAATGCTGACAGAACCCGCGCGCATGCCCCATGTGTCGGACGCCTCGCGTCTGCTCGACCGTGGCAATCGCCGCGAGGCGCGCAAGCTGTTCGAAGAGGCGGGCTGGACCCCGGGAGATGACGGGCTCCTGCGCAACGCGGCGGGCGAGACGCTGCAATTGCGGTTCCTGCTGAATTCCGCCGGGTCTTCGACCCTGCGCGCGGTGGTCGAGAACTTCATCGCCAACCTGCAGGCCATGGGCGTCGATGCGACGCTCGAGGCAGTCGATGCAAGCCAGTACACCTCGCGCGAGAGGGATCGGGACTACGACATGGTGTTTGACGGCTATGGGTCCTTCCTGGGGACCGGCACCGGGCTCGCGCAGCGCTTCGGGTCCGAGGCGGCTGCCTATTCGCTCTTCAATCCCGCCGGACTCGCAAGCCCGCTGGTCGACGCGATCATCGACGCCTCGCTGATGGCGAAAAGCAAGGAGGAAGAACAGGCCACGCTGCGCGCGCTTGACCGGGCCCTGCGCTACGAATTCTTCATGGTTCCGGCATGGTACAATGACAGCTTCTGGGTCGCCTATTACGACCAGTACGACCATCCCGAGACGATGCCGCCCTTCGCTCTCGGCTATCTCGACTTCTGGTGGTACGACGCGGCGAAGGCCGAGAACCTGCGCGCCAAGGGCGCGCTGAGGTAAGGCGCAAGGAAGGGCCGGGCCAACCATGGGCGCCTATATCGTCAGACGTCTGCTGCTGATCATCCCGACCCTGCTTGGGATCATGCTGATCAACTTCGCGCTGGTGCAATTCGTGCCGGGCGGGCCGGTCGAGCAGGCCATCGCACGCTTTCAGGGCGGGGGAGACGTGTTCGAGGGCTTCGCGGGGGGCGGCAACGACGCGGGCAACAACCAGATGTCGGCCAACGAAAGCCAGTATGTCGGCGCCCGGGGACTCCCACCCGAATTCATTGCCGAGCTCGAGCGGGAATTCGGCTTCGACAAGCCCCCGGTCGAGCGTTTCCTGATGATGATCTGGAACTACATGCGCTTCGATTTCGGCGAAAGCTACTTCCGCTCCATCGGCGTGATCGACCTGATCAAGGAAAAGCTGCCGGTGTCGATCACGCTGGGGCTGTGGTCCACCGTGATCGCCTATCTCGTCTCGATCCCGCTTGGCATCCGCAAGGCGGTCAGGGACGGGTCGGGCTTCGATACCTGGACCTCGGGCGTGATCATCGCGGCCTATGCGATCCCCGGTTTCCTCTTCGCGATCCTGCTTCTGGTCCTTTTCGCGGGCGGGTCCTACTGGCAGATCTTCCCCTTGCGCGGGCTGACATCCGACAACTGGGACCAGCTGAGCTGGATCGGCAAGGTCGGCGACTACTTCTGGCACATCACCCTGCCGGTCGTCGCCTCGACCATCTCGGCCTTCGCCACGCTGACGCTGCTAACCAAGAACAGCTTTCTGGACGAGATCAAGAAGCAATACGTGATGACCGCCCGCGCCAAGGGCCTGTCGGAAAGCAAGGTGCTTTACGGGCATGTCTTCCGCAACGCCATGCTGATCGTGATCGCAGGCTTCCCGGCGGTCTTCATCGGGGTCTTCTTCGGCGGCTCGCTGATCATCGAGACGATCTTCTCGCTCGACGGTCTTGGCCGGCTCGGCTTCGAAGCGGCCGTGGCCCGGGACTACCCGATCGTCTTCGGCACGCTCTTCATCTTCGGTCTGATCGGGCTCGTGGTCGGGATCCTGTCGGATCTGATGTATGTCCTCGTCGATCCGCGCATCGACTTCGAGAAGCGGGAGGGCTGAGATGTCGCACATAGATCTCAACGCCGAACGCATGCCGGGCCAGAGCGCGCCGCCCCCGGTCGAGGAGGCGCCGAAGACCTGGCTGTCGCCGCTCAACCGGCGGCGCTGGCGGAATTTCAAGCGCAACCGCCGCGCCTTCTGGTCGCTGATCATCTTCTCGATCCTCTTCGCCATGTCGCTGTGCGCCGAGTTCATCGCCTATGACAAACCCATCGTCGTGAACTACCGCGGCGAATACTACTTCCCGATCTGGAGCTTCCATCCGGAGACGACCTTCGGCGGCGACTTCCAGACCGAGGCGGTCTACCGCGATCCGGAAGTGAAATGCCTGATCGACACCGGCGGGCTTGAAGCCTGTTTTGACGACCCGGAGGGGGTCATGGAAGAGGCCGCAAGCGGGACCTTCGAGGGCGAAACCGTAGACCGGGGTTGGGCGCTCTGGCCGCTCATTCCCTATTCCTACAACACCGCCGTCGACCGCCCCGGCGCCGCGCCGCTGCCGCCCAACGGCCAGAACCTGCTTGGAACGGACGGCACCAAGCGCGACGTGCTGGCCCGTGTGATCCATGGTTTCCGGCTTTCAATCCTCTTCACCCTGATCGTGACCGGGGCCTCGACGATCATCGGCATCATCGCGGGCGCGGTGCAGGGCTTCTTCGGCGGCTGGCTGGACCTCGTGTTCCAGCGCATCATCGAGATCTGGTCCTCGACCCCCTCGCTCTACGTGATCATCATCATGTTCGCGATCCTCGGCCGGAGCTTCTGGCTGCTGGTCTTCCTGCTTGTGCTATTCTCGTGGACCGGCCTCGTCGGCGTGGTGCGCGCCGAATTCCTGCGCGCGCGCAACCTCGAATATGTCCGCGCCGCCCGCGCGCTGGGCGTGGGCAACGTCACCATCATGTTCCGCCACATGCTGCCCAACGCGATGGTGGCGACGCTGACCATGCTGCCCTTCATCATCACCGGCACGATTTCATCGCTCGCCGTGCTCGATTTCCTCGGCTTCGGCCTGCCGTCCTCCGCGCCCTCGCTGGGCGAGTTGACGCTCCAGGCCAAGCAGAACCTGCAGGCCCCCTGGCTGGCCTTCACCGCCTTCTTCACCTTCGCCATCATGCTGTCGCTGCTCGTATTCATCTTCGAAGGGATCCGCGACGCCTTCGACCCCAGAAAGACCTTCGCATGACGCCTGCCGCCGGTACGTCCGCATGAGCCTGCTCGAGGTGAAGGATCTCAACGTCCGCTTCCGGCAGGACGGCAAGGTGACGCATGCGGTCCGCGATGTGTCCTTCCATGTCGACCGCGGAGAGACGCTTGCCATCGTGGGGGAAAGCGGCTCGGGAAAGTCGGTATCGGCGCTCTCCACCGTCTCGCTGCTGGGCGACAGCGCGGAGGTCGCGGGCTCGATCACCTTCGATGGCAAACAGATGATCGGGGCTGGCGAGAAGCTTTTGCGCGACGTGCGCGGCAACGACATCAGCTTCATCTTCCAGGAGCCGATGACCTCGCTCAACCCGCTGCACTCGATCGAGAAGCAGCTTTCGGAAAGCCTCGCCCTGCATCAGGGACTGACCGGCAAGGCGGCGCGGGCGCGCATCCTCGAACTGCTTGACAAGGTCGGGATCCAGGACGCCGAGTCGCGGCTGGCAAGCTATCCGCACCAGCTTTCGGGCGGACAGCGCCAGCGGGTGATGATCGCCATGGCGCTGGCCAACAAGCCCGACGTGCTGATCGCCGACGAACCAACCACCGCGCTCGACGTGACGATCCAGGCCCAGATCCTCGACCTTCTGGCCGATCTCAAGGCCTCCGAAGGCATGGGGCTGCTCTTCATCACCCATGACCTCGGCATCGTGCGGCGCATCGCCGACAGGGTCTGCGTGATGCAGAAGGGCGAGATCGTCGAGCGCGGCGCCACCGCCGAAATCTTCGCCAACCCGCAGCACCCCTACACGAAGAAGCTGCTGAGCGCCGAACCCTCGGGGCATCCCGAGCCCGTCGCCGAGGGCGCGAAGGTCATCGCAAGGACCGAGCATCTCAAGGTCTGGTTTCCGATCACCAAGGGTCTGCTTCGCCGCACGGTCGGCCATGTGAAGGCGGTCAACGACGCCAGCATCGATGTGCGGGCAGGTGAGACGCTGGGGATCGTGGGCGAATCCGGGTCCGGCAAGACGACGCTGGCGCTGGCGATCATGCGGCTGATCTCGTCGGAGGGCGAGATCCGCTTTCTCGGTGAGAACGTCCGCGACTGGTCCACGCGCGAGCTGCGCCGCCGCCGGGCGGACATGCAGATCGTGTTTCAGGATCCCTTCGGATCGCTCTCGCCGCGCATGACCTGCTTCCAGATCATCGCCGAGGGGCTGGCCATCCACAAGATCGACCCCGACCGACAGCCGCGCGAGCTGGTGCGCGACGTCATGGTCGAGGTCGGACTCGACCCCGCGACGATGGATCGCTATCCGCACGAGTTCTCTGGCGGTCAGCGCCAGCGTATCGCCATCGCGCGCGCGATGGTCTTGCGCCCCAAGCTTCTGGTGTTGGATGAGCCCACGTCGGCGCTCGACATGACCGTGCAGGTGCAGATCGTCGAGCTGCTGCGCAAGCTTCAGCAAAAATACGGGCTGGCCTATCTGTTCATCAGTCATGACCTGAAGGTGGTGCGGGCGATGTCCCACCAGGTGATGGTGATGAAGCGGGGCGACGTCGTTGAGCAGGGCAGCGCGGAGGAGGTCTTCGGCAACCCGCGCACGGAGTATACCCGCCAGCTTCTGGCCGCCGCGTTCTGATCCGCTGACCCGGGCTGTCACCTTAACTTGTTAATAATGTAACGCGGCTGTCGTAATCGCGGCCTACTGCCATCCTGTCGACGCATTTGCGCCGCATTAATGCCTCAATCTGCACAGGACCCGTATCCATGTATCGTACCCTCGCGACCGCAGCTGTCGCGGCGCTGGCCTTTGCCGCGCCCTCGATTGCCGCCACCTACAACACACTCGACGGCAACGCGCCCAAAGTGATCGCCCATCGTGGCGCGAGCGGCTATCTGCCCGAGCATACCCTGGCTGCCTACGAACTCGCCATCAAGATGGGCGCCGACATCGTCGAGCCCGACCTGCAGACCACCTCTGACGGCGTGCTCGTCGCGATGCACGACAGCACCCTGACACGCACCACCAACGTCGAGGCATTGTTTGCCCCGCGCAACGGCGGCTACAAAGTGTCGGACTTTACGCTGGACGAGATCAAATCGCTGACGGTCGAACCCTCAAGCGCCACCGCCTCGACCAGCTACCCCGGCTACACGCCCTCGATGGGCGACCCGTTCAAGGTGCCGACGTTCAAGGAAGTCATGGCCCTCGTGAACGCCCACAACAGCGCTGCCGGGGACGACATCGGGATCTACCCCGAGGCCAAGACGCCCAACAGCACCGGGATGAACACCCAGATCCTCGCCGAGATGAAGACATACGGCTTCACGAAGCGCAGCGACAACGGGATCATCCAGACCTTCAGCCACGCCGGCGCGCGCGAGCTCTCCGAGATGCAGGACGTGCTGGGCATGGACAACGCCATCGCGGCGCTGGGGTACGTGCGCAAGACGGGCGACGTCTATGGCGTCTATGACGCGACCACCGGGCTGATCAGCAGCCTCGAGGATCTCGCGCTCTTCGCGGACGGCGTTGGCGTGAACCTGGGATATGACCTCGACGCGAACTTCATCGCACAGGCGCATGCACTGGGGCTGGTCGTGCACGGCTGGACGTTCAACCGGTCGGAAACCGACTCGGCAAATGCCCAGTACGCACAGTGGCTCGATGCCGGCATGGACGGCTTCTTCACCAACTATACCGATCTCGCCGTCGAGTTCCTCGCCGATCAGGTGAACCCGGTTCCGCTGCCCGCAGGCGTACCGCTGATACTGACCGGCCTCGGTGCCTTCGCGCTGGTCCGCCGCCGCAAGGCCGCCTGACTCTCGGTTCCGTTTAACGATTGCAGGCCCGTCCGGAGCAACCTCCGGCCGGGTCTTTTTCGTTGTCATGGCGGTCATCCGGCGGTTCGATGACCATTGCGGCGACAGCGCGGAGGCTGACGATGCCCGCAGATTCGGATGGCGGCGCGATTCCCGTAAGTATAGACAATAGCCCATGGCTGGACAGCAACCGATCTACCGGACCGTCAAGGCGGCGCTTCAGCACCGGATCGAGACCGGCGCGCTTCGGGTGGGGGATCAACTGCCCAGCGAAGAGCTGATCGCCCAGGAATTCGACTGCTCGCGACTGACGGCCCATCGCGCTGTCCGCGAACTGGCTACGGAAGGATACGTCGAGCGGCGCAGGCGGGCAGGGACCCGGGTGCTCCCGCGCGACAGCGGAGGCGTGCTGCTGCGCATTCCGCTCATCCACGAAGAGATCGCATCCGCAGGCAAGCGCTATCGGTACGAATTGATCGACCGCAGGATCGCCCCGGCACCGGAGCGGGTTGCGCATGATCTGCGCATCGCGCCGGGTGCGCAGATCCTGAACGTCCTGTGCCGCCATTGGGCGGACCGGACCATATGGCAGCATGAAGACCGCTGGATCGATCCGACGGCAGCGCCGGGGGCGCTGGACCAGAGTTTCCGACACACCGGCCCGAACCGATGGTTGTTGGCGCATGTGCCCTATTCCGATGTCAGCCACGAGATAACGGCGGTCGTGGCGGGAGAGCCGGAAGCCGGATGGCTGGGCGTCGATATCGGTGCGCCGCTGCTGCAGACCCGCCGGATCACGTCGTTGCACGGTGCCGCCATCACCGCTGTGACGCTCCTGCACCCGGGCGGGACCTTCGTGCTGCGCTCCGCGCGCGCGATGCTGGCGGCGGAGGCGGGGGCGTGACACGGATGCCCCGGTCCCCGGCAAGGCGCGCATGAGCGGAGCCGTGATCTGCGCCGACGTCGCGCTGTTGCCCGGCGGCTGGGCCCGTGACGTGCGGGTGGAAATCGATCGCTCCGGCAATATCGCGCGTGTCGAGAAGGGGGCATCGGCGGACCCGGCGGCGCATCGTGCGGCGATTCTTCTGCCGTCCCCCGCCAATGTGCACAGCCACGCCTTCCAGCGCGCGATGGCCGGACTGAGCGAGACGCGCGGGGCCGGCTCCACGGACAGTTTCTGGACCTGGCGGCAGCTGATGTTCCGCTTTCTCGAACAGCTGACGCCCGACGATGTCGAGGCGATCACGGCCTTCGTCCAGATGGAGATGCTGGAAGCGGGCTATGCGGCGTCGGTGGAATTCCATTACCTGCATCACCAGCAGGACGGTGCGCCCTATGCCGATCTGGCAGAGATGTCCGCGCGGGTCTGTGCCGCCGCCGCGCAAAGCGGTATCGGCCTGACGCTGCTGCCGGTGCTCTATCAGTACGGTGGTATCGACCGCCGCGCCCTCGGGCCGGGCCAGGTCCGTTTCGGCAACGACCCGGACCGCTTCGAACGGCTGCTGCAGGGTGCGCGGGCCGCCGTCACGCAACTGCCGGACGATGCGCGAACCGGCGTCGCGCCGCACAGCCTGCGTGCGGTCAGCGCCGAGGGGCTTGCCGTGGCGGTCTCCCTCAGCCCCGATGCACCGATCCACATGCATGTTGCGGAGCAGATCGCGGAGGTCGAGGAGGTCCGGCGCGCGACCGGTGCCCGCCCCGTCGACTGGCTGCTCGACCATCATCCGGTCGATGATCGCTGGTGCCTGATCCACTGCACCCAGATGACGGACGTCGAGACCCGCAGGCTTGCCGCCAGCGGTGCCGTCGCGGGTCTTTGTCCGATCACGGAAAGCAGTCTGGGGGACGGAATCTTCAGCGCGGATGTCTATGCCCAAGAGGGCGGGCGCTTCGGGATCGGATCGGATTCCAACATCCGCATCTCGCTTAGCGAGGAGCTGCGGACCCTGGAATATTCGCAGCGTCTGGCCACGAACCGACGTTCGGTCCTTGCCCGCGTCGGGCGCAGCACGGGCCGCCTGCTCTACGAAACTGCCGTTTCGGGCGGCGCTCAGGCTGCGGGCCGGCCCTCCGGCGCGATCGCCAAAGGTCTGCTGGCAGATCTGCTCGGCCTCGATGGCGCGGCCCTGCCGCTCGTCAACCGGCGTGAGGACCAGATCCTGGACAGCTGGATCTTCGCTGCCGACGACCGGCTGGTGCGGGATGTCTGGTCGGCGGGGCGTCATATGGTGCGCGACGGGCGACATGTCGCCCGGGACGGCATCGAGGCGGCCTATCGCAAGGTTGCAATGCGCCTGTCGGGCGACATCTGAGACAATCGCCGCCCGCTTGACAGACTCTGCGGCCCGCGTTTCATATATACAAATAGCCGGATCTTCCGGCCCCATGCATTCCGTTCAGCCGAGGCGCCTTGACCTCTCTCAAAGCCTTCGTCGATGTCTTGCTGCCCGCGCCGGATTTCGACGGCCCGGCCCGGCCGGACTGCGCCATCCTGGTCGAGGGCGGCAGGATCGTGGCGGCGGGACCGCGCGCCGATCTCGACCTGCCGGAACATGCCGAGCGGATCGACTGCGGCGGCCGGCTGGCGACGCCCGCTCTCGTGGACTGCCACACCCATCTCGTCCACGGCGGCGAGCGTTCCGCGGAATTCCGGATGCGCCTCGAAGGGCGCAGCTATGCCGAGATCGCCCAGGCAGGGGGCGGTATCCTTTCGACGGTGAGCGCGACGCGGGCGCTTTCGGTGGAGCAACTGGTCGAAGCGGCGCTGCCCCGTCTTGATCACCTTCTGGCCGAGGGTGTCGGCACGGTGGAGATCAAGTCCGGTTACGGCCTCGCAATCGAGCCGGAGCTCGACATGCTTCGGGCGGCCCGTGAACTCGGCAGGCGGCGCAAGGTCCGTATCCGGACAACATGGCTTGCCGCCCACGCCCTGCCGCCCGAAGACCGCGACAACCGGCAGGCCTATATCGACGACGTCGTGATCGCCGGGCTGCGGCAAGCCCGGGAAGAGGGGCTCGTCGATGCGGTCGACGGATTTTGCGAGCACATCGCCTTTTCGGTGCCGGAAATGGAGCGTGTGTTCGATGCGGCGCAGGCGCTCGGCCTGCCGGTGAAGCTTCACGCCGAACAGCTTTCGGACCTCGGCGGCGCGGCAATGGCGGCTCGGCGCGGAGCGCTTTCGGCGGATCATCTGGAATATCTCGGCGACGCGGACGCGCGGGTTCTCGGCGACGCCGGGACGGTGGCCGTTCTGCTGCCCGGCGCCTTCTATACGCTGCGCGAGACCCGGCAGCCGCCCGTTGCGGCCCTGCGCGCCGCGGGCGCGCGCATGGCGCTTGCGACAGATTGCAATCCGGGCAGCTCGCCTCTGACCTCCTTGCTGCTGACGCTCAACATGGGCGCAACGCTTTTTGGCCTGACCGTGCCGGAATGCCTGATCGGCGTCACCCGGAACGCCGCGCTTGCCCTCGGACTGGCCGGCGAGACGGGCAGTCTCTTGCCCGGGGCGTCCGCGGACATTGCATTCTGGGAGGTCAGCGATCCGGCCGAGCTGGTTTATCGCATCGGCTTCAACCCGCTGTGGCGGCGCTACCATGAAGGCGAACGTGCGCCATGATCGAATTGCATCCCGGTCACGTTCCGCTATCGGTTCTCGAGAGGATCTACCGCTCCGGCGAGCCCGCCGCGCTTTGTCCTGAATCTGCGCCCGCGATAGCGGCCGCCGCGCGGGCCATCGCCGCCATCGCCGCGGGCGACGCGCCCGTCTACGGCGTGAACACGGGCTTCGGAAAGCTTGCCTCCCTGCGCATCGCCGCGTCCGATACGGCGACCCTGCAGCGCAATCTCGTTCTCAGCCATTGCTGCGGCGTCGGCGAACCGCTGCCACCCGATGTCGTGCGCCTGATGATGGCGCTGAAGCTCATGTCGCTGGGACGCGGCGCGTCGGGCGTCCGTCCCGAGGTCATCGCCAGGATCGAGGCGATGCTCGCGGCGGATCTGCTGCCCGTGATCCCCGGGCAGGGGTCAGTTGGCGCATCCGGAGATCTCGCTCCGCTCGCCCATATGGCCGCCGCGATGCTGGGAGAGGGCGAGGCCGTCCGCCGCGGACGCCGGATGTCCGCCGCAGCCGCACTTCACGAGGCCGGTTTCGCTCCGCTTGAGCTGGCGGCGAAGGAGGGGCTGGCGCTGATCAACGGCACCCAGACCTCGACCGCGCTCGCGCTCGCGGGGCTTTTCAGGGCGCACCGCATCTTTTCGACGGCTGTCATGACCGGTGCGCTCTCCACCGATGCCGCGATGGGAAGTTCCGCGCCGTTCCGCGCGGAGATACAGGAGTTGCGCGGACATCGGGGCCAGATCGACACGGGCGCGGCGCTGCGGGCGCTTCTGGACGGCTCGGAAATCCGCGAAAGCCATCTGGATGGTGACGAGCGCGTGCAGGACCCCTATTGCATCCGCTGCCAGCCGCAGGTGGCGGGGGCCTGTCTCGACCTGATGCGCTCGGTGGCGCGGGTGCTCGAGATCGAGGCCAATGCGGTGACCGACAACCCGCTGGTCCTTTCGGACGGCACCACCGTTTCCGGTGGCAATTTCCATGCAGAACCGGTGGCCTTTGCCGCCGACCAGCTTGCGCTCGCCATCGCCGAAACCGGGGCGATCTGCCAGCGCCGTATCGCGCTGCTGGTCGATCCCGCGCTCAGCTTCGGTCTGCCGGCCTTTCTCAGCCCGAACCCGGGGCTGAACTCGGGCCTGATGATCGCCGAGGTGACATCTGCCGCCCTGATGAGCGAAAACAAGCAGCTGGCCCATCCCGCAAGTGTCGATTCGACCCCCACCTCGGCCAATCAGGAAGACCACGTGTCGATGGCCTGCCACGGTGCGCGGCGGTTGCTGCGCATGACCGACAACCTTGCGGGGATCGTCGGAATCGAGGCGATCTGCGCCGCGCAGGGTGTCGCGCTGCGCGGTCCGCTGAAGACGTCGCAACCTTTGCAGGCCGTCATCGCGCGCCTGCGTCAGGACATTGCCGAGCTGGCCGGGGACCGCTACATGGCGCCCGATCTCGAGGCCGCCACGCGGCTGGTTCTGGACGGAGCGCTGACACAGGCCGTGCCGCCTGCCGCGCTCGAGGGGCTGGCGCTGTGACCGGGATCGAGGTCCATCGCGGCGACGGGCCGCTGGTCCTCGGCCTGCCGCATACGGGGACATTCCTGCCCGACGATGTCCGGCACCGGCTGAACGACAACGGTCTGAGGCTCGCCGACACGGACTGGCACATTCACGACCTCTACGCCGGTCTGCTTGACGGCGTCACGACGGTGCGCACCCCGGTGCACCGCTATGTCATCGACTGCAACCGCAGTCCCGAGCAGACCTCGCTCTACCCCGGCATGAACACGACGGATCTGGTGCCGGAGACGGATTTCGACGGCCGGCCGATCTGGACGGATGGAGGACATCCCACGGCCGCTGACACGGCCCATCGTCTGGAAGCGTATTTCTGGCCCTACCACCGCGCGCTCGAAGCCGAGATGGCGCGGGTTCGCCGGTCGAACGGCGTTGCAATCCTGTACGATTGCCATTCGATCCGCGGCGAGATTCCCTTCCTTTTCGAGGGAGTGCTGCCGGACCTGAACATCGGGACCAATTCAGGGACGAGTTGCGCTGTCGCGCTGGAAGAGGCGGTCGCGCGGCGGGCCGGGACGTCATCCTGCTCAAGCGTCCTGAACGGACGCTTCAAGGGCGGTTGGACCACCCGGAACTACGGCCGGCCGCACGAAGGCTGGCACACGATCCAGATGGAGATCGCGCAGCGCGCCTATATGGACGAGGCGCCGCCCTGGACCTTCCGTGCCGAGCGCGCCGAGCGGCTGCGCACGCTGCTCAAGGACATCCTGATCGACATTGCCGCCCTGGCACCCACACTGAAAGGCGCTCCATGACGCTTTCGAGATACGCAGACCGGATCGTGAAACCCGCGACGGGCACCCGGCTCACCGCCAAGAGCTGGCTGACCGAGGCGCCGCTCAGGATGCTGATGAACAACCTTCATCCGGACGTGGCCGAAAACCCTAGGGAGCTTGTGGTCTATGGCGGCATCGGTCGCGCTGCGCGCGACTGGAAGAGCTTCGATGCCATCGTCGCCGCGCTCGAGGCGCTGGAGGAGGACGAGACGCTGCTCGTCCAGTCGGGAAAGCCCGTGGGGGTCTTTCGCACGCATCGGGATGCGCCCCGGGTGCTGATCGCGAACTCGAACCTCGTGCCGCACTGGGCCAACTGGGACCATTTCAGTGAACTCGACCAGAAGGGCCTGATGATGTACGGCCAGATGACGGCCGGATCCTGGATCTACATCGGTTCCCAGGGGATCGTGCAGGGCACCTACGAGACTTTCGTCGAGGCCGGCCGCCAGCACTACGGCGGCGACCTCACGGGACGCTGGATCCTGACCGGCGGGCTTGGGGGCATGGGCGGCGCGCAGCCGCTGGCGGCGGTGATGGCCGGTGCCTGCTGCCTCGCCGTCGAGTGCAACCCCGAAAGCATCGAGTTCCGCCTGCGCACGCGATACCTCGACGAAAAGGCCGCGACGCTGGAGGAGGCGCTGGAGATGATCTCGCGCTGGACCAGGGCAGGCGAGGCCAGGTCTGTCGGGCTTCTGGGCAATGCCGCGGACGTCTTTCCCGAGCTTTACGCGCGCGGTGTCCGTCCGGATCTCGTGACCGACCAGACGTCGGCGCATGACCCGGTCAACGGCTACCTGCCTCAGGGCTGGACGATGGAGCGCTGGAAGGCCTCGCGGGTTCAGGACCCCAAGGGCGTGGCAGAGGCGGCGCGGGCCTCGATGAAGGTGCAGGTGGCCGCGATGGTGGATTTCCACAAGGCCGGCGTGCCGACGGTGGATTACGGCAACAACATCCGACAGGTCGCCTTTGACGAGGGGTTGGAGGAGGCCTTCGCCTTCCCGGGTTTCGTGCCGGCCTATGTGCGTCCGCTCTTCTGCCGGGGGGTGGGGCCTTTCCGCTGGGCGGCGCTTTCGGGCGATCCGGAGGATATCGCGCGCACCGACGCCAAGGTGAAGGAGCTGACGCCGGGCAATGCCCATCTGCACAACTGGCTCGACATGGCCGCCGAGCGTATCGCCTTCCAGGGACTGCCGGCGCGGATCTGCTGGGTGGGCCTGGGCGACCGGCACCGGCTGGGACTCGCCTTCAACGAAATGGTGCGCACAGGAGAGCTCAAGGCGCCGGTGGTGATCGGACGCGATCACCTGGATTCGGGATCGGTTGCAAGTCCGAACCGCGAGACGGAGTCGATGCGCGACGGGTCGGACGCGGTTTCGGACTGGCCGCTGCTGAATGCGCTTCTCAACACCGCCTCCGGCGCGACCTGGGTTTCCATACATCACGGGGGCGGAGTCGGGATGGGATTCTCGCAGCATTCCGGGGTCGTCATCTGCTGCGACGGGACGGCGGATGCGGACCGCCGGATTGCCCGTGTCCTCTGGAACGACCCGGCCAGCGGCGTGATGCGACATGCCGATGCGGGCTACGATATCGCCCTGGACTGCGCGCGCGAGAACGGCCTCAATCTGCCAGGCATTCTCTAGCTCTCCACGCCTCTCATCGTGCCGGCGGCGCATGCCGCCACCTGCGGCCTCAATGCGCCATGAGGACGGGCAGGTTGGCTTCCTCGAGCATGGTGCGCGTCGTGCCGCCCAGCAGGGCCTCGCGGAAGCGGGAATGCCCATAGGCGCCCATGACGATCATGTCGGCCATCTTTTCCCTGGCGAAGCGGTTCAGCAGGCCCCCGACGCTGCCGCTCTTGGCCATCACGCTGATCTCGCAGCTGACGCCGTGGCGCGACAACAGCACCGCGAGCTGACCGCCGGGATCGGTGCCCTCGGGTCCCTGGGCGGGCGGATCGATAACCGCGATATGGACCGTCTTCGCGTTTTGCAGGAAGGGCAGCGCGACGCGGGCGGCCCGCAACGCCTGGGCGCTGTGGTTCCAGGCGAGGACGACGGTTTCGGGCAGCCTGAGCGCCATGTCGCGCGGGACGCAGAGCGTGGGGCAGGCGGCGTCGAAGAGCAGCTGCTCGACGATCGAGACATCGTCCGGCGCGCTGCCCTCGCCATAGGGCAGGGAGGTTACCGCGAGATCGCTGTAGCGCGCGGCATTGGCGACATGCTGTCCGGCGTCCGGGCTGGTGATGACACCCGCCAACGTGTTGCAGCGAACGCCGGATCTGCCCAGCCGCGCTTCGACCTCCTCGCGGATCTGCGCGCCCTTGGCCTGCGCCTGTTCCAGCGAGGCCTGAAGCATGGCGGCCCCCACGCCGACCTCGTAGTAGGAGGCGATCGCGTGATCTATGCCGACGCAGAGCACCTCGAGATGCGCGTCGAGCGCCTGCGCGAGCGAGATCGCCTGCTCGAGGGAGGGGGCATTGTCGACTTTGTCGCTGACGATGGTGAGGATGGATTTGAAACTCATGCGAACCTCCTTCGAGGATAGGGGCATGCGGATGCTCCGGCAGCCCCGATCCTTCTAGCAGCGACGCAGGCCGTCAATCATTGACTCAAATCAACTGCATCCGCGCATGAAGGCGCCGATGAGCCGGGCCGGTTCGCTCAAAAGGGGCGCAAACCGTTCCGAGCGGCCGCGGGCCGGGACGCCGATCAGGATGCCGGACCGACCATCAGGCAGGTGACGTTGCGCGCGGCGAGCCGCCGGCAGGCAAGGTCCGCCGTCTCGCGCGTCATGCCGAGGAAATTGGCGTCGTATCCCGCCTTGCGCTTGACGACCTTGCGCAGCGAGCCGTCAAGCGTCGCCATCTCGGCCAGCGCCGTCGTCAGAAGCGCCTTTTCGGCGGCATACCGGCTTGGGTAGCTGCCGACGTTGACCCCCCACTGGCGGCCGCCTGACGTCGAGATCCGGGTCACGACCTCGGGTTCCTCAGGCTGCAGAACCTGCGCCACAACACCGTTCAGATCCTCGGGCCGAAGCTCGGGTCGCGCCGAGGCGAAGCCCATTGCGGAAACGCCCTGCGTGCCGACGGTCTCTGCCACGGTGGCGATCTGCGCCGCGGCAAGCGCATTGGCGATGTCGTCGGACCTGACGGCGCTGGCCGCTTGCTGGGGCTGCGGCAGCCGGACGGTCGAGCCCGGTGCCGCGACGCCGTCGATTCCCAGCGGCTGCGCGTTGCCCGGCAGCACGCCCGCGGCGGACGCGACCATCATCGGCTGGCCGGCCTGCGGGCGAAGCTGGGGTCGCTTGCTCGACGTGACCGCACCGGCAAGGCGGATGGTCTTGCCCTGACCCTCGAGCGTCATGCCAGAGGCGGTCGCGACGTCGCTGATACCCGAATAGTCCGGCAGAGAAGGCTTGCGCATCGCGACCCGGGTCGGCGCGTTCTTGAAGCCGAGATCGAGAAGCTCGGCGACCTTCGCATTGCGTGCGGCGGTCGAGGTGCCGCCGAATACGGTCGCGATGATGCGTTCGTTGCCGCGTTCCGCAGAGGCCACAAGATTGAAACCCGCGGCGCGGGTATAGCCGGTCTTGATCCCGTCCGCGCCCTTGTAGGCGGCGAGAAGCCGGCGGTTCGTGTTCGGCACCTGCTTTATACCCGCGTCGGCGGTCTGGCGCGAGAAGAGGTTATAGTACTGCGGGTAGTCGTAGAGGATATGACGTCCCAGGATCGTCATGTCATGCGCCGTGGACAGATGCCCGTCCTCGGTCAGACCGTTGGCGTTCTTGAAGGTCGTGCGCGTCATGCCGAGCGCTTTCGCCGTGCGGTTCATGCGCCGCGCGAATGCTGCTTCCGAGCCCTCTATAGCCTCGCCGATGGCGGTCGCGGCATCGTTGGCCGACTTCACGGCGGCGGCGCGGATCAGGTACCGCAGGGCGATCTGCTGTCCCGAGCGCAGGCCCAGCTTGGAAGGGGGTTCCGCAGCGGCATTTTTCGAAATCGTCACCTTCTGGTCGATCGAGATCTCGCCATGCTCGATCGCCTCGAAGGCAATGTAGAGCGTCATCATCTTCGTGAGGGAGGCGGGATGAAGCCGGGTATCGGCGTTCTGCGAATGCAGGACCTCGCCTGTCCGGGCATCCACCACATATGCGGCATATGGAGCGGCCCAGGCACTGAGCGGGACCACCACAAGCATCCAGAATGCTGCAAAGACAAATAGCCCGGTACGGGCCGACTGCACGCGTCGCACCTTCATTTCGTGATCTGCCTCGTTCTGCCTCCGCCGCCGATTATTTCGACTGGCGATTGATTTGCAGTTAACCTAGCACGGGCATTCAGGCCGATAAAGCGCGTGTTTTGCTGCCTTTGCGAGAACATGCTGAAGCGTCGCCGCCACATCTATGGGTATGGGACCGTCGCACCTACAACTGCCTGCGGCAAAAACGGCGATTCCCCTGTTTCGGGGTTGATCCGGCCGGCCGAAAAAGAGTTCTGTTCCGTTGCGGCAGGGCCACATTCATCGCCTGTTTCACGGTCAGCGAGCGACTGGCGGATGTCAGCCGATTCTCTCGAGCACGCCTCCGAGCTCCGCGAGATCGCCGAGCCGCGCGTAGCGTGGATGGTCGGGCGCGTCGGCCTTTTCGATCTGCCAAGTCAGTTCGTGCGGCACGAAGGCGCCCCAGCCGCCGGCCTCTATCATCGGCAGCACGTCCGAGCGCAGCGAATTGCCGACCATGATCCCGCGCTCCACGCCGTCGCCGCGCCGCGCGAAGATGTCGGCATAGACGCGGGCGGACTTGTCCGAAACGATCTCGACTCCGTCGAACAGCTCTCCGAGACCGGACTGAGCGAGCTTGCGTTCCTGGTCGAGCAGATCGCCCTTGGTGATCAGCAGGACGCGATGCGTCCGCCTGGCGGCCTCCACCGCTCCGCGCGCATGGGGAAGCAGATCGATCGGATGGCGCAGCATTTCGCGCCCCGCTTCCATGAGTTCCGCGATCACATCGACCGATACCCGCCGGTCCGTCACCTCTATCGCCGTCTCGATCATCGAGAGCGTGAAGCCCTTGATGCCGAACCCGTATTGTCCGAGATTGCGCCGTTCCGCGGCGAGCAGGCGAGCCGAGAGCGTCTCGCTGTCGGTGTACTCGGCAAGCAGGTCGGCCAGACGCCGCTGCGTGAGCTGAAAGTAGCGCTCGTTGTGCCAAAGCGTGTCGTCGGCATCGAAACCGACGGTCGTTATCCTGTCCGGCATTCCGATCCACCCCTTTTCTAAATTTCCACACCGGTTATATAGACGCCGAGGAGACTCGGTTATGGCGAAAGGACCGGTCAGCGCAATGCGCGTTCAGGAGCACATGATGGCGAATGGCTTCGGGGATGACGGTGACACGTCGATCCTCACCAAGACCGCGCCCAAGACCAAGCGCCCGCCGCTTTACAAGGTGCTGCTGCTGAACGACGACTTCACGCCGATGGAATTCGTCGTCCATGTGCTCGAGCGGTTCTTCCACCTCAGCCATGCGCAGGCCTTCGACATCATGCTGACCGTTCACAAGCAGGGTCTGGCCGTGGTCGGCGTCTTCAGCCACGAGATCGCCGAGACCAAGGTCGCGCAGGTGATGGATTTCGCCCGCCGACACCAGCATCCGCTTCAATGCACGATGGAAAAAGAAGAATAGGCACGTGATCGACGCACGCCTGCCGCTCGCTCTGGACGGGGCCGGTCTCGCTTGGCCTGAACAGGGGCGGATCGCCGTGTTTCAGCCACCCGCAGGCGCGGCACTCGCCGGGCTGCCGCGCGAGCGGGCGCTGATCGTGCAGGACTTCAAACCCGATTTCGTCGATTACGCCGGGCGCGGCTATGACTGCGCGACCGAAGCCGCCGCCGAAGGATCCCTTGCCGCGGCGGTCGTGTGCCTGCCGCGCGCCAAGCCGGAGGCGAGGGCCCTGATCGCGAAGGCGCTTTCGCTGACCGAGGGACCCGTGGTCATCGACGGGCAGAAGACCGACGGCGCCGATGCCCTGATGCGCGAGATCCGCAAGCGCGTGGCGATCGGCGGTCCGGTGTCGAAGGCGCATGGCAAGCTCTTCTGGATCGCTCCCGGCGCTGCCGATCGTCTCGGCGACTGGGCTGCCGGACCTGCGCGCACCGAGGGCGGTTTCTGGACGGCGCCGGGCGTCTTTTCGGCTGATGCCATCGATCCCGGATCTGCCATGCTGGCCGAGGCGCTGCCGGATCGCCTGGGCGCGCAGGTAGCCGATCTCGGGGCGGGATGGGGGTTCCTTTCCGCCCATGTCCTGACCCGGACGGGCGTCGAGGCGCTGCACCTGGTCGAGGCGGGGCACATGGCGCTCGAGTGCGCCCGTCGCAACGTGACCGACCCGCGCGCGCGCTTCCATTGGGCCGACGCGACCCGCTGGGACGCCCCGGGACGCATGGACACGGTCGTGATGAACCCGCCCTTCCATGTGGGACGCGCTGCGGACCCCAGGCTGGGGCAGGCCTTCGTGGCCGCCGCCGCGCGGATGCTGTCGCCGCAGGGTCAGCTCTGGATGGTCGCCAACCGGCACCTGCCTTACGAGTCGACCTTGAGAGAGCATTTTGCCATGGTGGCCGAACCGGATGGGGATTCGCGCTACAAGCTGCTGCAGGCCACGCGCCCGCTGCGCAAGCGCGGCTGAAATCACAGAGAGCGCCAAATGTCCTTTTCGATCAGCGGCAAGACGGCCATCGTCACCGGCGCGGCCAATGGCATCGGGCTTGCCATCGCGCGCCATTTCGTCGAACGCGGCGCGAATGTCATCTGCGCGGACATGGACGAGCGCAAGCTCTCGGACGAGTGGAGCGACCGGGCAAAGACCGAGGACAACATCGCCCATTTCGCGGGCGACCTGCGCCAGCGCCTGACCATCGCCAACCTGATCTCTGCGGCCATAGACCAGTTCGAGCAAATCGACATCCTCGTCAACGCGTCGCGGCAGATGCTGACGACCGATCCGCTGGAAGTCGAGGACATATCGGTCTCGACGCTGATGGAGCAGAACGTCATGACGGCGCTGCAGCTCACCCAGCAGGTCGCGCGACGCATGATCAAGCAGGGAGAAGATCAGCCCGATGGCCAGGTCGGCTCGATCATCAACCTGTCCTCCATCGCCTCGCATCATACCCGCCCGGAACTGATGGCCTATTCGATGGCATCCGCCGCGACCGAGCAGATGACGCGCTCGATGGCGCTGGTCCTCGCGCCGCACCGCATCCGGGTGAACGCCGTGGCCTTCGGGTCGGTCATGAGCCATTCGCTGAAGGCCACGATGGCCGACCATACGGACTGGCGCGAGGATATCCGCAACCATACTCCGCTTGGCCGGATTGCAGCCCCTTCGGAACTGAGCGAGGCGGTGCAGTTCCTGGCCGCGGAAAGCTCCGGCTTCATGACGGGGCAGGTCATCACCTTGGATGGTGGACGCTCGCTGCTCGACGTGGTCGCCGCTCCCGCCCACTGAGGGCTGCGCGACGCCAGCCTTGGCGCTGATCCCGGATCCGGGCTAGAAAGCCCGAAACCCCTGCGAGGTCCCGATGCACGACATGCTGGAAGACGAGAGGGCGCGCGCCGCCGCATGGTTCCGCAACCTGCGGGACGATATCGTCGCGGCCTTCGAGGGCCTCGAGGACAGCCATTCACAAGGCCCGCTCGCCGACGCGCCCGCAGGCCGTTTCGAGGTCAGCGACACCCGCCGACAGAGCGAGGACGGCTCGGATGCCGGCGGCGGACTGATGAGCGTCATGCGCGGCGGACGCGTGTTCGAGAAGGTCGGCGTCAACATATCCACCGTCTTCGGCACATTGGGCGATCGGGCCCAGGCGGCCATGGCCGCGCGCAAGGGCATCCCCGGCATGGCGGAAGATCCGCGGTTCTGGGCGTCGGGCATCAGCCTCGTGGCCCATATGCAGAACCCGCATGTCCCGGCGGTGCATATGAACACCCGCATGTTCTGGACACCGCAGGCCTGGTGGTTCGGCGGCGGCTCGGACCTGAACCCCTGCATCGAGTACGAAGAGGACACGGCGCATTTCCATGCGACCCAGAAGGCGCATCTTGATCCGCACGGGGAAGGATACTACCCGCGCCTCAAGGCATGGGCGGACGAGTATTTCTACATCCCCCATCGCGGACGGGCGCGTGGTGTCGGGGGCATATTTCTCGACGATCACTGCACCGGGGACTGCGCGCAGGATTTCGCGCTGATCCGAGATATCGGCAGGGCGTTCCTGCCGGCCTTTGCTCCGCTGGTCGAAAAGCGCCGCGGGCAGGCGTGGGATGCGGCGGACAAGGATGCGCAGCTGGTCCACCGCGGGCTCTATGCCGAATACAACCTGGTCTATGACAGGGGAACGAAATTCGGCCTCGAGACGGGACATGACGCGAACGCAGTCCTGATGAGCCTGCCGCCCCTCGCGAAATGGATCTGACCGGCCTCTGACGCGGGACGGGGGTGCGCCCGGCGCGCTTGCGTCTGGCGCGACTGCGACCCTGAAGGGACGACCCGAAATGGAAAAAAGCCGCCAGAAGGCGGCTTTTCAACACAGTCATGAGACTGGAAAATTTGGAGCGGGCGATGAGATTCGAACTCACGACCCTTACCTTGGCAAGGTAATGCTCTACCCCTGAGCTACGCCCGCATCCTTGGGTGAGGCGTGGGATACTCAGAGAGCCATCCCGCTGCAAGAGGAAAGTTGCGTCACCAGCGGAATTTTCCTGCACGCGCGGGGCGAGGGCGGCAATTGCCTGCGTGAGCCGGTCCCGAATCGTCGCGACGCTGAATGTTGCCCCTCCGGCGACAGTGATCTCTCCCTGCTTTTGCGCCAATCCGGTCACGAGCGGCACATTTGTGGCTGGAATTTGTCAAAACAATGCCCGTTTGTGGCGAGAATATGTTTTTGCTCTTTCCCTGTCCGAAACCGCGCTGTACTCCTAACTGGAGGGTGAATTTTTGACTGAGGTAACGATGATGAAATTACTTATGCTGGCTTGCGCGGTTTCTCTTTCGGCAACAGCCGGTTTTGCCGCTTCGACAGGCTACGATGTGAAGATCAAGGGCAGTTCTGACGCGCCTTCGGTCAAGATCATGAACAAGAGCACGTCTGCCGCGATCACGTCCTTCTCCATCTCTGTCGGAAACCGCAGCTACGAGTTCGACTCTGTCAAGAGCCTGAAGGGCGGCTCGAAAGGTCTCGACGGGGGCAAGCAGAAGCTCAAGAAGGGCAGCAAGTCGAACGGTGCCGGCGGATCCAACAAGGTCAAGCTGAAGTATTCCGGTTTCGATGCCGGTGAGTTTGCCAAGTTCCGCACGGAACTGGACAAGAACGGCAAGAACGAGACCAACGCCGATTTCCGCGACGTTCTCTTCGGCAACGGCAAGGGCAAGAACGCGGTCATCAAGGTCGCCTTCTCGGACGGCACCGTGCTGCGGCAGCGTCTGGGCGTCAACAAGGCGATGGGCGATAAGGACATGGACTCCAGGTCCTTCCGTTTCTCGAAGTCCGCAGAGATCGCCGGCGTTAACAATAGCGACGCGCAGGGCATTCCTTCGGGAAGCGGGGGGACGGGTTCGACCACGCTTCCCAATGGCGTGACTGTTCCGGGCAACTCCGGGGAGGCTGCGGCACCCGCGAACCTGAGCCCGGTTCCGCTGCCGGCAGGCGGTCTTCTGATGGTAAGTGGCCTTGGTGCTTTCGCAGCGCTGCGCCGGCGCCGCCGCGCGGCCTGACGTCCAAGGTCAACAGAAACAGGGGGCCCGGCACTGCCGGGCCTTTTGCCTTTCAGGAGGCCGCCAGAAGCGGCGTACCGGCCGACGGCAAGCCGATGCGAGGCACGACGGGCCCGCACGACCTCGGTCAGGCCGGGTCCGGGCTCGAAGCGTATTCGATGAGATCCCAGCGATTCCCGAAGGGATCCCGAAACACGGCGACCTTGCCATAGGGTTCTGTGCGCGGTGTTTCCTCGAAGGTCACGCCCGCAGCCATGAGGCGCGTGTGGTCACGCTGGAAGTTTCCGGTTTCGAGAAACAGCCAGACCCGCCCGCCGCCCTGTTCTCCGAGGGCTGCGGTCTGGCGGGCGCCGCGTGGTTCGGCAAGTATGAACGAGGTCCCTCCACCCTCGGGCTGCAGCCGAACCCAGCGCTTGCCATCCTGCGCGACGTCCTCCTTCAGCATGAAGCCCAGCTTGCCGACATAAAAGGCGATGCCGGTGTCGTAGTCCGGCACCAGCAGTGTCACGGCGGACAGGCGCATGAGCGGTTCTCCCGGAAGCGGCGGACCGTCAGCCCTCGAATTCGACCAGAAGGTCCTTGGCGTCGATCTGCGCGCCCGGCGAAACGTGGACGGCCTTTATCACGGCGTCCTTTTCGGCATGGATCGCGGTCTCCATCTTCATCGCCTCGATGGTCAGCAGCAGGTCGCCCGCCTTGACCTGATGTCCGGCCTGCGCCGCGACCGAGGCAACGACCCCCGGCATCGGCGCCCCCACATGCGCGGGATTGCCCAATTCTGCCTTTGGACGCTGCTCGGTGGTGGCCTTCACCGCGCGGTTGGGAACGCGTATCACCCTGGGCTGGCCGTTGAGCTCGAAGAATACCCGAACATCGCCCTCCGGCGTCGTCTCGCCCACGGCCTGAAGCCTGATCTCGAGTGTCTTGCCCGGGTCGATCTCGGCCGAGATTTCCTCGCCCGGCTCCATTCCGTAGAAGAAGGTCTTCGTGGGCAGGGCGCGGACGGGACCGTAGGTGCGGTGACGCCCCATGTAGTCGAGAAAGACTTTCGGATACATCAGATAGCCGCTGAGGTCCTCGTCGTCGATCGACTTGCCCTCCATGGCGTCGGACGCTTCCTTGCGCAGCGCTTCCAGATCCGCCGGTGGCAGGTGCTTGCCCGGACGTTCGGTATTGGGCTTCTCGCCCTTCAGCACCTTCTTCACGATCTTCTCGGGAAAACCGCCCGGCGGCTGGCCGAGGTTGCCGCGCATCATGTCGATCACCGAATCCGGGAAGGAAACGTCCTTGTCCGGGTTCTCCACATCCTCCCGGCTGAGGCCCTGACTCACCATCATCAGGGCCATGTCTCCCACCACCTTCGAGGACGGCGTGACCTTCACGATATCGCCGAACATCTTGTTCACGTCGGCATAGGTGCGTGCCACTTCGGGCCAGCGCTCGGACAGTCCGAGACTTGCGGCCTGTGCCTTGAGGTTGGTGAACTGCCCGCCCGGCATCTCATGAAGGTAAACCTCGGAGGAGGGCGCCTGGAGGCCGGATTCGAAAGCCGCGTAATGGCCCCGTACCTCTTCCCAGTAATCCGAAATCTCGCGTACCGCGCCCATGTCGAGCCCGGTATCGCGATCGGTATGGCGCAATGCCGCGACAACGGTTCCGAGGGTGGCCTGCGAGGTATTGCCGGAAAACGCGTCCATCGCGCAATCGACCGCATCGACGCCCGCCTCGGACGCCGCCAGGATCGTGGCGCAGGCGACTCCGGCCGTGTCATGCGTGTGGAAATGGATCGGCAGCCCCACCTCGGACTTCAGCGCCTTTATGAGCTGGCGCGCCGCAACGGGCTTGAGCAGCCCCGCCATGTCCTTGAGCCCGAGGATATGCGCTCCGGCCGCCTTCAACTCCTTGCCCATATCGACGTAGTATTTCAGCGAATACTTGGCGCGGTCGGGGTCGAGAATGTCGCCCGTATAGCAGATCGTGCCCTCGCAGACCTTGTTGTTGTCGATCACGGCGTCCATGGCGACGCGCATGTTCTCGACCCAGTTCAGGCTGTCGAAGACGCGGAACACATCGACACCCACCTCAGCCGCCACCCGCACGAATTCCTGCACCACGTTGTCGGGGTAGTTCGTGTAACCGACACCGTTCGAGCCGCGCAGAAGCATCTGGGTCATCAGGTTCGGCATGGCCGCCCGCAGTTCCCGCAGGCGCTGCCACGGACATTCCTGCAGGAAGCGGTAGGCCACATCGAAGGTCGCGCCGCCCCAGCACTCGACCGAGAAGAGCTGCGGCAGGTTCGCGGCATAGCTGGGGGCGACACGGATCATGTCGATCGATCGCATCCGCGTGGCCAGCAGGGACTGGTGACCGTCGCGCATGGTCGTGTCCGTGATGAGAAGCTGGCGCTGCTGGGCCATCCAGTCGGCGACCGCCTGCGGGCCTTTCTGCTCAAGCAGATTGCGCGTCCCCATGCGCGGAGATTCGTTGCGCGGCTTTGGCGGCTTGGGATCCTTCACATGCGCCGGGCGCGGCGTATTTTTGGTTTCGGGGTGCCCGTTCACGGTGATGTCGGCGATATAGGTCAGCACCTTCGTCCCACGGTCCCGGCGCTTGAAGAAATGAAACAGCTCGGGCGTCTCGTCGATGAACTTGGTGGTATAGGTATTGTCGAGGAAGGTGGGGTGCTTCAGCAGGTTCTCGACGAATGCGATGTTGGTGGATACGCCCCGGATGCGGAATTCGCGCAGGGCGCGGTCCATCCGGGCAATCGCCATCTCGGGGGTAGGGGCCTTGGCGGTGATCTTGGTCAGAAGCGAATCGTAGTAGCGCGTGATCACCCCCCCGGCATAGGCCGTGCCGCCATCGAGGCGGATGCCCATCCCGGTGGCCGAACGATAGGCCGTCAGTCTCCCGTAATCGGGGATGAAGTTGTTCTGCGGATCCTCCGTCGTGACCCGGCATTGCAGGGCATGCCCGGTCAGCACCACATCCTCCTGACGCGCCTTGCCCGTGGCCTCGGCGATCGTCTTGCCCTCGGCGATCAGGATCTGGGAGCGCACGATGTCGATGCCCGTCACCTCCTCGGTCACGGTATGCTCGACCTGAACGCGCGGATTGACCTCGATGAAGTAGAATTTCTCGTCCGCCATATCCATCAGGAACTCGACGGTGCCGGCGCATTCGTAATTCACATGCGCACAGATGCGGCGGCCGAGGTCGCAGATCTCTTCGCGCTGCGCCTCGGTCAGATAGGGTGCGGGCGCGCGCTCGACGACCTTCTGGTTGCGCCGCTGGACCGAGCAGTCGCGCTCGAAGAGGTGATACATGCCGCCGTGCTTGTCGCCGAGGATCTGCACCTCCACATGCCTGGCCTTGAGGATCATCTTCTCGAGATATCCCTCGCCGTTGCCGAAGGCGGCCTCGGCCTCGCGCCGGCCCTCGAGCACCTTCTCCTTGAGTTCGGACTCCTTCAGGATGGGCCGCATGCCGCGTCCGCCGCCGCCCCAGGAAGCCTTCAACATCAGCGGATAGCCCACCTCGGCGGCTTCCTTCCTGATCGCGTCCATGTCGGTCCCCAGCACCTCGGTCGCAGGGATGACGGGCACGCCCGCCTCGACGGCGACACGCCGGGCCGATGCCTTGTCGCCAAGCGCGCGCATCGTCTCGGCGCGCGGACCGATGAAGGTGATTCCGTTCTGGACGCAGGCATCGACGAAATCCGGGTTCTCGGACAGAAGGCCGTAGCCCGGATGGATCGCGTCCGCGCCAGAGGCCTTGGCGACGCGGATCATCTCGGGGATCGAGAGATAGGCCGCCACGGGGCCAAGACCCTCGCCGATGCGGTAAGCCTCGTCCGCCTTGAACCGATGAAGACCCAGCTTGTCCTCCTCGGCGTAGACCGCCACCGTCTTCTTGCCCATCTCGTTGGCGGCCCGCATGATGCGGATCGCGATCTCTCCTCGGTTGGCAATCAGGATCTTGCGGAACTCGGTCATGACGGGCCTCTTCTGAGCGGGCTGCTTTCCGGCGTGACCCGGGAAACAGGCACCGCGATTGAGCTTTCGCATTCCCCGTCAGCCGCGGTTCGGGCGAAGTCAGGTGCTGCGCTGCGGCAAGTCTGTTTGACTTTGGGACAACTGTCCAGCATGTCGCTGAAATATCGGGCGCGCGGCGCTGATGTCCCGGTCAGCCCAGAGCGAAGGGCGCGGGCAGGCTCCGCAGGTCGCGCGCGCCAAGCTGGCCCATGTTGGCTTCGAGATCGCGTTTCAGCATCGAGATGAGGTGATCCGGCCCCTCCGGCCCAAGCGCTGCCAGCGCAAAGTGAAACGCCCGCCCGAACATCACGAAATCCGCTCCGAGCGCGAAGGCGCGCAGGATGTCGAGCCCGCCCTCGAAGCCGCTGTCGACGATCAGCGGCAGGCCGGTGGCCTCCCGAATCGCCGCCAGAACCTCGATGCTCGCGGGGGCGGCGTCGAACTGGCGACCGGCATGGTTGGAAATCCAGATCGCGTCCGCCCCGGCACGCTCGAGCCGGTCGGCGTCGTCGGGCCGCATGACGCCTTTCACGATCAGCGAACCTTTCCAGTGCGCGCGCAGCCAGTCGACATAGGCCCAGTCCGGGCTGGTGCGCAGAAGATACCCCGCATGTGCCGTCGACGACAGGCTCGTCTGGGTGGTCGCGGTATAGGCATCGAGCGTCCGCATCCGCGGCATTCCCGCGCGCATCGTCGCCAGCGCCCAGGCGGGCCGCATCGCGACCTGCGCCAGCAGGCGAGGGGTCAGCCGGGGCGGCTGGGTCAGGCCCGAGCGGGTCTGCCTTTCTCGGCGCGAGGCCACGGGGACGTCGACGGTCAGGACCAGCGACCTAAACCCCGCCGCTTCGGCGCGCTTCAGCATGTCGCGGCGGATCTCCTCGTCGCGGGGCGGGTAAAGCTGGAACCAGCCATGCGCGCCCAGATCGGGCGCTACATCCTCGGGCGAACTGGCGGCGACGGTGGATAGCGAAAAGGGAATGCCCGCCCGCGCCGCCGTCCGCGCCAGCATCCGCTCGGCGCCCGGCCAGATCATCCCGGACATGCCGATGGGCGCGATTCCGAAGGGGAGCGGGAAGCTTTGCCCCAGCAGGTTGGTGGACAGATCCGGGGTGAACTCGCCATGCAGGATCGACGGCGTCAGTCCGACCCGGTCCAGGGCAATCCGGTTGCGCGCCTTGGTCGCCTCGGTCCCGGTGCCGGAATCGACGTATTCCCAGACGAACTTCGGAATGCGCCGGCGGGCGCGGGCGCGCAGGTCGGCAAGGGCAGGGTAGCGGCTGTCGCGGTCCATGCGCCATTTGCCGAAAAGCGGCGCGGAATGTCCAGTTGCCGCACAGCCCTACCAGTTGGCGATGCGCCCGTCCGGAAGGATCGACTGAAGCGACATGACCTCTTCCTCGGCGAAGGGATGCTTCGCCGCCGCGGCCTCGTCGATCTCGATCCCGAGGCCCGGGGTCTCGGGAATGTTCCAGCAACCACCGGCCAGCTCGAGCGGGTAGAGCGCGCAGATCTCCTCGAACCATGGCACCATGCCCACCGCTTCCTCCTGAATGACGAAATTCGGGGTGGCTGCGTCGAACTGCAGGGCCACCGCGCCCGCCACAGGACCCATGGGGTTGTGCGGTGCGACACCCATATGCGCCGCCTCGGCGATGGCGGCAATTCGCCTGCCACCGCTAAGGCCGCCGCAATGGGCGAGGTCGGGCTGGATGTAGGCCACGGCGCGGTGCTCGGCGATCTCGGCGAATTCGCGCGGGGTGAAAAGCCGTTCGCCCGTTGCCAGCGGGCAGCTCACGCGGCGCGCCAGATCGCCAAGCGCCGCGGCGTCGCCCGGCTGGATCGGCTCTTCGATGAAAAGCGGTGCGATGGGCGCGATGGCGTCGATATAAGCCTTGGCCGCGCCAAGCGAATCCGGGCGCCCGTGGAAATCGGTCATGATGTCGACCGTCTCGCCGACCCGTTCGCGCACGGCCTCGGCGAGCTTGGCGACATGGCGCACGGAGGCCAGCGGCGCGTCATAGCCGGTATAGGGCACGAAGCCGAGCTTGATCGCGTCATAGCCCATCTCGAGCGTTTCCTGCACGCCGTCGCAAAAGGCCCCGATATCGGCGGTGCCGACCTGCGTTCCCGCCCGTCCGCGGTGCATGTGGGTGTAGACACGCACCCTGTCGCGCACGCGCCCGCCCAACAGCTGCCAGACCGGCACGCCCAGATCCTTGCCCTTGATGTCCCAGAGCGCCTGCTCGATGCCCGACAGGGCGGTCAGCCCGATCACGCCCATCGGCCAGAAGCTGAAGCGCTGCATGCGCTGCACGATATGTTCGATGCGGTGCGGATCCTCGCCCACCACGAACTGCGCGAGATCCTCGATGGTGCCGATCACGCCCCGCGTCTTCCATTCCAGCGTGGCCTCGCCCCAGCCATGCAGGCCGGGCTGGTCGGTCAGCACCTTCACGAAGATCCAGTTGCGGTGGACAGCGTTGACGACGACCGTTTCGATGCCTGTGATCTTCAAATTCAGTTCTCCGGGTATCAGGGGTTCAGTAGCTCGGGCAGCCAGGTCGAGAAACCGGGCACCAGGCAAAGCAGGACGACGGCGATGAGCTCGAGCACCAGAAACGGCAGGAGCGCGCGCAGGAGGGGGTACATCCCGATACGTCCGACTCGCATCACGACGAAAAGCACGACACCGACGGGCGGTGTCACAAGCCCGATGGCCAGCGTGATCATGACCACCATGCTGGCCTGCAACGGATCGATCCCGAGTTCCCGCACAGGCGGCAGGAGCAGGGGCACGAAGATGAGGATGGCGGCGCCGATGTCGAGAAAGGTCCCCAGGATCAGCATCAGGAGCGCGATGGACAGCAGGAAGAGGATCGGCTGGCCCTCGAAGAAACCGGCCGCGGCGGTGATCCACGAGGCGATGCCCAGAAGGTTGAGCGCGTAGGAGAGGATCGTTGCCGCAGCGACAAGAAGGTAGACGGCGGCCGAGATCCGCGCCGCTCTCATGAAGGCGCTCCAGAGGCCTTTGAGGTCGATGCCACGGAAGACGAAGAAGGACAGGAAGATCGCGTAGGCAACCGCGATGCCGCCGCCCTCGGTCGCGGTGTAGGCGCCGACCACCATGCCGCCAACGATGATGACGGGCAGCGTGGCCACCGCGACGGCTTCGACGACCATGCGCAGGCGCGACCCTTCCGCCGGTTTCGGCATCGGCTTGGGCAGTTTCCCGCGAATGGCGCCCCAGGCCACGACGACAGCGCAGGCGAGCCCCAGCAGAAGGCCCGGGATCACCCCGGCGAGAAAGAGGTCGATGACCGAAATCCCCGATACCGCGGCCAGCAGGATGGCGAGGCCCGAGGGCGGAATGATCGGGCCGATGATCGACGAGGCCACCGTGACGGCGGCGGCATAAGGCTTGGTGTAGCCTTCCTTCGGCATCTCCTCGATGAAGACGCGGCCCAGTGCGGCGGCATCGGCGACGGCGGAGCCAGAGATCCCGGCGAACAGGACCGAGGCCCCGATATTGGCGAAAGCGGTGCCGCCGCGCAGCCAGCGCGTCGCCTGCGCCGCGATGGAGATGAGGCGCGCGGTGATCCCGCCCTGGCTCATGATCTCGGCGGCGAGGATGTAGAAGGGCACGGCGAGGAAGACGAAGCTGTCGACGCCGGTAAAGAGGCGTGTTGCGACGATGGCGAGGGGGATGTCCGCCACCCAGACCCCGACCAGACCGGCAAGCCCGATGGCGAAAGCCACCGGCACGCCGACGAACAGCAGGCCGAGGCCGGTCAGGGCAACCCAGATCATGGCGCGCCCCCGGTGTCGGCGAGATCGTCATGCTCGGGCTCGAAGCCGGACAGCCAGGAAAGCGCGATCTGCACAAGCATCAGCGCCGCCCCGACAGGCAGTGCCATGTAAGGGTAGATCATCGGAATTCCCGAGGCGGGGGCTACCTGCGCCGCGTTGCGCAGCGCAAGCGGCCAGCTGTAAACCAGCACGAAGACGCAAAAGAGCCCGGCGACGGAGTAGAGCGCGGACTTGACGGTGGCTGCCCATCTGGGGCCCGACAGGTTCTCGACCATCTCGATGCCCATGTGTTCGACCCGGAAAATGCAGGCGACCGAGCCCAGCATCATCAGCCAGATCATAAGGTAGCGCATGGCTTCTTCGGTCCAGGGAAAGCCGACGCTGAAGAGGTATCTCCCGCCCACCTGCGTAAGGTTGAGCGCTGTCACCGCGATCATGATGAGCGTCGCGACGATTTCGGTCGTCCGGGCAAGCAGCCGGGCCATGCTGAGGGCGAGGGGTTTCATGTGTCAAGCCGGGGGCGCCGCAAGGATGCGGCGCGCCCCTCTCTTTGCTATTGGTAGAGCGTGGCCTTGGCCGCGTCGACTTCGCCCAGAAGCTCGTCGACCAGCGCATCGCCCACCTTGCCCCGGATGAAGGCCTCGACCGGCGCCTGCGTCAGGTCCTTAAACGCGGCCTTCTCCTCGGGGGTCGAGACATGGATCTCCATTCCTAGCTCTTCCTCCAGCTTCTCGCTGAACTGCCAGTCGCCCACGGTCTTCTGCAGGTTCTCCGTCCAGGCCATCAGCAGGGCGGCGTCCTTGATCACCTGCTGGTGGCCCGGCGCAAGCGACGAGAACCAGTCGTCGTTGGCGATGATCACGTGCAGGCCGAAGACGTGCTCGTTGAGCGTATAGTACTTCTGCACCTCGCCCAGACCGCCGCCATAGACCACAGCGGGCGGGTTCTCCTGACCGTCGACGACGCCCTGGCGCAGCGACATCAGCACCTCAGCCCCGCTGATCGGCGTGGCCGTGGCGCCAAGCGAGTTGACCAGCTCCATGAAAACCGGGCTCTCCATCGTGCGGATCTTCAGACCACTGATGTCGTCGGGATTGATGATCGGGCGCACATTGTTGGTAAAGCTGCGGAAACCGTTCTGGGAAAAGGCCAGGGCACGGATCCCGGTCTGTTCACGGATATCCTTGAGCATCGACTGGGCGAAGGGTCCGTTGATGACCGTCCAGGCTACCGGGGCGCTTTCGAAGAGATAGGGAATCGACCAGACCTGCATCGGCGGGTAGAAGCCCGCCATCGCCCCGTCCGCCGGGAACGTCAGCTCAAGGCTGCCCTGCTGGACCTGCTCGATCATCTCGCGTTCACCGCCAAGCTGGTTGTTCGGAAAAAGCCGCACCGTGAGCTCGCCGTTGGTCTTGAACTCGACGTATTCCTTGAAGCGTACAAGGGCGTTGTATTCCGGAAAGTCCCCCTCGGGGATGCCGATTCCGAACTTGATTTCCTCGGCCATGACCGCTCCCGCGGACAGGATGCCCAGGCCGAAGCAGCACGCCGCAGCGCGCAGATATTTGAGTCCCATGTGTTCCTCCCATTGAACTGCCCAGTCTGGGCGTATGGCGCGACCCGCGGTCTTTGTAAGGCTCGCGGGATATGCCAATGTCCGCTATGATGCTGGTCTTTAGATCATATGTAAAGAGAGTCGATCACGCATGACGCAAGATGCCCCCGTGCCTGCTCCAGTGCCTGCCCCCGTGTCTGCTCCGGTGCTCAGACTGATCCCGCCGATCGAATTCGGCTCATCGCTGCCCACCGGGGCGGGCAAGGAGGCGGTCGCCACGCTGGGCCGCATGGTGGCCAATGACGTTTATCCGCAGGGCGAGTTGATGCCGACCGAACCCGAGCTCGCGAAGCTGCTGGGTGTCAGCCGCACGACCATACGTGACGCGATCAAGGTCCTGTCTGGCAAGGGCATGATACGAACAGCGCGCCGCTACGGCACCCGCGTGAGGCCGGTCGAGGAATGGAACCTGCTCGACGCCGACGTCGCCGCTTGGCACGATCCGGCGCATCCGCGGCTGCGGCTGATGTTCACCGAGACAACGGAGCTGCGCTGCATTCTGGAGCCGGCGGCGGCGGAGCTTGCAGCGGTGCGCGCGACAGAGACGCAGGTGCGCACGATCCTCGATGCCGCGCGATGTCTCGATCCGGGTTCGACCGACATGCAGGCGCTCTTCAGCGCCGACTGCACCTTCCATGCGACGATCCTCGATGCCACGGGAAATCTGATGATGCGGCAGATGCGTCCGATCATCCTGACGATGCTGCGGATTTCCTACGAGGTCGGCGTGACCGAGCATTCGCCTGCAATGATCAACCGGGCCGGCCATATCCGCGTGGGCGAGGCGATCAGCGCCCGCGACGCGCCCGCCGCGCGGAAGGCCATGCAGCAGATGCTTGACCACAACCGGTCTTCCGCAAGCTCCGAGCGCTCGGGCCTTCTGTCGTCGCTGCGCCAGTCCGGAGGATCTTGACCGCAGAAGACCGTACATATGGGCTTTCTTTCATACCCGCATTCCTGATACTCAGCCTGCATCACATTCAAGGGCGGATCAGCGGCATTGGCCGACAAATACCTTCTCGTGGATCCGGAAGAGCGGCTGGACCTGATCCGCGGTCTCGCCAGTCGCGTCCGGATCTCGATACTGAAGCTGCTCGGCTCGAGCGGGCCGATGAACGTCAACCAGATCGCCGAGGCGCTGAAACTGCCGCAATCAACGGTGTCTTCGAACCTCCAGACCCTTGAGGACGTGGGCCTCGTGGTCACGCGCACGCAGAAAGCGAAGAAGGGCAGCCAGAAGATCTGTGAATCCGCCTTTTCCGACGTGCTGCTGAGCTTCCGCAAATCCGCCTCAGAGACGCAAGACAATGCCATCGAGGTCGCGATGCCGATCGGCCTTTATACACGCTGCGAGGTGTCGGCGCCCTGCGGGCTCTGTTCGGGGGATGGCGTGATCGGTCTGCTCGACCTGCCGGAAACGTTTCTCGAACCCGACCGGATGCGGGCGGGGCTGCTGTGGTTCACGCGCGGTTTCGTGGAATATCAGTTTCCGAACAATGCCAAGCTCAAGAACCGACAGACCTCTGCGCTGGAGCTGTCGCTGGAGCTCAGTTCCGAAGTCCCCGGCACAAGCTCGAAATGGCCGTCCGACATCTTTTTACAGATCAACGGGGTGGACGTGGCGACATGGACCTCGCCCGGGGATTTCGGGGACAAGCGGGGTGTCTACACGCCCGATTGGTGGAAGCTCTCGGGGTCGCAATACGGCAAGCTCAAGACCTGGCGCGTAGAGGGCGGGGGCAGCTTCGTCGATGGCGTCCGGGTATCCGACGTCACACTTGAGCAGCTCGAAATTGACCGGCACCGCTCTATCAGGGTGCGCCTCGGGGTGCGCAGCGATGCCGAGCATCCGGGCGGGATCAACATCTTCGGACGAGGCTTCGGGGACCATGACCAGGACATCCTCCTGCGCCTGAAGTGATCGATTGATTTCTTGACGCATCCCGCCTCGCGGGTAATCCTACCCAATATTCCGGTATTTACCGGAATCGGGAGAATATTGGGGAGGAGAGGTGATGAAAGCCCGGGTGACGGCGCATGCGCGCTATGCGATTGCCGACATCGACAACCGCCTCTACGGCTCGTTTCTCGAACATCTCGGACGCGCGGTCTATACCGGCATCTACGAGCCGGACCACCCTCGGGCCGACGAGAACGGCATGCGCCGCGATGTCATCGAGCTGGTCCGCGAGCTGAAGATCCCGATCTGCCGGTATCCCGGCGGCAATTTCGTCTCGGCCTACAACTGGGAAGACGGGATCGGGCCGAAGGAGGATCGCCCCACGCGCCTTGACCTCGCCTGGCGAACCTCGGAATCAAACCAGGTCGGCATCCACGAATTTGCCGACTGGGCCACCAAGGCCGATACCGAGATGATGCTTGCCATCAATCTCGGCTCACAGGGGCTCGACGCCGCACGGGCCTTCGTCGAATACGTCAACCATCCCGGCGGCAGCTACTGGTCGGACCTGCGCCGGACGAACGGGCAGGCCGATCCCTGGGGCTGCAAGCTCTGGTGCCTGGGCAACGAGATGGACGGCCCCTGGCAGATCGGCCACAAGTCCGCCCCGGAATACGGGCGTCTCGCCAATGAGACGGCAAAGGCGCTGAGGGCCTTCGACAAGAGCCTCGAACTGGTGGTCTGCGGGTCGTCGCATTCGGAGATGCCGAGCTATCCCCAGTGGGAGGCGACGGTGCTGGAAGAAACCTACGATCAGGTCGATTACATCTCGCTGCACATGTATTTCGAGAATTACGAGAAGAATACCGCCGAATATCTCGCCCTGCCCATGAAGCTCGACCGCTACATCGGGACCGTGTCGGGGATCATCGACTACGTGAAGGCCAAGTCGCGGTCAAAGCGGGACGTTCGGATCAGCTTCGACGAATGGAACGTCTGGTACCACGAGCGCAAGAACGACGCCAAGCGAATGGGAGAGTGGGACTGGCCGCATGCGCCGGCGCTGCTCGAGGATATCTACAATTTCGAGGACGTGCTCCAGGTGGGTTGCATCCTGAACACGTTCATCCGCCGCTCGGACGTGGTGCGGATTGCCTGCATCGCGCAACTGGTCAATGTGATCGCCCCGATCATGACAGAACCGGGCGGGGCGGCCTGGCGGCAGACGATCTACTACCCGTTCAAGTTCGCCTCCCTCTGGGGGCGCGGAACGGCGCTGCAGCTTGATGTGGATGTCCCGAGCTACAACGCGGATGTTGCCTCGGGCGTGGCCTATCTCGACATCGCAGGTGTGCATGATGCGGACGCGGGAACGCTGACTTTCTTCGCCGTGAACCGCAACGGGGAGGAAGCGATGGAAACCGAGATCTCGCTGGAAGGCTTCGGCGCGGCGAAATCGGTGACGCGGACGCTGATCCGCCATGACGACCTTGAGGCGCGCAACACCCGCACGGACCCCGATACCGTCGTACCGAGGGAGGCGGAGGGAGCGCGGCTCGAGGCGGGAAAGCTGCAGCTTGCGCTCGAGCCGTACAGCTACTCGGTGATCCGGGTTCAACTCTGATATGAACCGGATAGTCGGGTACATACCGACTATTTCGTTGAACGAATCCGCGCTTGCTGTACCATTTTCGCAGTCCAGCAAGGCGAGCGGACAAATGGGAGGAACTGGGATGAACAAATTTGCGGGAATGGCGCTTGGCGCAATGATGGCATCCGGCGCGCAGGCGCAGGAGACGGTCGTCTGGTGGGATTTCCTCGGCGGCGGGGACGGCATCCGGATGAAGCAGATGATTTCGGATTTCAATGCCCAGCACGAGGGCAAGATAGCAATCGACGCGACGACGCTCGACTGGGGCTTGCCGTTCTACACCAAGGTCCAGACCTCCGTCGCCGTGGGAGAGGCGCCGGACATCATGACGTACCATGCCAGCCGCATACCGCTTGCCGTCAAGCAGGGCCTGCTTGAAGAGATCACCCCCGAGGACTGGTCCGCGATGGGGCTGGGCAAGGATGACTATGCGCCCTCGATCTGGGATGCGGTATCGATCGAGGGCAAGCAATATGCGGTGCCGCTCGATACCCATCCGATCGTGCTTTACTACAACAAGGACGTACTGGAAGCTGCGGGTCTGCTGACGGAGGACGGCAAGCCAAAGGGGCTCGACAGCCGCGAGGCCTTTACCGCGACGCTGCAGGCGATCAAGGACGCCGGGTCGGTCAAGTTCCCGCTGGGATCGGTGACGGCGGACGGCAACTTCATGTTCCGCACCATCTATTCGCTGATGGGGCAGCAGGACGGCGAGTTGATGACGGACGGAGAGTTCCTGGTCGGGGACAATGCCGGCAAGCTCGAGAACGCGCTTGGTGTGCTGCAGGAATGGACCAGGGAGGGGCTGCAGTCGACCTATACCGACTATCCCGCCACGGTTGCTCTGTTCACGTCCGGCGAGGCGGCGATGATGATCAATGGCGTCTGGGAAGTGCCGACGATGACGGACCTGCAAAAGGACGGCAAGCTCTTCGAATGGGGCGCGGTCGAGCTTCCGGTGATCTTCGACCACCCGGCCACCTATTCCGACAGCCATGCCTTCGCGATCCCGACGGGCAGCGACCTGAGCGCCGAAAAGCGCGCCGCGGTTCTAGAGGTCATCGGCTGGATATCGCATAACTCGCTCTACTGGGCGACGGCGGGCCATATTCCGGCCTACAAGGCGGTGACGGATTCCGACGACTACAAGGCGATGGAGCCCAACGCGACCTATTCGTCGCTGACAGCCAATATGATCTATGACCCCAAGACGCCGCTGGCAGGGATCGCCGGGCCGATCTTCGACGTGATGTCGACCTATTTCGTCCCGACGCTCAACGGCGAGATGGAGCCGGCAAAGGCGGTCGAGGAAATCACCTACGAACTCAACGACATGTGAGTGCAGGCGCCGGGCGGCGGGGCGCCGCCCGGAGTGTCAGGAGTTCCGATCGGTGATACGCAATGTCAGAAGGGAGGCGCTTGTCGCCTACGTCCTGATCGCCCCCTTCGTGGCGGTCTACGGGCTGATCTTCGTCTATCCGACCATCGACATGTTCGTGCTGTCCTTTCAGGACGCGCCGCTGATCGGGCCGGGCGAATGGGTCGGGGTCGAGAACTACACGCGGCTGCCGGGCGACCGGCGTTTCGATACGGCGGTCTGGAACACGGCCTATTTCGTCCTGCTGACCGTGGTGCCGGGTATGCTTGTCGCGCTTGGCATCGCGCTTTCGATCAGCCGTCTGTCGGGGCGACTTCAGTCGCTGGTGATGGCGCTGTTCTTCCTGCCCTACATCCTGCCCGTCTCGGTGGTCTACCGGATCTGGGACTGGACGCTGAACTTCCAGTTCGGCATCGCCATGCATGTCTTCGACATGATCGGGCTCGACCGGGTACCGATCTTCAAGATTACCACATGGTTCATTCCCGCGGTCGCCTTCGTGACCATCTGGTGGACCTGCGGTTTCTCCGTCCTGCTGTTTCTCGCGGGAATGCGCGCGATCCCGGGCGAGATCTACGAGGCGGCGGCGCTCGACAACACCAGCCGGTGGCGCATGTTCCGCCACATCACCTGGCCGCTGCTCTGGCCCGTGACGGCACTGGTGCTGACCATCCAGCTGATACTGCAGCTCAAGATCTTCGATCAGGTCTATCTCTTCTCGCAGGGCGGGCGGCCCAACGACAACCTCGTGATGGTATACTACATCTTCCAGCGCGCGTTCATGAACGACCAGGGCGGGCGGGCGGCGGCGATCGCGGTCGTCCTGTTCGTCATGGTCATCGCGATCTCCGTGTTGAACTTCCAGCTCATGCGCTTTTCGGATCGGCGGGAATGAGTCCGGCCACGGCGAAGCGGGCGAACCTGGCCGGCGGCGCGATCACGCTGCTGACGGTGATCTGCGCGGTCATCTGGGCATTCCCGATCTACTGGGGCATCGTGAGCTCGCTCAAGCCCGAGGACGAGGTCGTGCGTCCCTATATCGAGCTCTGGCCCGACACCCTGACCTTCGAACATTACTGGTTCGCCCTGACGCAGACCCAGATCGGCACCTGGTACGTCAATTCGATCGCCACCGCGGTCGGCACCACCCTGCTGACCGTCGTCACATCGATGTTCGCCGGCTATGCGATCTCGCAGCTTCGCTTCCCCGGACGCACCGTGCTCTGGTGGCTGATCCTGGCAAGCTTCATGGTCCCCACGCAGGTTCTCATCATCAATCACTTCGTCCTCATGGCGAACATGGGACTTCTGAACACCTGGGCGGGGATCATCCTGCCGCAGCTGATCCACCCGGTGATCATCATCGTCTACAAGCAGTTCTTCGATCAGGTGCCCAAGGACTTCCGCGAGGCGGCGGTGATGGACAACGCGGGCGAACTGGCGATCCTGTTCAGGATCTACATGCCGATGAACTGGGGAGTCACCACGGCGCTGTCCATCGTGACCTTCATCTGGTCCTGGAACGCCTTCCTGTGGCCCTTCCTCGCGGTCACCAAGACCGAGATGATGACGATCACGGTCGGCATCACGCAGGTCTGGGATTCCTTCGGGGTCTATTACGCGCGCCAGCTTTCCGCGGCAGTGCTGGCGGGTCTGCCGGTGGCTCTGGCCTACCTGCTCTTTCAGCGCCGGGTGACGCAGGCCATCACGCTGAGCGCGGGCATCAAGGGATAGGGTAGGGTAACTTGGCTGAGATAACGCTCGAAAACGTCTCCAAGAGCTTCGGCGCCGTGAAGGTGATCGATGACGTGTCGCTGACCGTGCAATCGGGCGAACTGGTGGTCTTTCTCGGCCCCTCGGGGTCGGGCAAATCCACGCTTCTGAGGATGATCGCCGGGCTCGAGAGTATCGACGAGGGCAGGCTCACAATCGGCGGCAAGGAATGCCAGAATGTCGCGCCCGGCCAGCGTGACGTGGCGATGGTGTTCCAGAACTACGCGCTCTATCCGCACATGACGGTGCGCGAGAACATGGCTTTCGGGCTCAGGAACATCCGGATGGCGGCTTCCGAGATCGAGCGCCGGGTGGGCGACGCTGCGCGCATACTCGAAATGGAGGCGCTTCTCGACCGGCGACCGGCGCAGCTTTCGGGCGGACAGCGCCAGCGCGTGGCGATCGGGCGGGCCATCGTGAAGGAACCGGCGGCCTTCCTGTTCGACGAGCCGCTGTCGAACCTCGACGCCGCGCTCAGGGCGCGCACGAGGGTCGAACTGGCAGAGCTGCACCAGCGCATGAAGTCGACGATGATCTACGTGACCCATGACCAGACCGAGGCGATGACGCTGGCGAGCCGCATCGTGATCCTGAACAACTGCCGGATAGAACAGATCGGCACGCCGCTCGAGGTCTATGCCAATCCCGCCTCGCGTTTCGTGGCGGGTTTCGTGGGCAGCCCCCCGATGAACATTCTTAACGCGGAGGTGACAGGCCAGCCGGACGCGCCGGTGGCTGTTCTGAGCAATGGTGCGCGGGTGCCGCTGCGGATGTCGGTTCCGGCGCCGGGAAAATATGACCTTGGCGTAAGGCCCGATGCGCTGCGGGTTGTCGATGACGGCGGCGACGTGACCGGGCGGGCGAGCGTGGTCGAGCATCTGGGCGACCGGACACTGATCTACGTGCAGCTCGCGAATGGCGTGCAGCTCACCGCGCAGGTCAGCGGGCGCTCGCGGCTAAGGCCGGGCGACCAGCTGGGGCTCAGCTTCGATCCGGGCCAGCTTCATCTCTTCGACGAAGCCGGCAAGGCCCATCATTCCGAAGCAGTCTGATCGGGCTCAGGAAACCGCGGCAGGATCGATGCTGACAACCCTCAGATCGTCCGACCAGAGCCGTTCCACAAGATCGGCGCGGTGGCGCAGCACGGCGCGCTGGTTGACCGATCCCTTGTCGGTCACCTCGCCCCTGTCGAAGGACAGCGGGTCCTCGATGAACAGGAGGCGCGTGACCCGCGAAGCCGATCCGGTGGCGCGATCCGCATGCTCGGCGAGGCGCGCGGCCACGGCGTCGCGAACCTTCGGGTGATCGAGAAGCGCCGCGCCTTCCTCTGCGTCCCTTCCTGCCAGCCGTGCCAGGGCCGACCAGTCGGGCACTACCAGCGCCCCGAGCGTCTCGCGGCCTTCTCCGGCAATGACGGTATCGGTGGCGAGCCCCTTGAGATCGTTTGCAAGCGTCCCGCGCAGCGGGCCGACCGAGACCCAGGTGCCCGAGGAAAGCTTGAAGTTCTCCGCAAGCCGTCCGTCGAAGCGGAACCCCGCGCCCGGGTTGCCCTCCTCGACGAAACGGAAGGCATCGCCGAAGCAATAGAAGCCTTCCTCGTCGAAGGCTTTCGCCGTGAGTTCGGGATCGCGCCAGTAGCCCGGTGTGACGGCCGGACCTCTGACCCGTCCCTCGAGCTTGTCGCCGTCCGGTACCAGCTTGAAGGTGACGCCCGGCAACGGCACGCCGAGATTGCCCGCCGTGCTCTCGCGCTTGTGCCACAGCAGCGTCGAAGGGCCCGTTTCCGTCGCGCCGAAGCCGGTGCAGAGCGGTACGCCCCCCGGCACCATCTCGTCGGCCACACGGGTGATGCGGTCCCACACCGGCTGGCTCATGCCCGCGCCCGCATAGAACAGCATCTTGAGCCGCGAGAAGAAGGTCCGGCGCAGGGCGTCGTCGCTTTCCATCGCATCGAGCAGCATCTGGTAGCCCAGCGGCACGTTGAAGTACCACGTCGGCGCGAAGGCGCGCAGGTTCTCGATGGTCCGGCCGATGTCGCGCGGGGTAGGGCGACCGTCGTCGATGATGTATGTCCCGCCGAAATGGATGATCAGGTGAAACACCCGGTTTCCGCTTGCGGTGTGGTTCCAGGGCGCCCAGTCCACGACGACGGGCGGTTCATCTGCCATGAACAGATAGCACTGCGCGTCCATCTGAGGATTCGAGCAGATCATGCGCTGGGTCTGGATCACCGCCTTGGGCGATCCCGTCGTGCCGGAGGTGAAGAGGAATTTCGCGACGGTGTCCGGCCCGATGGCCGCATGGGCCGCCTCCATCTCGGGCGTGGGCGAGGTGGCGGCGATGTCGGCGAAGGCAAGTGTCTCGCGACCCGGGCAATCGCCCCTCAGTGTCACGAGCGGAACGTCGGCCCCGAAGACAGCCATGATCGCAGGGGCGAAGGCGTCGGCATCCTCGGCGAAGATCATGCCGGGTGTAAGCTGGCGGGCGACGTCGCGCAGCTTGGTGTAGTCGCCCCCAGCCTTCGAATAAGCTGCGGCAAGCGCTGCGGAGGGCACGCCCACATGCTGCGCGCCAAGCGCCAGGAGCGCGTGGGCAATGCTGTTGCCGGACAGGATGAGAAGCGGTCTTTCCGCCGAAAGTCCGCGCGAGACGAGCGCGGATCCGATAGCGCGGATCTGCGCCGCCGCCTCACCATAGGCCAGCTCGACCAGACGGCCCTCCGGGTCCCGCTGCGCGATCCAGACCCGCTCCGGCGCTTCGGCGGCCCATTCCATGAACCGTTCGGTGATGCAGCGCGGATAGGGGCCGAGCGGTTCTTCCGTCCACACCAGGATGCTGCCGTCGGCGCGCCGTTCACTGCACACCACCGGATCCCAGAGCTCGGGGCTTTCGTTCGCTTCGGTCATGTTCCTCCCTCTCCTCCACCACCGGTTCTACACACAAACCTCCATCACTGGGATAGGGGATTTGCGCGCTTGCGCGACTGGACGCGGCCGCGCCGGCACGGCAACCTGCGCGGCAACGGTCCGATACCTGCCGGAGACGAGATGCCGAAACTGACCCCGCCCGCGCTGAACCACGTTTGCGACCTGTTCGTCGAGCTCGACCCCATCCGCGAGATGGGTGCGGGCCGCGCGGGACAGCGGCGGATCGTCCCCATCGTCGGCGGCAGGGTTGCTGGACCCCGCCTCGAGGGCCGGATCCTGAACCTCGGCGCCGACTGGCAGACGATCTTCGCGGACGGGCTTGCCGAACTTGACACGCGCTACGCCATCGAAACGACGGATGGCGCGCTGATAGAGATCGTGAACTACGGCTACCGTCACGGCCCGGACGGGGTCATCGCGGCCATCGCCCGGGGCGAGACGGTCGATCCGGGCTCCTACTACATGCGCACGCATGCGCGGCTCGAGACGGGCGATGCGCGCTACGCCTGGGTCAACCGGACGCTCTTCGTCGGGACGGGCGCGCGGCTCGACGGCCAAGTGATCGTGTCGCTGTTCGCCCTGGAATAATCAGCAGAGGCCGAAGAACGCGCGGAACCGGTCCAGGTTCTCCGACGATCGCCGCATCGGATCGTAGCCGGGTTCGGGATGCGCCTGCACCACGTCCCAATGCTCGGCCATCTGACCCTTGTCGTTGAAACGCACGAAATCCGCGAAGACATGGGTGGCGCTGATCTTGTGCAGGATCACCATGTCGCCCGCCGAGAAGATCTGCACCGGCCGCCATTCCTTGCGTCCCGGCCGACGGTAGGCGACCTCCCGGATGTAGCGCCGCAGACCCTCGCGGCCCTGTCCGATGCCGGGGGTATGCTGGATGTAGTCTTCGGCGACGAGCGTATCGATCAGCGACAGGTCGTCGCCATGCATGCAGTCGCGCATGAAGGTCAGCAGCGTCTTCTCGTTCGCGCTGAGCTCGCGCTTCCAGGGATCGTAGGGATTGGCTTCCATCAGTCGATATCTCCGCTTGTGTCGACACCGCCCGAATGTGTCACGGCGCCGCGCTCGGCGCCCTGGACGGAGGCCGCGTATTTCTCGAGCAACCCGCCCTGACGGGCTTGTGGCACTTTCCCGCGCGCCGCCTCGCGCTGGCTGAGCGTATCAGGGTCGACTTCCAGCGTTATGCTGGCGTGGCCGGGGCGCGCGTCGATCGAGACGATGTCGCCGTCCTCGACAAGCGCGATCGGTCCGCCCACCGCGGCCTCGGGGCTGGCATAGCCGATGCACATGCCCCGCGAGGCGCCCGAAAAGCGCCCGTCGGTGAGCAGCGCGACCTTCGCGCCCATTCCCTGACCGTAAAGCAGGGCCGTGATCCCCAGCATCTCCTTCATCCCCGGAGAGCCCTTGGGACCTTCGCCGCGCAGCACCAGAACCTCGCCCTCGCGGTAGTCGCGTTGCTCGACCGCGCGCTGTGCCGGGGCCTCTCCGTCGAAAACGCGCGCCGGCCCGCGGAACGTGAGCGAGGGCAGGCCGGCCACCTTCAGCAGCGCACCCTTCGGACACAGGTTGCCCTTCAGCACAACGAGCCCGCCTGTGGGCGCGATGGCATTGGCAACACCGCGCACGACCTCGCCATCGGGAGCCGCGGCATAGGTCACCGCCTCGGCCAGTGTCTCGCCGGTCACGGTCAGGGCCGCGCCATCGACATAGCCGCCCGCGATCAGTTCCTTCAGGATCACCGGCGTTCCACCGATGCGGTTCACGTCATTGGCGAGATACTTTCCGCCCGGGCTCAGGCTCGCGATCAGGGGGGTGCGCTGGAACACCTTCGCGGCATCCGCCATGCCGAAATCGATCCCGGCCTCGTGTGCGATGGCCGGGATGTGCAGCGCCGCATTGGTCGACCCGCCGGTCGCCGCGACGATGGCACAGGCGTTTTCTATGGCGGTGCGGGTGACGATGTCGCGCGGCAAAGGGCCGTCGCCCTCGATCGCGGCGATCACCGCGCGCGCGGCCCTGCGCATCTGACCATCCCGAGCCGGATCCACGGCAGGCATCATCGAGATCCCGACCGGCGAAAGACCCATCGCCTCGGACACCATGCCCATGGTGTTCGCCGTGAACTGGCCCGCGCAGGCCCCCGGGCCGGGGATAGCGGCGCGCTGATACTCCTCGAGCTCCGCCCGGTCGGCGTCGCCCGCGATCATCCGTCCGATGGTCTCGAAGGCGTCGAGCACCGATATCTCGCGCCCGCGTACGCGCCCCGGCAAGGTCGCGCCGCCATGCAGGAAGACCCCCGGCGCGTTGACCCGGACGAGGCCCATCATCAGCCCCGGCAGGTTCTTGTCGCAGCCCCCGATGGCGATCAGCCCGTCCCAGCAATGCCCCCGCATCGTCGCCTCGACCGAATCCGCGATGAGTTCACGCGAGATCAGCGAGAACCGCATCCCCGGATGCGCCATCGTCAGCCCGTCCGAGACCGACACCACCGGCGTCTCATGCGGATAGCCGCCCGCCGCCCGGACGCCCTCGGCCGCCATCCCGGCCTGCGCGCCGAGGTTCATGTTGCACGGGCTCATGCCCCCGCCGGTATGGGCGATGGCGATCTGGGGCAGGGCGATGTCGGCGTCGCTCATCCCCATGCCGTAGAGAAACGCCTTGGCGTTCTCGCGCATGAGCGTCGAATAGATGGTCGGAAAGCGTCTCATCCCATTGTCCTCGGCAGCCAGAGCGCGAGGGCGGGAATGGCGACGAGCAGGATCAGGCGCAGCACATCGGCCAGCACGAAGGGCAGGACCCCGCGGAAGATCGTCGGCAAGGAGATGTCGCGCGCGATGGAATTTATGACGAAGACATTCATGCCCACCGGCGGCGTGATGAGGCCGAGCTCGACCGTCATGACGATGACGACGCCGAACCAGATCGGATCGAAGCCCATCTGGGTGATGATGGGAAAGACGATGGGCACCAGCAGGATGATCATCGCCATCGCGTCCAGGATGCAGCCCATCAGCACGAAGAAGACCAGGATCAGCGCCAGTGTCCCGTAGGGCCCGAGATCGAGCGCGACGAGCCAGGCAGTGAACTTCTGCGGGCTCTGGGTGATGGCCAGGAAGTAACCGAAGAGGATGGCGCCGATCAGGATGGTGTATATCGCCACCGACGTGCGCAGGGCTTCGACGAGGCTGTCGAGCAGGGCGCGCGGCGTGAGCTTGCCCCGGACGAATCCGATGAGTGCTGTCAGGAACGACCCGACGGCCGCCGCCTCGGTTGCCGTGGTGACGCCGAAATAGATCGAGCCGATGATGAGGACGAACAGCAGCAGAACGGCCCACACACCCGAGAGGGAACGGATGGCGGCGCCCAAGGCGAAGGGCTCTCCCCCGGGCAGGCGGCGGCCATAGGCGATGCGCACGGCGGCCATGTACATCGCGATGGCGAGGATCCCGGGCACGATGCCGGCGATGAAAAGCTTGCCCACATCCTGCTCGGTGATGAAGCCGTAGACCGCAAGGACCACGGACGGCGGGATGAGAATCCCCAGCGTTCCGCCTGCGGCGATCACGCCGGTAGAGACGTCGTCGGGATAGCCCGCGTTCTTCATCTCGGGCAGCGCGATCTTGGACATGGTCGCCGCCGTCGCCACCGACGACCCGCAGATGGCCGCGAAGCCGGCGCAGGCCCCGATGGTCGACATCGCCATTCCGCCCCTCATGAAGCCGAACCAGTGCCGCCCGGCCCGGAACAGCTCGCGCGACATGCCCGAGTTGGTGGCGAGCACGCCCATGAGGATGAAGAAGGGAATGAGGGTGAGGTTGAAGTCGGTGACCGTGCGGATCGGTGACTGCGCCAGCAGGTTCAGCGCGGGTTTCAGCCCCGCGATTCCCGCGAATCCGCCGATGCCGACGAGACCCATGGCGATGCCGATGGGCACGCGCAGCACCATCATCGCGAACAGCGCGGCGAACCCGCAGATTGCGATCACGTCGCCGGTCATGAGCGGTCGCTCCCGTCGATGCGCTCGAAGTGATCGAGCGATCCGCGCCCGGTCACGATCAGGATCAGCCGGGTCATGATCGCCGGTATGCTGACCAGGACGCCGAGCCAGATCAGGCCCATCATCGGCCAGGCGGGCAGGCGCAGGTCCATCGTCGCCTCGCCGCTGACCGCGGCGCTGTGGACGCGGCCGAACATCTTCCAGGCCAGAAGCGCGGTGAAGATCAGCAGCACGCTCCAGGCGAATGCGTCGATCCACCGGCGCCGTCGGAGCGGCAGCATTTCGGCCACGATGTCCACCTTGATATGAGAGCCCCGGTATCCCACGCTGGCAAAGCCCCACATGATCGCCGCCCCGAGCAGCAGTCGCGACATGTCGAAGGCGTCGGGCAGGGGGAAGGCGAAGAGATAGCGCCCGAGCGCCGAGGCCACGACGAGGATCGTGACCAGACCCATGATAAGGCCCGCCACGATCTCCACGCCATGTGACAGGCGCTCGAGGATGTTTTGCAGTTTTTGCATTTTGGTCGGGGCGGGGACTGCGAAGGCCTCCGCCCGCCTTTCTCAGAAGCGGCTGTCGTGACGTTCCAGGGCTTCGACGTAACCGTCGTAATAGCCCTGCGCACCGTCACCGACCTCCTGCATCCAGGTTTCGATCAGCGGGGCCGCCGCATCGCGCCATGCCTGAACCTCTTCGGGCGTGGGCGCATAGAGTGTGTGTTCGCCGCTATCGATCATTTTCTGGCGTCCGCCCGCCTCGTTCTCGGCCCAGCCTTGCGAGAAGCGCTTGGACCATTCCGGCGTGCAGTGATCGTCGAGGATCGCGCGCAGGTCTTCGGGCATGGCACTGTAGCTGTCCTTGTTGATCAGCAGCAGCTGCGCCGAGATGTAGAAGGGCATGTCGAGATGATACTTGGTCTCGCTGTCGATGCCGAAGATGTAGACCGAGTTCCACGGGAAGGTGATCGCATCCGCCGTGCCATTCGCGATCGCCTCGCGCGCCTCGGGGGCCGGGACCTGGACCGGCCCGCCGCCCAACGACGACACGAAGCGCGACATGGTGGCATGCGCGGGGCGCACGTTCAGCCCCTCGATGTCGCCCGGTACCTTGATCTGGTTCTTGGAATGGAAGGTTCCCGGATCGTGCGGGTTGGCGAGGCAGAACTTCACATCCGCCATCTCGGTCTCGGCGATGGGCCCGTACCATTCATGAAGCGCCTGCGCGCCTCCCAGGGCGTTGTTGGCGAAGAACGGGATCTCGATCAGGCTGTAGATCGGGAACCGTCCGGCCTGGTATCCGGGGTTCGTGTAGCTGATGTCGACGATCCCGTCGCGGGCCATGTCGTAGTGATCGGGCGCCGCGCCAAGCTGCTGCGCGGGAAAGATCGTCACCTCGATCCGCCCGTCCGAGGCCTCCTCCAGAGACTGGACCCAGGGATCGATCCCCATGGTCTGGATCGGGTGCGTGGGCGGCACCCAATGCGACAGCCGCAGCGTGACTTCCTGCGCCGATGCCGCCCCCACGGCAAGCGCGCCCATGACCGTACCGGCCAGTATGTTCCGGATATTCATTGCTTTCCTCCCAGAATGTGCGTCCGACTCGTCAACGGCCGGCTTGCCGTCGGAGCATGACCGAAGCAAGTTGACGCAGCAACCCCGGCAATCGAGTCGGGGACAATGGGGGGACAAACATGACCATCACGCTTGACGGAACGAGTCTGACGCTCGCCGACATCAACGCCGTCGCGAGGGAGGGTGCGACCGTCGCGCTCAGCGACGATCCCGGCGTGCGTGCGCGGGTCGATGGCGCGCGCAAGGTGATCGTGGACGCTGTCGAGCGCGGCGAGGAGATCTACGGCGTCACGACGCTATTCGGGGGCATGGCCGATGTGCATGTGACCCGAGAGCAGCTCATCGACGTTCAGCGCATCGCGCTCTGGCAGCACAAGTCTACCACCGGCCCGCGCCTGCCTGAGGCGGACGTGCGCGCCGCGATGCTCCTGCGCGCCAATTCGCTGATGCGCGGGGCCTCGGGCGTGCGCACGGAGATCATCGAACGCTACGTGGCATTCCTCAACAACGGCGTCGCGCCGCATGTCTACCAGCGCGGTTCCATCGGCGCCTCGGGCGATCTCGTGCCGCTGACCTATCTCGGCGCCTCGGTGCTGGGGTTCGCGCCGGACTTCCTGGTCGACATGGGCGGCGAGACGCTTGATTGCGTGACCGCGCTGGCCCGGCTGGGTTACGCGCCGCTTGACCCCGAGCCGAAGGAGGGTCTGGCGCTCAACAACGGGACCGGAGCCTCGACAGGCGTTGCCGCCAATGTGATGAACCGCGCGCTCGATGCCGCGGCGCTGGCGCTCGGTGTTCACGCGCTTTTTGCGCAGGCGCTGCTGGCCACGGACCAGAGCTTCGACCCCTACATCCATTCGCTCAAGCCCCACCCCGGGCAGATCTGGACGGCGGCGCGGATGTCCGAGCTGGTGAGCGGCGGAAAGTCCATCCGCTCCGAAACCGGCGGCGAGCGCGCGCATCGTTCGGGCGAGCTGATCCAGGACCGCTACGGTGTCCGCTGCCTGCCGCAGTTCTTCGGACCCATCATCGACGGGCTGACGACCGCCGCGCGCCAGATCGCGACGGAAGCCAATTCGGCCAATGACAATCCGCTGATCGATCCGGAGACGGGTCAGACCTTCCACACCGGAAACTTCCTCGCGCAATACACGTCGGTCGCGATGGACAGCACCCGCTATCTGCTCGGGCTGATGTGCAAGCATATCGACAGCCAGGTCGCGCTGATGATCACGCCGCCATTCTCCAACGGGCTCACGCCCTCGCTCGTGGGCAACATGGACGCCGGGATAAATGTCGGGCTGAAGTCGCTGAACATCGGCATGAACCAGATGTCGACGCATATCTCCTACCTGGGCCAAAGCGTCGCCGACCGCTTCCCGACCCATGCGGAGATGTACAATCAGAACATCAACTCCCAGTCGATGACCGCGGCCAACCTGGGGCGCGACCAGATGGATCTGGTCGAGCATTATCTCGCGGCCGCGCTGCTGACGGGAGTCCAGGCCGTCGAGATCCGGTCGCGTCTCGAGACCGGCAATTGCGACGCGCGCACGATCCTTTCGCCCGCGACCGCGCCGCTCTATCTCGCCGTGCGCCGCGCCGCCGGGGGCGAGCCGGAGGCGGATCGCTGCATGGTCTGGAACGACATGGACGGTTTCATCCAGCCCCGTGTGGAAGGCGTGCTTTCCGAAATCTCGGAAGGAACCGCGATCCATTCCGCGACCAGCGCGATCATCAAGGAGGTCCGCGCCCTGATAGGCTGAGGCAACCGGCACAACATGCGGCTGCGGCATGGATCCGCGGCCGAACGTCGATTTCCCGCCTCGGCGATGGCAGCCGGATGTGTCGTGTGGCGGCGCGGGAAGTCGCTTAATGACCAACTTGTCCACAATAATAGGTAACGCTGCTGACAGCGGAACCATGATGGCGTTCGTTTCTGGGCCACGAATAATCGAGCTTGCGAGATGTGACCGGCGGCAGTATCTCGTCGGAGCCGAAAAGATTTCGAGGCCGGTCTGGTTATTCCGGCCCTCTGCGAGGCAGAGATCCAGTCGCACCAATCTGCGAACCCACGGCATCGACCTTCAACTGGTCGGTGCCGGGGAAGTTGCGACATCCCCGTCCGACCACAGCCTGGAAAAGACGGAAATGAACAGAAAAACCATCATCATTGCGCAGATCCTCATCACCCTCATGATGGCCACCCTGATGTCTGGCACGATGTCCCTGATCGCCATGGGGCCTACCGCGGAATGGCTTGCAGGCTGGCCACGGCAGGCGCTCATCGCGTGGCCGATCGCTTTCATCTTCACGCAGCTGACTACCCCTCTGGCCTTCGCTTTGGCACACCGCACTACGGCGGAGCGAGCCTAGAAACCGGGTTGCGTTCATGCACCGGGGTTCCGTTGGTGCATGGACGTTTCTCAAGAGCGGGAACCATTCAGGTCCAGCATGGTCCGTATTCCTTCGAGCGCCGCAGCTCCTTGCCGACAGCTCCCTGAAACAGAACGCGCATCTGGTCGTCCACCGGGATCGGCTTGCAGATCGTTGTCGATTTCTTCCGCTCGACAACGGTTTTCGCGGTCCATTGCTTGATCACTTCACCGACAGGGTCGCGATGGTTCCGCCGCCAGACGATATCGTCGAGGTGGCGCTGGTGCTGCTGTTGCTAGAGGTTGTGGTCGACCCCGACCAGAGCGCGCTGTACCCGGAAAATCACTGCCTCTGCGGCGTTCACACGGGCGCCGGTCTCCGGATTGGCATACTCTTTCTGGCTGTGGATCACATACCGGTGGTCGGCCATTGTCTTCCGCAGGGCCCGGCAGCTCATGCTTCCATCGTTCATCAGGCGCGCCGTATCGGGGTCGATCCAATCCAGGAGAACCGGCTCAAGCGTCGCCCTCTTGTCATCGGGAACGACCCCTGCGCGCGCCTGCCCTTCCAGTGAGGCCGCCACGAAGATCATCGGCTTCCCGGTGTCCTTGCCCCTTGGATTGCAGGCCCCCGAGAGCGATCTCGCGGCTCCGCCGACATAGGCCCCGTCCACGTCGACAATGTCCTCCAGCGGCAGCAGTTCGGCGTTCCGGCCGTGCATCATTTCCCTGATGGCGTGCCCCATCGTCCACACGGTATTATGGTTCACGCCGAGCAGCCGTGCCACCGCGACCGAGGAGATGCCCTTGCTCGAAGCGAGCACCAAGACCATCGCGCAGATCCAGGTACACAGGTCGAGCTTCGTGCGGTGCTTCGGGGTGAACGTGGTGACCGTGAACCGGAGACGGCAGTCTCGGCACTGGTAGGGCTACGGTCTGCACGTCCTTCCGCGCAGCGTCGACGCGGCCATCGACCCACAATGAGGACAGTGACTGCCGGTCGAACATATTATACCCTCCAGGAACCGTCGCGCATGCATCCCGCTCGACATCCGCTTCCAGATGTCAGGGATCTACTTGCGTTCGGTGATCATTGGGGCTCTCCGCTTGTTCGGTCGACCGAGGAATACTGGTCCGGCGAGTGATCAGTGAAGGAACAACGCTTAGAGACCGCGCAAATGCGGCAAGAAGGCGGAAAAGCTGATCCACGTCAGAGCCTCCCCTCGTCAGCTGCTTTTTCTGGCGGACAAGCACACCTAATAATTGTGGAAATGGAGTTAATATTACTGATAATAATCCAGCAGCATCGCGAAGCGTTGGCCGATTCCACGCGCCGCATGCCGCTGACTCAGGGCGACGCGACAACGGAGAAGAGGAGCTCCGCGCGTTCGCCGAAAAAATTGGGAGGAGGAAATAATGGACAGAACCGTTCTGAATACGGCCGCTGCGGGCGCGTTGCTGCTCTGCGCCGCGACCGCGATGGCCGAACCCGAGATCGTCTCGGGCCCTGCCGCCGAGCCCGAGTGTTTCGCGCCCTGGTCGGACGAAACCCAGTTCTTCAAGTTTCCGGCCAAGAAGGGACCCTACCGGGTCGCGCTTGCCAACGGCTATATCGCCAATACCTGGCGCATCCAGATGATCCAGACGGCAAAGGCCTATGCCGCCCAGCCCGAGGTCGCCGCGAAACTCGCAGAGTTCAAGGTCGTCTCGACCGGCGAGGACGTTCCGGCGCAGATCGCCGCAATCAACAACTTCATCGACGCCGGTTATGACGCCATCGTGGTGAACGCCCAGAACCCGACCGCCTTCGGCCCTGTCATCAAACGCGCCAAGCAGGCGGGCGTGGTGCTTGTCGCCTTCGACAACATTCTGGACACCACCGACGCCATCAACGTCAACGTTGACCAGAAGGGCCTCGGGCAACTCTGGGCCCAGTGGCTGGTGGATCGCCTGCCCGATGGCGGCAAGCTTCTTGAAGTGCGCGGCGTGGCCGGAACCTCGGTCGATACCGACCGGCACAACGGGTTCCACGAAGTGCTCGAGGCATCGGGAAAGCAGTTCGACGTGGTCGAGGTCGTGGGCAAGTGGGACGACGGCGTGGCCCAGAAGGCCACGGCGGACGCCATTGCGGCCTCGGGTCCCTTCGACGGGATATCGGGTCAGGGCGGCGATACGGGCATCGTTCAGGCGATGATGGACGCGGGCCATCCGATGGTGCCCTTCGGCGGCGAGACGGAGAACGGGTTCCGCAAGTTCTGCGCCGCCGACGAAGCGCTGGATTGCACCTCTGCGGGGACAGGCCCGGCCCAGGTGGCCGTGGCGATCAAGATCGCGCTCGCGGCGCTTGAGGGTCAGGTCGTGCCGCAATCCGTCAAGCTGCCGCTTGCCGTCGCAGCCGATCCGGATCTGAAGGAAGGCGTGGATTACTTCCCGGACCAGTCCGACAACTTCTTCGTCGGCAATTCCTTCCCGACCTGCGGAATCGAGTTCTCGGCGCAGGAGATCATGGGGCAGACCGAGGCCAACCAGTAAGTCCTGTACGGACCGGGACGCCGCGGGCCGGTTTCGCGGCGTCCCTTCGCCTCGGGGGAGGGGGAGTGAAAGTGGGACAGGCACCACTGCTATCCATGCAGGCGATATCCAAGCGCTACGGCGGCGTAACGGCGCTTGACCGGGCGTCGCTCGAGGTGTCTTCGGGATCGATCCACGCGATCCTCGGCGAGAACGGCGCGGGCAAGTCGACGCTGATCAAGGTGCTCTCGGGCGTCGTGCAGCCCGACGAGGGGCGCATCGTGCTCGACGGAAACGACGTCAGCTTCGCCAGCCCGGGCGCGGCCAACGAGGCCGGAATCGTCTGCGTCTTCCAGGAACTGTCGCTGATCCCCGAACTCAGCGTGGCCGACAATATCGTCATCTCGAACCCGCCCCGCCGCTTCGGCATGATCGACCGCGCCGCGCAGCGCCGGATCGCGGAAGAGGCGCTTGCCCGCGCAGGCGCGCCCGACATCCATCCGCGCGCGCTGGTGCGCGACCTGCCGCTGTCGCGCCGCCAGATGGTCGAGATCGCGAAGGCACTGGCGCGCAAGCCGCGTATCCTGATCCTGGACGAGGCGACGTCGGCCCTGACCGCCTCGGACGTGTCCAGCATCTTTGGCGTTCTGAAGCGGCTGCGCGACGAGGGGCTGGCGCTGCTTTACATCTCGCACCGCATGAACGAGATCGCGGAGCTTGCCGACCGCTGCACCGTGTTCCGGAACGGACGCAACGTCGAAAGCTACGACCAGGGCAGCCGGACCGATTCAGAGGTCGTCGAGATGATGATCGGGCGGGAGTATTCGCATGCCTTCCCACCGCTGACCGGCATTCCGGCCGACACGCCGCCGCTGCTCGAGGCGAAGCACCTCAGCTGGACCGACAGGCTGCGCGACATCTCGCTCACACTCAGGCCGGGTGAGGTCGTGGGGCTTGGCGGGCTCGACGGTCAGGGGCAGCGCGAGCTTCTGCTTGCCTTCTTCGGCGTGCTGCGCGGCCTTCAGGGCGAGATCCTCATCGACGGCAAGCCCGTCTCCATCGACAGCCCCGGAGAGGCGCGCCGCGACGGCATCGGAATGGCGCTCATCCCCGAGGACCGCAAGACCGAAGGGCTGATGCTGGCGATGACGGTGCGCCAGAACCTGTCCTTTGCCGCGCTCGACAAGGTGACCCGGGCGGGCATCGTGGACCGGGCCGCGGAGGAGAGGCTGATCGACGAGATGGTGAAGCTGCTCGCGATCAAGACGGCGGGGCTCGACATCCCCGTGGGCGCGCTGTCGGGCGGCAACCAGCAAAAGGTCGTCATCGCAAAGTGGCTTATGCGCCGGCCGCGCATCATCCTGCTGAACGATCCGACGCGCGGCATCGACGTGGGCACCAAGCAGGAGGTCTACGCACTTTTGCGCAAGCTCGCGGGGGCGGGTGCGGCGATCCTGTTCTATTCGACCGACTACGACGAACTCATCGGCTGCTGCGACAGGGTGCTGGTGCTTTACGACGGGACCATCCGGGACGAACTGTCGGGCGACAAGCTGAGCGAGCACAGCCTGATCGCCAGCGCGCTGAACATCGGCGAAACCGCGAAGGCACCGGCATGAGGGAATGGCGCTACGCGCTGACGGAGAACCGCGGCACGCTTATGGCGATCGCGCTCTTTCTGGCGATGTTCACCGTTTACGTCTCGAACCACCCCGTGGGGCTCTCGGCCAATGTGGTGCAGACGGCGGCGAACAAGGGCGTGCTGCTGGCCTTCGTCGTGATCGCGCAGGCGCTTGTGGTCATCACCGCCGGCATCGACCTGTCTGTCGGAATGGTGCTGGTGCTGACCAACTGCATCGCATCCTACATCGTGGTCGGCACCCCGATGCAAACCGCGGCGGGCGTGCTCGGAACGCTGGCCGCAGGGGTCGCCTGCGGGGCCCTCAACGGCGCAATCGTGATCTACGGCAGGCTGCAGCCCATCGTCACGACCATCGCGACCGGAGCGGTCTTCTTCGGCATCGCCCTGCTGCTGCGTCCCTTCCCGGGCGGGTCCGTGAACGAGGATCTCGCGGACGCGATGACCGGGCGCCTCTTCGGGGTGGTTCCGGCAAGCCTCCTGCTGCTGGCTGCGGCACTGATCGTCGTATGGGTACCCTTCCGGCGCTCGGTTCTGGGGCGCGGCGCCTATGCGGCGGGGTCGTCCGAAAGTGCGGCCTACATGTCCGGCGTCAATATCCGCCGCTCGAAGTTCGCGGCCTATGCTCTGGGCGGCCTTTTCAGCGCCATGGGCGGGCTGTTCCTGACCTTCTACACCTACACCGGCGAGGCGGCCTATGCCTCCGGCGATGGCTATACGCTCTGGTCCATCGCCGCCGTGGTTCTGGGGGGTATTTCGCTTTACGGCGGACGGGGGAGTGCCGTGGGTGCGGTCTTCGGTGCCTTCACCGCCCGGACCATCGGAGACATGCTTTTCGTCTTCGACGTCGATCCGCTCTGGCAGCCGCTCCTGCAGGGGATGTTCCTGATGCTCGCCATATCCATCGGCGCCTTCGCCCTCTTCCGGGTGCGCAACAGGCTGGAGTGGTTCGAATGAGCGATACCCCGCAACGGTCGCAAGGCGGGACGATGGCGGACCTCAGGCGGCGCATCGACCCGGCCATCGCCACCGCCTTCGGTTGCATCATCGTGATCCTGATCCTCGGCTCCTTCTACTCGCCGAACTTCCTGTCGCCGGCCTATCTGCTCCAGCAGCTCAAGGTGGGCTCGTTCCTCGGCATCGCCGCCTCGGGGGTCATGCTCGTGATCCTGCTGGGGCATATCGACCTCTCTATTCCATGGGTTCTGACCGCGGGCGCGATGATGGGCTGCGCCGCCGCCGGCCTCGGACCTGCCGGGGCCGCGCTTGCCGTTCCTGCGGGTATTCTCGTCGGGGCCTGCTTCGGTCTGGTCAACGGCATCGGCGTCGCCTACCTGCGCATCCCGGCGATGATCGTCACGCTATCGACCAATGTCGTGGCCCAGGGGCTGATGGTGGTCTATTCGGGCGGCTTCTCGCCGCAGGACGCCGCCCCGCCTTCCATGCGCTGGCTCGCCACCGGGACATTGCTTCCGGGCGTGCCCAACGCGATCCTGGCCTGGGCGCTGGTGGGGGCGGGGATCGTCTTCCTTCTGACCCGGACGGCATACGGGCGCGCGATCTACGCCATCGGCAACCGCGAGCGCGCTGCCTATCTCTCGGGCGTGCCGACGCGCCGGATCGTCATGCTGACCTTCGTCCTCGCCGGATCGCTGTCCGCCTTCGCGGGCGTCCTGCTCGCCGGCTATGCCTCGAAGGCAGCGCAGGCGATGGGCGACGCCTACCTGCTGCCTGCCATCGCCGCCGTCGTCCTTGGCGGGACCTCGATCCTCGGGGGCAAGGGGTCCTATGTCGGCACCATTGCGGGGGTGATCCTGATCACCCTGCTGCAATCCATCCTCTCGGTCATGCAGATGCCCGAGGCGGGGCGCCAGATGGTCTATGGCATCGTCATCATCTGCATGCTGCTGCTCTACGGGCGCGGCAGGACCGAGCACTGATCACGCGGGAACGTCAAAAAGCCGCGCGTCGCGGATATAGCTTTCGAAGAAGTCGCTGAAGGTCGCGACCAGCGGCGGAAGCTCGTCATAGGGCGGGTAGAACAGCGTCAGCCAGAGCGAGGGCAGGTCCCAATCCGGCAGGACACGCTCTACCGCGCCGCTCTTCAGCCCGTCGCTGACCATGAAGCACGGCAGCATCGCGATGCCGTTTCCGCTTTCGGCGAGCCCATAGAGAAAATCCCCGTTGTTGGACACGACGTCCAGCCCCGCCCGGATGCTGCGGGTGAGCGGGCCCTTGCGGAAGCGCCAGATCTCGGGGCCCGCGTCCTCGGCATAGGACAGGCAATGGGCGCGGTCGAGATCATCGGGTGCTTCGGGCCGGGGGATGCGCTCGAAAAGCTGCGGAGAGGCGACCGCGTAAAGCGGCACCTCGCGCACCTTGCGCCAGATCGTCGACTTGTCGGCGGGCGGCCCGGAAACCCGGATCGCCAGATCGCTCCCGTCTCGCAGTATGTCGACCAGCGTGTCGGTCAGCCGCACCTCCAGGCGGATGTTGGGATAGGCCAGCCGGAACGAGCCGATCAGCGCCGGCAGGAGGCGCTGGCCGAGAGACAGCGGAGCGTTGATCGTAAGCCGCCCCCGATCCGGCCGCGACCTCAGCGCGATGTCCTCGGTGACGCGGTCGAATTCCTCGATCAGCGGACGATAGCGGGCGGCCACCGCGGCCCCGCTGCTGGTCAGAGATACCTGCCGCGTGGTCCGCACGAGAAGCTGCTGGCCCAGCTCTTCCTCCAGGCTCGCAACGATGCGTGTCACGGAGGCCGGCGACATCTGCAACTTGCGCGCAGCGGCGGCAAAGCTGCGCCGGTCGGCGACTTCTAGGAACACGCGGACGGGTTTGAGCTGCTGCATGCGCAATTATTACGTTCCGGATAATAGTGAATGCAAGAATATGTCCGTTCCGGACAATAGCACTCGGCCCTATGTTGGGCCGGAGACGCAACTGGCGCTGAGGAACGACAACATGATTACGCAGATCAAGGGACTTCACCACGTCACCAGCATGGCGGCCGATGCAGGGACAAACAACGATTTCTTCACCCGAACGCTCGGACTGCGGCGGGTGAAGAAAACGGTCAACTTCGACGCGCCAAGCGTCTACCATCTCTATTACGGAGACGCGACGGGCGCGCCCGGGTCCGTGATGACCTACTTCCCGTTCGGACGAATGGCGAAAGGCGCGCGGGGCGTGGGCGAAGTCGGCGTAACCGAATTCGCGGTGCCGAAGGGCGCGCTGGAATTCTGGAAGCGGCACCTGGCCGACAAGGGCGTCAGGGGCCTGACCGAGAACACCTTTCTCGGCGAGACGCGGCTTGGCTTTGACGGGCCGGATGGCGACAGTTTCGCGCTGGTGGAAAGCGATCCCGAGGGCCGGACGGGCTGGCGGGTCGACGCGGTGCCTGAAGACGCCGCGATCCTCGGATTCCACGGCGCCCGCATGCGGCTGCGCGACGCCGGCGCCACCGGCGAATTGCTGAAATTCATGGGCTACCAGAAGGACGAGACGGACGGGGACGTGACCCGATACAGGATCGACGGGGGCAATGCGGCCAATACCATCGACCTCGAAGAGCTGAAAAGCGCCCGGACCGCCTCGCAGGGGGCAGGATCGGTGCACCATATCGCCTTCGCAGTCGAGGACCGCGCGGCGCAGGCGGAGGTGCGCGAGAAGCTGCTGGCGACGGGATATCAGGTGACACCGGTGATCGACCGCAACTATTTCTGGGCGATCTACTTCCGGACCCCCGGCGGCGTGCTTTTCGAGATCGCGACCAACGAGCCGGGTTTCGACCATGACGAGGATACCGCACATCTGGGCGAGGCCCTGAAGCTGCCGGCGCAATACGAAGCCCATCGCGCCGAGATCGAACGGCTTCTGCCGAAGATCGCGGACTGAGGAGAAGCGACATGCCAGACGAAGGATACCATGCCCTCACGCGGGCGCCCGCCGAGGGAAAGCCGCTGATCTTCGCCTTCCACGGGACCGGCGGCGACGAGAACCAGTTCTTCGAACTGGCCGTGCAGCTCGTGCCCGGGGCGGGCGTCGTCTCGCCGCGCGGCGACGTTTCGGAACATGGGGCGCTGCGCTTCTTCCGCCGCACGGGCGAGGGCGTCTACCACATGGCCGATCTCGCCCGCCGGACGGATGCGATGGCAGAATTCGTGATGCGCTGGAAAGACGCCCACCCGGCCAGCCCGGTCTACGGCTTCGGCTATTCGAACGGAGCCAATATCCTCGCCTCGGTCGCGATGCTGCGGCCTGGTCTCTTCGAACGGATCGGCCTGCTGCATCCGCTGATCCCGTGGAAGCCCGACCCCGTTCCCGGTCTGGCCGGGACGCAGGTTCTGATATCCGCCGGGCGACAGGACCCGATCTGCCCCTGGCCGATGACACGTGCCCTCGTCGACTGGTTCACGGCGCAGGGTGCCAGCGTCACGTCGCAGGTCCATGACGGCGGGCACGAACTTCGTCCGTCGGAATTGCCGCCGCTTCAGGACCTCTTCAGGGCCTGATCGCGCCTCCGGCCCGCCGCAGATGGCGGGCCGGATCAATCGTCGGGGCGCTTGAGTTCGAACAGTTCCGTGACCCTCGCGTAGTCCCGGTAGCCGAGCCGCGAGAGCGGCTGGAAGGTGGTCACGTCGAAGCGGCCGTCCACGATCGTATCGTCGCGCAAATGCACGCCGGTGACGGTGCCGATAACCATGTAATTGTGCTCGCCCTCGATCTTGACGATCTGGCTGACCCTGCATTCGAGCGATGCGGGCGCCCCGCCGACACGGGCGCAGTCGATCGTCTCGCACTCGATCGGCGTCAGTCCGGCATTGACGAATTCGTCGACCTCGCGCGGCAGAGCGGCCGAGGTGGCGTTCATCGCGTCCCGCATGGCGTATTCGACGATGTTGACGCAGAAGACGCCGGTCTCGCGGATGTTGCCGACCGAATCCTTGGTGCCGTCGCGGTCGGGTTTCGCCGAGGTGTTCGAGAAGATGACCTGCGGCGGGGTGTAGGCCACGCCGTTGAAGAAGGAATAGGGCGCGAGGTTGTTGCGCCCCTCGGCATCCCGTGTCGAGATCCAGCCGATGGGCCGTGGCGTCACGATGGCGTTGAAGGGGTTGTGCGGCAGCCCATGGCCATCCTCGGGGCGGTAGAACATGCGTCTTCTCCTGGTCAATTGCGGCGCATCTAGCGCCATGTTAAGGCCGGGGCCAACCCGAAACACCCCTGCGGCCGCAAGCACTTGTACACCCTGACGCCCGAGACCCGGCACGACTACCACGAGGTGGAGGCGCTTTACGACCTGTGTTTCGCGCCAGGCCGCGAAGCGCTGTCCTCATACCGGCTGCGCGACGGGATCGACCCGGTTGCCGGGCTCAGCCAGGTCGCCCGCGACCCCGATGGCATCCTGGCCGGGGCGATCCGCTACTGGCCGGTGCGCGTGGGCGCGGCCCCCACGCTGCTCTTGGGGCCGGTTGCTGTGCATCCCACGCGTCAGGGCGAGGGGCTTGCGGGCTGGCTGATCCGGGAATCCCTCGGCGTCGCGGTGCTGCGCGGCTGGTCGCGGGTGATGCTCGTGGGCGATTCGCCCTACTACGGACGGTTCGGCTTCACCAGGCTCGCCGACGTCGTCATGCCGCCGCCGACCAACCCCGAGCGGGTCCTGGGGCAGGCGCTGGTGCCGGGGGCATGGGATGGAATCGTCGGCAAGGTTACGCGCTGGAGCGACGTCGCGCATTGAAATGGCGGGCGGAATGCCCACGTTTCGGCTGAAGCTTCGGAGAATGGCATGAACGAGTTGCAGACCGTCGACCCTGTGGATGTGGAAGCCGAACTCGACCGTATCGCCACGCGCTACTCGAACGCCGGCGGGCTCGGCATCGATGTGCTGAACCTGATCGGTGGACGGGCCGAAAGCCTGATCGACCGGCTTCCCCGCCCCGTGCGCGAGGGGCTTCAGGACGCGACCGTCAAGGCGCTGAACCAGGCCCTCAGGGCGGCTCACGGCTCGCGCGCGGTGGTCAGGGATCAGAAGAGCTGGCTCAATTCCGCCGTCAGCGCGGCGATGGGCGCGGCGGGTGGCGCGGGTGGCCTGCCGACGGCGCTGGCCGAGCTTCCGGTGACGACCACGCTGCTGTTGCGGGTGATCGAGGGGGTTGCCGCGGAATACGGCTTTGACCCCGAGGCCGAGAACGTTCAGTTCGACTGCATTCAGGTCTTCGCCTCAGCCGGTCCACTCTCGGTCGATGACGGCGCCGATCTTGCCTTCCTCTCGACCCGGATCACCCTGACCGGCGCGGCCGTCCAGGGCATCATCTCGAAGGTGGCGCCCCGGCTTGCGCTCGTGATGGGCCAGAAGCTTGCCGCGCAGGCGGTGCCGATCCTGGGCGCGGTGGCGGGGGCGGCGACCAACTATGCCTATACCAGCTACTATCAGGATATGGCGCATGTGCATTTCGCGCTGCGCAAGCTCGCGATCGACGCCGATGTACCCGTCTCCGAACTGACCGAGCGATTGCGGATGCGGGTCGGTGGAAAGGTCGCGCGGCCGCGGTAGGGCGGCGCCTGCGCTCAGCGTCCGATGCTGCCGGGGGCCACGGTGGTGGCCTGGAAGATGGCGTAGCAGTCCTGGCCCGGCCGCAATCCCATTTCCGACACCGCGCGTGCGGTCACCCGTGCCAGCAGCCGGTCGCTGCCGCAGGCAAGCGCCACCGCCGCCCCCGGGCCGCCTCCGGGATGGATCGCGGTCACCGTCACCGGAAGGATATTGCGGGAGGACAGCCCCTCGGGACGCGTCGTGGCGAGGATGACGTCCTGCGCGAGCACCCGCAGGCGAACCCGCGCGCCGGTCGGGGCCTGCACGCCGGGCAGTTCGATCTGGCCCGCGCTGATCTGCAGGCTGGTCAGGCCGTCGCTTGCGTGCGAGAGGACTGTCGCCTCGATCACTGCGCCCGCGTCGCGCACGCCGATCAGGGGCACCGCCGCGGGATCGGCCAGCACGTCGAAGAGCGGCCCCTGCGCCGCGACCTGCCCGTCGCGGATGAGCACCAGCGTGTCGGCAAGCCGGGCCACCTCGTCCAGGGAATGGCTCACGTAGAGGATCGGAAGCTTCAGCGGTCCGTCGCGCAGGCGCTCGAGATAGGGCAGGATGTCCTGCTTTCGCGCCGTGTCCAGCGACGCGAGCGGTTCGTCCATGAGCAGCATGTCCGGACGGCTCAGCAAGGCGCGGCCCAGGGCGACGCGGCTCTTCTCGCCGCCCGACAGCGTCGCGGGCGTCCGACCCATGAGGGCCGCGATACCGAGCAGGTCGGCGACCTCCCCGATGCCGGGACCCGCCCGGTCCGTCGCGGCATAGCGGATGCCGAACGACAGGTTCTGGCGGACGTCGAGATGCGGAAAGAGCCGGGCATCCTGAAACACGTAGCCCAGCCGGCGGCGGTGGGCGGGCAGGAATACGCCCGCGCCGGTGTCAAGCAGGACACGGCCGTTGACCGCCACGCGTCCGCGATCCGGCCGCATCAGCCCGGCGATGATGTTGATGACCGTGGTCTTTCCGGCCCCCGAACGGCCGAAGAGTGCGGTGATCCCCGGCCCGCCCTCGAAGGCGAGATCGAGGGCCGCATCAGGGAAGCGATGGGACAAGGCGACCGAAAGGCTCATGCGCCTGCGATCCGCGCCGCGACCCTGCGGGCAAGCCATTCGGAAACGAGGACGGCCCCGATGGCGAAGCCGCAGGCCAGAATGACCAGTGCCGCGGCCTGACGCTCGGCGCCGGGAACCTGAAGCAGAGAATATATCGCGCTTGGCAGGGTCTGCGTCTGTCCGGGGATGTTCGCGACGAAGGTGATCGTGGCGCCGAACTCGCCGAGCGCCTTGGCAAAGCCCATGACCGCGCCGGCAAGGACGCCGGGCAGGGCAAGCGGCAGCGTCACCCGGGCAAACAGCGCCCAGCCCGGCGCGCCAAGGGTTGCCGCCGCCTGTTCAAGCTTCATGTCGACTGCCTCGAATGCGAGCCGGATGGCCCGGACCATGAGCGGGAAGCTCATCACCGCGGCGGCCAGCGCCGCACCGGTCCAGCGGAAGGAGAAGACAAGCCCGAACCAGTCCTCGAGGAACTGGCCGAGGGGCGCGTGACGCCCGAAGCCCAGCAGCAGAAGGTAGCCTGTCACCACAGGCGGCAGGACAAGCGGAAGGTGGACGGCCGCGTTGAGCAGCGCCTTGCCGCGAAACTCGCGGCGCGCCAGCGCCCATGCCGCCCAGATCGCGAAGGGCAGGGCGCAGACTGTCGACCACAGGGCCACCCAGAGCGAAAGGCGCAGCGCGGCCCAGCCGGCGGCCTCGATCATGGGAGGCCTGCCCCGAGGGTGCGGAAGCCGTGGCGGCGGAAGATCGCGGCCGCCCGGGGCGAGGCGAGGAAGTCGAGGAAATCGCGGCCCGCCTCCGTCACCGCTGCGGCAGGGTAGAGGATGGCCGGATACTGGTCCTCCGGCACGGTCCAGAGCACCCCGACCCGCGGTTCGGCCACCGCATCGGTGGCATATACGATCCCGAGCGGGGCCTCTCCGAGGGCCACGAAGGCCAGCGCGCCGCGAACGTCGGCGGTTTCCGCCAGATGGGGCACGACCGTCTCCCATGCGCCGATGCGGTCCAGCCATGCCTTCGCATAGCTGCCCGCCGGGACCGAGACGCGCTCGCCCATCGCAAGCCGCCCGCCATCGAGACGTTCAAGCAGCATGCCGGCATCGGGGTCGGGCAGGGGCGCGGATCCCGCGGGGCCGATCAGCACAAGCGCGTTTCCCAGCAGGTCGCGGCGCGTGCCCGGCAGCAGCAGTCCCTCGTTCCCAAGCCAGTCCATCCACTGCGCATTGGCCAGGAAAACCACGTCGGCGGGGGCGCCCTGCGCGATCTGGCGCGCGATCGCGCCCGAGCCCGCATAGGACATCACAGGGTCGAGCCCCGAGGCCGCGCCCGCCTCGTCCAGCGCCTCGCGCAGGCTTGCGGCGGCGAAGACCGTCAACTGCGCCTCGGCCCGGCCAGCGGGCTGCAGCAGCAGCGAGAGGAACGCCAGGAGGAAGGCAATGCGGCTCATGCGCGCGAGTATCATTCACGCCTCGGCCTTTCACAAGCAGCAGCGCCCGGGCGGGCGCAGCACTTGACGGAGCGCGGATCGTGCCCCAATTGATGCATGCTAAATCCTTGAATCCATGAACGAGCATGATCCAGTACAAGTTGAAATGCGCCGACGGACATGATTTCGAAAGCTGGTTCCAGTCGGCGGCGGCCTTCGATGCGCTTCAGAAGGCGGGCCATCTGGCCTGCGCGGTATGCGGTGGGGATGGTGTCAGCAAGGCGTTGATGGCGCCGAACGTGTCGACCGCCGAGCGTCCTGATTCCGGGCAACTTTCCAGACCCTCGGGCGAGCGCGAGCGCGCCCTGTCGGAGTTGCGCAGACATATCGAGGAGAACGCCGACTACGTCGGTCCCAGGTTCGCCATGGAGGCCCGTTCGATGTATCTCGGCGCGACGCCCGAACGCGCGATCTACGGCGAGGCGACCGGCAAGGAGGCCAAGGCGCTGATCGAGGAGGGCATACCGGTGGCGCCATTGCCGTTTCTCTCCAGCCGAAAGACCAACTGAACAGCGCGCAAGGGGGGCTTTCCCCGCGCTATTTGCGTGCCGGGCCCCCGACCGGACTGTCAGCGTCGAGGCTGACGTGAGCGGTTCCGGCAAGCATCGCGTGGGTGGTGCGGTCGAAGCGCAGATAGGCGATGGCGCGGTTGCCGGACCGGCTCAGCAGCATTCCGGCCGCCTTGCCCTCTGCGGTAATCTCGGTTCCCGGCTCTGCATGCCCGTCCACGAGAACCCGCGCCAGACCCTTGCGCAGCTCTGTCTTGTGCTTCATGCGCGCGGTGACTTCCTGTCCGACATAGCAGCCCTTGCGGAAATCGACCCCCGAGAGCCGCTCGAATCCGGCCTCCAGGATGAAGCTGTCGGGCGTCAGTTCCACCCCCGTTTCCGGCACCAGATGCTCCACGCGCAACGCGGTCCAGTCGACGTCATCCGTGTCCTGCGGCGCATCGCGGTAGGCCCGCCAGCCAAGCGCGGGCGAACGCGGATCGGCAAAGCCGTCCTCGGGGGGCTCGCCCAGACCCCGGTGCAGGTGAAGCCCCGTCTCGTCGATCCTGACATCCGCCCTGAGCCTGTACATCGCGAGCCTCTGCGCCAGCCCGTCGGCGTGTGGCTCCGCGACATCGAGAAGGACGCTGTCGCCGTCGCGCGACAGGAAGAAATCCGCGATGTACTTGCCTTGCGGGGTCAGCAGGGCGGCGTAGACCATGCCGCTGTCGAGCTTGTGGACATCGTTCGTCACGAGGCCCTGCAGGAATTCGATCCTGTCGGCGCCGGAGATGCGCAGGATGCGGCGATCGGTCATGGGGGACTCCTATTCGAGGGCTGCATCGCATATAAAACCCCGACTGCAAGGATGAAAGGTACGACCATATGCGTGCACCCGTCTCGGTGATCGTTCCGACCCTCAATGCCGAACCCGTGCTCGGCAGTTGCCTGCATGCGCTCATGCCGGGCCTCGAGGCCGGACTGATCCGCGAACTGATCGTGTCCGACGGCGGTTCGGATGACGGTACGGTTGCGCTTGCCCGGGCCTGGGGTGCGACCGTCATCGAGGGTGCGCCCTCGCGCGGGGGGCAGCTGCGAAGAGGATGCGAAGCGGCGAAGGGCAGCTGGATGCTTGTCCTGCATGCCGACACGGTTCTTGCCCCGGGATGGGTCGAGCCGGTGCTGGAACATCTCGGGACGCAAAAGGCGGGCTGGTTCCGGCTGGGCTTCGTTTCCGGCGGCGCGCGCGGGCGGTTGGTGGCACTGTGGGCGAACCTGCGCAGCCGCATGGGCCTGCCCTATGGCGACCAGGGCCTTCTGGTTCCGGCACAGCTTTACCGGGATGTCGGGGGCTACCCGGATCAGCCTCTCATGGAGGACGTGGCGCTTGTCCGCGCATTGAGGGGCCGTCTGGCGCGAATTGACGCGCGCGCGATGACCAGCGCCGGAAAGTACCATCGCGGCGGATGGCTGCGCCGCGGGTCGCGCAATCTCTGGACGCTGACGCGCTATGGCCTGGGTGCCTCGCCCGAGCGCCTTGCGCAGGACTACAATCGCTAGCCGAACAGCGCCTGGCTCCAGCGCTGGAAGAACGAGATCACGGCGGGTTGCGCCGGGTCCTTGACCACCGCCGGACGCATCAGGCGGTTGTCCGAGACGATTTTGCCGTCCTGGAACTGCAGACGGTAGAGGTCGGCGTAGATCCCGCCCCGTTCCAGCAATTCCTCATGCGTGCCCTCGTCGACGACACGGCCCCGGTCCATCACGACGATCTTGTCCGCCCCGCGGATCGTCGACAGGCGGTGCGCGATGACCACAGTCGTGCGCCCTGCGGCCAGCCGGTCGAGCGCGTCCTGCACCACCTGTTCGGATTGCGCATCAAGCGCAGAGGTTGCCTCGTCCAGCAGCAGGATCGGGGTATCGCGCAGAAGCGCGCGCGCAATGACGACCCGCTGTCGCTGTCCGCCGGACAGAGCCGAGCCGCGCGGCCCGACCCGGGTGTCGAGCCCGTATTGAAGCTTGTCGACGAAATCGCTGACATGGGCGGCGTCGAGCACGGCCCGCAATCTCTCGTCGCTGACGTCCGTCCGGCCCAGCAGGATATTCTCGCGCAGGGTTTCGTCGAACAGCAGCGCCTCTTGCGTGACCACCGAAAAGAGGCTGCGCAGGTCCGGTATGGCCAGCGCGCGCGCCTCGGTCCCGCCGATCCGGACGGACCCCTTGTCCGGATCGACAAGCCGCGTGAGCAGATTGAAGATCGTCGACTTGCCCGCTCCGGACGCGCCGACAAGCGCCGTGGTCTCGCCCGCGCGCGCGGTCAGGGACAGATCCGTCAGCACCTGCGCCTCGCCATATGAAAGCGACACGTCTTCCAGCACGATATCCAGCGGCGCGCTCGGCAGCGGGGCAGGACTTGCCGGTGATTCCAGAACGACCGGCGCGTCCATCAGCTCTTTCAGCCGCTCGATGGCCGAGGCGGCGACCTGCCAGAGTCCGCTCATCGACCCAAGCCGGCGCATCGGATCGAAGGCAAAGCCCATGGCGGTGAAGAAGGTCATGAACTGGCCGATGGTCTTCTCGCCGGCGATGATCTCGGAACCGCCGTAAAGGATCACGGCCATGAAACCGAGCCCCGAGATGATGTCGATCATTGCGGGGATCGCCGCCGAGCCGAAGGCGGTCCGCACCTGGGTGCGGACGAAAAGCCTGGTCAGGTCGCGATACTGGCGCGACTGGTATCCCTCGAGGGAATTCAGCTTGATCGGCACGATGCCGTGGAACACCTCGTCGAGCCGTGTCGCGAGGGTCGCGCCCAGATCGCGGGCCTCTCGCGACCGCTGACGCACGAATTTCTGCGCGAATGCCGCCGGAAGCACGAGGATCGGGATGCCGATGCAGGCGAGCAGAGCCCAAACCGGATCGACGTTGATCGCGACGCCCAGCAGCACGACAAGCCCGATCGCGTCGCGCCCGGCGCCTGTGATCACCGCACGCCAGACATCGTTGACGGCGTTGACGTCCGTCTGGACCCGCTGGATCAGGAAGCCCGGCGGATGGCTCTGATGAAAGGCCCCGTCCTGTTTCATCATGTGATCGAGCAGATCCATGCGCAGCTCGGCCGCCGTCTTCTGCGAGATGCGCGTCAGGAGCACCTTCTGCACCACACCCGAGACGGCGCGCACGAGAAAGATCCCGATCAGCACGAAACTGACCAGAATGAGCATCCGGCCGTTGCCGGAAACGAAGACCTGGTCGAACATCGGCTCCATGAGATAGGCCAACGCGCCCAGCATCGAACCTTCCAGGGTCATGAAGGCCAGCGCGACCAAAAGGGCCGGCAGGTGCTTTCTCAGGTAGGTTCGCCAGAGCCAGCCGACCAGATGGGCCGAGGTGTAGCTGTCGTCGGGCATCGTTCCGCTTTCGCCGTTGCGCAAGGCGCGCAGCCTTGCCGGTTCCCCGGTTTAGGGCCCGAGCGCGCGGCATGCAAGCATCGGGGCGGATTGACGGCGTGCGCGGTCCGGCTAGTGTGGCCGCGACCTGAAAGGACAGCACCCATGCCCCAAAATCCGGACCTGTCGCAGGGAAGGCCGTATCTTGCCATTCCCGGCCCTTCGGTGATGCCCGACGCCGTTCTGAACGCGATGCACCGCGGCGCACCGAACATCTATGCGGGCGCGCTGCCGGACATGATGCCGCAGCTCGTCGCGGACCTGCGCCGTGTCGCCCGGACACGCCATCATGTGGCGATCTACATCGGCAACGGCCATGCTGCCTGGGAAGCCGCTCTCGCCAACACGGTCGCGGAGGGTGAAACCGTGCTGGTCGCGGCGACGGGCCGTTTCGGGCACGGCTGGGGCGAGATGGCGGCGGGGCTTGGCGCCGAGGTCGAGATGCTGGATTTCGGAAAATCCGCACCCATCGACGCCGCCCGCGTGGCCGAGGCCCTTTCCGCGGACAGGGCGCATCGCATCAAGGCGCTGCTGGCGGTTCACGTCGATACTTCGAGTTCCGTGCGAAGCGACATCGCGGCCCTGCGCAAGGCGCTGGACGAGACCGGCCATCCGGCGCTCCTGATGGTGGATTGCATCGCCTCGCTGGCCTGCGACGTGTTCGAGATGGACGACTGGGGCGTCGACGTGATGGTGGCGGGCTGCCAGAAGGGGCTGATGGTGCCGCCGGGGCTGGGCTTCGTGTTCTTCAACGACCGCGCGGCGCAGGTTCGCGACCGCATGGCGCGCGTCAGCCGCTACTGGGACTGGGAGCCGCGCGCCAACCCGAAGATCTTCGCGCATCACTGGGCGGGGACCGCGCCCACGCATCACATCTACGGCCTGCGGGCAGCGCTCGACATGCTGCATTCAGAGGGTCTCGAACGGGTCTGGGCCCGTCATGCGACCCTTGCCCGCGCGATCTGGGCGGCCTGCGCGGCCTGGGGGCAGGGCGGATCGTTGCGGCTCAATGTCGCCGATCCGGCGTTGCGCAGCCATGCCGTAACCGCCCTGCGCCTCGACGCGCCGGGCGGGACCGAGCTGCGGAACTGGACCGAGCGCAACATCGGCCTGACCCTCGGCATCGGACTCGGCATGGCCGAGCCCGGCGATCCGGGCGAGCACGGCTTCTTCCGGCTCGGGCACATGGGCCATGTCAACGGACACATGATCATGGGACTGCTGGGCGGTATCGAAAGCGGCATGGCCGCGCTGGGTATCGCGCGCGGCAAGGGCGCGCTCGAAGCGGCGGCAGAGGTGATCGGGGGCGCCTAGCGCCGCGCAGCGGCCTCCGTCTGCCGGCGCGCCGCGATACGCCCGATCCATCGGTTCAGCAGAAAGCCCGCCGCCATGGCGGCGGGAAGTCCCCAGAGCGCGAAGAGCGTCAGCAGCACCCAGCCGAGATTGACGCCGAACATCACGACGCAGGCCGTCGTGTAATCCGGTGCCCGGCCGCGTCTGTCGCCATCCATGCCGCGCCTCCTGCGAAGTTCCCGCCCTCAAGCATAGCACGCGCCGGCGCCGCGTCACCGGGCCCGGGCATCCTCCAGAGCACCGGGCAGCGCGGCGGCGAAGAGATCGAGGTCATCGTCCGTTCCGCAACTGATGCGGATGCAGCGGTTCTGGGGCGGCGCGAAGGGCATGCGCACGAAGATGCCGCGCGCGATCAGACCGTCGAGGACGCGCCTGGCGAAGGCACCGTCGCCCCCGCAATCGATGGCGACGAAATTCGTGGCTGACGGTACCGGCACGAGGCCGTGCGAAAGCGCGATGCCGGCGATCCGTTCCCGCGACGCGGCGATGCGTCGCCGGACCTCGGCCAGCCATGTGTCATCCCCGAGCGCCGCCAGCGCCCCCGCCTGTGCCGCCCGGCTCATGCCGAAATGGTTGCGGACCTTGTTGAAGGAGAGGATCAGGTCGGGATGTCCGATGGCATAGCCTACCCGTGCACCCGCAAGTCCGTAGACCTTCGAGAAGGTGCGCATCCGGATCACCCGCGGATCGTCCGCCGGGAGCGGCAGGGCAGTGCCCTCCGGTGCGCAATCCACATAGGCCTCGTCCAGAACGAAAAGCGTTCCCTCGGGCAGGCCGTCCATCGCCGCTGCCAGTCGCGCGCCACTGTGATGGGTGCCCATGGGATTGTCCGGGTTCGCTAGATATACCAGCTTTGCAAAGACCTCGGCGGATTTTGCAAACAGCGTTTCCGGGTCCTCGAAGTCGCCCTTGTAGGGCACCTTGTGCAACGTGCCGCCGTAGCCTGCCACATGGAAATTGAAGGTGGGATACGCCCCCTCGGACGTCACAACGGCATCGCCGGGACCGACGAAGAGACGCACCAGATACCCGAGCAGCCCGTCGATGCCCTCGCCCACGACGATGCATTCGGGCGCGATGTCGTGATGGCGGGCAAGCGCCGTGCGAAGCTCGTGGTTCTCGGGGTCGCCGTACATCCAGTGGCCGGTTGCCGCCATCGCCTCGATCGCCCTGGGCGACGGTCCGAATACGCTTTCATTCGCGCCCAGCCGGACGGCGAAGGTGGCACCGCGCGCGCGCTCCTGCGTTTCGGGGCCGACAAACGGCACGGTGGAGGGCAGCGAAGCGGCAAGCGGCGTGAGGCGAAAGCGTGTCATGGCGGCAGATAAGACCTGGCCGGCGGCGCTGGCAAGGGGCCTCTGCCGTCACGTTTCGCTGGCGCGAAGCCTGTCGCTGAGGTCTGATTGCGCCGACAGGGGAGATAGTCAACATGGCCCGCGTGGCACTTGAAATTGCCGATCATGTCGCCCGGATCCGCTTGGTGCGGCCGGAAAAACGCAACGCGGTCGATCAGGAGATGATTGACGCCGTCATTGCCGCCGCCGCCGACATCGCGGCCTCCGAAGCGCGGGTTGTCATCCTGTCGGGCGAGGGACCGGACTTCTGCGCCGGGATCGATCTCGAAGCGCTGAGCGGGCTGATCGGCAAGGATCCCGGCACGGCAATCCTGCCGCGCACCCACGGAGATGGGACGACGAACCAGTGGCAGGAATTCTCCCTTGCGCTGCGGCGGCTCGAGATACCGGTCATCGCCGTGCTGCACGGCAACGTCTTCGGCGCGGGTCTGCAACTGGCGCTGGGGGCCGACATCCGCATCGCCGCACCCAGCGCGCGGCTTGCGGTGATGGAAATGAAATGGGGAATCGTGCCGGACATGGGTGGCATGGTGCTGCTGCCGCGGCTGGTGCGATCGGACGTCATGCGCCGGCTGATCTACACCGCAGCGCCAGTGGATGGCGCGCAGGCCGAACGCTGCGGGCTGGTCACGGAACTTGCCGAGGATCCGATGGCCTCGGCGATTGAGCTCGCGCGCGCCATCGCGGCGAAGGGACCGAATGCCATCCGGGCCGCGAAGCGGCTGATCGCGATGGCGGAAACCGCCGATGAAGCCGAGGTCCTGCTGGCGGAGTCTCGCGAACAGGCGGCGCTGATCGGCAGGCCTGAGCAGATGGAAGTGGTGGCGGCGCAATTTGCAAAGCGCGCGCCCAGGTTTGCATAGCGCTCAGCCGAGCTCGGCCAGCCGCTCCAGTGCCTCGCGCAGCTTGGCTTCCTCTTCCTCGCGCAGGACAAGGTTGGCGCGGGTCTCCTCGACCACCTCCTCTGGGGCCGAAGCGGCGAAGTTCGGGTTCTTGAGCCGGCCGCGCAGGCCGCCGAGCTCCTTGCCGAGCTTGTCGAGGGACTTTTGCAGCCGCGCCTTCTCTTCGGCGATGTCGATGATATCGGCCAGCGGAAGCCCAAAGCTCGCGCCACGAACGGCGATCGAGACGGTACCCTTCGGGAAGCTTGCCACGCGGTCGAGGTCGGCCACCCGGGCGAGACGCTTGATCATCGCCTCGTTGCGCGCCCAGGCAGCTTCGCCCGCAGTGTCGATGTCGGTCGCCAGCAGCGCCACGTAGAGACCCGCCGGAACATGCATCTGCGCCCGTGCCGAGCGGATGTTCTCGATCAGCGAGATGACCCAGTTGATTTCGTGATCCGCCTGCGAATCGACCAGCGCATCGGAGGCGTAGGTCGGCCAGTCGGCATGGACCAGCATCCCCGTGCGCGCGCCGGTCTTGTCCCACAGCTCTTCGGTCACGAAGGGCATGATCGGATGCAGCAGCACGAGACACTGGTCGAGCACCCACGCCATGACGGCGCGCGTCTCGGGCGCGGCCTCGGCGTTGTCGGCGTCCTGCAGCAGGGGCTTGGAGAGTTCCACATACCAGTCGCAGACCGTGCCCCAGACGAATGCGTAAAGCGCGTTGGCTGCGTCGTTGAAGCGGAAGTTTGTCAGCGCCTCGTCCACGGTTTCGCGGACGCGGGCGGTTTCACCGACAATCCACTTGTTGACCGGAAATTGCGGGGCGAGGTCAATGGCGCCATCCGCATGGACCGGAGCGCGCGGGGCCTCGAAGACGCCGTTCATCTCGGCGAAGCGGCAGGCGTTCCAGAGTTTGGTACCGAAATTCCGATAGCCGGCAATGCGTTGCGTGGACAACTTCAGGTCACGGCCCATCGCGGCCATCGATGTCAGCGTGAAGCGCACGGCATCGGCGCCGTATTCGTCGATCAGCTCCAGCGGGTCGAGCACGTTGCCGAGCGATTTCGACATCTTCTTGCCCTTCTCGTCGCGGACGAGGGCGTGGACATAGACGGTGTCGAACGGCTTTTGGCCCACCACTGCGTATTGCATCATCATCATCCGGGCGACCCAGAAGAAGATGATGTCGAAGCCGGTGACGAGGACGGAGGTGGGGAAGTATTTCTCGAGTTCCGAAGTCTTCTCTGGCCAGCCCAGCGTGCCGATGGGCCAGAGGCCGGAGGAGAACCAGGTGTCGAGGACGTCGGGGTCGCGGGTCAGCGCCACGCCTGCACCTGCCTTGGCCTGCGCTTCCGCTTCACTCGGGGCGCAATACTGATTGCCGTCCGCGTCGAACCACACCGGAATCTGGTGCCCCCACCAGAGCTGGCGGGAGATGCACCAGGGTTCGATGTTTTCCAGCCAGTTGAAATAGACCTTGCGGTCCTGCTCGGGCAGGATCGTGACCTCTCCGTTGCGCACCGCGTCGATGGCGGGCTGGACGATCTTCGAGGTCTCGACAAACCACTGGTCTGTCAGCATCGGCTCGATGACGGTTTTCGATCTGTCGCCAAAGGGTTGCATGATCTTCTTCGACTCGACCAGCGGCTTCAGCAGCGGCGTGTCGGCGGGGTCGAACGTTTCCTCAGGGTCGGCGTCGTGATCGGGGACCATGACGGCAAGCCCTTCGCGTGTGATCTGATCGACCACGCGCTTCCGCGCCTCGAAGCGGTCCAGACCGCGCAGGTCGTCGGGGACGAGGTTGAGGGCGTCGGCCTCGGCCTCGCTCAGGATCTTCTCACCTTTCGCCACGGCCATGGCGATGGCGGCGGCCTCGGCATAGGGGGCGCCGTCGTCGCGCATGTGGCCGCGCGTGTCCATCAACCGGTACATCGGGATGCCGTTGCGCTGCGCCACGCCGTAGTCGTTGAAGTCATGCGCCCCGGTGATCTTCACCGCGCCGGATCCGAAATCCGGGTCCGGATAGTCGTCGGTGATGATCGGGATCATCCGGCGATGCTCTTTCGGGCCGACCGGAATTTCGCAGAGTTTACCGACGATTGGCGCGTAACGCTCATCCGACGGATGCACCGCGACCGCGCCGTCGCCCAGCATCGTCTCGGGGCGCGTGGTGGCGATGGAGATGTAGTCGCGCTCCTCCTCCAGCACCACATTGCCGTCCTCGTCCTTCTCGACGTAGGTGTAGGTCTCGCCCCCTGCCAGCGGGTACTTGAAGTGCCACATGTGGCCGTCGACCTCGACGTTCTCGACCTCCAGGTCGGAGATCGCGGTCTCGAAATGCGGGTCCCAGTTGACCAGCCGCTTGCCGCGGTAGATCAGGCCCTTGTTGTACATGTCCACGAAGACCTTGATGACGGCGTCGTGGAAATTGCCGTCCTCGCCCTCGGGCGCACCGGGAGCGCCGGACATGGTGAAGGCGTTGCGCGACCAGTCGAGCGAGGCTCCGAGGCGCTTCAATTGTCCGATGATGGTGCCGCCGGACTGCTTCTTCTGGCCCCAGACCTTGCTGACGAATTCCTCGCGCGAGAAATCGGTGCGGCGCATGTTGGATTTTGCCAGTTCGCGCTCGACCACCATCTGGGTGGCGATGCCCGCATGATCCTGACCGGGCTGCCAGAGCGTGTCGAAGCCGCGCATGCGGTGCCAGCGCACCAGGATGTCCTGAAGCGTGTTGTTGAAGGCATGTCCCATGTGAAGCGAGCCGGTCACGTTCGGCGGCGGGATCATGATGCAGAAGGTTTCGGGGCGCGAGGCATTGGCCCCTGCCTTGAAGGCGCCGGCCTCTTCCCAGGCGGCGTAGAGTCGGCTCTCGGCCTCCTTCGCGTCGAATGTCTTGTCCAGCGCCATGGGCGTCGCGTCCTTCGTCTGCTGTCGGAGGGATCATCTAGCCGAGGATGGGGCAAAGGGGAAGGCGGCGGTGCGGGAAATGGCCGCGGGCGCGCGCCTGCTTGGGTGAAATCCGGCCGGGCGGTTGCGAGGTATGGAATTCCTGACTGTGCGCCCCGGGTTCGGCGTGAAATCATGAATGTGAGGATTGAACCTCATGACGGCGCAGCGTTTGGGACCGGTCAATTTCCGACCGGGCAGATGCCTCGGGCGCAGCCGGGCCTCACTCACGGAAACACCTGAAAGCCAGCAAGGCGCGTCCGCCTCCGCCGTAAAGAAGGGGGCGGGCCGCCCCTTCGCCTTGCCATCACGTTCGGGGGGTCCGAACCGCCGCGAGGGGCGGTCGCGTCGCGTCCTGGCTGGTGGTTTGCGCGGCGTCTGATCGCAGCGTTCGCCGTGGCGGCGGGAAAGCTCGGTCCTCGCCTTTACAAGCCCGTCCGTGCCGTTAGTGTCCGCCCGGTGCCGCGCCAAAGCGGCGCGACATCCACGTTCGCCAGCAGGGAGCATTTTCATGGATAAGTTCGGCAAGAGCCAGCCGGTGAAGCGTGTCGAGGACGTTCGATTTCTGACTGGGCAGGGGCAGTACATGGAGGATGTGGCCCCGGAGGGCGCGCTTCGGGCGCATTTCCTGCGCTCGCCCGTGGCGCATGCCAAGATCACCGCGCTGGACGTCTCGGCGGCCCGCGAAGCGCCCGGGGTGCAGGCCGTGCTGACCATCGAGGACATGGAGGCGGCGGGCATAAACATCGCCATGGCCGCGACGACACAGAAGAACCGGGACGGCAGCCAAGGTGCGGCGCCGCTGCGGCCCGTGCTGGCCAGGGGCAAGCTTAACTTCGTGGGCGAGCCCGTGGTGATGGTCGTGGCGGAAACCTCGGATCAGGCGCGCGATGCGATCGAGATGATCGAGCTCGACTACGAGGAGCTTCCCGCACAGCTGGGACTTGAGAAGGGCGGGGTCGATATCCATGCCGAGGCGCCGGGCAACCTGGCCTTCGACTGGGGGCAGGGAGACGAGGACGCAACCGAGAAGGCCTTTGCCGAGGCGGCGCGAGTGGTCTCGCTCGAGGTCGGCGACAACCGGATCATCGTCAACTCGATGGAGCCGCGGGGCTGCTACGCCCAGTGGGAAGGCGACAAGCTGCACATTGCGATCAACGGGCAGGGCGTCTGGGCGCACAAGGACCGGATGATGGCGGCCTTCGGGCTGCCGGCCGAGAAGGTGCGCGTGACCAACCCGGATACGGGCGGCGGTTTCGGGATGAAGAGTTTCTCTTATCCCGAGCACTTCCCGGTCGCTCAGGCGGCGCGGGTGACGGGCAAGCCGGTTATCTGGATGTCGGACCGGACCGAGGCGATGCTGAGCGACAATGGCGGGCGCGCGCTGGTCTCGGTGGGCGAGCTGGCCTTTGACGCCGACAACCGCATCACCGCCTACCGGGTGCGGACGAAATGCGATCTCGGAGCCTACAATTCCACCTTCGCGCAGATGATACAGACCTTCCTTTTCTCGCGGGTGCTGATGGGCACCTATGACGTGCAGACGACCTGGCTTCAGGTCGAGGGGTATTACACCAATACCGTACCGGTGGACGCCTATCGCGGCGCGGGACGGCCCGAGGCGATCTATCTTCTCGAGCGCGTGATCGACCGGGCCGCGCGCGAACTCGGGATCGACCCCTTCGAATTGCGGCGGATCAATTTCATCAAGCCGGATCAGTTTCCGTATACCACCGCCACGGGCGAGACCTACGACGTGGGCGATTTCGTCAGGGTGGCCGAGCGCGCGAGGGCGCAGGCGGATGTGGAGGGCTTCACGGACCGCCGGTCCGAGGACGCCCGGCAGGGGCGGCTTCGGGGTCTGGGGACCTGTTACTATATCGAAAGCATTCTGGGCGATCCTTCGGAGGGCGCGAAAGTGACCTTCAACGAGGATGGTACGGTGACGATCTACGTCGGCACTCAGTCGAACGGCCAGGGACACGAGACGGTCTATGCGAAATTCCTCGCGGACCAGACCGGGATTGCGCCCGAGAAGATCCTCGTCGTTCAGGGCGACAGCGATCTCATCGCCAAGGGCGGCGGTACGGGCGGCTCGCGTTCGGTCACGACCCAGACCAACGCCACGCTGGCCACGGTTGCGAAGATGACGGAAGTCTTCACCGACTTCCTGGCCGAGGAACTGGGCGTCGACGCGTCGGCCATCAGCTTCGACGACGAACGCTTCCGCGCCGAGGGCAGCAACGAGACGCCCACCATGCTCGAAGTGGCCGAGATGGCCCGTGCGAAAGGCCGCGAGGATCTTCTGGTGCACGAAGAGCGCGCGACGCTGCCCGCGCGGAGCTTTCCGAACGGTTGCCACGTCTGCGAGGTGGTCGTGGATCCCGAGACAGGGGCGGTGGAGGTCGATCGCTACACCGTGGTGGACGACTTCGGGAACCTGATCAACCCGATGCTGGCCGAGGGGCAGGTGCATGGCGGGGTGGTGCAGGGCATCGGCCAGGCGCTCATGGAACGCACGGTCTATGACGAGGACGGGCAGCTGCTGACGGCGACCTTCATGGACTACGCGATGCCGCGCTTCACCGATGTGCCCAACATCGGCTTCACCTCCGAACCCGTGCCCTCCACGGCCAATGCCATGGGGATGAAGGGCTGCGGCGAGGCCGGGACCGTCGGCGCGCTGGCGGCGGTGGCGAATGCCGTGCAGGACGCGCTCTGGTCGCGCGGGGTGCGTCAGGCCGACATGCCGTTCACGCCGCAACATGTTTGGGAGCTGCTGCAGAATGAGGCGATCGCGGCGCAATAAGATCCTCAGCTGGCTGCATGCCGCCGTATGGAGGCGGCCTGCAGCCGATTTCGGTCCGCGCCGCGGGGCGGTCATCCACGTGATCATCCTTGACGGGACACTTTCCTCGCTGGAAGCGGGGATGGAAACCAACGCAGGTCTTGCCTACCGGCTCTGCCGCGAGATGGGCTCGCAACTCTCGATCTATTACGAACCCGGGATGCAATGGCAGGACTGGCGCTCGGCCCATGACCTCTTCGTGGGACACGGCATCAACCGCATCATAAGGCGCGCCTATGGCTACCTCGCCTCGCGCTATCGGCCGGGCGACCGGATCTTCATGTTCGGCTATTCCCGGGGGGCCTATGCGGTGCGCTCGCTTGCGGGAATGATCGACCTCGTCGGCCTGCTCAAGGCCGAGCAGGCGACGGAAAGGAACGTCCGCGACGTGTTCCGCCACTACCAGGGCGATCCAGGCAGCCGAACCGCGCGCGTCTTTGCCCGCGCACGCTGCATCAGGGATGTGCCGATCGAGATGATCGGGGTCTGGGACACAGTGAAATCGCTGGGCCTGAACCTGCCTGTCCTCTGGCGGTTCAGCACGCCCAAGTACAATTTCCACAATCACGAGATCAGCAACAACGTCCGGGCGGGCTATCAGGCCCTGGCGCTGGACGAGACACGGGTGATCTACGCCCCGGTTCTGTGGAAATCGAGCGACAGGCGCGAAGGCAAGCTCGAACAACTCTGGTTCCCGGGAACCCATGGAGACGTGGGCGGACAGATCAACGCCTGTCAGGAGGCCCGACCGCTGTCGAACATCTCGCTGGTCTGGATGCTCGAGAAGGCCGAGGGTTGCGGGCTGCCGTTGCCAGCCGGCTGGCGTCAGCGCTATCCGACGGATCCGACGGCGCCGTCGATCGGACGCAACCGCGGCTACGGCAAGTTCTTCATCTCGCGCCGTGCGCGCGTGCCGGGTGCGGATCGCTCGGAACGGCTGCACGAAAGCGTAGCGGTGCGCCGTGCCATGCAACCGGAACCGCGCGGTCTGGTCTGGTGGGGCCGCACCGTCTGAGAGGCGAGTAAATGCCGCGCTGCATCTGCCACGTGCCGGGCTGACCGTCGCCGAAACGGGGCACGGCTTCCAGTCGGGTGCCGCGGAAAGGAATGCCGGCGGCGTTGGCCATACCCGCGCCGATACGCTGCCTGCCGGTATCCTGCCGATACTGCGCAGACCGCCGCGTTTGTCGGTTTGCGCCGCCTGTCCTGGCCCGGCAAGCCCATATTGCCAAGTGTCGGACCTGAGGTCGGGTCAGACGCCTCAGGCCAGCCAGACATCCAGGAACAGCATCAGCACGAGCCCGATGGCAAGCCCCGCGGTCGCGAGCTTCTGATGGCCGCTGCGATGGGTCTCGGGGATGATCTCGTGACTGATCACATAGAGCATCGCTCCTGCGGCGAAGGTCAGGCCCCAGGGCAGGACGTCCTGCGAGATCGAGACGACTGCGGCTCCGAACAGGCCCCCGAGCGGTTCCACGAGCCCGGTCAGCGCGGCAATGCCCCAGGCCCGCCAGCGGCTGTAGCGTTCCCCCGACAGCGCGACCGCGACCGCGAGGCCCTCGGGCATGTTCTGCAGCCCGATCCCGATCGCAAGCGGCATGCCGCCCGTCACGCCCTGCGATCCGAAGCCGACACCGACCGCAAGGCCTTCGGGAAAATTGTGAATCGTGATCGCGATGACGAAAAGCCAGATCCGGCGCAGGGCGATCGCCGCGGGCCCCTCGCGGCCGGCCTCGAAATGTTCGTGCGGCAGCAACTCGTTCAGCAAAGCGACGGCACCCATTCCCGCAAGGATGCCGATGACGGCGATCCCGGCCGGAATCGCCCCTTCGCCATACTGCTCGGTCGCGGCGTCGAGCGCGGGGATGATCAGCGAGAAGAAGGAGGCGGCCAGCATGACACCCGCCGCGAATCCGAGGGACAGGTCGCGCATCGCCCCGCTTGCGCTTTTGCCGAAAAGTACCGGAATCGCCCCCGCGGCGGTCATCAGCCCCGCTGCAAGGCTGCCCAGAAATCCGAGGGTTACGGGAGAAAAGTGATCCATGCGACCGTTGTGGCGTGACGCGCCGGAAGCGTCAACGCCCCCTCGGGCCCGTCATCCGGGCCTGGCCATCACCATGCAGGTGGTCGAGCCGGTGGCAAAGAGCCTGCCATCAGCTTCGCCGCGCAATTCGCCGCGCGCGACGCCGGTCGAGCGGCCGACGTGATCGGTCTCGCCGATACAGAGCACGGGGGTTCCCAGCGGGATCGGCCGCAGGATGTTCACCTTGAATTCCAGCGTCGTATAGACAGTGCCGGGCGGAATCCGCGTCATCACGGCACATGCCATCGCGCTGTCGGGCAATGTGGCGTACCAGCCGCCGTGCACGGTGCCCATCGGGTTGGTGACGCTGAATTCGGGCGTGCCCCGGAAGCGCACCTTTCCGTCCTCCACCGAATCAAGGGTGAAGCCCATGGTCTGGCCGATGGGAGGTCCGGGAAGGCGACCCTCGAGAATCGCTCGCATGATCTCGAGGCCCGAGAGCGAGCGGATGTCGTCCGGTGCCGGAAGATCGGCGGAGCTTTGGGCGATGGGCATGTGCGTATTTCCGGGGGCGGGGTTCCTCCGGAAAGGCTAGGGGCGATTTATGTGCGCCTTCAAGCGTTACGCAACGTTGCGCACCGAGGCGACCGGCGTCACGCCAAGCGCGTGGCAGACCTCGCGGGTCAGCTCGGGCCGGTTCAGGGTGTAGAAATGCAGGCTGTCGACGCCTTCGTCGACCAGATCGGAGCAGAGCTCGGTGCAGAGCGCCGTGGCCAGCAGGTCGTGGCGGTCGTCGCGGGTGGCGGCGTCGAAGGCCTGGTCGAGCCATGCGGGAACGCCCGTGCCGCAGCGCAGGGCGAAGCTGCGGGCATTCTTCCAGTTCGTGATCGGCAGGATGCCCGGAACGATGGGGGCGGTGATCCCGGCATCGGCGCAGGCATCGCGGAAGCGCAGGAAGGTCTCGGCCTCGAAGAAGAACTGGGTGATCGCTTCCGTCGCGCCCGCGTCGAGCTTGGCCTTGAGCCAGTCGATATCGGCCCGCGCCGTCGCGGCTTCGGGGTGACGCTCGGGGTAGGCGCCCACGCGCAGCGTGAACTGGCCCGTCTCGGCAAGCGCGCCGATCAGCTCGACGGAGTTTGCAAATCCTTCCGGGTGGGGTGCAAAGCGCCCTTCGCCCGCCGGCGGATCGCCTCTCAGGGCAACGATGTCGGTAACGCCGGCCTTCGCAAAGCGGCGGGCGACGGCAAGGGTCTCTGCCTTGCTGGTGCCGACACAGGTCAGATGCGCCGCAACCGGAAGGCCGGTGCGGTGGTGCAGCGTCCAGGCCGCGTCATGCGTCAGGTCGCGGGTCGCTCCGCCGGCGCCGTAGGTGACCGAGAAGAAGCGCGGTGCCAGTGGCGCCAGGGTCTGGGCCGTCTCGAAGAGCTTGAAGCTGGCATCGATGGAGCGGGGCGGAAAGACCTCGAACGAAACGGAAGGTGCGGACATGCTGGATTCCTTGTGGCTTGCCCCCTTGTCGCACAGCGTTCTCCATGAGACAAACTCATAACTTTCATCTTCAACATGAGTCCGCCATGCATATCGAGTTCCGCCACCTGCGCACGGTTCAGGCCATCCACGAGGCCGGGGGTCTGGCACGGGCCGCAGATCGGCTGCACATCACGCAGTCCGCCCTGAGCCATCAGGTCAAGCATCTGGAGGATCAGGCGGGGGTAGAGCTTTTCGTCAGGCGTTCCAAACCGCTGAAGCTTTCTCCGGCGGGGCTGAGGCTGCTGAAGCTCGCGCAACAGGTGCTGCCGCAGCTCGAGGCGCTTCAGGCCGAGTTCGAGGGCCTGCGCGAGGGCAGCAGCGGGCGGCTGCATATCGCGATCGAATGCCACGCTTGTTTCGAATGGTTGTTCCCGGTGCTCGAGCGGTTCAGGCAGACATGGGGCGAGGTCGATGTCGACATCCGCCCCGGTCTGGCATTCGAGGCGATGCCCGCGCTCCTGCGCGAGGAGGTGGATGTGGTGATCTCCTCGGATCCGGAAGAGCTGCCCGGAATCGAATTCGTCGAACTCTTCGACTATGCGCCCGTCTTCGTCGCGGCCTCGGTGCATCCGCTGGCACAGAAACCCTATGTCGAAGCCGCGGATTTCCGGGACGAGACCCTCATCACCTATCCGGTCGAGCGCACCCGGCTCGACGTCTTCTCGCAACTGCTGATCCCGGCCAAGGTCGAACCCGCCGCGATCCGGCAGGTGGAACTGACAGCGGTCATCCTGCTGCTGGTGGCCTCGAACCGGGGAGTGGCGGTGCTGCCTGACTGGGTCGTGCGCGAGGTGAAGTACAGTTCGGACTACGTGACGCGCCCGCTGACGAAAAAGGGTCTGACCCGGCGGCTTTATGCGGCGGTGCGCGTCGACGATCTGGGAAAGCCCTACATGAAGGAGGTGCTTCGCCTTGCCGGAGAGGAGGCCCGCAAGCTGCAGTCACGCTGAGAGGATGACGGCAGGCTTGCCGGCGACGGGCGGCAGCGCGAGTGTCGACGTGCAATGTGCAGGGAGAATCGCCCGTGACAGCCGAGGAACGTGTGCGCGAACTAGGGCTGGTCCTGCCGGATTTCGGCGACAGCTATTACGGAACCAGCTATGGCCGAATGCGCACGCACCGCATCGTCGGCAACGTGCTCTATCTTTCGGGGCACACGCCTGTCGCAGGGGGCAAGATCCTGCATCCGGGCCGCATCGGCGCGGAGGTGAGCGTCGCCCAGGGCTACGAGGCGGCGCGCCTGACCGGCATCAACATGATCGGCGGGATGAAGCACGCGCTGGGGGATCTCGGACGGGTCCGGTCCCTGATCCGTTGCCTCTGTTTCGTGGCCTGCGAGCCCGGCTTCAACGACGTGCACCTGGTGTCGAGCGGCTGCTCGGACATCCTCGCAGACGTGTTTGGCGATGCCGGGATAGGAGGACGGGCCACGATCGGGGTACAGTCGCTTTGCGACCGGATGTGTTTCGAGACGGTTGCCGAGGTCGAGATCGACTGAACCGGGTCATGCGCCTCGCGGCTAGCGCGCCAGTCGTGCCGCGCGGCCGCCGCGTCGGCGGGTCAGTTGGGACTGACGGTCGGGCAGACCGGCCATGATCTCGCGCCGTTCTTCGGGGCTCATCTTCGACCATCCGGTAATTTCCTCGACCGTGCGCAGGCAGCCGGTGCACAGACGCGCCTCGGGATGGATGACGCAGACGCGCACGCAGGGGCTTTCGACCTCGTTGCGGGTCCAGATATCTTCGCTCATATGCGCCTCGCTTCAGCCCTGTTGTGCCCGCATCACGCGGATGCGGTCCAGCGCTCCCTGCAGGATATAGGCAGCGGCCACGTGATCGATAACCTCGGCGCGACGTTTGCGCGACGTATCCGCCTCGAGAAGCGCGCGTTCCGCCGCAACCGTGCTCAGCCGCTCGTCCCAGAAGGTGATCGGCATCGCCTCCAGCGCCGGTCGACGCGAGAGGTTGCGCGCGAAAGCCCGGGTCGACTGGCAGCGCGGCCCCTCGCTTCCGTCCATGTTGCGCGGCAGGCCCAGCACCAGCCCTCCGATCCGTCGCGGCGCGAGGATCGCCTCGAGCCGTTCCGCGTCCAGTGTGAATTTCTTCCGGCGGATGGTCTCGAGGGGCGACGCCACCGAGGTCAGCGTGTCGCTGACCGCCACGCCGATGGTCATCGTTCCCAGATCAAGCCCGGCGATGGCCTGCTGCCTCGGGAGCGCGTCGAGGAACGCGTCGAAGTCGTCGACGATCATGAAAGGCTCATTCCGCGATGCCCGCCTGGCTACCGGCACCGCGGATGCGGTCCAGCGCTTCCGGTGTGTCCGCGAAGACGCCCAGGGCCTCTTCATAGATCCGCTGCGCCTCTTCGTGCCTTCCGAGGACGGCGAGCGCGGTCACGAGCCTCGCCCAGTCCTCGGCCGGTCCGCCCTCGGTCGCGAGTCTTTCGGAAAGTCCGGCGACCATGCCCTCGATCATCCCCATCCGTTCCTGGGGCGTCATCTCGGAGGCGGCGTCGATGTCGGATTGCGACGGGCCTCGAAGGGCGGGGGCCTCGGGCAGGGGCGGCAGGCTGTAGCGAACCCCGGCGCGAAACCCCAGTTCCTCGATCTGCGCCCGGATCGGTGCGATCCAGAGCGCGTCGGAAGGCCCTTCCCGCAACAGGCTTTCCCAGATGCGGAAGGCCTGGTCGGGACGTCCGGTCTGCGCCAGCATGAGCCCGTAATAGTAGCGCGCGACTCCGTCTGTCGGATTGCGGGCAAGCACCCGCTGCACGACGTCCTCGGCCTCCGGCGAGACATAGCCGCCTGCGGCGAGCACCAGCATGTCGGCATAATCGGTAAGATCCCCGACAGCCACATCATCGCCCTTGAGGCGCAGAACCTGTTCCTGGGCCCGTGCGGCAGCCGCGTAGTTGCCGATGTTGGCCTCGTTCTGCGCCAGCAGGATCTGGCCCTGCAGGTCCTCGGGCCGCTTGGCGACGGTGGCGCGCAGCTGCTCCAGAAGCGCGCCATATCCGCTGTCGACGTCTTCGGGCATCTCGAAGGGCGGAAGGCTCGCCTCGGCCTGCGCCTGGTTGGGGCGGTCGGCCCGCAGCTCGGCCGCGACGCGGATGCGGTCCGCGCGCGACAGATCGCCATAGCCGGGCTGGCCGAGCTGGAGGTACAGGGCAAGACTGCCGACGACGAGGAGCAGGCCGATGCCCACGCTCAGGAGCGGTGCGCCGCCGCCGGTTTCGACTTCCGTGCGCTCGCGTCCCAGGGCGGCGTCGGCGGCGAGGACGCGCCGCGCGACTTCGGCCCTGAGCCGGTCGGCATCGTCCTTCTCGATCACGCCGCGCGCGAGGTCCCGCTCGACCTCGCCGAGCTGGTCGCGATAGACGCGCAGGTCGTATTCCGCAGGCAACATCCCCAGGTCCGCCCGGCGCGCGCGCAGGGCGAGGACAAGAAGCATCGCCACGGCCAGCGACAATCCGATGGCAATGATCCAGAACGACATGACACCCCCTGTCTCCGACGTCCTAACCATGTATCGGTCGGGCGGCCGGTGCAAAAGGGTCATTTCGCCGCTGGGCCAGGGCTTCGCGTGGAATTGCGGTGGGTGTCGCAAAGCTGTTAGGAAGTGCCGCGCGGGGTCAGGCGCAATGCGGTGCTTGGCCCAAAAGGAACCCGTCCGACCTTCCGTCCGTCCCGAGAGTGCCTGCCGATGAAACGCTACTCCGTCTTTGCCGTCGCGCGTGAGGCCTTCCGCCACCATGTGGGCTGGGAACGCGCATGGCGCAGTCCGGAACCCAAAAAGCACTACGATGTGGTGATCGTGGGCGCGGGCGGGCATGGGCTCGCCACGGCCTACTACCTTGGCAAGCGTTTCGGCAGCACCAACGTGGCGGTGATCGAGAAGGGCTGGCTCGGCGGCGGCAATACGGGGCGCAACACCACCATCATCCGCTCGAACTACCTGCAGGACCCGTCCGCGGCGATCTACGAGAAGTCGCGCAGCCTCTACGAGACCATGAGCCAGGACCTGAACTACAACGTGATGTTCAGCCCGCGCGGACTGATCATGCTGGCCCAGACACACCACGAGGTGCGCGGCTACCAGCGCACGGCCCATGCCAATGCGCTGCAGGGCGTATCGACCGAATACATCGGAGCGCAAAGGGTCAAGGAACTGGTGCCGATCATCAACATCGACGGCCCGCGCTATCCCGTGCTCGGCGGCCTGTGGCAGGCGCGCGGCGGTACGGCGCGCCACGATGCCGTCGCCTGGGGCTATGCGCGCGCCTGTTCGGACATGGGCATGGACATCATCCAGCAATGCGCCGTGACGGGCGTGAACACAGAGGGCGGCAAGGTCCGGGGCGTGCGCACGGAAAAGGGCGAGATCGGTTGCGACAAGCTCGGCATCGTCGTGGCGGGCAATTCCGGCGTCGTCGCGGGCATGGCGGGCTTCCGCCTTCCGATCGAGAGCGTCGCCCTGCAGGCGCTGGTGAGCGAGCCGATCAAGCCCTGCATGGATGTCGTCGTCATGGCAAATACGGTACACGGCTACATGAGCCAGTCAGACAAGGGCGAGATGGTGATCGGCGGCGGCACGGATGGATACAACAACTACACGCAGCGCGGGGCCTTCCATCACATCGAGGAAACGGTGCGGGCGCTCATCGAGACCTTCCCGATGATCTCGCGCCTCAAGATGCTGCGCCAGTGGGGCGGGATCGTGGATGTGACCGGAGACCGATCGCCCATCCTCAGCAAGACGCCGGTCGAGAATGTCTTCATCAATTGCGGCTGGGGCACCGGCGGTTTCAAGGCGACGCCCGGATCGGGCTGGGCCATGGCCGAACTGATGGCGAAGGGGCATGGCCCGCTGACCGACGCGTTCGGGCTTGATCGCTTCCGCGAAGGCCGCTTCATCGACGAAAGTGTCGCGGCGGGGGTGGCGCACTGATGGGCCCTTCTATCCTCTTCCCGACAGCCCGCGTTTTCGACGGTTGTGAGAAATTTTCATTCGATGGGAACTTTCACGTCACCCGCGAAGTTTCCCCTGCGTCACATGATTGCGTGGGAGAAACGAGATGGCAGAGGACAGCTGCTATTATCCGCAGACCCGGCCAGCTAACAACAGAGGTATCGCAGGCCTCCTGGTTTTCGTGGTCTCGGCACTTGCCTATTCCGTGTTCGAGCCGAGGATCGAACGATCGGAGGACGGCGTCGGATACACTTTGCAGTCCGACCAGACGGAGCGGTGGTTCTTCGGCGAGTCCCAGACGCTTCTCGCATCGGCGGACTGACCCCTACACCTTCCACCCGAATTCCGGGACCGTGCGCGCCGTGCTGACAGCGCCCGAGGTGGCGGCATGCTGATCCTGACCTGCCCCGTCTGCGGTGTGACCGCCGAGGAAACCGAATTCCACGCGGGCGGTGAGGCGCATCTGCGCCGGTTCGGGCCCGGCTCTTCCGAGGAAGACTTCGAGCAGTACCTCTTCATGCGTGAAAATCCGCGTGGCGTGCATTTCGAGCGTTGGCGACACGTTTACGGCTGTGGCAAATGGTTTCACGCCGCACGCGATACCACCACGCTCGAGGTTTTCGGAACCTATCCGGCCCAGACCGGCGCGCCGCCGGACGACCTTCTTGCAAGGATCCGTGAAAAGCGTCCCGGCTGGCGGTGGAGGGATCTGACGTGACGCTTCTGACGCTACGTCCTTGCGCTGACATCTCCGCCGACATCTCGGCCGGGGCATACAGCATTCCAGCGCGCGAGAGGGTCCTTCGATGAGCACCAGACTGTCGACCGGGGGCCGGCTCCTGAACAGGAGCCGCGCGCTGGAGTTCTGCTTCAACGGCAGGCGGCTTCACGGTCTCGAGGGCGACACGCTTGCCTCGGCCCTGCTGGCCAACGACCAGATGATGGTCGGCCGCTCGTTCAAGTACCACCGCCCGCGCGGAGTCGTGGCAAGCGGGGCAGAAGAGCCCAACGCGCTGGTCAATCTGGGCAGCGAGGGACGGTTCGAGCCGAACCAGCGCGCCACGACGACCGAGCTTTTCGACGGGCTCACGGCTCAGAGCCAGAACCACTGGCCGAGCCTGGAATTCGATCTCGGGGCGGTCAATGCCTCGCTTAGCCGGTTCCTGCCTGCCGGATTCTATTACAAGATGTTCATGTATCCGCGCGTCTTCTGGAAACATGTCTACGAGCCCTTCATCCGCCAGTCGGCGGGTCTCGGGAAAGCGCCGAAGGCGCGCGACGCCGATACCTACGAGCATTTCCACGCCTTTTGCGACGTGGCGGTGATCGGTGGTGGGGTGGCGGGACTTCAGGCGGCGAAGGCGGCAGCGCTTTCGGGCGCCAAGGTCATCGTGATGGAGCAGTCGCCGCATTGGGGCGGGCGCGCGCCGGTGGATGGCGGCCTGATCGACGGGCATCCGGTTGCGGAGTTCGTCGACCGCATCCTGTCCGAACTTGGCGGCATGGAGAACGTGACCCTGCGCACCCGAATGACGGGGGCCGGTGTCTACGATCACGGCTATGTTCTGGGGTATGAGCAGCTTTCGGACCACGTGCCCGGGCGCAAGGGTCCCCGCCACCGGCTCTGGCGCATCCGCGCGCGCCATGTGGTGACCGCGACGGGCGCGATCGAGCGTCCTTTGGCATTCGCGGGCAACGACATCCCCGGCGTCATGCTCGCCTCGGCCGTGCGCGACTATGTGGTCAATTATGGCGTTTCCATCGGCGACCGGACGGTCGTCGTCACGAACAACGACAACGCCTACAAGACCGCCTTTGCCCTGAAGGAGGCCGGCCTTGTCGTACCGCTCATCGTCGATGCCCGCGTGACCGCCGAGGACAGCCCGGCGATGCGCCGCGCGAAGGAACTTGGCATCCGCGTGCTGCTGGGCCACGGGATCGCGCAGGTCACGGGCGGCAAGCGTGTTACCGGCGTGGCGATCTGTTCGCAGGCCGGCGAAGGCTCGGTGCTCGAGGAGATCGCCTGCGACGCCGTCGCCATGTCGGGCGGATGGTCGCCGGCGGTTCATCTGTGGTCCCACTGCGGCGGCAAGCTGGTCTGGGACAGCGAACATGCCTGCTTCAAGCCCGATCCGAACCGCCCACCCACAGGGGCGGATGGAGAAGGGTTCGTCACCCCCGCAGGCGCGGCAAGCGGTGCGATGCGGCTGGTGGACGTGCTGGGCGACGCGGATCAGGCGGGCAAGATGGCTGCCTCGGCCGCAGGATTCGACGTCCGGCATACCGATTGCCCGGTGGGCGAGACGGATGATGTCGCCCCGATGATGCCGGTCTGGCTGATGCCGCAGGGCGCAGGGGCGGATCTGCGCGCGAAAGCCTGGCTCGACTACCAGAACGACGTGAAGGTGTCTGACATCCAGCTTGCTGCGCGCGAGGGGTTCGAAAGCGTCGAACACGCCAAGCGCTACACCACGCTGGGCATGGCAACCGATCAGGGCAAGCTGAGCAACGTGAACGGTCTGGCCACGCTGGCGGGGGCCCTCAACACGCCGATTCCGCAGGTCGGCACCACCACCTTCCGTCCGCCCTACACGCCGATCTCGATGGGCGCCATCGGTGGCGAGGCGCGCGGCGCGGTGTTCCAGCCGATCCGGCGGACACCGATGCACGCGTGGCACGAGGCGCACGGGGCGCATTGGGAGCCCGTCGGACAGTGGCGGCGGCCCTACTGCTTCCAGCGCGCGGGCGAAAGCGTCGAGCAGGCGGTGCACCGCGAAGTGATCAACACCCGCGAGAACCTCGGGCTTCTGGATGCCTCGACGCTCGGAAAGCTGATCGTCAAGGGGCCGGATGCCGGCGCGTTCCTGGATCTGATGTACACCAACATGATGAGCACGCTCAAACCGGGCAAATGCCGCTACGGTCTGATGTGCTCGGAGAACGGTTTCCTCATCGACGATGGCGTTGTTGCCCGGCTCGACGACGAGACCTTCCTTTGCCACACCACGACCGGCGGCGCAGAGCGTATCCATCAGCACATGGAGGAATGGCTCCAGACGGAATGGTGGGACATGAAGGTGCATGTCGCCAACTTGACCGAGCAATACGCCCAGATCGCCGTCGTGGGCCCGAACGCGCGCAAGTGCCTCGAGAAACTCGGCGGCATGGATGTTTCGAAGGAGGCCCTCGGCTTCATGGACTGTGCAGAGGGCGACCTCGGCGGGTTCAGCGTGCGCATCTACCGCATTTCGTTCTCCGGAGAGCTCAGCTACGAGATCGCCGTGGACGCCGGGCGCGGGCAGGCGCTCTGGGATGCGCTGCTGGTCGCCGGCAACGATCTCGGGGTGATGCCCTACGGTACGGAGTGCCTTCACATCCTGCGGGCCGAGAAGGGCTTTATCATGATCGGCGACGAGACGGACGGAACCGTGATCCCGCAGGATCTGGGGCTCGACTGGGCGATCTCGAAGAAGAAGGACGACTATATCGGCAAGCGCGCACAGGCACGCAGCCATATGGCCGATCCGCAACGCTGGAAGCTCGTCGGTCTCGAGACCACCGACGGGTCCGTGCTGCCCGACGGGGCCTACGCGGTCGCGGAGGGCGAGAACGCCAACGGGCAGCGCAACGTGCAGGGCAGGGTCACGTCGACCTACCATTCGCCCACGCTGGGCAGGGGCATCGCGATGGGCCTCGTGCTGCACGGGCCGGACAGGATGGGCGACGAGCTGGAATTCCCCGGCACAGACGGCAAGACCTACCGGGCGAGGATCGTCGATCCGGTCTTTTACGACAAGGAAGGCGGCAAGCAGAATGTCTGACGCGATCACCGCACTCGGGGGCGCCCGGTTCGACGGGGGCATCGCGACGATTTCCGAGGCGACGCGCCAGGGAATGATCACCCTGCGCGGCGATCTTTCGCATGTGGCGCTGAAGAATGCCGCGACCGGGATAGCCGCCGTCGACATGCCCGATCCCCGGAAGGCGCATGTGGAACAGGACCGCGGCATTCTCTGGATGAGCCCGGACGAGTTGCTGGTACTCTGTCCCTATGACGAGGTTCCCGGTGCGATGGCCAAGCTTGCATCCACGCAAGGCGGCACGCACGCGCTGGCGGTGAACGTTTCGGACGCCCGCGCGCTCTTCCATGTGGGCGGTCCCCGTGCCCGCGAGGTGCTGGCCAAGCTCTGTCCGGTCGACTTCTCGCCCGAAGCGTTCGGTCCCGGGACGTTCCGGCGCACGCGCATGGCGCAGGTGGCCGCTGGCATTTGGATGGAGCGGGCGGACGAGTTCTACGTCATGTGCTTCCGCAGCGTGGCGCAATATGTCTTCGATGTCCTCTGTGTGGCGGCACAGGAGGGGTCGGAAGTCGGATATTTCCCCGATAGCCGGGTCCCTTGAACCGGCGCGCCCGGAACAGTTTGCCCCGCCGCCGCGTTCTGCCGTTCAATGGGGTCGCGAAGAACCGCGGCCCCGCAGGTCTCTGCCTTGACCTTTGAAGCCTTTGTGCGACATGTCAGGCGAGGAGACGAAAACCAACTCAAAGGGGGCCCAGAAATGGCATTCGAACTTCCCGACCTTCCCTATGCTCATGACGCGCTTGCCGACCTCGGCATGTCGAAGGAGACGCTCGAGTATCACCACGACATCCACCACAAGGCCTATGTCGACAACGGCAGCAACGCCGTCAAGGGCACCGAGTGGGAAGGCAAGTCGGTCGAAGAGATCGTCAAGGGCACATACCAGAAGGGCGCGGTCGCGCAGTCGGGCATCTTCAACAACGCCTCGCAGCATTGGAACCACACCCAGTTCTGGGAGATGATGGGACCGGGCGAGAAGAAGATGCCGGGCGAACTGGAAAGCGCGCTGACCGAGGCATTCGGATCTGTCGACAAGTTCAAGGAAGAATTCTCGGCCGCCGGTGCAGGCCAGTTCGGTTCGGGCTGGGCCTGGCTGGTGAAGGACAGCGACGGTTCGCTGAAAGTGACGAAGACCGAAAATGGCGTGAACCCGCTGTGCTTCGGCCAGACCGCGCTGCTGGGCTGCGATGTGTGGGAGCATTCCTATTACATCGACTTCCGCAACAAGCGCCCTGCCTATCTCACCAACTTCCTCGACAAGCTGGTGAACTGGGAGAATGTCGCCTCGCGCATGTGAGCGGTTGCGCGATATATTGTAAGAAGGACGCCCGGCCCAGTGCCGGGCGTCTTTTTTTTCGCGCGCTTCGCAGGTGTTGCTGTCGCAATGCGACGTCTTGAAGAGGCTTGAGGCCTGACGCTAGGGTCTTGACCTCCCCCCGGCGGCGCGCGTGTATCGGGGCAGGGGTCGGGAAGGTGAGATGACGGGCAAGAGACGCGAAATTGACAGGCTGACGCGGAAAACCGCGCGGCCGAAGCGGCAGGCTCCCGCCGTGGGCCCTTCGCGGCGCGGGCTGTTCGTTCTGACCGGGGCCGCGCTGGGTGCCGTTGCGATGCGGGCCTGGGATGGTGGCGCGCGCTGGCGGCCTGCGCTGCTGCCCACGCCCGAACCGGGGATGCTCGACGATGCCAGCCAACTCTCCGCCACGCCGGTATGGCGGGAAGAGGCTCTGACGGATGGCGGCGCCGATGTTGCGAAACGTCTGCCCGGCCTGTTGGCCGAGGCGGGGGACCGCCCGGTGATCGCCGCCGGAGCGCGCCATTCGATGGGTGGGCAGAGCATCGCGCGCGACGGTCTGAACCTGGCGCTCGATCAGGGCGAGATCGTTCTCGGCGAGGATCGCACGACCTATCGTGTGGCAGCCGGAACGCGCTGGAGCAGGGTGATCGCGACGCTGGATGCCGCCGGCGACTCGCCTGCCGTCATGCAATCCAACAACGACTTCGGTGTCGCCGCGACCTTTTCGGTCAACGCGCATGGCTGGCCGGTCCCGTTCTCGGGCTGCGGCAGCACGGTGCGCCGCATCGTCATGACGACGGCCGACGGCGTGCAGGTCAGATGCTCGCGCGATGAGAATGCTGAACTGTTCCGCGCGGCGATGGGGGGCTACGGGCTTTTCGGGATCATCACGGAGCTGGAACTCGAAGCGGTTGCGAACCAGCGGCTGGCGGGACGCCACGAGGTGCTTCCGGCCGCGGATTTCGGCCCGGCCTTTCGCGACGCCGTGCTCGGCGATGGTGCTGTCTCGATGGCCTACGGGCGCCTGGACGTCAGTCACGCCCGGTTCTTCGACGAGGCGATGATGATCACCTATCGCCCTGCGGCGGACCAGTCGGACCTGCCGCCGGCGTCGGGCTCGGGCTGGATGTCGCGCGCATCGCGCCACCTCTTCCGCGCCCAGCTCGAGGACGAGCGGATGAAGGGCCTGCGCTGGTGGGTCGAGACGGTCGCGGCGCCGAAGCTCGCGGGCGAGGTGACACGCAATTCGCTGCTCAACGAACCTGTCGTCACACTTGACGACCGCGACCCCGCACGCACGGATATCCTGCACGAATATTTCCTGCCTCCCGAGCGGCTGGAAGACTTCTTCGCCACCTGCCGCAAGGTGATACCGGCCTCTTACCAGCAACTGCTCAACGTCACCCTGCGCTATGTGCGCGCCGATACCGAAAGCCTGCTGGCCTATGCGCCCGAGGACCGGATCGCCGCGGTGATGCTGTTCTCGCAGGAACGAACGGCCCGGGCCGAAGCGGACATGGCGCGCATGACCCGGGCGCTGATCGATGGTGCCCTGAATGCGGGCGGCAGCTACTACCTTCCCTATCGACTGCACGCGACGCAGGATCAGTTCGAGGCGGCCTATCCCGGGGCGCGCGCGTTCGCCGCGCTCAAGCGGAAGACCGACCCGCAGGGGCGTTTCTCCAACGCGCTGTGGAATACCTATCTGGAGCCGCTGGCATGACCCTGACCCGCCTTCAGTGGATCGCGCTCGGCTATGCCGCCGTCCTCTTCGCTGCGGCGGCGCTGAACTACGTGCCCGGAATCACCGACCTCGAGGGCCGCGCCTTCGGCATCTTCGCGCTGGATATCTACGACGACCTGCTGCACATCGTCTCCGGGCTCTGGGCCCTCTGGTCCGGGATCGCCTCGCCGCGCGCGGCGCGGCTGTTCCTGACGTGGTTCGGGCTGGCCTACCTTGGCGACGGCATCCTCGGTGTCTTCACCGGGGTGGGCTATCTCGACCTCGGTATCTGCCGCTTCGGGGTGCAGGACTATGGTCTGGTCTTCAACATCCTCGCCAGCGCGCCGCATGTCATTCTCGGCGGCTTCGCGGTCGTTGCGGCGCGGTTGTGGCGCTAGATGCGGGCCGCCGGGATTGTCCTCAAGCTTCTTCTTGCGGCGGCGGCGACCTTCGTGCTGGGGCTGTTCGGCACCATCCTCTGGGTGGAAACGCAATGCCGCGGACCCCTATACACTCAGGCGCCGTCCCGGTTCATCACTTCCGAGACGGACCGCCGCCCCGAGGGACGCAGCTTTCTGACCTATCCCGAATGGCACGTCGTGTTCACCTACCGGGACTATGCCGAAACGCTTTTCGAAGCGGCGCCTCAGGATTTCGGCTACTGGAACGCGGTGCGATCCTTCTGGACGTCGAGCTGCGCGATGAACCGCGAGGCGGACCGCTATGGCGACGCCGGAACGGCTGCGCGGCAAACGCTCTATGTCGTGGGGGCAAGCTTCACCACCGAAATGGCCGCGAAGGCAGTTTACGAGAACACGCTTGGCAGGCTCGCCTCGCTGGCGGGCACTGATACGGAACAGGACCGGATCGAGGAAGAGATGGCCGCCGACTATGCCGAATTCCTCGAACAGACGCCCTGGTACCGCTTCGACTTCGCGCAGTGGCGTGCCCGGCTCTGGGACGCTCCCGTTACCCATCACCTGCGGGGCTGGGAGCGGCGCATCGCGCTCGGGATCGAGTGGAGCGCCAAGGCCGCCTACGCCCAGGTGATCGCCGGCGCGGTGGCGGCGACGGGACAGGACGAGACGGACATGCTGATCGTCGTGACCCGCCTCAGGCCGGATCATGTCGATGAGCTGCCCTCGGGCCGGATCATCGAGCCGCTTGGCAGCGCCCTGCTGCTCAGGGTGCCGCGCTACGAGATCTTTACCCGGACGGCGGACCGGATCGCAGCCTTCGGAGGCGAGTTCGTCGAGATCGCGGGCAATGACGACATCCTCGTGAGCCTGCTCTCGCACCAGACGCCGATCATGCCGGCCACGGCCAGGGTTGTGGCGATCGTGCCGGTCAACGAGATCTGGGAGCGTTATCTGGTTGCCATCCCGGTTGAAAGCCTCGCCGGACTTCTGCGCGCCTCGCTCTACGGGCCGGCGAGGCTTGAGCACATCTACGACTACTGAACGGCTTGCCGCGCGCTCGGGCTAGGCGAAGGCGTCGGCGAGGGCCGAGAGGGCAGCATTTGCGTCCGGCACCGTCTCATAGAAACCCAGCAGCGTGCGATCTGCGAAGCCCTGTTCGACCACATTTTCCACAAGCCCGAAAAGCGGCGTCCAGTAGCCTTTGGTGTTGACGATGAAGACCGGCTTTTCATGCAGGCCGAGCTGGCGCCAGGTCAGGACCTCGAACAGCTCGTCGAGCGATCCGGCCCCGCCGGGCAGGACGACGACGGCGTCGGAGTTCATGAACATGACCTTTTTGCGCTCGTGCATCGTCTCGGTGACGATGTAGCGCGTCAGGTCTATCTTGCCGACTTCCCACTCGACCAGATGACGGGGAATGACGCCGAATGTATCGCCTCCCGCCGTCTGTGCGGCGCGCGCGACGCTGCCCATGAGGCCCACATCGCCCGCGCCGTAGACCAGCCGCCAGCCGGCTCGGGCGATGCCTGCGCCGATCCGGGTCGCGTCCTCGGTGTAGGCGGGGTCGGCGCCGGGGCGCGAACCGCAATAGACGCAGACGGATTTTGCATGCATGGCAAGGCTTTCGGGAAAGAAAATGCAGCGCGCGGTGCGCGGGAGGTTTTGACCGGTCATACCGCGGCTGATAGAAAGGCTCAACGCCCCTATGACTGCTCGCAGGGGTATGATCGGGAATGGTTACGAAATGATGAAGGCCGGCTCGCCGTCCGAAGGATGGGGCAAGCGTCTGCTGATCGGCGGGCTCGCCGTGATCGGCGTTCTGGCGGCCGCCTATTTCGGTCTGAAACGCGACGACGCAGGATCGCCCCCGAAGATCGCCGTGACCTCATCGGTCGGCGAGACGGCACAGACGCCCGAACAGGATGCGGCAGGCGGGCGGGAAGCGGCCCCGACTGCGCCAGAGTCGAAGGCGGCTGAGGCGCAGGCAGGGACCGACGAACCGGGCGCGCCGGAGGCGGCGGACGGCACTGCGCAGTCTGAGGCGGACGGGAACGACGAAGCAACCCCGCCACGGATCGAGGACGTGCGTATCGAAGCCGACGGGCTGGCCGTCATCGCGGGCCGTGCCGCGCCCGGCAGCGCGGTTTCCATCGAGGTCAACGGCATCGGCATGGTCGAGACGCAGGCCGATGCGCGCGGACAGTTCGCCGCCATCGCCACGATCAGGCCGGACGGCGGCGCCCCTGTTCTGACACTTACCCAGAGGACGGAAGCGGGCGAGGTCGCGTCGTCCGAAGAGGTCATCCTCGCACCGGTCGTGGCACGGGGCGGTCAGGCGGACGCGCCGGTGGCCGAGGCACAGGGCGGTCCGGAACCGGCGGCATCCCGATCCGAAATGCAGGTCGCGACACTCGATCCGTCACGGGTAGCTTCCGACGGGTCCGCTGCGGGCGCGCCTTCGAACGAGACGGCAAGGACGGGCGCGGAAGCCGCCGCCTTGCCGGAAAGGCAGGGCGAGGCGCATGGATCGGAGGGCGCCGCCGCTGGTGCGGCGGGGAGCGAACTCGCGACATCGGAAAAACCCGTGCCGCGGACCGTAGCCGAAGATCCGACCGCCGTGCCGTCCGGGAACGGTTCGGGAGCGATGTCGACGACGCAAACCGCGACGCCGCAAACATCGGATCAGACCGCGTCCGCGACCGATGTCGCGTCGCTCGGGACCGGGACCGAGAGGCAGGCGCCTGTCGCCGTGCTGAAGTCGACCGAAGAGGGCGTCGAGGTCTTGCAGAGCCTGCCGGGGGCGCTCGAGAACGTCATTCTCGACACGATCGGCTATTCGGATACCGGGTCCGTCCAGCTTTCCGGCCGCGCCGAGGAAAGGACGGTCGAGACCCGTGTCTATCTGGACAACGAACCCGTCGCCACGCTGCCGGTCGACCCGGACGGGCGCTGGCGTGGCGATCTGCCGGAAGTGGAAAGCGGCATCTATACGCTTCGCGTCGACGCGGTCGATGCTTCGGGGGCCGTGACAAGCCGCGTCGAAACGCCCTTCAAGCGCGAGACGCCCGAAGTGCTCGCCGCCGCAGCCGCGGGCGGTGCCGGCGCTGTCACGGCGGTCACGGTCCAGACCGGAGACACCCTCTGGGCGATCGCCCGTGGGCGCTATGGCGAGGGGGTGCTCTATGTCAAGGTATTCGAGGCCAATCGTCAGTCGATCCGCAATCCGCATCTGATCTATCCGGGCCAGGTCTTCGACCTGCCGGACTGAGTTTCGCATCCAGCGCCACGCGGCAACGCCGGTCATCAGTTCGGTCGTGTCGGGCTGGCATGTCCGGGCGCCGGGCCCTATGTAAGCCCCTGAAGCCTTGCCGGAACGATGGATGCCATCTGACACCACATCCCAGCCGACGGACGCGCCCGAGACCGAAGCCGAGGAGCTGACTCGCCTCAAACGCGAGGCGCGGGCATCGGGCATGCGCACGATCCGCAAGGTCGCCCCTTATCTCTGGCCCAAGGACGAGCCCTGGGTGAAGCGTCGGGTCGTCTGGGCGATGATCTGGCTCTTCGTTGCCAAGCTGATCGCGGTCGGGATGCCGATGCTCTACAAGGGGGCGGTCGACGGGCTGGCGAAGGACGGAGCGCCCATGCTGGCGCTGGGTGCGGTCGGCCTGACGGTCGCCTACGGCATGGCGCGGATCCTCAATACCGGCTTCCAGCAGTTGCGCGACGTCGTCTTCACCCGGGTCGGACAGCGCGCCCTGCGCCATCTGGCGCTCGAGACATTCGAGCATATCCACCGCCTGTCGATGCGCTACCACATCACCCGCCGCACCGGCGGGCTGAGCCGCATCATCGAACGCGGCGTGAAGGGGGTCGACTTCCTGCTGCGCTTCCTGCTCTTTTCCATCGGCCCGCTGATCCTCGAACTGGTGCTCATCGGCATCGTTCTCGCCTGGATGTTCGACTTCTGGTACCTGGTCGTCGTGGCCGTCACCATCGGGCTTTACGTCTGGTTCACCTTTGCCGTGACCGAGTGGCGCGTGAAGCTGCGCCGCCAGATGAACGATCAGGACACCGACGCGAACCAGAAGGCCATCGACAGCCTGCTGAATTACGAAACCGTCAAGTATTTCAACGCCGAGGCACGCGAGGCGCGCCGCTATGACGAGGCGATGCAGGGCTACGAGGCGGCGGCCATCAAGACGAACTATTCGCTGGGCTTCCTGAACTTCGGGCAGGGTCTGCTGATCTCGGTCGGGCTGATCATCGTGATGGTCATGGCCGCGGTCGGGGTTCAGAACGGCACGCTGACGGTGGGCGACTTCGTGATGGTCAACGCCTACATGATCCAGATCACCGTGCCTCTGAACTTCCTCGGCACCGTCTACCGCGAGATCCGCCAGGCCCTTGTCGACATGGGTCAGATGTTCGACCTGCTCCAGCAGCCCGCCGAGATCGAGGACGCCCCCGATGCCAGGCCGCTGCAGGTCAAGGGGGGCCGGGTCGAGCTGGAGAACGTGCGCTTCGGCTATGACGCCGCGCGCCCGATCCTGAAGGGCGTGTCGATCACCGCCGAGCCAGGCGAGATGCTGGCCATCGTCGGCTCCACCGGCTCGGGGAAGTCGACCATCGGTCGGCTGTTGTTCCGCTTCTACGACGTCATGGGCGGCTCGGTGCGGATCGACGGGCAAGACATCCGCGACGTGACCCAGGACAGCCTGCATGCGGCCATCGGCGTGGTGCCGCAGGATACCGTGCTCTTCAACGACACCATCGGCTACAACATCTCGTACGGCCGTGACGGAGCGACGCGCGCGGACATCGAGGCGGCGGCGCGGGCAGCGCAGATCCACGACTTCATTGTCGGGCTGCCCGAGGGATACGATACTGCCGTCGGCGAGCGGGGGCTGAAGCTTTCCGGCGGCGAGAAGCAGCGCGTGGGCATCGCGCGCACGCTTCTGAAGAACCCGCCGATCCTGCTGCTCGACGAGGCGACAAGCGCGCTCGACAGCGAGACGGAGAACGAGATCAAGGAAGCGCTGCGGCGCGCGGGCGAGGGACGCACGGTGCTGACCATCGCCCACCGTCTTTCGACCATCGCCGAGGCGGACCGGATCGTCGTGCTGGAACAGGGCGAAGTGGTCGAGCAGGGGACGCATGAGGAGCTGCTGGCACGCGGGGGCCGCTACGCCCAGCTCTGGCAACGTCAGCAGAGCGAGGATTACGAAGCCTGAGAGCGCTGTGGGACGCAGAGCAACAGGGTCGCAGATTCAGACACGAACAATCACTGTGCGCGCGCAAACAGTGACTTTCGGCGCGGCGGTAATTGAATATTGCAATCCTGCATGGCAATCACTCGGCGTAGCCCGCGCAGCCAAGCCGTGCCGGCAATTCCAGTTACAGGTGTTCCGATGCAGGCGAGTATGGTTCGTACAGCTGTGATTCTCGGGTTGATCTGCGTCACCGGCCCCTTCGCCATCGACATGTATCTGCCCGCGCTGCCTGCCATAGAGGAGTCGCTCGGCGCATCCGTCACCGGGGCGCAGGCGACCCTGATCGCGTATTTTCTGGCCTACGGGATCACGCAGCTGGTCTACGGCCCGCTGGCGGATCAGATCGGCCGCAAGCGCACGCTCATAATCGGGATGAGCATCTTTGTCGTAGGCTCGCTGATCTGTTCGCTCTCGGGGTCGATCGAGATGCTGGTGCTGGGGCGCGCAGTGCAAGGGTTGGGCGGCGCCGCCGTCATGGTCGTGCCGCGCGCCATCGTGCGCGATATGTATACCGGTGTCATGGCGACGAAGCTGATGGCGACGATCATGCTGGTGATTTCCGTCTCGCCGATGCTGGCCCCGCTGGCTGGCAGCGCCGTATCGGCCTTCGGGTCGTGGCGCCTGATCTTCCTTGCGCTCGCTCTGCTGGCGGCGACGAGCCTGACCATGGCGATGGTGAACCTGCCCGAGACGCTGAAACCTGAGAACCGGCGTGACGTTAACGCGCGTGAACTGGCCCGAAGCGCGCGCATCCTCTTCCGCGATCCGGTCTTCGTCGGTCTGACCCTGATCGCGGGGCTCGGGATGTCGAGCTTCTTTCTCTTCATCGCCAATGCGTCCTTCGTCTACACCGGGCAATACGGTCTCTCGCCGGTTCAGTTTTCCCTCGCCTTCGCCTTCAATGCCATCGGGTTCTTCTTCGCCACCCAGATGGCCGGACGTCTGGCCGCGCGCTGGAGCCTGCCGACACTGATCCTCCGCGGCGTCACGGGCTTTACCGCGGGCGCGCTGAGTGTCGCGCTGCTGGTTGGGTCGGGCTTCGGGGCGCTGCCGGTGCTTCTGATCGGTCTGTTCACGACCTATATGTTCCTCGGTGTGGTGATCCCTTCCTCGATGGTCGTGGCGCTTGATGCGCATGGCGCGCGGGCGGGCATCGCCTCGTCGCTCAGTGGCTGTATGACGATGATGACCGCGAGCGCGTCGATCGCGATCGCGAGCCCGTTTTTCGACGGCACCGCCCTACCGATGGTTATCGGCATCGCAATCTGTTCGGTTGGTGCCCTGGTGCTGGCGACAGTCACGATCCCCAAGCTGCGGCGGCAAAATGGCGAGGCGATCCTGGCGGAGTGAGCCTTCCGGCCCCGTGGGGGGAGGCGTGCCGCAGGCCACGGGCGCTGATCCCGCCCGGGCTTGCCGGCGACAAGCCGCCGAGGGGCAGCAATTATCGCGGGCGGCCATGAACCCGAATTGACCGGCGCGAGTTGAGTGTCGGTCATTTTGGAGACTTGGACGATCATGGAATCAATTCTGGGTCTCGAACCCTCTGTCGTGGCGCTCGCCATCCTGTTCTTGCTATTCGTCGCTTTCACCCTCGAAAAATTCCCTCCCGATGTCACCGCCGCTGGCGCCGCGGCGCTTTTCATCGTTCTGGGCCTCGTGCCCCAGGGCGACGTGATGGAGGTCTTCTCCAGCTCGGCGCCCATCACCATCGCGGCGATGTTCGTCGTCTCGGGCGCGTTGGTGCGAACCGGGGTCCTCGACACACTCGCCGACATCGTCATCGGCCGTGCCCGCACGCGACCTGTGCTCGCGGTCGGCATCTTCATCGCCGCCACCATTGCCGCCTCGGCCTTCATGAACAACACGCCCGTGGTGCTGGTGCTGATCCCCGTCGTGATCCGGCTTGCCAACAGTCTGGGACTGGCACCGACACGCCTTCTCATCCCGCTGTCCTATTCCGCCATTCTCGGCGGAACCTGCACGCTGATCGGGACCTCGACGAACATCCTGGTCGATGGCGTTGCGCGGGAAAGCGGGCTTGAACCCTTCAGCATCTTCGAGATCGCGCCTGTCGGCATCGTCGTAGCGATCGTGGGTGGGCTTTCCATGCTGGTCCTTGGCCGCTTCCTGCTGCCGGACCGTACCTCCGACGGGCTTGCCAGCGCCGAGACGGACTTCCTCTCGGAGATCACGATCCGGGCGGACTATCCCCAGATCGGGGAACCGATTTCGGAAATCGCGGACTTCCAACGCTCCGGCATCCGTATCACCGGTCTTCGGCGCGGCAGCCAGATCATGCGGCGCGACCTCGGCGAGCAGGTGCTCCAGAAAGGCGACACTGTCATCGTGATCGCACCCACCTCCGAGTTGCTCACCTTCGAGGAACATTCGGGCGTGCGGGTCGGGATGCGCCGGTCGATCGAGCTCGACCCCGACTCCCAGGTGCGTGTGGCGGAGGCCATCGTCGCTCCATCGCGGCGCAGCTCGGGCGTGCGCATCGGGGACCTTGCCCTGGGCCGTCGCGCCGGCATGCGCGTGCTCGGCGCCTATCGTACCGGCCATGTCGCCGGGGCGGACCTGTCGAGCGTGCGCCTGCGTCCTGCCGACAAGCTGCTGCTGGAAGGAACGGCTGAGGGTTTCGAGGAACTGACGCGCTCGGGGGACGTCATCTCGGTTACCGAGCCTGGCGGCCGAGCCTATCGCCGCCGCCAGGCGCCGATCGCGGTCGTGACGCTGGTGGGGATCGTGGTCCTCGCTGCCTTCGACGTCATGCCTATCGGCATCCTTGCCCTGCTCGGTGTCGCGCTGATCCTGGTGCTGCGCTGCATCGACAACGACGAGGCCTGGGGGTCGATCGACGCCTCGATCCTCGTGCTGATCTTCGCCATGCTCATCGTGGGCGCCGGGCTCGAGCACACCGGGGCGGTGGAACTGATCGTCGCCTACCTGACGCCCTGGCTTCAGGGACTGTCGCCGTTCATCGCGCTGGTGGCGGTATATGTGGTAGGGTCAATCCTCACCGAGGTCGTAACGAACAACGCCGTCGCGGTCATCCTGACTCCGATTGCGGTCGGGCTCGCCGGCCAGCTTGGCGTGGATCCGCGTCCCTTTGTCGTCGCGGTGATGTTCTCTGCAAGCGCGAGCTTTGCGACGCCTATCGGCTACCAGACCAACACGCTGGTCTATGGGGCGGGCAACTACCGTTTCGCCGACTTCCTGAAGATAGGCGTACCGATGAACCTCATCGTCGGACTGACCGCCGTGACGGCGATCAGTTTCTTCTTCCCGCTCTGATCCTTGCACGGCGCGCCGGGTTCCCTGCGCGCCGTGTCGCCGGTCATTCGGCGGCTCGCACATGCGGGGCGTGAAGGGGCAGTGCCGGGTCGACGCTTCCCTCCGTCCAGATGATCTCGCCCATTCCGGCACGGCGCGCTTCGCGCTGAAGCGCCCAGTCCCGCGCCGCGGAACTTGCCCGCCCGAAAGAGAGCCTGGCGAGCAGGCGGGCGAACCAGCGGACGTAAGTCGTGGCCCAGACGCGGATTGCCAGCAGCGAGGGCGTGATCACCAGCGTCAGCACCGTGGCGATGCCCAGCCCGAAGACGACCGCCGTTGCAAGCTGCTTCCACCAGAGGGCGGTGGGGCTGTCGATCGTGTAGCCGCCCTCGGCAAAGTCGAGGCTGAGACCAACGGCCATCGGCGCGAGGCCCGCCATCGTCGTGATCGTCGTCAGCATGACGGGTCGGATGCGGGCCTGCGCGGTACGGATGATCGCCTCGATCCGCGGCATGTACTGGCTGTATTCCTGATAGGTGTCGATCAGGATGATGTTGTTGTTCACGACGATCCCGGCCAGCGCGACGATGCCCGTGCCAGTCATGATGATCGAGAAGGTCTGGTCCATCACGATCATCCCGATCAGCACGCCGGTGGTCGACAGGACGACGGCGAGCAGGACCAGGATCGAGTTGTAGAAGCTGTTGAACTGGGCCAGCAGGATGATGAACATCAGCCCCAGCGCCGCCGAGAAAGCCGACGAGAGGAAGGCCTGGCTTTCCTCCTGCTCCTCCTGGTCGCCGGTCCATTCGTATTCGATACCCGCCGGAAGCGGACCCGTCTCGAGCCAGCGGGTGATTTCGGCGATGCGTTCGTTGGCGGTGATCGGGACCAGCCGGGCCTGGCTTGCGTCGAGGTCCGCCTGCAGGTCCTTCGTCCCGTCATCGTAGCGCTCGGTGACGCGATAGGCGGTGCCGTCGGCGCTTCTGAAATCGGCATTGTTGCCAGCGGGGCGCAGCACGGCCAGCGCCCTCTCGACGGGTGCGCCGTCGACTATTTCCGTCTCGACCAGCTTCATCAGGCCCGGCGCCACACCGGCCTTCACGTCGAAATGGCGTTTCTGGTCGACGCGGTTGATCTCGGCAAGTTTAGGGACCGGGGTCCGCCTGATGAAGTTCGACAGCGGCACCAGCCCGTCCGTGGTACGCACCTTGAGCGTGTCGAGCGTCGAGAGCACGCGGTCATCTTCTGGCAGGCGAACACGGATATCGACCTCCTCGTCCGAGGACGGAAGGCGCATGGTGTCGAGCAGGAGCCCGCGCGTCACGAGCTGCACCATCGCCCCGACCAGCGCCACATCCGCCCCGTAACGCCCGGCCTTGGCCACGTCTACGTCGATCTGCCAGTCGATGCCGGGCAGCGGGCGGGTATCCTCGATCAGGGTCAGGCCCGGCATGCGGTCGAATTCGGCGCGCGCGGTGGTCGCGGCGGTGATGAGTTCCTCGAAATCGTCGCCCTTCAGGCGCAAATGGATCGGCTTGCCGCTCGCGGGTCCGCGGTTCTGGTCGAGGATCTCGATGCGCACGCCGGGCAGCGCCGAAAGCTGTTCCGCGAGCTCGGCCAGCACCAAGTCGCCGTCGAGGTCGGGCCGGTCGGTGCGTTCTTCCCAGGGGATCGTCTCGAGCTGGATCTGGCCGATGGTGTCCTTGGGCTGCTGTGCGCCGCCGGTGTTGGTGTCGAGCCCGCCTTCGCCGGCGAAGGAAAAGGCGTTCTTCACCCCCGGATGGGCCAGCACGATCTGCTCGGCCTCGCGGACCAGCCCGTCCTTCTCCTCGAGGCTGAGGTTGCCGCGGGCGAGGACATAGACGATGGCCTGTTCGGGCTCGGATTCGACGAAGAACTCCACACCGTTGTTGTTGTTCGAGAAGTAAATCATCACCGTGCCGACGAAGACGAAGACCAGTCCGGACACGACCAGCGGCATGACCGGGTTGCCGGCGATGAAGGCGATGAAGCTCCCGAAGGCCGAGCGGCGGTAGCCCGCCTCGATCTTCTCGGGCGCCGGGCGCAACAGGTATCCCGACAGCCACCGGCCGCCCCGACCCATGCGCGTGAGCAGCGCGAAGGCCGCGAGCATTGCGATCATGAAGCCAGCCAGCCCCAGGGCGATGGCGGCGACGGCGCAAAGCACGAGCAGGAAGACAAGCGCGAAGGTCGGGATCACGGAACCCAGTATGTTCATGCCGTCCAGATCCGCAAAGCGCGCGCCCATTGCCTCAAGCACCACCGGCATTGCGAGACCCGCAAGGCCCATTGCCAGCGCGGCTGCAGGGAAGAGGGCCAGGTGGAGGTACCAGCGCAGCCCGGCGACGGCCGCCATGTTCGCGCCCATCCAGCGCTCGAGCCGTCCCGTCGCGCCGCCCATCACCGGCAGGTATATCAGCGCCACGACAAGCGAGGCGGAGAGCACGAAAATCAGAGTGACCGGCAGCATGCCCATGAACTCGCCGGGCACGCCGGGCCAGAACAGCATCGGCAGGAAGGCGCACAGCGTAGTCGCGGTGGACGAAATAATGGGCCAGAACATGCGCTTGGCCGCCTCGACGTAGGAATGCATCGGTCCCACGCCCTCGCGCTGGCGCGCATCTGCGTATTCGACCACCACGATGGCCCCGTCCACCAGCATGCCCACCGCGAGGATCAGTCCGAACATGACGATGTTGGAGATCGAGATGCCCATGAGCGCAAGCAGTGCGAAGCAGAGCAGGAAAGAGGTGGGAATCGAGAAGCCCACAAGCAGGGCCGCGCGCACACCGAGCGCGGCCAGCACCACGATCATCACCAGCGCGATGGCGGTGAAGACCGATCCGAGCAGCTGCTGCACCATCGAATCGACGATCCGCGACTGGTCGTTCGAGGTTCCGACAGTGACCGCCGCGCGCAGCTCCTCGGGCCATTGCGCGCTCTTGGCCGCCACAAGCTCCTTCACGGCGGTCGCCGTCTCGATCAGGTTGAAGCCTTTGCGCTTGACCACCTGCAGGGCCATCGAGTTCTCGCCGTTGAAACGCGCCGTTCCGAGGCGATCCTCGAAGGTAAGGTTGATCTCGGCCAGGTCCCCCAGGGTCACGACGCGGTCGCCGTTGGTCTTGACCGGCAGATCGTAGATGTCCTGCGGTTCGTCGAAGCTCGACGGGATCTTGACCGAGAATGTGCCTTGATCGGATTCGACCTCGCCGGCGGCGATGAGCTGGTTGTTGTTGCGTACCGTATTCAGCAACTCCGCAGCGGTCACGTTATAGGCCTCGAGCCGGAGCGGATCGATGACCACCTCGACCATCTCGTCACGGCTCCCGGCGATTCCGGCCTCGAGCACGGCATCCATGGATTCCAGGTCGTCCTGGAGATCCTTCACCACCCGGCTGAGCGTGCGCTCGGGGACGGGACCCGTCAGGTTGACGATGATGATGGGGAATTCCGAGAAGTTGATCTCGCTGATCGTGTATTGTTCCGCGCCATCGGGAAAATCCGCCTCGGCGCGGCCCATGGCGTCGCGCACGTCCGCCAGCGTCTTGGTCTTGTCCCAGCCGAACTCGAACTCGAGCGCCACGCCCGCGTAATTCTCGGCGGCGGTGGCGGACATCTTGTCGAGCCCGTCCAGATCGGCCAGTTCGGTCTCCATCGGCTTGACCAGAAGCGTCTCGCTGTCCGCGGCCGAGATGCCGGGGAAGGGGACCGACACGAACAGCGCCGGGATCTCGATGTCGGGCTCGCCCTCCTTTGGCAGCTTCGTGTAGGCAAATGCCCCGATCACGACCGACAGCAGGATGAAGGCGAGGACCATCCGCGTCCGCGACGCGGCCCAGTCGACGATACCTGTCACTGGCCCAGCTCCCTGAAGGTCGGCGCCACTTTGACGCCCGCAACCACGAATTCCTGCCCCACCACGATCACCTCCGCCCGTTCCGGGAGGCCGGCGGCCCATATGCCCTGTGGCGTGTCGCGCAACAGCTTGACCGGGTGGAATTCGACGATGTTGCCTTCGCCCAGCGTGCGAACGCCGAGCGCGCCCTCGTCGTCCAGCGTCAGCGCCGATTGCGGCAGCAGATGCGCCTTTGCGCCTTCGGTCGCCACCAGGATCTCGGCGGTCTGCCCGTCGCTTATGGCCAGGTCGTCATTGGGAACCTCGATCTCGAGGCGGAACGTCCGCGTGGTCTCGTCGGCCGAACGCGACAGGAAGCTCACCGTGCCGCGCAGCCGGTCGCCGCTGACGAGCCGCGCCTCGGCAGGCGCGCCGAGTTCGACTTGGCCGACCTCTGCTTCCGGCACGTAACCGACGATCTTGATCGGGTCGAGCTGGATGACGGTTGCGCAAAGGCTGCCGGGTTGCAGCAGTTCGCCAAGCTCGGCGGTGTCGGTCTCCAGCAGTCCCGCGAAGGGCGCCGTGATCCTGAGACGCGCGATCTCCTTCTCGGCGGATGCGACATTGGCCTGCGCGGAGCGGATGCCCGCCTGCGCTGCCTCGACTCCGGCGCGGGCGGATTCCAGGGCCGCCTCGGCGACCGCGAGCGCCGCGTCGGCTTCGGCCACACGCACCGAAGACGCAAATCCACGATCGCCCAGCTTGGCCGAGGCGTTCTGGCTGATCTGCGCTTCCTCGATCTGGGCTTCGGCCTGCTTGACCATCGCTTCGGCCTCCGGAACGCGCGAGCGGGCCTCATCGAGGGCGGCCTGCTCCTGCTCGAGCGAAACGCCCCGCGTTCCTTCGTCGAGTTCGCAGAGAACCTCGCCGGCTTCGACCGCGGCGCCCTTTCGCAGCGGTTCGGAGACGACGGTCGAGGTGGTTTCGGCGCGAACCTCGACCTGGCGCGCCGCCTCGGTCTGGCCGCGCAGCGGCACCGCTGTATCTACGTGACGCGCCTCGGAGCGCTGGACGACGACCTTGATCAGTTCCGACGGTTGTTCTTCCGCCGCCGCGTCGGCCCCGCCATTCTCTGCCGTCGCCTGTTCCGCTTCCGCGGCAGGCCCGGCGACGTCGAGTCCAAGGCGCGCCATGACCGCCGGGCGTTCGAAGATCCACAGGTAAAGAAGCGCCGTCACCACGATGGCGGCCAGCAGGGAAAAGATGCGCATTCGGTTCCTCGTGATCGTCGCTGGGCCCCGCAGGGACTGGGTTTCCGGTCACCCGCAGGATACAGGGATACTACGCTGAACCGACCAGTTCAGATTAACCTTTTCGGCAACACCGCGCAATCGGGATGCAGCGCCGACCCACCGGGCCCCTGCGCGGACACTTGGCTTGCCCCTCCGGGCGGGGTAAGAGAGGCCGCAACCGCGAAAGGGGCAGGTGGGCATGAGCCAGTCAGACAGTTTCATCGAGGAGGTCAACGACGAACTCCGCCGCGAAAGGCTGTTCGCGACCTTCCGCCGCTACGGATGGCTCGCCCTGCTCGTGATCGTTCTGATCGTCGGCGGAGCCGCCTGGCACGAATACCGCAAGTCACAGGACCGTGCGGCCGCGGAAAGGCTGGGCGACGAACTGCTGGCCGCCATGGCCGAAGAGGACGGCGCGCTCCGGTCCCAGACGCTGGCCGAAATAGCCGCGCCGTCCGCAGAGGCCAGGGCCGTCGTGTCCCTGCTGGCAGCCGGGAGCGCGGTCCAGGCCGGCGACACGGATCAGGCTGTGGCCGAACTCGACGCTGCCGCGACAGATGGCGAGGTCCCCGAGATCTACCGCCAGATCGCGGCGTTCAAGGCGCTGCTGCTGCAGGCCGAAAGTCTCGATCCCGGTGCCCTGCGCGGCCGCCTCGAGGGGCTCGCGCAACCCGGCTCGCCCATCCGGCTGCTGTGCGAGGAACAGATCGCCCTGCTCGATATCCGCGAAGGCAAAAACGATGAGGCCATCGCCCGTTACCAGAATATCCTGCAGGACGCCGAGTTGACCCCGGACTTGCAACAGCGCGCGTTGCAGGTGATTGTGGCGCTGGGTGGGACCCCGGAACTTCTCGGCCAGACGGCGCCGGACCAATAGCGGCGGCCGGCATTCCGGCGCACGGTAATTCATTGAGCAGAGCGATCACGTCCATGACAGCTTTACCCCGGAGCACGCAGGGTCTTGCGGCGAAATCAATCTGGCTTTCCGGCATGATGCTTGCCCTTCTCCTGTCGGCCTGCACCGAACCCGACGTGGTGCTGCCCGGCAAGCGCGAGGACATCCGGGCCGTCCTGCAGGGCGGCGACCCTCTTGCCGACGAGACGACTGCCGTCCGCACGAATTTCAGCCGTCCGATCTCGCTTCCTGCCGCGCGCAGCAATGCAAGCTGGCCCCAGGCCTTCGGCACGCCGGGCTACCGGGTCGCGCATGCCGCGCTGTCGGCCGCGCCCCGCCTGATCTGGTCCGCGCCGATCGGCGAAGGCGACGGCCGCCGCGCGCGCGTCATCGCCGCGCCGGTCGTCGACGGCGGGCGCATCTTCACGCTCGACGCCGGCACCCAGGTCACGGCCACCTCCACCTCGGGCCAGACACTCTGGACCCGCGACATCCTTCCGGCGGGCGAACGCAAGGGCCTCGCGACCGGTGGAGGTCTTGCCGTGGATCAGGGCACCGTCTACGTCAGCCAGGGCTACGGCCTGCTTGTGGCCCTCGACGCCGCCACCGGCGCCGTGCGCTGGACCCAGAAGCTCGACGCCAGCGGATCGGGTACACCGACGGTTTACGGCGGGCTTGTCTACCTGACCGCCGGCGACGATACCGGCTGGGCCGTGCGCACCTCTGACGGGCGCATCGAATGGCAGATCGGCACCATCTCCGACATCGACAACGTCCTGGGGGCGCCCGCTCCTGCCATTGCGGGCGATCTTGCCATCTTCGGCTTCGGATCCGGCGAGGTGCAGGCGGTCTTCCGGCGCGGCGGTCTGAGACGCTGGGATTCGTCCGTCCTGGGCGAGCGGCTCGGGCGCGCCGTGGCCGAGGTGGGCGACGTGACAGGCTATCCGGTCGTGGCCGGTGACCGGGTCTATGTCGGCAACCAGTCCGGCCGGATCGTGGCGCTGAACCTCGGCTCGGGCGAGCGGATCTGGACCGCCCGCGAAGGGGCCGTGGGCCCGGTCTTTCCGGCAGGCGACAGCGTCTTCGTGATCTCGGATCTCAACGAGTTGCTGCGGCTCGATGCGGGCGACGGCAGCCGCGTCTGGGGCGTCGAGTTGCCCAAGTTCACCCGCGAACGCCCGCGAAGGCGCTTCCAGATCTATGCGCAGCACGGCCCGATCCTGGCCGGCGGGCGCATCGTTGTCGCAGGTGGCGAGGGGCTGCTGCGCTTCTTCGACCCGCGCGACGGGCGTCAGGTCGGCGCGGTCGAGGTCCCCGACGGCGCGACCACGGAACCGGTCGTCGCCAACGGGTCGCTCTATGTCGTGTCCCGCGCCGGAAAGCTGCTGGCCTACCGCTGAGACCGTGTCGCGCGCCGCGGGGCTTTCCGTTACGGGCTACATGCGCTAAAGCCACTGTCTCGAAACCGGCCCGGAGCGGTCCCTGATGTCCTTCACCCTCGCCATCGTGGGGCGGCCGAATGTCGGCAAGTCCACGCTTTTCAACCGGCTCGTCGGCCGTCGCCTCGCGCTTGTCGACGATCAGCCGGGGGTGACGCGCGATCTGCGCGAGGGCGAGGCGCGGCTTGCGGACCTCCGATTTACGGTAATCGACACTGCGGGGCTCGAGGACGTCACCGACGACAGTCTGCAGGGCAGGATGCGCCGCCTGACCGAGCGGGCGGTGGATATGGCCGATATCTGCCTGTTCGTCATCGACGCGCGCGCGGGTGTCACTGCGACCGATCAGGTCTTTGCCGAAATACTGCGCCGGCGCGGCGGTCGGGTCATCCTCGCCGCCAACAAGGCGGAGGGGGCCGCCGCTGAGGCGGGTGTGCTCGAAGCCTATGCACTGGGCCTCGGCGAGCCGCTGCGGCTTTCGGCCGAGCACGGTGAGGGGATGACGGATCTCTATTCGGTGCTGATGCCGCTCGCGGATGCCTTCGACAAGGCGGCCGCCGAGGTGGAAGAGGCCCCGGACGTGGACGTGACGCTTGACGAGGAGGCGGGCGACATGGAGCTGGAGGTCCGCATGCCGACGCGGGCCAAGCCGCTGCAGGTCGCCGTCGTCGGCCGTCCGAACGCCGGCAAGTCGACGCTCATCAACCGCATCGTCGGAGAGGACCGGCTGCTGACCGGACCGGAGGCCGGGATCACCCGGGACGCCATTTCACTGCGCACCGAATGGACGGGCGCGGACGGGGTCGGGGTGCCGATGCGCATCTTCGACACGGCAGGCATGCGGAAGAAGGCCAAGGTCCAGGAAAAGCTGGAGAAACTTTCGGTCAGCGACGGGCTGCGCGCGGTGAAGTTCGCCGAGGTCGTGGTGGTCCTGCTCGATGCGGCGATCCCTTTCGAACAGCAGGACCTGCGCATCGCCGATCTGGCCGAGCGGGAGGGGCGCGCGGTCGTCGTGGCGGTGAACAAGTGGGACATCGAGGAGGATCGGCAGGGCAAGCTCGCCGCGATGAAGGAAGCCTTCGAGCGGCTTCTGCCGCAGCTCAGGGGCGCGCCTCTGGTGACGGTCTCGGCGCTGACGGGACGCGGGCTCGACCGGCTGCATGCGGCGATCATGCAGGCCTATGCGGTCTGGAACAGGCGCGTGAGCACCGCGCAGCTCAACCGCTGGCTTTCGGGCATGGTCGAGCAGCATCCGCCTCCGGCGCCGCAGGGCAAGCGGATCAAGCTGCGTTACATGACCCAGGCCAAGACCCGGCCGCCGGGCTTCGTGGTGATGTGCTCGCATCCCGAAAAGGTGCCCGAGAGCTACACGCGCTATCTCGTCAACGGGCTCAGGATCGATTTCGACATGCCGGGCACGCCGATCAGGCTGTTCATGCGGGGGCAGGGGGATCGCAACCCCTACAAGGCGCGCAGGAAGGCGCCGCCCTCGAAGCTGCGCAAGCATACCGAAGGCCGGCGCAAGGACTGAGCGCGTAAGGTGCGGCAGGCCGCACCCTACGCTTGACCGCAGGAGCGCACGCCGAATTTTCCCTTTGGCCAGTCGCGGTGTGGTTGTATACTTGCCCATATTTCAAGCACGCATTTGCACTGGAGATATTGGCATGAAGACGATCGCTCTATTCTGCGATGGCACCTGGAACAGCCCCGACATGACGCGGGCGACCCATGTCCACCGGCTATTCGAGGCCTGCGGCTCTGTGGACACCCCCGAACAGGTCGTGGAGTATTTCCACGGCGTCGGTGTTCCCGATCCGGACGAGACCTGGGGCGGCTACCTTTCGCGCACCGCCAAGCGGCTGGGCGGCGGGGCGTTTGGCTGGGGTCTCAACCAGAACATAAAGGAAGCCTACGCAACACTGTGCGCGCGCTACGCGCCGGGCGACAAGGTCATGATATTCGGCTTCTCGCGCGGCGCCTATACCGCCCGCTCGCTGGCCGGTCTGATCCGGAAGGGCGGCATCCTCGCCGAACCGACCCCTGAGAACGTCGAGGCCGTCTTCCGGCTCTACCGCCGGCGGGGCGGCGAGAACAAGCCAGACTGCGAGGAGATATGGCAAGAGCGGCGCCGTTTCTCCCCGCTTGTCGCGACCTCCGAGGACGATCTCGCCGCGCGCCGCAGGGAAGATCCGCGGGACCGGTCCGAGATCGTGAACATCGCCTATATGGGTATCTGGGACACGGTCGGTGCGCTCGGCATCCCCGGCGTGCTCGGCAAGGCGGCGACGGTTTGGAACCAGCGCTACAGGTTCCATGACACCGATCTCAGCAGCCTGGTGCGCTCGGCCCGCCACGCGGTCGCCATCGACGAGCGCCGGCGCTTCTACGAGCCCGCGCTCTGGACCAACCTCGACCGCTACAAGGACGGCCCCGGTCTCAACAACGGGCGGACCGGGCCGGACCGGCCCTATCAGCAGGCCTGGTTCGTCGGTACCCACAGCATCCTCGGCGGATCGGCCGAGAATTCCGCCGCGCTCTCTGCCGCGCCACTGCAATGGATCTGGGAGGGCGCCGAGCGGGAAGGCCTGCGGGTGCGCAGGGACGTACGCATTCCCGACGTGGATCCCGATCCGCTGTTTGACACCGAGGATATCGACAAGGTCTTCATCGGATACCGTGCTACCCCAGGGCTTCTGGCCTGGCGTACAGGCCTTGAGCGTGAGGCCCTCCACCCTTCTGTTCTCAAGCGGATTCGCGAATTCCGCGGTGGCCGTTATCGTCCAGGTAGCCTCGCGAAGTGGTTGCCGGAACTCAGCAATGGCGGAAACGATGCGGTCAGCCCGCCGGCCCACCCCTGATCGGGAGCGCCGCACCTCCGGGCAGGGCGACGATAGCCCTTGTGCCGGACCGGCGGGGAAGGCTAGCTCCGCATGGGTACGGGACAACGGCGGAGACGGCATATGCATGACGGCGGTGAGAACGAGATCCTCGCGCGGGTGGATGCGGCGCCGGGGCGGCGCGCCATCGGGATCGCGGCGTTGCTCTGCCTCGGGGCCATGCTGCTTTACATCGCCGTCTCCCGACCGCCCGAGCCCGGCTGGCAGCTGTTCCTGATCGCAACCGGTGCCGGTGCGCTGTGGATGGGCGAGAAGATGCGCCGCAGTACCCGCGAAGGTCTTGAGCTGACGGCCGAAGAATTGCGCGACAGCGCGGGTATCCGGCTTGCGCGGGTGCAGGACATGCTGGGTGTCGACCGCAGCTTTCTGGCCTTCAAGCCCTCGAACGGCTTCCTGCTCAGGGTGTCAACATCGGAAGGCCGTGCCTGGCGTCCGGGGCTCTGGTGGCGGATGGGGCGACGGATCGGTGTGGGCGGACTTGCCTCGGCGCGCGAAACGCGGGCGATGGCCGAGATCATCGCGGCGCTGATCGCGCGTCGCAACGACTGAAGGTCAGGAACCGCTCCAGTGCACCGGCGAGGCGTAGCGGGGCCGGGTGAAGATGTAGTTCACGATATCCTCGTCCTGCAGGCCGATGCTGAAGGGTGCGTCGTATTCGCTCCAGGTTTCGACCACGGTGATGTAATCGCCCTCGGCCATGGCGGGAAGTCTGTCCTTCCATTCCCTCACATCCTCGCTGGTCGCTTGCGGCTTCGCGCCGACGCTGCGGGACCAGTCAAGCGCGAACTGGCCCGAGTCCGCGTCCCATCCCACCGACGTGACCCGGATGCTGCTGGGCTGAGAAGACCGCGTCAGGTAGTCGAAGAGCGACCGCGCCCCGATCAGGAACTGGCTGTCCATCGGTGTGGTCTGACGCGAGATGAGGTCGCCGATGGTATAGGCGGCCTTCTGGTTGATGGCGTGTTGGCGGTAGGCGTCGAAGGTCGAGAGCATCACCATCAGCGCCATGAAGATCGCCGGCAGGATGATCACGGCCTCGATGGCGATGCTTCCGTCCTGACCGCGCGAGAAGCGGGCGATGCGACACCGGACAGCGCGAGGGAGCGCCATCACTGAGGCTCCTGCACGAATGCGGAGGTGGCGATCATCTGGACCTTGCCCGCACCGTCCTTGGCGAAATGTCGGCCCAGACCGGTGGTCGGAAAGACCGGGTCGATCTTGACGCAGGCGCGCAGCACCATCAGCTGATGGTCCGACCCCGGAGCGAACAGCCGCGGCGGTTCGGGGGTGGCGGAGAGGTCGATGCAGTCCGCCTCTTCGGCGAGTCCCGAGAAGCCGCGAACATTTATCGGGGTCATTTCGAGCCGCAGCGTCTGATCGCAGTTATCCAGGAAACCCGCGTAGGCGCAGACCCGCTCCTTTATCTCGTCATGCGTATGAATCTCGCCGGTCGACAGGCGGATCTCGCGCACGGCCATGTCGAGGCCACGGTCGAGAAAGACCTGACGGAAGGAATAGATCCCCATCTCGACGGAGGTCATGAAGAGCGTGAAGATCAGCGGAAACATCACCATGAATTCGATGACGATCTGCGCGTCTTCTTCGCGACGGAACTCGTCGATGAACGTTGCCAGACGCGAAATCACAATGTCAGCCTCAGCTGATTGATCTGGCGCGCGATGGTCTGGAAGGCGCTCTGGATCTCGGTGCCCTCGACACGGAAGAAATGGCTTTCGCTGGATGCGCAGTTGCGCATCTGCTCGGCGCCGTGATCGGTGGTCTCGAAACCGACCGCCCAGATCACGATCCCCTTTTCCTTGGCGGCGTCGCAGATAGTGTCGAGGAGGAGGTCGCCCTGCGCTGCGCTGTATTTCTGGTAGTAGTAGCTCGAACGCTTATATGAACTCACGTATCTGTTCAGATAGTACTGGAAGTTGTTGACGTGCCAGTACGCCGCTTCGGATTGATCGGCGTACAGGTCCTCATCAAGGGACCAGAACCTCTCATCGGTGTCTATATCGTAGTACTGGGCGTTGATCCTGTGGGTCTTGTCATTCTGCCCGTCCGTCATCAGCACGACTGTCTTGAGCGTTTCCTCGTCGCCGTAATCCACTGGCCGGTTCGAGAATTCAGCCTCGACCGCCCCGCTGCTGACAAGGTCGGCGGTGACTTCGCGAAAACTGGGATCCAGCAGCGAAACGGCCCATTTCATGCCCATGAAAATGGAAGTGCCGGCCCGCGGCTTGAGGTTCTGGATCTGCGTATTGATCTCGCTGGCGTTCTCGCTGATGGGTCTGATCTGCTCGTACCAGTATCGGGGGCAGACCGTATCGTAGGTGGTGTTGGCCTGGTAACCGCTTTCGTTGGAATAGTAGTTGAACTGGAAGAACTGCATCTGCTCATAGATATAGGACGTATTCACGGCCGTCGTCCCGTAGAAAGAATCCGGAACCTCGAGGCAGTACGAATAGTCGTGCTTCTGGTTCACGTTCAGGCTGTCGAATATTTCCTCGCCGACATTCACGTGCTCGGAATAGGGCACGATGGAAAGCGAGACCTGACCTTCGGTTTCGGGCCGGATAACGGTATTCACGAAGATTTGAGCCGCCTCGCGCAGGTTCTCGATCTTGTCGTTGTTCTTCATCGAGCCGGAAATATCGAGCACCAGCGAGATCTCGACATTCGGCACGCGCTCCGTCGCCTCGCTGCTGGCGGGAACGGGCAATTCCGGCGTTCCCAGTCGATGCATGAACTGCGTCCTCGTGACCATGCGGGCGCTGGCATTTACCTCACGGTATCCGAGCCCCGCCGAGACCTCGACATTCGTGAGGTAGTCGCGCATTCCGGCCTTCTGGAAGTAGTCTTCCACGACGCTCTTCGGATCGAGCGTCTGATCGAGGTCCGCGGCAGCGAGAACGGCGCGGTCCATGGTGTTCTGAAGCCGCGTCCGGTCCATTTCGTTGTGCATGAGGTCGACGCCGATGCCGCAGACAAGCACCATCATCAGGATGATGAAGCAGGCAAGGAGGGTCATCGCCCCGTCGTCCCGGCGCACGAAATGGCTCAGCTGGCGACGCAGCGATGATCCCAGGTCGACTTGCGCCCTCAAGGTCGATGCATTCCTCATGTCTCGTCCCTAGATCCGGTCTCCGGGCGCAAATGGCCCACGCTGACATGGGAAAATCGGAAAAAACTATGGCCAAAATTTGGCTCTGGCGTTGCGGTTCTATGTCGAAATCAACGGTTTTTCGCGCTTCGGTAAGGCTGACCCCCGTGTTCGGGGCCCGTGCCGCGGGGATTCGCGGGTACCGAAAGAAGGCCGAATGGCGACATGCGCTTATCGGGGCGAAAATGCCTGTTAATGTGGCATTAAGAAGATCGCGACCATAGGCTTGGAAGAAACGACTCAGGCTGCCGGGCGGGCAGCAGCAGCACAAGGATGGCAGCCGTGAACCAGCACCTGACCGAACCCAGCTTTCGCGAGAGCGTCGATCAGATGTTCAACCGCGCCGTGGCGCTGATGGACCTTTCGCCCGGCCTGGAAGAGAAGATCCGGGTCTGCAACTCGACCTATACCGTGCGTTTCGGGGTGCGCCTGCGCGGCCAGATCCATACCTTCACGGGCTACCGTTCGGTCCATTCGGAACATATGGAGCCTGTCAAGGGCGGGATCCGCTACGCGCCGACGGTCCATCAGGACGAGGTCGAGGCGCTCGCGGCGCTGATGACCTACAAATGCGCCCTGGTCGAGGCGCCCTTCGGCGGCTCCAAGGGCGGGCTCTGCATCGACCCGCGGCAATATGACGAGCACGAGCTCGAACTCATCACCCGACGCTTCGCCTACGAGCTGATCAAGCGCGATCTGATAAATCCGAGCCAGAATGTTCCCGCCCCGGACATGGGCACGGGAGAGCGCGAGATGGCCTGGATCGCCGATCAGTACAGGCGCATGCATACCACGGACATCAACAGCAATGCCTGCGTCACCGGCAAGCCGCTGAACGCTGGCGGCATCGCCGGACGCGTCGAGGCCACGGGACGCGGGGTGCAATATGCCCTGCGCGCGTTCTTCCGTGACGCCGAAGGCCTGCGCAAGGCCGGGCTGAGCGGCGACCTCGAAGGCAAGCGCGTGATTGTGCAGGGTCTCGGAAATGTGGGCTATCACGCCGCCAAGTTCCTGAGCGAGGAGGACGGCTGCCGGATCATCGGCATCATCGAGCGCGACGGCGCGCTTTTCGACGAGAAGGGCTTTGACGTCGACCGGGTGCAGGCCTGGATCGCAAAGCATGGCGGGATCTCGGGCTATTCCGACCTTCATCATGTGGCCGATGGCGCGAGTGTGCTGGAAGAACCCTGCGACATCCTCGTGCCGGCGGCGCTGGAGGGTGTGATCAACCTGCATAACGCCGAACGCATCAAGGCGCCGCTCATCATCGAGGCCGCCAACGGACCGGTGACCGCCGGCGCGGACCAGATCCTGCGCGAGAAGGGCACGATCCTGATTCCCGACATGTACGCCAACGCGGGCGGCGTGACGGTGAGCTACTTCGAATGGGTCAAGAACCTCAGCCATATCAGGTTCGGACGGATGCAGCGCCGCCAGGAGGAATCGCGCCACCAGTTGCTGATCGACGAACTCGAGCGGCTGTCCAGGGACAAGGATCTCGGCTGGTCGCTGAGCCCCGGCTTCAAGGAACGCTACCTGCGCGGCGCTGGCGAACTGGAACTCGTGCGCTCGGGGCTCGATGACACCATGCGCATCGCCTACGATTCCATGGCCAATGTCTGGCACGGGCGCGATGACGTCGAGGATCTGCGCACGGCCGCCTATCTCGTCGCCATCGGCAAGGTCGCCGACAGCTACCGCGCGAAGGGCCTGTGAGTCGCCACTGGCGCGCCCCGGGGCGGTATTGACCGCGCAGGCGGGGCGCGGGCAGCCGGGCCGGCGATGAGCCGATGATCCGCCGTACCATGCTTGCCAGCGGTCCGGGCAGGGGTCTGCCGCACGGCCCGGTCGCGCCGGAAACCGCCGATTGACGCGCAAATCGTCACGGAGGCGTCGCAATACGGGTGCGTTCGCAGAGCCTGCGTTGATACTCCGGCGGCGGGCGGCTAGCTTGCCCCAGCCAGAGACGGAGACGAATGATGGGCTTTTCCGGTTTTCGCGTTTTTCGTGAAGGGCTGACGGGCAACCGCGGCTGGAACGCCCATTGGCGCGACCCTGCGCCGAAGTCCGAATATGACGTGGTCATCATCGGGGGCGGCGGGCATGGTCTCTCGACGGCCTATTACCTTGCCCGCAACCATGGCATCACCAATGTCGCGGTGCTCGAGAAAGGCTATCTCGGCGGCGGCAATGTCGGGCGAAACACAACCATCGTGCGGGCAAACTATTTCCTGCCGGGGAATTCCGAATTCTACAGCCATTCGCTGAAGCTCTGGGAGGGGCTCGAGAAAGACCTCAACTACAACGTGATGCATTCCCAGCGCGGTCTCATCAATCTCTTCCACTCAGACGGCCAGCGCGATGCCTTCGTCCGGCGCGGCAATGCGATGATCAACCAGGGCGACGATGCGATCCTGCTGGACCGCGAGGGGGTGCGCAGGCATCTGCCCTATCTCGATTTCAACAACACGCGCTTTCCGATCTACGGCGGCCTGCTGCACCCGAGGGGTGGCACCGCGCGCCATGACGCGGTGGCCTGGGGCTATGCGCGCGGAGCCGACCGGCGCGGGGTCGACCTGATCCAGCAGTGCGAAGTCACCGGAATCGACATCGAGAACGGCAAGGTGCGCGGTGTGCAGACCACGCGCGGGGCGATCCGCGCGAAGAAGGTGGGTATCGTCGTTGCGGGCCGTTCGAGCCAGGTCGCGGCGATGGCCGGGATGCGCCTGCCGATCGAAAGCCACGTCTTGCAGGCCTTCGTGACCGAGGGTCTGAAGCCTGTCGTGGATCACGTCATCAGCTACGGCATGGGGCATTTCTACATCAGCCAGTCCGACAAGGGCGGCCTCGTCTTCGGGGGCGACCTCGATTTCTACGCCTCCTACGCCGCGCGCGGCAACCTGCCCATCGTCGAGCATGTGATGGAGGCCGGCATGACGCTGATGCCGATGATCGGCAAGGCGAAAGTCCTGCGTTCATGGGGCGGGATCATGGACATGACGCCCGACGGCTCGCCCATCATCGACCGGACCGGGACCGAGGGGCTCTATCTCGATTGCGGCTGGTGCTATGGCGGTTTCAAGGCCGTGCCGGCCTCGGGCTTTGCCCTGGCGCATCTGATCGCGACGGACCGTCCGCATCCGAGCGCGGCGAAGTTCCGGCTCGACCGCTTCCGGACCGGGCGCGGGCTCATGGACGAAGAGGGCACCGGCTCTCAGCACAACCTGCATTGAGGCGAAGGGTGATGAACATCAAGGCGATGCATTCATGAGGATTGTCTGTCCGATCTGCGGCGCGCGGGACCGTCGCGAGTTCTACTACAAGGGCGCGGCGAGCGATCTTGACCGGCCTGGGTCCGATGCCGGAGCCGAGACATGGGACGACTACCTGCATCTGCGCGACAACATCGCGGGCGAAATCGGTGACCTCTGGCAGCATGAGGCGGGCTGCGGCGCCTGGGTCGTGGTCACGCGCAACACGCTGACCCATGAAGTGATCGGGACGGCCCTGGCATCTGACATAGCGGAGAAGGCATGAGGGTCGACGGCAAGGGATTGATCGACCGCAGCACGCCCCTGCGGTTCAGCTTCGACGGTGTCGAACAGGCTGGGTTCGCGGGCGATACCATCGCCTCTGCGCTGCTGGCGAGCGACCAGCGCCTGATGGCGCGCTCGTTCAAGTATCACCGCCCGCGCGGCCCCCTGACCGCCTGCAGCGCCGAGCCGAATGCGCTGGTGACCGTGGGCCGGGGCATCGAGGCCGAACCGAACCTGCGCGCGACGGTGCAGGAGATCAGCGCGGGACTGGAGGTGTTCAGCCAGAACGCTTGGCCTTCGCTGCGCTTCGACGCCATGGCCGTCAACGATCTGGCCTGGCCCTTCCTTGGCGCCGGCTTCTACTACAAGACCTTCATGTGGCCCCGCGGCTTCTGGGAACGGCTCTACGAGCCGCTGATCCGGCGGGCCGCGGGACTTGGCGCGCTGAGCAAGACGGCGGGGCCAGACCGCAGCGAGAAGGCATGGGCCTTCTGCGACCTTTTGGTGATCGGCGCTGGACCGACCGGGCTCATGGCGGCGCTGGTCGCCGCGAAGGCAGGGGCCGACGTGATCCTGGCCGACGAGGACAGCCTGATGGGCGGGCGGCTCAACGGCGAAAGCTTCGCGGTCGACGGGATCCCCGCAAGCGGCTGGGCGGCGGAAACCGTGGCGGAGCTTGCCGGGATGGACAATGTCCGTCTGATGCCGCGCACGACCATCACCGGGGCCTATGACCAAGGCACATATGGGGCGCTGGAGCGGGTGCCGCCGGGGGCGCGCGTGCGCGAGTGCTTCTGGCGCATCGTTGCCAAGCGCGCAATTCTCGCTGCCGGCGCGGTCGAGCGCCCGGTGGCCTTCCGCGACAACGACAGGCCCGGCATCATGACGGCGAGTGCCGTGCGTACCTACCTCAACCGCTATGGCGTCGTCGCGGGCCAGCGGGTTGCGGTCTTCGGCAACAACGACGACGCGCACCGCACCGCGGCGGACCTGCTGGAGGCGGGGGTCGAGGTCACGGCGGTGATCGACAGCCGGTCCGATGTGCTGGTGCCCTTCGCCGGTGCGCCGGTGCACACGGGCGCCGTCGTTTCGGGCAGCAGCGGAAGGTTGGGGCTGGAGGCGATCACCGTGCGCGGCGCCAGCGGAGAGTTCCGGGTCGAGGCCGATTGTTTAGCCGTCTCGGGAGGCTGGAACCCGACGCTGCACCTGACCTGCCATACCGGCGGTCGTCCGTCCTGGGATGACGGAACCGCGAGTTTCCTGCCGACGCCGGGAACGGTGCCCGGATTGGAAGCGGCCGGAGCCTGTGCGGGCGTCTTCTCGACCGCCGGCTGCCTTGCCGCCGGCGCGAAGGCCGCAAAGGCGGCACTGAAGGATCTCGGGCTGAAGACCCGGCGCGTCCCGCTGCCCGAGGCCGAGGACGATCCCTACCGCATTTCGCCGCTCTGGGCGGTGCCGGGAAAGGGTCGCGCCTGGCTCGATTTCCAGAACGACGTAACGGTGAAGGACGTGAAGCAGGCCGCCGCCGAAAACTTCGTCTCGGTTGAGCATATGAAGCGCTACACGACGCAAGGCATGGCCACCGATCAGGGCAAGAGCTCGAATGTCGCGGCGCTGGCCGTACTGGCGGATGCCACCGGACGCGGCATCCCCGAGACCGGGACGACAACCTTCCGTCCGCCCTATGTTCCGGTGAGCATCGCCGCGATGGGAGCGGGGGGGCGCGGCAAGGGGTTCGCGCCCGAACGCTACACCACGTCGCACAAGTTCGCGCTACGGAAGGGCGCGCCGATGATCGAGGCGGGGCTCTGGTACCGCCCGTCCTACTTTCCGACGGCAGGAGAGGATGACTGGCGCCAGTCCTGCGACCGCGAGGTGCGCTTTGTGCGCAACGCGGTCGGCGTTTGCGACGTCTCGACGCTTGGCAAGATCGACCTGCAGGGCCCGGATGTCGGCGCGTTCCTCGATTTCGTCTACACCAACACCTTCTCGACGCTTCCGCAGGGACGCGTGCGCTATGGGCTTATGCTGCGCGAGGACGGCTTCGTGATGGATGACGGCACCTGCGCGCGGCTGGGCGAGAACCACTATCTGATGACGACCACCACCGCGGCGGCCGGGCAGGTGATGCGCCATCTGGAATTCGTCAGCCAGTGTCTGCGGCCCGATCTCGATGTGCGGTTCACCTCGGCGACCGAGCAATGGGCACAGTTCGCCGTGGCCGGGCCCCGCTCACGCGCGCTGTTGAACGATCTGCTGGATGCGCCGATCGACGGCGAGGGCTGGCCCTTCATGGCCTGCGGTCCGGTCTCGGTCGGCGGTATCGGCGCACGCCTCTTCCGCATCTCGTTTTCCGGCGAGCATGCCTATGAGCTGGCTGTTCCGTCGCGCTATGGCGCGAGCGTTTTCCGCCTGCTGGTCGAGAGGGCCGAGGCGATGGGGGGCGGGGCCTACGGGATGGAGGCGCTGAACGTGCTGCGCATCGAGAAGGGCCACATCACCCATGCCGAGATTCACGGCAGGACCACCGCGCACGACATCGGCATGGCGCGAATGGTGAGCGCCACGAAGGATTGCATCGGCAAGACGATGGCCGCCCGCGAGGGCCTGACCGATCCCCGCCGCGAGCGGCTGGTCGGACTGCGCCCGGTCAGGTCGGGCGACAGCCTTGCCGCCGGGGCGCATCTCTTCGTGCCCGAGGCCGCGGCGACGGCGGCGACCGGGCAGGGCTATGTCACCTCGGTGGCCCATTCCGCGACGCTCGGTCATTCGATCGGCCTCGGCTTCGTGACGCGTGGACCCGAGCGCTTTGGCGAGATCCTGAGGATGGTCGATCACCTGCGCGGTATCGACATCAGGGTCGAGATCTGCCCCCCGGTCTTCGTCGATCCCGAAGGAGGACGTCTGCGTGGTTGAACTTGATGCCGTAACCCCTTGCTGGGAAGCACTTCCCCTCGGCATTGGCGAGATGATGCTGCGCGAGCCCGGCATCGGCGCGATCACTGCCGTATCTCCCTTTCGCGGCAAGACCGCCCAACTGTCGAAGGCGCTGAAGTCGGCGCATGGATTCCCCTGGCCCGAGCCGGGAACATCGTCCGAGAGATCGGGACGCCGCGTCATCTGGTTCGGGCGCGAGACGGCGTTGCTGAGCGGGATTGAACCGGATCCGAAGCTTGCGCGGCATGCCGCCCTCGTGGACCAGTCCGACGCCTGGGCGGCTGTCGAGCTTTCGGGCGCGGGGGCCGAGGCCGTTCTCGCGCGGCTGGTGCCGCTGGACCTGCGGATTGCGCAATTCGGGCCGGGGCGTACCGCGCGCAGTCTTGTCGGGCATATGAACGCCTCGATCACGCGGACCGCGGAAAATGCCTTTCTGATCATCGTCTTCCGATCGATGGCCGCGACCCTCATTCACGAGCTTTCCGAAGCGATGGCGCGGGTCCACGCCAGACACGGCTGATCCGTCCACAGCTTTTGGCCTGGCATCGCTGGACAGTGGCCGGGCGCGCCGTGATATAGAAGGGCATGACTCTGCCCCCGGGATTTGTCGACGAACTCAAGACCCGACTGAGCCTCGCTCAGGTGGTGGGCCGGAAGGTCATGTGGGACGCGCGCAAGTCCAATCAGGGCAAGGGCGACATGTGGGCGCCGTGTCCCTTCCATCAGGAAAAGTCGGCAAGCTTCCATGTCGACGACCGCAAGGGTTTCTATCACTGTTTCGGCTGTCACGCGAAGGGCGACGCCATCAGTTTCGTGCAGGAAACCGAGAACGTCGGTTTCATGGAAGCTGTCGAGATCCTCGCCCGCGAGGCCGGCATGCCGATCCCGAAGCGGGACCCGCAGGAGCAGCAGAAGGCGGACAGGCGCACGGAACTGGTCGACGTCATGGAGCAGGCGGTGCAGTTCTTCCGCCTCCAGCTCAAGACCGGTGCCGCCCGAGCGGCGCGGGACTACCTGTCGGGCAAGCGCGGTCTCGGCGAAGCGGCCTGGGAACGCTGGGAGATCGGCTTTGCTCCGGACGCCTGGCAGGGTCTTTGGGATCATCTCAAATCGAAGGGCGTCGACGACAGGATGATCCTCGAGGCGGGTCTCGCAAAGCCGTCGAACAAGGGAGGCAGGCCCTACGACACCTTCCGCAACCGCATCATCTTCCCGATCCGCGATGCCCGCGGGCGCGCCATCGCCTTCGGCGGGCGGGCGATGGACCCGAACGACAACGCCAAGTACCTCAACTCGCCCGAGACCCTCCTCTTCGACAAGGGTCGCAGCCTTTACAACCACGCCCCCGCGCGTGCGGCGGCCGGAAAAGGCGCGCCGCTGATCGTGGCCGAAGGCTACATGGACGTCATCGCGCTGTCCGAAGCGGGCTTCGAGGCCGCTGTCGCGCCCCTCGGCACGGCGATCACAGAGTCGCAATTGCAGCTTTTATGGCGCATCGCACCCGAGCCGGTGATCGCGCTCGACGGGGACAAGGCGGGCATCGCGGCCGCCATGAGGCTGATCGACCTCGCGCTGCCCCTGCTCGAGGCCGGCAATTCGCTGCGCTTCGCGATCCTGCCCGAGGGTCAGGACCCGGACGATCTGGTCAGGAGCAGGGGCGCCGGTGCGATGCAGGCGCTGATCGACGCGGCCCAGCCGATGGTGCGGCTGCTCTGGAGCCGCGAGACCGAGGGCAAGGTATTCGACAGTCCCGAACGCAGGGCTGCGCTCGACCTGGCCTTGCGCGGGCGCATCGAGACGATCCGCGATCCGTCGATCCGCAGACACTACGGGCAGGAGATAAAGGACCTGCGCTGGCAGCTGTTCCGCCCGCAGCGTCCCGCCCGCCCGCGCCCGGACGGTCGATGGGGGCGGGCCGTGCCGGCACCGGTGCGGTCGACGACAAAGGCCTCCGTCCTGGTGCAGGGCGGCGGAGAGGACGCGGCCGAAAATCTGCGCGAATCGATCATTCTCGCGGTGCTCGTCTGCTATCCGCAGCTCACCGAGGAATTCGAATCCGCGCTCGAAACCATGAATTGCGTCGATCCGGGCCACCTTGCCCTGCGAGACGAACTGCTCGACGCCATCGGGCTCGAAGAGGACGAGGCGCGGGCACGTCTTTCGCGCAAACCCGGGGACGAGCCCCTTGAAATGCTCCTGCGTCAAAGCCATGTGGCCATAATTCCGTGCATTCGCACGCCCGGCAGTAGCGACAGCGCCCGAGCCACCCTTGCCGAGGAGCTGTCGAAGCTGCAGAGCGCGCGCGGGCTGAGGGCCGAAATCGCAGAGGCCTCGGAGGATATCGGCGGAGTGGCCGACGAAGGCCTGACCTGGCGACTTGCCGAGGCCGCGCGTGCGGCGGAGCGGGCGCAGCGCAGCGGTCAGGAAGACAGGGTCGAATTCGACCTGGGCGAGAATGGCGCGCGAATCAGCCGCGAGGAGCGCGATACATTCGAGTCCCTGATTGCAGCGATTCGGTCACGAAAACCGGGTCGTTAACCACATTTGAACGAGAAATCCCCAAAAAGTCCCCGGTGACGGGTGGCCGAATCGGGGGAATTCACTAGATGGTTACCGGTGATTCGTTGATTCGAATCATCCAGCTTCCAGAGGAGCGTCGTATGGCCGCGAAAGACACCAGCGAAGACGAAAAGCCGGAGGACCAGGAGTCTGAACATTCGCTCGACATGAGCCAGGCAGCGGTCAAGAAGATGATCGCCGAGGCGCGCGAGCGCGGCTACATCACATATGACCAGCTCAATACCGTACTCCCCCCCGATCAGGTGAATTCCGAGCAGATCGAGGACGTGATGTCGATGCTCTCGGAAATGGGCATCAACGTCATCGAGGACGAGGACGCCGAAGAGGACGACAACAAGAATTCCACCGATCTCGTGACGACCGATGGCGCGCGGGATCTGACCCTGTCTTCGGGCACGGGCGAAAAGCTCGACAGGACCGATGACCCGGTCCGCATGTACCTGCGCGAGATGGGATCGGTCGAACTGCTGAGCCGTGAGGGCGAGATCGCCATCGCCAAGCGGATCGAGGCGGGACGCAACACGATGATCGCCGGGCTTTGCGAAAGCCCGTTGACCTTCCAGGCGATCACCATCTGGCGCGACGAACTTCTGTCCGAGGACATCCTGCTGCGCGACGTCATCGACCTCGAGGCGACGTTCGGCAACCAGCTCGACGAAGAGGGTGTGAGCGAGCCGGTGGTCAGTGCCGACGGCAGCGAGGGCGAGAAGTCCGAAGGCGACGGACCCGAGCTTGACGCGGACGGCAACCCGATCGCGCGCGAAGACGACGACGACGATGACGAGCAGGCGAACATGAGCCTCGCCGCCATGGAATCCGCGCTCAAGCCGCAGGTGCTCGAGGCGCTCGACCGGATCGCCGAGGATTACGCCCAGCTTTCTGAGATGCAGGACAGCCGGATTTCGGCGACCCTGAACGAGGACGGCTCGTTCTCCGAGGCGGACGAGGCGCTCTATCAGAAGCTGCGCTCGGAGATCGTTCTGCTGGTCAACGAACTGCACCTGCACAACGCCCGTATCGAGGCGCTGATCGATCAGCTCTACGGCATCAACCGCCGCATCATGCAGATCGACAGCTCGATGGTGAAGCTTGCCGACCAGGCCCGCATCAACCGTCGCGAATTCATCGACGAGTATCGCGGATACGAACTCGACCCGAACTGGCTCGACCGTATGGGCGAGAAGTCGGGCCGGGGCTGGCAGATGTTCATCGAACGCTCGGCCGACAAGGTCGAGGAACTGCGCTCGGACATGGCGCAGGTCGGCCAATATGTCGGTCTCGACATCTCCGAGTTCCGGCGCATCGTGCAGCAGGTCCAGAAGGGCGAGAAGGAAGCGCGCCAGGCCAAGAAGGAGATGGTCGAGGCGAACCTCCGTCTCGTCATCTCGATCGCGAAGAAATACACCAACCGCGGTCTGCAGTTCCTCGATCTCATCCAGGAGGGCAACATCGGTCTGATGAAGGCCGTGGACAAGTTCGAGTATCGCCGCGGCTACAAGTTCTCGACCTACGCGACCTGGTGGATCCGCCAGGCGATCACCCGCTCGATCGCCGACCAGGCGCGCACGATCCGTATCCCGGTGCACATGATCGAGACGATCAACAAGCTGGTCCGCACGGGACGGCAGATGCTGCACGAGATCGGCCGCGAACCGACCCCGGAGGAACTGGCGGACAAGTTGCAGATGCCGCTCGAGAAGGTCCGCAAGGTGATGAAGATCGCCAAGGAACCGATCAGCCTCGAAACGCCCATCGGCGATGAGGAGGACAGCCAGCTTGGCGATTTCATCGAGGACAAGAACGCGATCCTGCCGCTCGACTCCGCGATCCAGGAGAACCTCAAGGAAACCACGACGCGGGTCCTTGCCTCTCTCACCCCGCGCGAAGAGCGGGTGCTGCGGATGCGCTTCGGCATCGGCATGAACACCGATCACACGCTCGAGGAGGTCGGCCAGCAGTTCTCGGTCACGCGCGAACGCATCCGCCAGATCGAGGCCAAGGCGCTGCGCAAGCTCAAGCACCCGAGCAGGTCGCGCAAGCTGCGAAGCTTCCTCGACCAGTAGAAATTGCTCGAAGCCTGCCGGATACCCCCGGCAGGCTTCTAGGCTTACGGGGGGTCCGGCTTGGAATCCGACTCGTCGTGTTCTACTTCCCGGGGAAATATCCAGGAGTATGAACATGTACCGTATCGCCGCTGTTGCACTCGCAGCCCTTCTTCCCATCACCGCCCAGGCGCAGCAGGTGTTCAAGTCGGTCAACCGTCTCTCTGTCGTTCCGCTGAGCCAGACCAGCTTCGAGGTCATCGAACGCTCGGATTCCGGCGTGCGCGACATCTGGTGCGCGGGCGGGGATTACGTGCGCCATGTGCTCGGCGATCCGCGCCGGGCCCGGATCTTTCTGATCCGCAGGAGCGGGCCGGCCCAGACCGTGAACGGCCGCAGGGGAACGACTTTCACCATCTCGCCCGAGGCTGCGGGCAATCCCGGTCCCTCCTTCTCGGCCTCGATCACGACGACCGGAACAAACCTCTCCGCGAACCAGGCCCAGACGTTTTGCCGGGACGTGCTCGAAGAAAAGCTCGGGTTCTGAGGCGTCGGGGTCGCAGGTGCTGACCGAGTTCCATATCGCCACGCGCGGGGCCGGAGTTTACGAGTTCACCCGTGACGTGGCGCATTGGCTCTCGGGGCACGGCGACGGGCTGCTGACGCTGATGATCCGGCACACCTCGGCCTCGCTGCTGATCCAGGAAAATGCCGACCCGGACGTGCAGACCGACCTTGCCGCCTTTTTCGACCGGTTGGTTCCGCGGGCGGACCGGCCAGAGATGTCCTATCTCACCCATGTCATGGAAGGCCCCGACGACATGCCGGCGCATATCAAGGCGGCGCTCCTGCCGGTATCTCTCTCGATTCCGGTGAGCAAAGGGCACATGCGGCTCGGCACATGGCAGGGGATCTATCTCTTCGAGCATCGCGCCGCGCCCCATGAGCGCCGGGTTGCGGCACATTTTTCCACCGACGGTTGACGCCACGTTGCCCAAAGGCCCCACCAGATGTTGGGAGGCAATTGCCCTCTACCCAAAACCTAGCCTGTTTCCTATAAGTGTAGGCAATAGGGTCGCAGACCCCACAAATGCGGCAAGGGAAGAGGGAACGCGATGCGCTGCCCGTTTTGCGGAAATATCGACACCCAGGTCAAGGACAGCCGTCCGGCAGAGGATCATGTGTCGATCCGCAGACGCCGCTTCTGTCCGGCCTGCGGCGGCCGCTTCACCACCTACGAACGGGTTCAGCTGCGCGATCTGGTTGTCATAAAGTCGTCGGGCAAGCGCGAGGATTTCGACCGTGACAAGCTCGAACGCTCGATCCGCATCTCGATGCAGAAGCGGCCCATCGAACCCGAACGCATCGACCAGATGATCTCGGGCATCGTGCGGCGGCTGGAGAGCATGGGCGAGACCGACATTCCCTCGAAGACAATCGGCGAGATCGTGATGGAGGCCCTCGCGCGGATCGACACCGTCGCCTACGTGCGCTTTGCAAGCGTCTACAAGAATTTCCAGGCGGCCGACGATTTCGACAAGTTCGTCAGCGAATTGCGCCCCGAACCGCCCGAAGGGTGACGCCTGATCCGCGATACATGGCGCTTGCGCTGTCGCTGGGGCGGCGCGGGCAGGGGGCGGTCTGGCCGAACCCGGCCGTGGGCTGCGTGATCGTCAGGGACGGGCGTATTGTCGGGCGCGGCTGGACGCAGCCCGGAGGCCGACCCCATGCCGAGACAGAGGCGCTGCGGCAGGCCGGTCCGGCGGCGCGGGGCACGGATGTCTATGTCACGCTCGAGCCCTGCGCCCATCACGGCAAGACCCCGCCTTGTGCCGATGCGCTGATCGAAGCGGGGGTGGCGCGTGTGTTCGTCGCGACGCGGGACAGCGACCCGAGAGTGTCCGGGAAAGGCATCGCACGGCTCGAGGCGGCAGGTATCGCGGTCGAAACCGGCCTGATGGAAAGCGCGGCGCGCGACGCCAACGCCGGATTCTTCGCCCGGGTCGAGCGTGAGCGGCCCTTTGTCACCCTCAAGCTGGCGGCGAGCTTCGACGGGCGCATCGCCACCGGGACCGGCCAGAGCCAGTGGATCACCGGGCCGGGTGCGCGGCGTGCCGTACATGCAATGAGGGCGCGCCACGACGCGGTGATGGTGGGCGGCGGGACGGCGCGCAAGGACGATCCTTCCCTGACCGTCCGCGAGCTTGGCATCGACCGGCAGCCCTCGCGGGTGGTCGTCAGCCGCAGGCTCGACCTGCCCCTGATGGGCAATCTTGCCAGATCCGCCCGACAGGTGCCGCTGATCCTCTGCCATGGCCGTAACGCTGACCGGGCGCTGATGGGGACCTGGTCCGACCTCGGCGCGACGCTGATCCCCTGCGGGACGAAGGGCGGACAGCTCGATCCCGAAGATGTGCTGCGCGGTCTCGCGGGGCATGGTTTGACGCGCATCTTCTGCGAAGGCGGGTCGGCGCTTGCGGCGGCGCTGGTCGAGGCCGATCTGGTCGACGAGATCGTGGGCTTCACTGCGGGGATCGTCATCGGCGCCGAGGGCCTGCCCTCGATCGGGGCCATGGGTCTGGGCCGGTTGTCGGAGGCGCCGCGCTACCGCCTTGTCTCGCTGCGCGACATCGGCGGCGACGTGATGCACCGCTGGGCGCGGACCACCGTCTGAGCGCGCGCCTCAGTCCCGCGCAGGGGCGGTGTGGCGCGCAAGCAGGCCTTGCAGGACCGACAGGAACCGCAGACCGGCAGGGCGCCCGGGCCCTTGGCCACTCGCCAGCCGTTCGACGACGACCTCGACGGGGCAGGGCAGGCCCGTGACCGGATCGACATAGCGCGGATAGTCGATGAGCGTGGCATGCACGAGCCCCTCGAGCGAAGGGCGGGCCCGGCGCCGGGGCGGGACCACGCCGCGGTCTTCGGTCAGCCCCCAGCCCGCATAGAAGGGTGCGCCGGTCGTCACGACCTTGACCCCGCGGAGAAGCGCCTCGAAACCCAGCAGCGAGGTCATCGTCCAAAGCTCCCCGACCTGTCCGAGCAGATCCGCGGGGTCGGTACGGTGCGCGACCACATCGGCAAGATCCCCGGCGGCCAGAGCGCCTGGACGCAGGCCCGCCTCGACATCCGGATGGGGCTTGTAGATCACGATCGCGTCCGGGTGGGCCCTTCGGGCGGCCTCGAGCAGGGCGCGGTTGGTTCGGATGACGCGCGCTCCGCGGATGACGGATGCGTCGTCCTCGACCTGTCCGGCGACCAGGACGCGAAACCCGTCGGGCAGGGCAGGGGCGGGTGCGCCCACGTTGTACTTGCTGAGACCATCCGAGGTGATGGCGCGCATGAGATCGCGCACGCGCCGGAACTGCGCGGGCGTCAGGTCGGTGCGGGCCGCGACGAACCTTTCCAGATCGCTGGGGCGGGAGGGGTCGTAGTAGATCCCGGCGCGGTCAGCGACCAGCGACAAAGGGGCGTTGAGCGCCGCCCCCAGACCACGCGAGCGCAAAAATCCGTCTTCCACACGGACGGCGTCGTCGTCGTCCGGCTCGGCGCGGCTTGCCCATACCATCCGTGGCAGTCCCGTCGCGCTCGCCCTGCGGGGATCGTCCTCGAAACGCAGCGGGCCGTGGCGTCCGAAGAAGCGGCGTACCGTCGGTCTTTTCCAGCGCACCATGCCGCCGGCAACCCAGCCGCGGCGATCCTCGCGCCAGCATCTCGCGTCGGCGGCGAGCGTTTCAAGTGCGTCTTCAAGCGCGCAGAGCCGGTCGCGGAAGGGGTCGTACCAGACGGGATAGAGCATCATCGCGGCGGCAAACAGCTGGGCGCGCGTCAGCCGGCGCTGGCGGCGCTGCAACGGGAACTCGTCATCCGTCAGCCCCCAGCCGGCGTAGAACGGCTGTCCGAAGATGCGTGGCCTGTGCCCGGCGAAGATCGCCTCGAAGCCTGCCTGCGACGATACCGTGTAGACACCGACCGCACCGGAGAAGAGCGCCCATGGGCTGAGTGCGCCGTCGACGAACTGCACGCGCTCGCCTAGATCGCGGGCGTCGAAGAAGCCGGGACGCGCGCTTCGAAGGCTCTCGGGATGGCGCTTGACCAGAATCCGCGCGCCGGGGTGTTCCTGCCGTGCCAGGAAGAGCATTTCCAGGAACCGGTTGCGATCCGCGCCACTGGCCGTCACCGAGGCATCGCCGCGGACCTGGTCGATGACCAGCACATATCCGGGCGCCGGCGGGTCCGCCTGCGGGTCGAATGCCGCGTACTTGCCGAGCTCGGCCTCGCGCATCCGCTCGATGCAGCCCCGCGCCCTGTTCAGGAGCGCCGTATCGTCAAGCGGGTGATCCGCGAGGATCTCTTCCAGGTCCGAGGGTCGCGCGGGATCGAAATGCACCCCCCTGGTGTCGATCAGCAGGCCCAGCGGCGGCTCTCCCGCACGGCCGGGATGGAGCGAGCGCAGGAAGGCGTCCTCGACACGCACGATCGGCAGGCCATGCCGGGCGGCAAGCGCCTCGCCCCGGCGCGCGGATGGACTCTGGCCCCAGACACCGACGCAGTCATCCGGGCCAGGACGGGCGAGCCCGATGTCGTAACCCTTCAGCGTCAGGATGCGGCGGACCCGGCTCTGGGTCAGGAAACCGCCGCTGCGCACCAGCATCCTTCGCCGCCCTGCGATCTCGCACCCGGATCCGCCAGGCATGGCGCGGGTCAGTTCAGCAGCGTGTCGATGTTCGCGGCAGGGCTGATGAGCGAGCCGAAGATCGAGGAGACGAGCTTGTTCCACTGGGCCATCGGGGCTTCGGTCACATATAGTGTGTCGCCATCCCGGACGACGAAATCCCGGGCCATGAACAGTCCGTTTGGTTCCGTCAGGTTCAGCACGTAGATCATCCTCTGCGCGCCGATCAGGTCGCCGCGGCCGAGCACCTGGTTGGCCACCTCCGCAGGCTCGTTTCGCATGACGAAGACGCCGGTGGGGTCGGCCAGCGCGGCCTGAAGTCCTCCGACCTGCGCGATTGCCTCTACAGCGGAGATGTTCTGGTTCTCGAAGGGCACCCGGGCCTGGGCGCCGGTTGCGCCAAGCGCCGTGAAGGTCCGGGTGTCGGCTTCGACAAGGATCCGGTCGCCGCCGCGCAGGGCGATGTCGAGCCGCGGGTTGTCGTAGAGGTCCTGGAACCAGATCTTCGAGCGCTGGTTGCCGCGGATCACGGATATCTCGGCGATTTCCGGTTCGATGGTCACGCCGCCCGCCCGGGCCAGCATCGCCGAGAGCGTCCGGGTGGGCCGTTCGATGGCATAGACCCCCTGCGCGCCGACGGCGCCGACAAGCGACACGGTCGCGCCGTCACCCGCCAGGCGGCGCACCTCGACCTGCGGATCGGGGGTCTGGTCGCGAAGCTTCTCGGTGATGAGCCGGCGGACGGCCTCGGGCGAGTTGCCGGCGGCCTTGATGCGCCCCGCATATGGCACGAATATGAAACCCTGCCCGTCGACCTGTACCTCCTCGAGCCGCGTCGCATTCTCCGCCTCCGAGGCGAGAAGGCCGTCGTCGACATTTTCCCAGATCGTCAGCCCAAGCACGTCGCCCGCGTTGATCGTGTCCGACCCGACGGGGGCGGCGTTCTGCAGAGCCTCGGAAAAGCCGTAGGCCGGTATTACGGCCGTGGCACGGGTCACGCGGTCGTTGACCGCCACGACGAAAGCATCACCCTGCTTCTGAACCGAACCGGCATAGATCTGACGCTTGTTGGGACCGGTCTTGGGAAGGCCACAGGAGGCCACGATGGCGATTGCCGCAAAAAGCGCGATGGGCCGGGCCCAGCCGAACCGGATCGTTGTCACCTGAAGGTCTCCTCGACCTGTTGCAAACTGCCTCTTGTGCCGGTTCGTTCCGGCTTCGTTGGCGGCGAAACTAAGGCGGCGCGGCAGGAAAAGCCAGAAAAAGGGCAGCCCCTCGCTAACCGGCCAGCCGCACCTGTTGCCGAGAGGACGCGGCCGGTGCCAGGACGGCGTCATAGGGATCGTCAGGGGCAAGCATCAGATCGACGATGCGACGCAGCAGCCTGCGCCGCCCACGGGTCGAGTAGAACCCGCCGGGTATCTGACTTGTCGCCAGCAGATAACGGTGGAAAACGCGGCAGGCGGCGGCGTCGGGCCGATCGGGCGCACGGAAGAAGGCGGCGAGGGGCTGATCCGAGATCAGCTCGGGCTTGCCGTAGACCGCGGCGCCCAATGCCTTCAGGGGCAGGCCGCGCCAGAGCGCCTGCTGGCCGGCTGTCGAGTTCACGGTGACTGCGCTTCTGGCCTCGTCCAGCAGCGGGCCTAGCTTGCCGCCGGACAGGTAGTGGACGCGCTCGCTGACGCCTTCATCGCGGGCGATGCGGCGGATGTCCTTGTGCACCGGCTCGCGGCCGTCTTCCAGAGGGTGGGCCTTGATCACCAGATGGTGGTGCGGAGGGGCTCCGCGGGCGAACCCCTCGATGACGGCCTGAACGAATTCGGACGCTGTCGAGAAAAGGGAATGGCTCAGCACCGCGCTGTCATGGGATAGCTGAAGCAGCACCACATGATAGGGGCAGGCCGCACGCCGCAGCCGCCGGGACGCGATGCGCCGCCGGAGCGCGTGAAGCGGCATCAGCACCAGACGACGCAGGTGCAGGCCAAGCTCGCGGCCAGGCGGGATCGCCCGGTGCGGGCGGAAATGCGGATAGGCCGGGCGCCCGAGCATCAGAAGGCCGTGGTAGAGCGCGCCATAGAAGATATGGGCGCGCATGTCGCCCCATGCGCCGGGGGGTCGTGGCGTTGCGGCGTCGCAGGTCGAGAGCGTCGCGCGCATGTCGGCGATACTTGTCCGCATCAGACGGGAATTGCCGTTCGCGCCGCCGCGTTCATATGTGACCCAACTGGGCCGCAGATAACCCTCTTCGAAGACATGAACCGTCAGCCCCCGTGCCCGCGCGATCCGCACGGCCTGGGCATGAACGGGCCGGGCATCGCCGTAAAGGACGAGGTCCGTGACGGTCCTGCGGTCGATCAGTTCACCAAGGAAGTCCGGCCACTCCGCTTGGGGACGATCGAAGGCGAGATAGTGCGCCGCGTCGGGCCAGAAGGCGCGGTCGCCGGCGTTGAAGCCCACACGCCAGACCTGCGCGCCGGTGGCGCGCAACTGCCGGCCAAGCCGGTGAAAGAAGGGTCCGTGCGGGCCCTGCAGGAACAGAAAGACGCGTGTGGTCAATGAAGTCCCGCCATGTTGCACGGTGCCTGTGCGGCGCATGGCGAAGAATGCGCCAGGCCGCTCGTTCAGGCAAGCACGGGGCCGGGCGGGACTTGTCAGCGAGACGGGGCGGCGATAGGTCATGTGGCAGTGAGAGGCGAGGGCGCAGAGATGTTCACCGGGATAGTGACCGACGTGGGAACCGTCACGGCGCTGGAGCGCGAAGGCGACCTGCGCGCGCGGATCGAGACCGCCTATGACACGTCGGGCATCGACCTGGGTGCTTCTATCGCGTCCGACGGCGTCTGCCTGACCGTCGTTGGCCTTGGGCCGGATTGGTACGAGGTCCAGATCAGTGCCGAGACTGTCAGCAAGACCAATGTCGCAAGCTGGGAGGTCGGCCACAAGGTCAACCTCGAGCGCGCGCTGAAGGTCGGGGACGAACTGGGCGGACATATCGTCTCGGGCCATGTTGACGGCGTGGCCGAGGTGATCTCGGTCACCGACGAGGGCGACAGCACGCGCGTGCTGCTGCGCGCGCCCGAGGCCCTTGCCAGGTTCATCGCGCCGAAGGGGTCCGTGGCGCTGAACGGGACGTCGCTGACGGTGAACGAGGTTCAGGGCAACATCTTCGGAATCAATTTCATCCCCCATACCAAGGCGGTGACGACCTGGGGCAGGGTGGCCGAGGGCGACAAGGTAAACATCGAGATCGACACGATGGCGCGCTACGTGGCGCGGCTGAGAGAGTTCGCATGACAGGTGGCGAGAGGCTTCCCGGGATCGGTCACAATCAGGGTCCGACGATGGAAGAGGGCCACCTCTGGCGCAAGTTCCAGTGGCAGAAGGCCCGCGAGGCGGCGATGCCGAAGGCCATTCCGCTCATGGTGGTGCGCATGCGCGTGGCGCGTGCGCGCTCGCTCGGGATGGATTATCGGAGCTATGCCGCGATACGGCAGGCCACGGGTCGCGACATCCTTGCGCTGCTGTTTTCGTCCAACGCGCTGCAGGTGGTGCGCGCCGATGCGCCGCGCATGCCGATGTCGCGCGAGGCTGCTCTGGGGGCGGTGCGCGAGGCGCGCAAGCTGGCCCTTGTCCATCGCCCGCTTGCACCCGCCGGCTTCCGCGATGCCAATCCCGTGCTCGACGCGACGGAACAGGCTCCGATCTTCACCGACAGCTGGGCAGACATGCGCGCGCGTCTCGACGATTTCGTGCGGTCCGAGCGGCTTTGCGGAGATCAGGTGCTCATCATCGGCGATACCGCGCATGAGCGCGACTGGACCACGGCGGCGAGGGCGGCGGGATATCTCGAGGCCGAACGCTACTTCGCCGGACAGGGCTGACGGCGCGGCAGGCCATCGGACAGGCTGGATATTCCGTCCGACCTTCTCTATCTGGCAGTCAGCTTGACCCGAAAGGCATGCCGATGAGCTTTGAAACCCCCGGACCCGTCGAGAGCGATCTCGGCGCCGCCATCGCCTCGACCGAGGAAATCATCGAGGAGGCGCGCCAGGGGCGCATGTTCATCCTCGTCGATCACGAGGATCGCGAGAATGAGGGCGATCTTGTCATCGCGGCGGAATTCGCGGATGCGGCGGCGATCAACTTCATGGCCACGCACGGCCGGGGGCTGATCTGCCTGCCGATGACCGCGGACCGGATAGCGGACCTTGGGCTGCCCATGATGGTGCCGGACAACTCTTCGCGCCACGGTACCGGATTCACGGTCTCGATCGAGGCGCGCGAGGGGGTGGAGACCGGCATTTCGGCCGCCGACCGGGCGCGGACCGTCGCCGTGGCCATCGACGCGGCCATGGGACCGCAGGACATCGCAAGTCCCGGCCATGTGTTTCCCCTGCGCGCGCGAGCCGGCGGCGTGCTGATCCGCGCCGGGCATACCGAAGCCTCGGTCGACATCGCGCGGCTTGCCGGGCTGAATCCCTCTGCCGTGATCTGCGAGGTGATGAAGGATGACGGCAGCATGGCGCGCCTGCCGGATCTCATCGACTTCGCCGGAACGCACGGGATGAAGATCGGAACCATCAGCGACCTGATCGCGTACCGCCTGAAGCACGACAATCTTCTGCGCGAACGCGACAGCCGCGAGGTCGTTTCGGCCTATGGCGGCGAATGGCTCATGCGGATCTTCGCGGACGAGATCACCGGGACCGATCATGTTGTGCTGACCAAGGGCGACATTTCGACACCCGAGCCGGTTCTGGTGCGCACCCATGCGCTCAACGCGCTGGAAGATGTGCTGGGACTGGGGCCGGGCCCCGTCGACGAACTTCCCCGCGCGATGGAGATCATCGCCGAAGAGGGGCGGGGCGCGGTGCTGCTGTTTCGCGATCCCCATCCGGTGCTCCGGCTCGACGGCGAAGATGACGGACCGCGCACGATCAAGCGCACGGGCGTCGGGGCGCAGATCATGTCAAGGCTCGGCCTGCGCGAACTGATCCTGCTGACCGACAGCCCGCGCACACGATACGTCGGGCTCGATGCCTACAACCTGACAATCAAGGGCACGCGGCCCATCACGAAGGACTGATCGACATGGCCAAAGCCGAAAGCCACCACGTGCTCGAGCGCCCCGCGTTCGAGAAGCCGGTGAAGCTGCTGATCGTCGTCGCGCCCTATTACAAGGACATCGCGGACGATCTCGTTGCCGGGGCCATCGCCGAGATCGAGTCCGCTGGCGGGACATGGGACATGATCGAGGTCCCCGGCGCGCTCGAGGTGCCCACGGCCATCTCGATCTCGGATCGGCGCAGCAACTTCGACGGGTATGTCGCGCTTGGCTGCGTCATCCGCGGTGAGACGACGCATTACGACACCGTCTGCAACGACAGCTCCCGCGCCCTGATGCTTCTGGGCCTTCAGGGCCTGTGCATCGGAAACGGGATCCTCACGGTGGAGAACCGCGAACAGGCGGCGGTGCGCGCCGATCCCGAAGGCGCCAACAAGGGTGGCGGCGCCGCGGCGGCGGCCTTGCATCTGGTTGCGCTCGCCCGTAAGTGGGGGTCTTCGTCCAAGGGGGTGGGTTTCAAGCCCGCCGGACAGGACACCGTCATCGCCTGAACTTCGGACCCGATCATGAGCACGCTTCACGGCAACCTATCCGGCAACCAGCGGCGCAAGATGAGGTCCGCCGCGCGGCTCTACGCCGTTCAGGCGCTGTTCCAGATGGAGCATTCGTCGCAGACCGTCGAGATCGTCCGGCGCGAGTTCCTCGATTTCCGTTTCGGTGCGACCTATGAAGGCGCCGAGATGCAGGACGGCGACGTCGATCACTTCGGCACCGTGCTCGAAACCGCCGTCAACTATCAGGCCGCGATCGATCAGGCGACCGACCGTGCGCTGGTGGCGAAATGGGCGATCGCGCGCATCGACCCCACGCTCAGGGCGCTCTTTCGCGCCGCCGGAGCGGAGTTGCGCGACAAGGGCACGCCGCCGAAGGTGGTGATCAACGAATATGTCGACGTGGCGCGGGCATTCTTTCCGGACGGCAAGGAGCCGAATTTCGTCAATGCCGTTCTGGATCACATGGCCCGCGAGGCGCGCCCCGAGGCGTTCTGAGGACCGCAGCGACTAATATCAGGGCAGGTCTGACGCTGCGTGAAGGGATCTTTAAACTTCCCTCGCCTCCTCATATCTAGTGAGTGGACAAGCCGGAATGTGATGTCAGACTTGCGGCTGAGGAGTATCGAAATGCTGAAAGTTCTCGTCGACTTGTTTCGGGCCGTCTTTGCAGGCCCCCAACCCGTCCTGCGGCCTATTCCCGTTCGGGTCGAACGCAAGCGGCGTCATCCGCTCGATCGTCACTGAACGACATGCTTTCGCGCCGCTGTCCTGCGGCGCGTATTCATGCGGTCCATGGATGGAAAGTGTGACGGAACCACTGCAACCGGCTTGGATCTGAGTTCCCGAGGACCTGTATATACAGGTGGGCGCCGGGTAACCAGACCAAGGCCTGATCAGAGCCAGCTCCCTCGGATTTGCTTAAGGCCACTGGAACATCGCCAGTAACGAGAAGAGCAGAACCGTCACCCCACACATCTAGGCGCGACCGGCCTTTCCGACAAGGGGCAAGTGCCAACTGGCGCTACGAAATCGCGGAGCAGGGGCTTGCGTTTCGTTCACCTTCTGTTCATTCTTTAGCCATGGCCCTTGTCACTCCGGTTTCCGATCTTGCTCTTCTGCAGCCCGGGCAGCTTCTGGCGCGGGGGGTGGCGCGCCATCTTGCCAGCCACGGATTTGCAACGGTGGAGGAAGTCGTGCCCGCACGCGGCTTGCGCGTCGACGTGATGGGGTTGGGGCCGAGGGGCGAGATATGGATCGTCGAATGCAAGTCGTCCCGGGCGGATTACATGTCCGACCGCAAGTGGCAGGGCTATCTGGAATGGTGCGACAGGTTCTTCTGGGCAGTTGACGCCAGGTTTCCGGTCGACCTTCTTCCGGATGAAACGGGCTTGATCATGGGCGATGCCTACGGGGCCGAGATCATCCGGTTGGGACCGGAGACAAGGCTCGCCGCGGCCCGCCGAAAGGTGATGGTGCAGACGATTGCGATGGTGGCGGCCCGGCGCCTGCAGCTCATGCGCGATCCCGAATTGCCCAACGCCGTTCTGGGCTAGCGGCGGCGCCCGCCCTTCGGCGACATGCCGCGCGCGCGTTGGGCGGCCGCCATGATCTCTTCCGCAATCTCGATCGCGTCGTCGGGCGTGAAATCCATCGGGATCTCGACATTGCCGGATTCGATGAAGATGCGCACCATGCCCTTGTCGGTGGGGCCGACCTGCAGATTGGCCTCGATGTCGCGTTCGGTGTCGATGCCCATGGCGTAACTCCTGGAATGCTGGCTGCATCTGCTATCGCCGGGGCGCTTGAAAGGCAAGCAGGACTGCGATCTGGTACCGGATATGGAAAGCATCAGGATCCGCCCCTTCGAGGCGAGCGACCGAGATTGGCTGGTGGCGCGCCATGAGGCGCTTTATGCTCGTGACGAAGGCTTCGATGCGAGTTTCGGGCGGCTGGTTTCGCAAATCCTCGACGACTTTATCGCCGAACACGACGCGGTGCGGGAAGCGGGCTGGATTGCGGAAGACAAGGGCGGACGGCTTGGCTCGATCTTCTGTGTCGCGCTGGATGCGCATGTGGCGAAGCTTCGGCTCTTCCTTCTGGAACCTGAAGCGCGCGGGCAGGGGCTCGGGCGGCGCATGCTGGAGACCTGCACGGATTTCGCCCGGAGCTGCGGGTATCGCGAAATGCAGCTCTGGACCCATGAAAGCCATCAGGCGGCGTGCAGGCTTTATGCCTCGAACGGCTGGCAGCTCATTGCCGCGACGCCGGTACGCAACTTCGGCGTGGACAACATCGAGCAGCACTGGTCCCGGACGCTCTGACCCTCGCCGCCAAGATCGACCCAGAGAGCCGCGAACCCTGTCCTGTCCCCTTGCAATCGATCCGGCACGCGGCTAAACGCTCCCCCAGTGCCGCCTTAGCTCAGTTGGTTAGAGCGCTGGATTGTGGATCCAGAGGTCTCCCGTTCAAGCCGGGAAGGCGGTACCAATTCCATCTCACCGAATGTTCGGCTGCAAGCGGCGTCCCGCTGCAAAGCGCGCAACACAACGCGACAATCCAAAACCGGGCTCGCGATCCGGTATTGCCCTGTCGCGGTCATTGCTGTTCTAAGCGTCTGGACATTCGCCCCATGCGGCGGTCCCGAGCAGGGGCCCAGTGAACATGATCCACCACGACGAGGTTTAGAATGACCGTTGACACAGTCCCGAGCGCGGAAATAACGACTTTCCCCGATGGCATAAAAGTCAATTGCTCCATCCCGCGCACGATGACCATGGCCGGGCTTCATTACCTGGGGCGGCTCGCGCGAAGCGTCCCTGAAAACGGCACGATCGTCGAAGTCGGTCCCCTTTATGGCTCGTCCACATGGGTGCTGCGCCACAACAGCCATCCATCGGTCAAGATCTTCAGCCTCGACACCTGGGATCCGCAGCCGTGGATCGAGCGGCGTCTGCCGGACGCGCTGCCCTTCGGCAAGGACGCCTACCTGCACTATATCCGCGACTGCGAGAACGTGGAGCCGATCCAGGGCTGGAGCCCTCAGAGCGTGGCGGAGACCTGGGACCGGCCGATCGACATGTTCTTCGACGATGCGACGCATGGGGATCCGGGTTTTTCTGCCAACATGAATTTCTTCCTTCCCTTCGTGCGCGATGACGGCGTGCTTTGCGGCGACGACTTCGCTTCGGGATGGCCGGACATCATCCGGGTCGTGACCGAGCTCGCAAGACGCTGGGATGCCGCGCCGGAGGTGGCGGGCCGTGTCTGGTCCGTCCTGAACAACGGCGGGCGGGGTACGGGGTATCGCAGTGTCGCCGAAAAGATCGGGCCCTGGACGGACGCAGACGTGACGGTGCGTGCGGTGACGGCGGACGGCACGACCTTTGACGGGACGCCGCGTATGTGGACGGGCCAGATCTTGCGTGAGGCACCGCTGACGGGTCTGGGCATTTACCCCCAGGGCAAGACGCCGGTCGATGGAACGCTGGATCTGCATCTCGCGAACGGGACATCCCACAAGGATCTCCCCTTCGGCGCGTTGCATTCCTTTGACAGCCCGGTGGTGAATTTCGCCGTCAGGCTGTCCGACGCGCATGCCAAGCGCCACGGCGTCCGGTATCAGTGTTGCGAGATACTCGACCGCAAGACGCTGAATTCGCGGACATCGCGCAACGGAAATCCGCTTCAGAAGTCCGAAGAGAATTCCCTGATCAGCGCGGTCCGCGTGGAAATCACGTGATCCCGCGCGCGCGGCGAATGGCCTTCGCCGCGCGCCGCGCGAACGTCTTTATCTCGGCCTTCGGACCCTGCTCGGATACCTCCAGAGGGTAGGACTGCCATCTCGAATCGTTGCGGTTCCACCACATGCTGCCTTCGCTGGTAACCTTGATGGGGCAACGGCGCAGGCGGATGTTGTGGCCGGCCGCCACCACGTCGATCGTCTTGGACTTTCCGCCGATCCCGTTGAAGTAGCCCAGCGGAATGGATTGACGGAATCCCACCCCCTGCTCGAGGGGATTCTGCATCATCTTCTCGAGGTCCGGGCGTTTCATGCTTGGAACCAGGTAGGAAACGATGCGGTCATTGATGTAGATCGTGACCGGAACGCGGAAGCTGTCTCGTTCCTCGGACAGCAGCCAGCCTCCGAGCATCCCGTTCTGGAAGTAATCGACCACGCCGTCGAAACCGCAACCCGCGCTGACGACGGGACGATTGCGGTGCCAGACGCCGTCGAAGATCGGTTGGCCCAACTTCGAGGCATCGGGAAGCTGGGGTTTTTCAGCGTCCCCCGCACCGGCGAAGAGGTGGATCGTGATGCGCGGTGCATCGTCAGATCCGCCTGCCTCCGACAGGTCCATGGACAGCTTGAGCATGTTCGCCGCCAGCGAGGTCGTATCGACCCTGAGTGCGGGATCGGTGCCGTCCACGCGCGCAACTCCCACAAGCCGCCCGTCGGCATGAACCGCGATGCTGAGCCCGGATTGAACTCCGGAATGCTGGATCGTCTCGGGCATGTGCAGCGTGATCGCCTTCGCCGAAATCTCGACGACGCTGACCATCTTGCGCGCGCGGCGGGCGAATTCCTCGGCATCGCCATAGGGCTTGAGACGCTGCAGTCCGAAATGCTGGGCGATCGCCGGGTTGGAGATGAACGGCCAGATAGCCGAGATCGACCGAAGGGTCATGCGCCCCTCGGCGGCGATCGACTTCGGGAAGAGAAGCGCCGAGGCGCCGGCAGCATTCTCTTCGGTCATGCGCGACGCGCCGATGTGACGCTCGAGCGCGAATTCCTGCCAGGATTCCGGCGCGCACATCACGCCCAGCTGCACCAGATCGCGGGGGCCGGTGTAGCGGTGCGAGTGCTCGGAATAGAAACACAGATCCCCCGTCACCGCCTTGCTGTAGGCTTCGTAGTCCTGCTTCTGCCGGCGATCGCCGCGCGCGGCCTCCCGCCGGGCGAGTTCTTCGAAGAGGTCGAAGAACTTGAAGTGCAGCAAGGCCCCGGACAGACCCGAAAGCTGGCTGAACCTGTGGCTGTGCGTGGAGAAGATATAGCTGAAGCCCTCGCGCCACTTCATCAGCGGCACCTTGCGCATCATCGGCCCGCCACGGGCAGCGTCACCGCCGCCTCTCTGGAAGATCGTTCCGCGCGGCCCCCCTCGCACCCGCAGGAACGGCGGGCTCTCGCTGGGGCCGACGTCATAGGTGTCGGTCTCGAAGAAGGCGCAGATTTCCCGGAAATCCTGACCGGCCCGATACTGGGTCTTGCTCAGCGGCAGGTCAGAATAGAGGTCGAGAAACGGGCAGAACACGCCTTCCGACCCTTCGAAGTCGAGCCAGGTCACGAGATCTCCGAGTTTGATCGCCTCGGCACCGGGGAAGGTGAACAATTCGTCGACGTCGACCGTCAGGCACCAATGGCCCACGCCGTAACGGTCGCAGAGTTCCTGCATCCACAGGCGCCCGGCTGACGATCCGGTATAGCTTGCCAATGTGTGGAAGTATTCGACGTCCGGTTGCGACTTGAGAAGTTCGGCGCTTCCGTCGTCAGACCCGTTGTCGATCACGAAGAAACGTGAGACGCCCATGTCCCGGTAGTATTTCAGGAAGAAGGGCAGGCGGACCGCTTCGTTGCGCAAGCAGCAGAAGACCAGGATTTCTCCGTCTGCGATCTCGATTTCCGGCTTTTCGAAGTAGTCGCTTCTGACAAGCGGTTCGATCGGTGCCGATTGGTCTTCCTGCATGCTTCTTTCTCCAATTCCGAGAATGCTCGGTATCGTTCCTTCTGCCAAGCGGCGCCCGATTTCGCAATAGCGCCCGCCGGTTCGATCAGTCTCCGTTTCCGCTCTCTATCTGCACGGTCTGGCGCAGGCCCCCGGTCAGGCTGTCGAATATCAAGATCTGGTCCCCGTCGGTCACAACCGCGTACCAGCCCGGGCCCTGTGTCAGGGCGACGGCGCGGGCATTTCCGGGCAGCACGATCGAGTCGGGCAGACGCGGCGTTTCATCCGACATCCGGATGACAATCAGGACAATTATGAGTAGTACACCGGCAATCATCACGGCGGTCAGCACAGTCACAAGCCGCCTCAGGAAACGCAGGTTCGCCGGTTCGACGGTGGGTTCGGGATGCTCCATGTCGCTTCGCTATATCAATTTCACCATAGGCGCTTCCCCGCCACGCCGCCTTGATAAGGCGCTGGCGCGGGATGTGCCAGAGATCGCCGCGCTCTCCCGGACCCGGATCGGGCGGCTGATCGAGGACGGAGCGGTGCACGTGAACGGCGCTGCCGTGACCGATCCCAAGGCGCGAATCGATACCGGCGCCCGCATCGATATCTTCGTGACGGAGTCGCAGGAAAGCCATATCCTCCCCGAAGAGATCCCGCTTGAGGTCGTATACGAGGACGAGGACCTGATCGTGATCGACAAGCCCGCCGGCATGGTCGTTCATCCCGCCCCGGGCAGTCCGACGGGCACGGTGGTCAACGCCCTGCTGCACCACTGCGGCGCCGACATTTCGGGCGTGGGCGGCTTGCGGCGTCCGGGGATCGTGCATCGCATCGACAAGGACACGACGGGTCTTCTTGTCGCGGCGAAATCGGACGCGGCGCATCACGGTCTTGCCGCCCAGTTCGAGGCGCACAGCGTCGAGCGGCTTTATCATGCGCTGGTGTACGGGACCCCCGATGCCGCCAGCCCGCGTCTGCGAGGTATCAGGGGCGCATCTTTCGAGCCGGGCAACATCCTGAAACTCACCACGCAGCTTGCCCGCCACAAGACGGACCGGCAGCGACAGGCCGTCACCTTCCAGGGCGGGCGGCATGCGGTGACGCGCGCGCGGGCGATCGAACGTTTCGGGCTGCCGGCGGTCCTGACGCTGATGGAGTGCTGGCTCGAGACCGGGCGCACGCATCAGATCAGGGTGCACATGGCCCATGCCGGGCACGCGCTCGTGGGGGACCAGACCTACGGAGGCAGGCGAAGGCTGCAGGCGAAGGCGCTGCCGGATTGCGCGCTCGAGGCCGTCCGTGCCTTTCCCCGCCAGGCCCTGCATGCCGCGGTGCTCGGCTTCCGTCACCCCGTGAGCAGGGAGATGCTGCGCTTCGAAGCGCCTATGCCCGCGGATATGGCGGATCTGCTCGCCAGACTGCGCGGCGGCTGAAACGAATTACACGTCCGCGCGATGCACGAGGGATGTGCGGGTTTTGTCGTGGCGGGTGTCTAAACGCTTGATTAAGGATTGGACGTTACTGAGCTTGAACTGTTTGGTTCAGTTCCTATGTTAATGTTAAAGTCGATAACATCGGGAGGCCATTGATGGCTAATTACGCAAACCTTCCGGCTCCGACCCCTGAGGGCGGCCTGAACAGGTACATGCAGGAAATCCGGAAGTTTCCGCTTCTGGAGCCCGAAGAGGAATATATGCTCGCCAAGCGCTGGGTCGAGGAGCAGGACACCGAGGCGGCCCACAGGATGGTCACGTCCCACCTGAGGCTCGCCGCCAAGATCGCCATGGGATACCGCGGCTACGGGCTTCCGCAGGCTGAGGTGATATCCGAGGCCAATGTGGGTCTGATGCAGGCGGTCAAGCGCTTCGACCCTGAAAAGGGCTTCAGGCTGGCGACATACGCCATGTGGTGGATCCGTGCCGCGATCCAGGAGTACATCCTGCGCTCGTGGTCGCTGGTCAAGCTCGGGACGACGTCGGGTCAGAAGAAGCTGTTCTTCAATCTGCGCAAGGCCAAGAACCGGATCGGCGCGCTCGAGGAGGGCGACCTGCGCCCCGAGAACGTCACCCGCATCGCCACGGATCTCGGCGTGACCGAGGACGAGGTGATCTCGATGAACCGCCGGCTTTCCGGCGGCGATGCGTCGCTCAACGCGACGGTCGGAAGCGAAGGCGAAGGGTCCATGCAGTGGCAGGACTGGCTTGAAGACGAGGATGCCGATCAGGCGGGCCAGTACGAAGAGCGCAACGAGCTTGAGGCGCGGCGCGAGCTGCTGACCGAGGCCATGGGCGTGCTGAACGACCGCGAGAAGGACATTCTCGAACGCCGCCGGCTCAGCGATCAGACCGTGACGCTCGAGGATCTCAGCGCGGAATACGACGTCAGCCGGGAACGCATCCGCCAGATCGAGGTGCGCGCCTTCGAAAAGCTGCAGAAGCGCATGCGCGATTTGGCGCGCGAGAAGGGCATGATGACCACAGCCTGAGCGCTGCGTCCTTCGACGATCCTGAAACAAGCCTGGCGGACACGGCCCGCCAGGCTTTCTACTATTCATGGCCCTGCCGAGCGCCGCGCCCGACGGCGATTGAACACGAGGCGCCGCCTCTGACGGGATGTCACGACAAAAAAGCCGACAGGCGGGCGGGCCGGGGTTCACCCCTTCAGGCCACCGCGTTAGGGTCCACCCGACAGAGGGAGTATCCGACATGACGACTTTGCGATGGGGCATCCTTGGGGCCTCGAACTTTGCGCTGAACCACATGGGGCGGGCGATCCATGCCGCGCGCGGGGCCGAGCTTGCCGCGCTCGCCACGTCGTCGGCGGAAAAGGCCCAGCCTTTCAAGGACTTCGCGCCGGGGCTCGAGGTCCATGAAAGCTACGACGCCCTGCTGGCCGACCCCAAGATCGATTGCGTCTACATCCCCCTGCCGAACCACCTGCATGTCGAGTGGACGCTGAAGGCGCTCGAAGCGGGAAAGCACGTGCTCTGCGAGAAGCCCCTGACGCTTCGGGCGCAGGATTTCGATCAGGTGATCGAAGCGCGCGACCGCACCGGCCAGCTCGCAGCCGAAGCCTACATGATCGTGCATCATCCCCAGTTCCAGCGCGCCCGCGAGCTGGTGCAGGGCGGCGCCGTGGGCGCGCTGCGCCACGTGGACACGGTCTTCAGCTACAACAACCGCGACATGGGCAACATCCGCAACAAGGCCGAGGCGGGCGGCGGTGGGTTGCCCGATATCGGAGTATATACCTACGGCGCGGCCCGCTTCGTGAGCGGACAGGAGCCGGTGGGGGTCTCGTATGCCGACATCGAGTTCGAGAACGGCGTCGACACCTTCGTCCGGATGCAGGCGGAATTCCCGGATTTCACCTATTCGGCGCTGGTCAGCATCCGCATTTTCCCGCGCCAAAATATCGCCTTTCACGGCGAAGACGGTGTGCTGACCCTGACCTGTCCCTTCAATGCCGGCGTTTTCGACCAGGCGGAGATCCGGCTCGAGACCGGGGACAAGCAGGTGACGGTCGAACGCTTTCCCGGCGTGAACCACTATGTGCTGCAGGTCGAGAATTTCTGCCGGGCGGTCCGGGAGGGGTCGGACTATCCATGCCCGCTTGAGTTCAGCAAGGGCACGCAGCGGATGATCGATATGACCTTCGCCACTGCCAAGGGTTGACAGCCGGCGGGGGCAGAGCGCGGATTTTCTGCTATGCTCGGTCTCCGGAGATGCCACCATGGGGGACAGGATGATGGAGGAAGACCGGCTGAGCGGACGCCTTGAAGGTCCGCAGCCTGACGTGGAGAAGGACACCCTGCTCCTGCGGCTGCTTTACATGGTCATCATCGCCGTGATGATCTCGGTCGCACAGACCGTTCTGACGGCGATGACGGTGATCCAGTTCGTGATCATGCTGGTCAATCTGCGCCGGCCCAACGAACGGCTGGCCGAATTCGGCACGGATCTGGGCGTCTGGCTTGCGAAGGCGGCGCGCTATCAGACCGCCGCCAGTGAGGTGAAGCCATGGCCCTGGACGGAGCTCGACTAGGGCCCCGTCCTTGCCTGCAGCGCGTCAGTCCTCCATCGCCTCCAGCTCGTCGATGAAGCCCGAGATCATCGACAGGCCCTTGTCCCAGAACGCGGGGTCCGAGGCGTCCAGACCGAAGGGCGCCAGAAGCGCCTTGTGGTGCTTCGAACCGCCCGCCTTCAGCATTTCGAAATACTTGTCCTGAAAGCCCGGCTCGCCCTCGGCGTATACGGCGTAGAGAGCGTTCACCAGCCCGTCGCCGAAGGCATAGGCGTAGACGTAGAAGGGCGAGTGGACGAAATGGGGGATATAGGCCCAGAAGGTCTCGTAGCCGTCCATGAAGTCGAAGGCGGGCCCAAGGCTTTCGGCCTGCACCGACATCCAGAGGTCGTTGATATCCTCCGGCGTCAACTCGCCCCCGCGGCGCGCGGCATGCAGCTTGCATTCGAAGTCGTAGAAGGCGATCTGGCGCACGACCGTATTGATCATGTCCTCGACCTTGCCCGCCAGCATCACCTTGCGCTGCGCTTTCGAAGTCGCGCCGTCCAGCATCTTGCGGAAGGTCAGCATCTCGCCGAAGACGCTTGCGGTTTCTGCCAGCGTGAGCGGCGTCGACGACAGCATCTCGCCCTGACCGGCGGCCAGCACCTGGTGCACGCCATGTCCCAGCTCGTGCGCCAGCGTCATCACGTCTCGCGGTTTGCCGAGATAGTTCAGCATCACGTAGGGGTGCACCGTCGTCACGGTGGGATGCGCGAAGGCGCCCGGCGCCTTGCCGGGCTTCACCGCAGCGTCGATCCAGCCCTTCCGGAAAAAGGGTTCCGCGATCTCGCCCATGCGCGGGTCGAAGGCGTTATAGGCGTCCATGACCGTCTTTTCCGCCTCGGGCCAGGACACGACGCGTTTGTCTTCCATCGGAAGCGGCGCATTGCGATCCCACACCTGCATCCGGTCGAGCCCGAGCCACTTGCGCTTCAACTCGTAATAGCGGTGCGACAGTTTGGGATAGGCCGAAACCACCGCGTTGCGCAGCGCCTCGACGACCTCTGGCTCGACATCGTTCGACAGGTGTCGTCCGGTCTGGGCGGTCTCCATACCCCGCCAGCGGTCGATGATCTCTTTCTCCTTGGCCTGCGTGTTGTGGACCCGGGCGAAGATCTTGATGTTGTCGGCGAACACCGCCGCGAGTTCACGGGCCGCCATCTCGCGCTTCTCGCGCTCCTGCTCGGTCAGCAGGTTCAACGTGCCCTCGATATTGAGCTCTTCGCCATCGACCTCGAAAGAAAGTCCTGCGATCGTCTCATCGAAAAGCCGTTCCCAGGCGTCGCCCACGACACCGAGATCGTGGAGAAATTTCTCCATCTCGTCGGACAGCTGATAAGGTTTCATCTTGCGGATGCGGTCGAAGACGGGCTTGTAGCGTGCGAGCTCCGCGCTCTGGGCGTAAAGCGCGTCCATGTGATCGTCGGGCAGACGGTTCAGTTCGAGCGTGAAGAAGACCAGCGGGGTTGTGAAATTCGTGATCTTTTCCTGCAGGTCGCCCATGAACTTGGCCCGGCCTGCGTCGGTGGTCAGCTGGTAGTAGCGCAGCCCGGCAAAGGACATGATCCGCCCTGCCACTTCGCTGATCTTCTCGTTGCGCAGGACGCAGTCGAGAAATCCCGCCGCATCCAGCCCCGCCAGCTTGCCCTCGTAGTCCGCCGCGAAACTCGCGCAGGCCTCTTCCAGCCAGTCCAGATCGCGTTTCAGCTCGGGCGCGTCGGTCCCGGCGTAGAGGTCGTCGAGGTTCCATTCGGGCAGATCGCCCAGATCCTTGCTGCCGGAAGCGGCATTGGCGTCACGGACGGGATAGGGAAGCTGGAACATCGCGGACCTTTCGATTTCGATTTGCCCCTACCTAAGCCCGGCAGGCCTGTGGGACAAGGCGCGATGCCCCGTGGGGGGCCGCTTGCCATGCTCAGCCGTAGATGCGCAGCAGGTCCTTTAGGTCGTCTAAAGAATTTGCCTCGTCGAGCGGCTTGTCCTTGCGCCAGCGCAACATGCGCGGAAACCGCAGGGCGACGCCCGACTTGTGCCTGCTGCTTTTCTGAATGCCCTCGAAGGCGATCTCGAAGACATGCTCGGGCGTGACCTGGCGCACCGGTCCGAAGCGTTGCTGCGTGTTGCGGCGCACCCAGGCGGTGATTTCGCGGAATTCGACATCCGTGAGACCGGAATAGGCCTTGGTGAAGGGGACAAGATCCTTGCCGTTCCAGACTGCGAAGGTGAAGTCGGTGAAGAGGTTGGCGCGCCGGCCCGATCCCGACTGGGCATAGATCATCACCGCGTCGATCGTCAGCGGATCGAGCTTCCATTTCCACCAGTCGCCCTTCTTGCGTCCCGACAGATAGGGGCTTTGCGCGCGTTTCAGCATCACCCCTTCGGCCTGCGCGTCACGGGCATCCGCACGATGCGCGGCCAGCTCGTCCCAGTCGCTGAATTCAAGCTGCGGTGAGAGGCGCACAGGGGCCTCGGGGGGCAGCGGGGCAATTGCCGCCTCAAGCAGTGCCCGGCGCTTGGCAAAGGGGCGCTGGCGGATGTCCTCGCCCTGCCATTCGAGCAGATCATAGGCGTGCAGGACGACGGGGGAATCGGCCAGCAGCTTCTTCGGGACCGTCTTGCGCCCGATCCTGGCCTGAAGCGCGTTGAAGCTGTCCGGGGACTCGGCGCCCGTCTGCCAGACCAGCAGCTCTCCGTCCATCACGGTGCCGGGCGGCAGGAAATCCGCCGCCCGAGCCAGTTCCGGGAAGCGGTCCGTCATCAGCTCTTCCCCGCGCGACCAGACGAAATGCTGCCCGTCGCGCAGGATCAGCTGACCGCGGATGCCGTCCCATTTCCATTCAGCGCGCCAGTCGCCCGGATCGCCGAGCGGGTCCGGCCCACTCTCGAGCGCGTAGGCAAGGTAGAAAGGGTAAGGCCGCGAGGCGTCCGCGGCGGCCTCGTCGGCCTCGATCAGCGCATGCCAGGACGTCCCGTCCGGCTGCCAGTTTCCCATCAGCCGATGCGCAAGCTCTGCCTCTTCCCGACCCGTGGCTTGAGCGAGGGCGCGCGTCATGAGTTTCTGGCTCACCCCGACCCGGAAGCCCCCGGTGATGAGCTTGTTGAAGACCAGCCGTTCCGTGCCGCCAAGCCGCGCCCAGGCATCTAGCACAAAGGCCTTCTTCTCGGGCTCGGGCCGGTCGTAGACCGTGCGAAGTGCGCCGATCCAGTGGGCCAGCCCGTCGTCGCTGGTGCCGGTGTGCTCGGGCAGGATCAGCGCGATGGTTTCGGCGAGGTCGCCGACAATGGCGTAGCTTTCCTCGACCAGCCAGAGCGGCATCTCCGCCAGTTCGGAGGCCCATTCGCGCAGCCGCGTTGTCGTCACCGCCCGCCGAGGCCTGCGCCCCGAGAACAGGGCGATCGTCCATATCCGGTCCGCCTCGGGCGCTGCAGCGAAGTAATCCGCCAGAGCCGCGACCTTCACGGTCGTCTTCGTGCTCTGGTCGATGGCAGAGAAAAGCTTGGCAAAGCGCTGCATCAGGCTTCTTCCCGGTCCAGCTGCTCGCCCTCGTATTCGGTGCGCACGACGCCGGCCTTCCAGCCGTTTTCACTCAGGTATCGCGCGAATATATCCGTGTAACCATGAGTGACATATATGTTTTCTGCGCCAGTCATCTTGATCGCGTCGATCAGGCCGGGCCAGTCGGCATGGTCTGACACCACAAAGCCCCGGTCTCCGGCCCGACGGCGGCGAATGCCGCGCAGCTGCATCCACCCGCTCGCGAACGCGCTTTCCTGCGGTCCGAACCGGCGCGACCAGGCCGATCCAAGCGCAGAGGGTGGGGCGAGCACGAGAGCGCCGGGATGGTCCTTCGCCTTCGTGTCCGGCGTCACCAGGGTCGTGTCCGGCAGCCTGATGCCCTGACCGCGCATCACAGCATTGGTGTTCTCCACCGCCCCGTGCGTGAGAATCGGGCCGATGGAGGGATCCAGCATCGCCATCAGACGCTGGGCCTTGCCAAGCGAATAGGCCCCGAGCATCGCGGTCTTCCCCTGCGCCGCGCAATGCTGCCACCAGGCATTGATCTGCGCTGCCGTCTCCGCCTGCGGGCGCCAGCGGAAGACGGGCAGGCCGAAGGTCGATTCGGTGATGAAATGCTGGCAGACGACCGGCTCGAAGGGTTCGGACAGTCCGTCCGGTTCGACCTTGTAATCGCCTGACGCGACCCAGACCACGCCGGCGACCTCGACCCGGATCTGCGCCGAGCCCGGCACATGTCCCGCGGGATGGAAGGACACCGTCGCATCGCCGATGCGCCGCCTTTCCCCGAAGGCGATGCCCTCGGCCGAGATCTCGCCCAGCCGGTGCCGGATCACCGGCAGCGCGGCGTGGGTCGCCAGGTAATGCGTGTGGCCCGGGCGCGCGTGATCCGAATGGCCATGGGTGATCACCGCCCGTTCCACCGGGCGCCAGGGGTCGATGTAGAAATCTCCGGCATCGCAGTAGATGCCCCGGTCGGTGAAGCTCAGCATATCTGCCAATCTAGGTGCGCCGGCCGGGTTGCCCAGCCGCACCCGCGCCAGCGGCTCAGCGGCTTCTGCAATCCTCGAAGAACCCGGCGATGCGGTCGTAGAGCGGCCCCGTGACGGCGGAGGACTCCATCATCACCTCGTGCTCGCCGCCCTCGATCATTTCGAGCCGGCCCTGCTTCCAGTTCTCCATGCGTTCACGGATGCGCCCGACGTGCACGATGCGTTCATTGCTTCCCAGAAATACGGTCACCGGCACATTGGGCGACGGGCGGCGGGCCAGATGCGAGGTCTCCTCGAGCGCTTCGCGCAGCCAGATGAAGCTCGGACCGCCGAGGCCGAGCTCGGGATGCGCGCGCAACTGGTCGCGCATCATGTCAAACATCTCTTCGTCCCCTGTCAGCATGTTCGTGTCGAAGGGTTCGGACAGCACATAGGGTTCCGGCAGGGTGCCTGGCGGCATTCGGTTGCCCTGGCCGATCATGGGCATGAGATGCGCCATGCTCCATGCGAAAGGGCGGATGTGCGACGACAGCCTTATGCCCCACATCGGCGCGGTGAAGACCGCGGCGCGGACGGCAAGGCCCTCCATGAGCGAGCGCAGCGCGATGCAGCCGCCCATGGAATGTGCAATCAGATAGAAGGGCCTCGGCAGGTTCAGTTCGCGCGCGGCCTGCATCATCGCCGCGACATCCTTCTGGTAGTCCGGGAAGCGCTCGACATGGCCGATCCTGGGATCGGGCAACAGGCGGTCGGCAAGCCCCTGGCCGCGCCAGTCCGCGGTGATCACGGCCAGTCCGTGCTCGGTCAGCGCCGTGGCCGTGACGCCGTATTTCTCGACATACTCCGTCCGGCCCGGAAACAGCAGCACCGTGCCGCGGGGCTCTGCCTCGGGGCGCCAGTGGGCGAGCCGGATCCGCATGCCGTCCTGCGTCTCGACCCAGTGGGCCATGCCGTTGGCGGGGCCCGGGTATATGTCGATGAAAAGCGGGGCCGGCGTCAGACGCATCAGGCCAGCGAAGACGCCAGCTTCATTGCCAGGCCCATGTCTCCATCGACCTTGAGCTTTCCGGTCATGAACGCGCTGGTGGGGTTGGTTTCGCCGTTCAGGATCGCCTCGAACGTCTCGGCATCCGCGGTGAGCGTCACGTCCGCCGGCGCGTCGTCCGCCCGCGCGCCCGCCTCGTCCATGATGATGCAGCCTTCTCCGACGATATCGAACTTGGCGGTTCCGCCGAAGGAGGATCCTGAAAGTTTCTTGTTCAGAAGCCGTACCGCTTCGCTGACGATGTCGCTCATGTGAGGGGCCCTTTTTGAGAGAGTTGTTTGCACACTCTGGATTTGACGCGGGGGATCGTTACATTATTCGGTGTTATGGGCACCTCTTCCTTCTTCCTCAAACGTACCGTTGCGACACTTCTCGCGCTAGCCCTGAATTCCCCTCCGGCATTCGCTCAGGATCGGGCCTCGGAGCTTCTGGCCGAGTTGCAGGGGGCGAGCGAGCTCGAAGCGCGGCGGATCGAGCGCGATCTCGATATCATCTGGTCCCGCTCCGGTTCGGCGGCGATGGACCTGTTGCTGAGTCGCGGCCGCGAGGCGCTGGAGGCCGAGGATCCGGATGCGGCCATCGAGCATCTGACGGCCCTGACCGACCATGCGCCGGATTTCGCCGAAGGTTTCCATGCCCGCGCGACAGCCTATTTCCAGGCGGATCTCTACGGACCGGCACTGGACGACCTTCAGCGCACGCTGGTTCTCAATCCCGATCAGTTCGACGCCATGTTCGGTCTTGGGGTGATCTTCGAGGAAATCGGAGACCTGCGCCGGGCGGAACAGGCCTTTCAGCAGGTTCTCGCCTTGAATCCGCAACACGAGAACGCCAAGACCGCGTTGGAGGCACTGAAGCGCAAGGGGATCGGGCGTTCCCTCTAGAAACGTCGCGACACGCGGGCGGCGCCGGGAAGTTCGGCAAGAAAACAGTCAGACAGGGGCAGCAGGCGTGACGAGTGATGCACGGATCGTGGCGGTTCTTGGCCCCACCAATACCGGCAAGACAACATATGCGATCGAGCGAATGCTCGCGCATCGAACGGGGATCATCGGGCTGCCCCTGCGATTGCTCGCGCGCGAGGTCTATGACCGCATCGTGGCGCTTCGCGGCCCTTCCGTCGTGGCTCTTGTGACCGGGGAGGAACGTGTCGTCCCGCCGCGCACGCAATACTGGGTCTGCACCGTCGAGGCGATGCCCGAGGCGATGGGCTGCGATTTCCTGGCGATCGACGAAATCCAGCTGTGCGCCGATCCCGAGAGGGGGCACGTCTTCACCGACCGGCTGCTAAGGGCGCGCGGGCTGCACGAGACGCTCCTTCTGGGCTCGGACACCATGCGCGGGGCGATCGCGGCACTGGTCCCGGGCGCACAGTTCATGCGTCGTGAACGAATGTCCCAGCTGACACATATTGGTTCCAAAAAGATAAGCAGGATGCCTCGGCGATCTGCGATTGTCGGCTTTTCCGTCGAGAATGTTTATGCCATCGCCGAGCTGATCCGGCGCCAGAAGGGTGGCGCAGCCGTGGTCATGGGCGCGCTCAGCCCGCGCACGCGCAACGCGCAGGTCGAAATGTATCAGGCGGGCGAGGTCGACTTCCTCGTCGCGACGGATGCCATCGGGATGGGGCTCAATCTTGACGTGGAACATGTCGCGTTCTCCGCGCTCTCGAAGTTCGACGGCCGGCGGATGCGCCCGCTTGCCCCGAACGAGCTGGCGCAGATAGCGGGGCGTGCCGGCCGGGGCGCGAAAAGCGGGACATTCGGCGTCACGGGAGACGCGCCGCCGATCCCCGACGAGGTCGCGAGGGCGATCATGGATCACCAGTTCGCGCCGCTCAGGAAACTCGTGTGGCGCAATCACGCGCTGCAATTCGGCTCGATCGAGCGGTTGATCATGTCGCTGGAGACGTCGCACGAAAGCGAGTGGCTGGGCCGCGCGCGTGAGGCCGACGACCTGCTTGCCCTGAAGTCGCTGGGATCCATCCCCGAGATAGCCGCGCGCTGCGGCGATGCGCGCTCCGTCGCATTGCTTTGGGACGTCTGCCGGATACCGGACTTCCGCGGGATCAGCCAATCGGAACATTCCGCACTGCTCGAGGTTATCTTCCACTATATCCATGACGGTGGCGCCATCCCGGATGACTGGCTCGCCCGCCAGATCCGGAGGATCGACAGGACGGACGGAGATATCGACACGTTGTCGAAGCGTCTGGCGTTCATTCGGACATGGACGTATGTCGCGCAACGGCACGGCTGGACGCGGGATGAAAGCCATTGGCGGGCAGAGACGCGTTCTGTAGAAGACAGGTTGTCGGATGCGCTTCACGCGCGGCTGACACAGAGATTTGTGGATCGGCGCACATCCGTCTTGCTGCGCCGTCTGGGACAGAAGGAAGCCATGGTGGCCGAAGTATCAGAATCCGGTGAAGTGACCGTGGAGGGCCAGTTCGTTGGCCGGCTCGACGGATTCAGATTCTCGCAGGACAAGGGCTCCAACGTCGCCGAGGACAAGACCATTCGGAACGCCGCGCTTCAGGCGCTGGCGCCCCATTTTCATCTCCGCGCCGACCGTTTCTACAACGCCCCCGACACCGAAATCGACTTTACCGAGCAGGGCGGCCTGATGTGGGGCAAATCCGCTGTGGGCAAGCTGGTTGCCGGTCCTGATCCGCTCAAGCCGCAGGTCGATGTCTTCGTCGACGACAATGCCGGACCGGAAGTGACGCAGAAGGTCCAGCGCAGGCTCCAGCATTTCATCGACCGCAAGATCGCGGCGCTGTTCGAGCCGTTGCTCAACCTGTCGCGCGACGAGGCGCTGAGCGGTCTCGCCCGCGGCTTTGCGTTCCGCATGGTGGAATCGCTGGGCATCATCCCGCGCGCCGAGGTGGCGGACGAGGTCAAGTCGCTGGACCAGGATGCCCGAGGCGCCTTGCGCAAGCATGGCATTCGCTTCGGCCAGTTCACCATTTTCATGCCACTTCTGTTGAAGCCCGCGCCAACGCGCCTGCGGCTGGTTCTGTGGTCGCTATCGAAAGGCCTGAGCGAGTTTCCCGAATCGCCGCCGCCGGGGCTCGTGACCATTCCTGCCGACCACGGCGCACCGGAAGGTGCAGACACGATGGCCGGCTACCGCAGCGCGGGAAGCCGGGCCATCCGCATCGACATGCTCGAACGGTTGGCTGACATGCTGCGCAATGAAAACACGCGCAGCGGGTTCGAAGCGAAGCCGGAGATGCTTTCGATAACGGGCATGACGCTGGAACAGTTCGCCGACCTGATGCAGGGGCTGGGCTATCGGGCCGAACGCGGCGAACGCGAGAAGGTGCGCCCGGTCGAAGCGGTGGTGGCGGGTGACGCGCCGGCTGTCGAGGCGGAAACGCCCGCGGCGGATGTTCCTGTCATGGACACGAACGATGCGGCTCCGGGCACATCCGTCGACCCGGCCGACGTACCCCAACCGGCGGATGTTGGCGGCGTGGTGTCAGAGATCGAGGACGCCGGAGTTGCGCCTATCGGCGAGCAGGTGCCCCTCGAGGCTGAGGCAGAACCGGAAGTACCCGCGCAGGCGGACGAAGACGTGCCGATCGGCCATGCGCCCGATGCCGCGATTGCTGGGCCCGAGCCTGAAGTCTTCTACACATTTACCTGGGGTCGCCAGCAGCGTCAGCAAACGCCGCGTCGCGGCGGCGAACGCGGCGCGTCGAAGGGGCGCCCCGGGAAGAAGGCTGGCGGACGTGATCATGAGCGCAAAAGTGCAAAGGGCAAGGGCAAGGAAGGCCCGCGCAGTTTCAACGCGAAGCCTCCGAAAGCCGAGAAGCCCATCGATCCCGACAACCCATTCGCCGCGGCCCTCATGGGGTTGCGCAACGGCAAATAGGTGAGGGAGGGCCAGCGCCTCGACAAGTGGCTCTGGCAAGGCCGGTTCTTCAAGACGCGTACGCTGGCGGCAAACCTCGTGATAGGCGGCAGGATCCGGATAAACGGAAGGCATGTGACGAAGCCTGGCACCCTCGTGGGGCCGGGGGACGTGCTAACCTTCGCACAAGGCAACGCAATCAGGGTAATCCGTGTCGAAGGCATCGGAGAACGGCGCGGTCCGGCGGCGGAGGCGCGGGAACTCTATTCCGATCTTGGTCATAAAGAGGGCGGCTAGCCAGACCTTCATCCCGGATCTCGCGGGCAAACCGGAACGAACGGCCGTATATGGGACGATGAGAACCCGTCGGGTCTTTCTCGCGGCCCGTCCCTTGAATGATCCCCATCGCTGATTTAGCTAGTCGCCTATGGCTTCCGGATTGACCAACACATGACCTATATCGTCAACGATTCCTGTATCGCGTGCAAATATACCGACTGCGTCGAGGTGTGCCCCGTGGATTGCTTCTACGAGGGCGAAAACATGCTTGTCATACATCCGGATGAATGCATCGATTGCGGCGTCTGCGAACCTGAATGTCCCGCCGACGCCATCCGACCCGACACTGAGCCGGACACCGAGAAGTGGGTCGAGTTCAATCGAAAGTATGCGGAACTCTGGCCCGTGATCATCACCAAGAAGGATCCGCTGCCCGAGGCCGAAGAACGCGATGGCGAATCGGGCAAACTCGAAAAGTACTTCTCCGAGGCTCCGGGCGAGGGCGGCTGACCGTCACAGGCAGTCAAGACTCCGGCCCCGGGGCTGACGTATTTCGCCGCATTGGCGCTAGCGGTTCTTCCGACGCGCCCTATTTTGTGTTATATACAAACTACATATAACAGTACGGATGCCCTCCAGCCAATCTTATCATGTTGATTGGCCTGTTCATTTCGACATCTCCGAACGCGGAACCGCAGCGCCATTGCAGTGGTCCACGGCGGATTTGACTGTCTCGAAACGAATCGGGAGCGTCCAACGCAAGGAACGCTGAATGACAAAATCGAAGACTCACGATTTCCGCCCGAACGAATTTGTGGTGTATCCGGCCCACGGCGTCGGACAGATCATCTCGATCGAACAGCAGGAAGTGGCGGGCATTTCCCTCGAGCTTTTCGTCATCTCATTCGAGAAGGACAAGATGACGCTCCGGGTACCGACCCACAAGGCGATGGAGATCGGCATGCGCGCGCTCAGCTCGCCCGATGTGATCACCCATGCCATGAAGACGCTGAAGGGCAAGGCCAAGGTCAAGCGCGCCATGTGGTCGCGCCGGGCACAGGAATACGAACAGAAGATCAACTCGGGCGACCTCATCGCGATCGCCGAGGTGGTGCGCGACCTTCATCGCACCGACGATCAGCGCGAGCAGAGCTATTCCGAACGCCAGCTTTACGAAGCAGCGCTCGAGCGGCTGACCCGCGAAGTCGCTGCCGTCAGCGGCGGCGATGAACTCGCAGCGGCCAAGCAGGTCGGCGATGTTCTTGAAAGCCGCGTCGCAGCCTGAACGCGCCTGCACCGTGACGGAAAGCCGCGCCCCACGGGGCGCGATTTTCTTTTTGGCGACGGCTCAGGTCAGCGCCACGAAGCAGATCAGAGCGCCGACTTCGGCGAGTTGCTGGCAGGCGCCGAGCACGTCGCCGGTCTGTCCCCTGATCTTTGCCACCGCCAGTCGGGCGATGGCGAGGGTAATGGCCAGCGCGGCGAGCGCCGCTGCAACACCGGCCGTGCCGGTCAGGACCACCGAAACCGCGACGCCGATGGCGACACCGGCGATCGCCACCGACATTCTCGGGCGCCCGGTCCTTTGCGACAGGCCGGAGGGCCTTGCATTGGCGAGCCAGCGCATCAGCAGCGGCATCATCGCGCGCGACAGGACGGACGCGGACAGCAGCGGGGCGATCCCCAGAGGCAGCAAGGCCGCGCAGGCGCTCCACCGCAGACCGATGACGAGGATCAGCGCAAGCGTGCCATAGCTGCCGATGTGGCTGTCCTTCATGATCTCGAGCCGCCGCGCCGGAGTTGCTCCGCCCCAGAAGCCGTCCGCGCAATCTGCAAGCCCGTCCTCGTGCAGGGCGCCTGTGAGCAGGGCCACCACCATCAGGTAGAAGCCTGCGGAAATGGCCGGCCCGCAGCCCCAGAAGAGCAGCAGGGATGCCGCCAGCCCGGCCAGGAGCGAAACCGCCAGACCGGCCAAGGGATAGGCCCATGCCGCCCTGGCGCTGTTCTCATAGGCAGCCGCGGGCAGGGGCCGCAGGGGCAGTCGCGTCAGAAGGGCCGCGGCAACACGCATTTCCGTCATCCGGGCCTGGCAGGTGTCGTAAAGCACGTCCGTTCCGACCCTTTCGCGGCTTGCCGTCATCGCGTCACTGGTTAATCAGGGCGCAACGATCTTGCAACGAGGGCATGGCGCATGTTTTCCGATTTTTCCGACCTTGCCGGCTTCCGGCAGATCCTTGAGGACCTGCCGGAACAGGATGCGGACGCGACCGCTGCGGCCAGCGCGCGCAACGCGCAACTCACCAAGCCACCCGCGTCGCTGGGTCGGCTCGAGGAAATCGCGATCTGGTATGCGGGATGGCGCGGGGCCGAGCGTCCACAGCTGCAAGCACCTCAGGTCATTGTATTTGCGGGCAATCATGGTGTGGCCGCGCGGGGTGTCTCGGCATTTCCGGCAGCGGTGACCGCGCAGATGGTGGCGAATTTCAAGGCCGGCGGCGCGGCGATCAATCAGCTTGCCGATACATTCGGGGCGCGGCTCGACGTCATCGCGCTTTCGCTTGAGGAACCGACAGGCGATTTCACCCACGGCCCCGCAATGTCGGAGGGCGAACTGGTCGCCGCCCTGCAGACGGGCTGGGCTGCGGTCGATGCGGATGCGGATTTGCTTGTGACCGGGGAGATGGGGATCGGCAACACGACCCCGGCTGCGGCGCTTGCCTGTGCGCTGTTCGGCGGCGCGGCGGCGGACTGGGTCGGGCGAGGCACCGGGGTCGACGCGGCGGGTCTGGCGCGCAAGGCTGCGGTCGTGGAAGAGGGCGTTGCCCTTCACGCCGCTGATGGAGACGGCGTCGACATGCTCGGACGTCTGGGCGGGCGCGAAATCGCGGCCATGGCGGGTGCCATCCTGCGCGCCCGCGTGCTTCGCATCCCGGTACTCCTCGACGGATTCATCTGCTGCGCCGCCGCCGCCTGTCTCGAACGGGCGCGCCCGGGCGCTCTCGATCATTGCGTGGCGGGGCACCGCAGCGCCGAGCAGGCGCATGTCAGATTGCTGGAGCTGCTCGGCAAAGCGCCGCTGCTCGATCTGGGTCTGCGCCTGGGCGAGGGATCGGGCGCCGCGCTTGCCATCGGCGTGTTGAAGGGCGCGATCGCCTGCCACAGCGGAATGGCGAGCTTCGGCGAGGCGGGCGTGTCGGAAGGGTGAGGCGGCAGCCCAGCCGGTTGCAGGTCACGACGCGCGCTTCTTCTCCGATTTCTGGCTGAGGATCGCGGTCTCCAGATCCTTCTGGAGCTGGCGCGAGCGCGCAACATATGCCGCGTTCTGCGATGTGGGGATGGCTGGATCCCACAGTTCGGCCAGTTCGCGCACCGTCAGACGGTCGTGTTCGTAGAAGATCCGTTCGGCTTCATGCGCCTCGTATTCGCTGAGCCCGAGGTTTTCCAGCGCGTAGCGTCCGGCCCGCAGCGAGCTGTCGAAGAGTTCCCGCACGATGTCGTTCGCGCCGGCCTGATACAGGCGGTAGACATGCGTGCGGTCATAGGCCCGGGCGACGATGTGCAGGTCCGGCCGGATCTTGCGCGCGTAGGCCACGAGGCGGGTCGAGGCATCCCTGTCGTCAAGCGCGACCACCAGAACCCGTGCCGTCGCGATGCCGGCTGCACGCAGGATGTCCGGTCGGGTGGGGTCTCCGAGGAACCCCTTGAAGCCGAAGCGGCGCATGACGGCGATGGTTTCCATATCGTTGTCCAGCACCACGGTATGGAAGCCGTTGGCCTGGACAAGCCGGTTCACGATCTGCCCGAAGCGGCCGATTCCCGCGATGATGACCGGTCCCTCCTCGTCGATCTCGTCGTCGTCGGGACGTTCGACCGCGGCCTCGGAGCGGCGCGAGATCAGGTCGTAGAGGATGAACAGCAGCGGGGTGATCAGCATCGAAAGCGCGATCACCAGAAGCAACGTCGCCGCGACGCTGCTTGGCATCACCCCCTGCTGTTCCGAAAAGGCGGTGAGCACGAATCCGAACTCGCCGGCCTGTGCGAGACCGAGTGCGAAAAGCCACAGATCCTTGCCGCGCAGGCGGAACATGTAGCCGAGCCCCCAGAGGATGAGCCCTTTCACGATGGCAAGCAGGATGGCCATCGACACGATCGCCGGCATGTTCGAGAACAGCAGGCCGAAATTGATCCCGGCGCCGACGGTGATGAAGAAGAGGCCGAGCAGCAGGCCCTTGAAGGGTTCGAGGTCGGTTTCGAGTTCGTGGCGGAATTCGCTGCTTGCCAGCACCACGCCGGCGATGAAGGCGCCGAGGGCCGGCGAAAGTCCGACGAGGGTCATCAGGAAGGAAATGCCCACGACGATCAGAAGCGCGAGCGCAGTATACATCTCGCGCAGCCGGGACGCATGGATGAAGCGGAAGACCGGCCGGGTCAGGAAAACCCCGGCAAGGATCACCGCTGCGACGGCTCCGATGGTGACGAGCGTGACGCCCCAGCCGGGCAGACCGTCAACAAGCGACAACGCATGGCCATCCGTGTGGTGGGCATCCTCGGCCCCGAGCGCGATCGATCCGTCATCGGTTATGCGTACGGGTATCCCGACCGCAAGCAGCGGCAGGAAGGCGAGGATCGGGATCACCGCGATATCCTGCGTCAGCAGGACGGAGAAGACAGAGCGCCCCCCGCCGGTCTGCATCAGTCCCTTCTCGGACAGTGTCTGGAGCACGATGGCGGTTGAACTCAGCGAAAGCGTCAGGCCGACGGCCAGCGCCACTCCGAACGGCTGGTGATACGCAAGTCCGATGCCGGTGATCGCGAGGGTGCACAGAGCGATCTGAAGCCCGCCGAGCCCGATCAGCTTGTGGCGCATGTCCCAGAGCGCGCGCGGTTCGAGTTCCAGTCCGATCAGAAACAGCATCATCACGACGCCGAACTCGGCGAAGTGCTGAAGGTCCTGGGTTTCGCTGCCCACCAGGCCGAGCACCGGCCCCACCATGATGCCGGCGGCGAGATATCCCAGCACCGACCCGAGACCGAGACGCGCGGCGAGGGGCACCGCGATCACCGCGGCGGCAAGATAGACCGATGCCTGGTAGAGAAAGCCTTCCATGGACGAATACGGTATCCCGCCAACAAGCTGCGCAGACGTTTATAGCAGCCGACGCGGGTGTTACCACTGGCTTGCGCATCGGTTCGGCAGAGCCGACGCGTTTTCGCTGGTCGCTGGTCGCTGGTCGCTGGTCGCTGGTCGCTGTAAGTTGTTTGGCAGCCTTTGCCTGCACACCCCCGTACTACACAATGGTGCGGTGCCCGCCCCGGCATCGTCGGGGCGGGCGGGGGCCGGGAGGTTGAAGGTGCCGTTTTCTTTTGGAGGCACCATTCGGCGCGCAATGCGCCTGCGGGGACGCCCGGTCAGACCAGCAAGGTTCGGATATCGTCGCTGAGGTTCTCGATCGTTCCCAGCTTCGAGCGTATGCGTTCCTGGAAGCTGTTGAGTTCCGCGATCGTGTCGGTCAGGGCTTCGCGGCCGTGCGACAGGCGGGCGCTTTCGATCTTGCACATGACACGGGACGTCGAAAGACCCAGCATGTGCCGGTTCATGATCTTGCAGGATTCGAAAATGCGCCGGATCTCGTCATCGAGACGGTGCTGCTCGGAGGACGACTGGCTGCGATAGTATTCCGCCAGACTGGTGATCGTCTTGCGTTCTACCTCGAGATCGATCTCGCCGAGTTTGCGCCGCTCGGTGTTGAGCTGTTGCGAACATTCGAACAGGATGCGCGACATGCAGGTCATGAACATGCATTTTGTCACCGTGCTGCGAATCTTCGAGAAATTGCTGTTCTTGCCCACGACGTTGGATTCGAACCAGCCCGACATCTGCCGCGACATCTCGCCGTAGTTGGCCGACAGGGTAGAAATCGGGCCCCCGTTTGATTCGAGACGCGACGCGATGACCCGCATGTTGTGGGGAATGATCGCCGAGCGGCCGAATTCGGTGATCAGACCGTCCGTCTCGCCGGTAAGGCGGTCCGCCGCGCTTTGCATCTTGCGGAATTGCAGGATGGTCTGGTCCGGCTCGCGCCCCAGTCCGGCATCGCGGGAGATAAGTTCTTCCGTCAGCGCGTGCGCCATGAAGCGTCCGTAGTCCGAGAAGCCATGCTCCTGCAGCTTGTTCAGCATCCATTCTGCACTCTCGCCCGGATCAAGGTTCTTCTCGACTTCCAGTGCCCGCTGTTCGGCATAAAGGCCCTGGATCATCGTGAAGGTTTCGCTGGTGGGCTTGATGCGAACGGACAGGTAACCGTCGTCGCAAGGCACGATGACAGCAAAGACCCAGTAGTACAGGCCGTCCTTAGACCGGTTGTTCACATAGGCCCCGACGATTTCCTTTCGCTGGATGGTGTCCCAGAAGAAGCGGAACAGTCCCTTCGGCATGTCGGGATGGCGGATGATCTTGTGCGGCGCGCCGATCAGCTGGCCCCAATCGTAATGCGCGACCCGCCGGAAGACGTAGTTGCCCGCCTGGATCACCCCGCGCGCATCGGTTCTTGAAAAGAATACCTCATCCAGGCCAAAGGGCGCCTCGCCCGTCGGCGGTCGTTGTTCCTGTCTTTTTTCGTCGTGTTCGCTCATCCTGCACTCCGCCAGGTAAAAGCCCCGGTCGCGGGGTCTTGCGGATGGAATAGCGGCTAGGAATTGCCAATGGATTAACCCGCTCAGGTCGGAAGCGGACTGTCCCGCTTCAGCTGGTCCATGACGATCTGGCTGTGGACGCGCCCGACCGCGGGATGCGGCAGGAGGACGTCATGGATGAGACGGTTGAGCGCGGGAAGATCGGCACAGTAGATGCGCAGCAGATAGTCCGCGTCGCCCGTCATCGTCCAGGCGCTCGTGATCTCGGGGCGCGTTGCGACAAGACGGGCAAAACTGCGCGAATTCTCCGGACCGTGCGTCTCGAGATGGACCTGGATGAACCCCTGCACCAGCAGGCCCAGCCGTGCGGGATCAAGCCGCGCGGTATAACCCGTGATATAGCCCTCGGCTTCGAGCCTCTGGCGCCGCCTGCCGGCCTGACTGGGCGACAGGTTGAGCGCTTCGCCCAGTTCCTGTGCCGTCAGATGGGCATCGCGCTGAAGCGCCGACAGCAGCCTTATATCGATGGCGTCCAGCAAGATGTGCGCAACTCCCGCATGATAATAACGATATATGCGCGTAATGCGCGCTAATGTCGAGTGGATCGAAGAATTTCGCGCAAACACCGCATCGGCGCGGAGTTATTGTTGGCCAACCCGCATGCGAAACCCACCCCAAGGAGGAACGGAATGGGCCCATTTCCGCACAATGCCCCGAAATCGGTGATCTCGTCTGAAAATCCGGCCGGCACGGATGGCTTCGAATTCGTCGAATTCGCCCATCCCGATCCGGACGCGCTACGCACGCTCTTCGCGCGGATGGGGTATGCACATGTAGCCGACCACCAGACCCGCAAGATCGAGCTTTGGCAGCAGGGCGACATCACCTACATCCTAAATGCCGATCCGGACAGCTTCGCCGCGCGCTTCGTCGAGCATCACGGCCCCTGCGCCCCCTCGATGGGATGGCGCGTCGTCGACGCCCGGCAGGCCCTCGCCCATGCGGTCTCGAAGGGGGCCGAGGAATATACCGGGGATGACAAGACGATGGACGTGCCCGCGATCCGCGGCATTGGCGGGTCGCTGATCTATTTCATCGACCGCTATTACGAAACGAGCCCCTACAACGAGGAATTCGTCTGGAGGGAACAGTCGAAACCGCGCGGCGTCGGTTTCTTCTATCTCGACCACCTGACCCACAACGTCTTCAAGGGCAACATGGACAAGTGGTTCAAATTCTACGGCGATCTGTTCAACTTCCGCGAGATCCGGTTCTTCGACATCCAGGGCAAGTTCACAGGCCTCTTCTCGCGTGCGCTGACCTCGCCCTGCGGACGTATCCGCATTCCACTCAACGAGGACCGGGGCGAGACCGGGCAGATCGTGTCCTACCTGAAGAAGTACAATGGCGAGGGCATCCAGCACATCGCAGTCGGGACGGACGACATCTACGCGGCCACGGACGCGATCGCGGACAACGGGCTGAAATTCATGCCCGGCCCCCCGGACACCTATTACAGGATGAGCCACGACCGCGTGCAGGGCCATGAGGAGCCGCTGGATCGGATGAAGAAGCACGGAATCCTGATCGACGGCGAAGGGGTCGTCGACGGCGGCGAGACGAAGATCCTGCTCCAGATCTTCTCGAAGACGGTGATCGGGCCGATCTTCTTCGAGTTCATCCAGCGCAAGGGCGATGACGGCTTCGGAGAAGGCAATTTCAAGGCGCTCTTCGAATCGATCGAGGCCGAGCAGATCGCCAATGGAGAAATCGCGGCGGAATGAGGCATTCGACCGGGGTGCGCCGGGGCGCACCCTACGTCTTGGGCATCCTCAGCACGACATTGCGGCTGCCCTTGCGATACATCAGTTCGTTGTCCCCGATGGCCGACACGCGGCCGCCGTCGATGCGGTCGCCGACCTTCACCTTCTGATAGCGCCCGTTCGAAAGCCGGATCAGGGCGCGGCGGGCCGAGGGCTTGCCATAGACCCCGATCAGGCTCGTCTCGCGCAGGCTGATCGCGTTCTTGACCGTGGCGCTGCGCGACACGGTCGCCGACGACGGGATGTTGGGGGTGACGTTGCGCGGCACGACGGCGGCGGCCTGACGCACCGGCGCCTCCTGCTGGTCCGCGGCGGCCTCCGCCTCGACCTGCTCACGGGTTTCCGCCTGCACCTGGCTCCGCGCGCGGGTGCTGTCGACGAGACTTGCGAAGCCATCCGGACGTTCGCCGGGCCGTATGGAAACCGGTGCTGCAAGGCGTGTCGCGGTGGCATATGGGTCTGTCTGCGTGGCTTCCTGCGCAGGAGCATCGAGCGGCACGAGGCTTGCTGCGGCCAGCGCGTTGTCCTGGGTGGAGACCGGGCGCAATTGCGGCCTCAGGGCCGCCAGTTCGGAGCGTGTCAGCCCGTCATAATTGGCCCGCTCGTTGCTTTCGAGCAGCGTCGTCGGACGCAGGACAGGCCGCCTGAGAGCAAGCGCGGCCTCGAGGGCGTCAGAAACCGGCGCCGGTTCGGCCCGCGCCATGACGGCAGGTGGAACGCGGGCCGGGCGGCCGAGATATACCACGACCCCGTCGGGATTGACGACACCTGCCGCCGTCGGGATCACGAGCCCGCGAGCGTCGAGCTCGAATCGTGCCTGCGCCGCCACCGGCGAGCTCTGGGCCGCCAGAGCGAGGTCTGTGTCCGCCGATGCGTCGGGCAGGGCAACGGCATCTTCGACCAGGCTGACCGGATCGATGCCGGTCATGTAGAGATCCTCGATCGGGACGGGCAGGCCCGGCGCGGGAAGGTCGGGGGTCACCGGCCAGATTCCGGAAACCGCGTACTCCGCCTCGAGCCGGTCCCCGATGGCGATGGGTTCGATACCCTCGGGCGTCGTCGCGCCTTCCTGCATCGGAAGCGCGATGGGATCGACGGCCGGGTCCGTATCGTCGGAAGGCGGCTGCACGTCCTGACGGCGCAGCGCTTCAAGCACTGCGGTATCCTCTTCGGTGAGATGCGATTCGAGCGAGGCCGTCTCATCGCCGCCCGCTGCCGGCTGGGGGTCCAATGTCGGCTCGGAAACCGCCAGCTCGGCCGGATCGCTGTCGCGCTGCCGGTCGAACAGTCCCGCCAGTCCCTCGTCAAGCCGCACCGATGCCCAGGCAGCCACGGCCAGAAGGACGGCAAGCAGGATCGCCGTCAGGATGAGCCCGAGATAGCGGGGCTTGCCCCTCTGTCGCTCAGGGGCAGGCTCGACGCTCTGGTGTAGCGCCGCACGCGCTTGCCCCGCCGTACGGGGCCCGATGCGCATGCCTTCTCCACCCTCCGGCCGGGCCGGATCGGCGGGTATTGCCGTTGCGATGGTCTCTGATCTGCGTGCAGTCACAGGCTCGACACGCTCGGGCGCACGCCTGCTGGCGAACCCCGGTTTCGCGGGGGCCGTCGGATTCGGTGGCTCTGCACCGGCTGTCTCTGCCGCGGCACCGTTCGCCCGTGCACCCACGCCCGAAAGTACCGGATCGGTTCTCGCGATCTGCGGCCCGTTGCCTGCGGCGGTCGTCGTTCCGGCCGAGCCCCGAGTTGCGCCAGGTGCGCGCCTGCTGGTGAAACCCGGAGCGCCTGTGCCCCCGGACCTTTCGGCAACGAGCGGGGCTACCGGAGGTTCCGCGAAGCCCTGATCGGCCGCCTCGATGAAGGCGTCCTCGTAGATTGCCGGGGAAGGTGCCGCCATGTCCTCTTGATCATCCGCCGAGGGACCGACCCGCCTGATCCGGCTCGCCCCGGGATCCTCGCCGTTCCGCGCCGCCACGGACGGAGACATGCGCCGGTCCGCCGCTGTCCCGTCGGGCTGTGCCAGAATGCTGTCCTTCGGCCGGGTGGCCTTTGGACCTTCCCGCATCGGCACATCCGCCTTCGGGGAGTCGCTCCGGCTTGCGTCCGACATGTCGGGCGTTTCCTGACCTTGCACGCCGCCGATCTCGACGACCGCGACGCCGTCCGGTTCGACGGTCTCTCCGGGCGGCAGAAGCGTCGCCGCGCGTCGGGATGCGCCGAACCAGGGCTCGCCCAGGAATGGCTGGTCGCCCGGCACCGCCGCGAAGCCCAGCGGATCGAAGCCATGTTCAGCCGCGAACGCCTCGGCTTCTTCCAGCGTCTCGCGTGCCACCGCAGCCACATGCGTCGCATCGCCATCCGCAGAGATGTCGAAGGCCAGTTGCTCGACCGCATAAGGCGTGGCACCGTCAAACGCGCGCAGAGCGGCTTCGCGCCGCGCGTCATGTCCCAGTCCGGGTGTGTCGATGCTGATATAGCGTATCTGGTCGTTCGGGATCAGCAGCTTGCAGCCGGGCGCGGCAGGGTCGAGCGCTTCCGCTGCGTTGCGCAGCGCGGCCAGTTGCGCATCGAGATCATTGCCAGCGGGCTCGGCCTCTCCGACGACGCGCCATCCGCCCGCCGCCCGATGGAGCAGGCGAATGCCGTTTACCGACAGCGACAGAGCGAATGTGGGCTTCATGCCTGACCCGATTGACTGCAACAAGCACGCCGAAAGGCGCTGCCCCATTTTTCTTCAACCCTACAGCAGGTCGCGGCAGAGGGAAAGGCAAACGCCGCTTCCCGATAGCGCAACGCCTGCCGGCACCGCCGCCTGATCGCCAGAATAAAAAGGGTTCGGCCCCGGCTCATGTGGCGCGCCGGGCCACACATAATCGTGAAGGCCGCCGGCGGGCGGGAGACCGCTGCATCCGCTGTCCCTGAAAGAATCCGCCTTGTCCTCTGCCGCGGACCCGGCTTTATCTGCGCCTCACAAAGGAGATCCCAGATGATCAGAACTCTCATGACAATTTGCCTCGTGGCGGGGCTTTCCGGCGTCGCCGCGGCACAGGAAACGCCAGCCGGACGGGTGATTACCGTCACCGGGCAGAGCATCGTCTCGGCGGCGCCGGACATGGCCAGTATCACGCTCGGCGTCACCGAGCAGGCCGAGAGCGCGGCGGCCGCGATGAGCGCAACTTCGGAGGCGGTCTCGGCGATCCTCGAGCGCCTCGCCGCGGCGGGAATCGAGCCGCGTGACATGCAGACCAGCGGGTTGTCGCTGAATCCGGTCTGGTCGAACCGCGGCGGCAACGCCGAGGGGGCACCCGGCATCACCGGCTACGAGGCCAGCAACACCGTGACTGCACGGGTCCGCGATCTTTCGGGCCTCGGGGATCTGCTTGACGCCGTGGTACAGAACGGCGCCAACACCCTGAACGGACTTGCGTTCGACGTTCAGGATCCCAAGCCGCTTGAATCGGAGGCCCGCAAAGGCGCCGTCAAGGACGCCATGGACCGTGCCGCGGAACTCGCCGGGGCGGCGGGCGTCACGCTCGGCCAGGTGCGCACGATCAACGAATACGTCCAGCGGGCACAGCCGATGATGCGCATGGCCGACGAAGCCGCACCCTCGGCGGTCCCGATCGCACAGGGCGAGGTCAGCTTTCAGGGGAGCGTCGAGATGGTGTTCACCATCGCCGACTGACAAGCCTGGCCCTACAAGACAGGGAAGGGGGCCCGGAGCGATCCGGACCCCCTTTTCATTCCGTCAGGGCAGCGGATGCGGCGCGCCCGGATGCGTCGCGCCTTGCCCTCAGCTGACCGCCTTGCTCAGCGCCTGATCGAGATCCGCGATCAGGTCCTGCGCATCCTCGATTCCGATGGAGATGCGCACCACGTTCGGGCCAGCGCCCGCCGCCTCCTGTTGCTCCGGGGTAAGCTGGCGATGCGTGGTCGAGGCCGAATGGATCACGAGCGAGCGCGCATCGCCGAGGTTGGCGACATGGCTGAAGATCTCCAGCGCGTTCACAAACTTCACGCAGGCCTCATAGCCCCCCTTCACCGCGAAGGTGAAAAGCGCGCCCGCGCCCTTGGGATAAAGCGTTTGCGCACGCTTGTTATAGGGCGACGATTTCAGGCCCGCGTAGGTTACGTAATCGACCCGGTCGTCCTTCTCGAGCCAGTTCGCCACCGTCTCGGCATTCTCGACGTGCTTCTGCATCCGCAGCGACAGCGTCTCGATGCCCATCAGCGTGTAATGTGCGCCCTGCGGGTTCATCGTCATGCCCAGATCGCGCAGGCCGATGGCAATGGAATGGAAGGTGAAGGCGAGCGGCCCGAAGGTCTCGTGGAACTTCAGCCCGTGATAGGCGGGCTCCGGTGCGCTGAGCGAGGGAAACTTGTCGTTGCCAGACCAGTCGAACTTGCCGGAATCGACGATGGCACCTCCGGTCACGGTGCCGTTGCCGGTCAGGTACTTCGTGGTCGAATGCACCACCAGCGTGGCCCCGTGCTCGATCGGACGGCAGAGGTAGGGCGTCGCCGAGGTGTTGTCGACGATAAGCGGCACGCCGGCTTCGTCGGCGATCTTCGCCGCCGCCCCAATGTCGGTGACATACCCGCCCGGATTGGCGATGGATTCGCAGAAGACCGCCCGCGTGTTTTCGTCGATGGCGCCCTTGAGCGCCTCGGCGTCGTCGAAATCCACGAATTTGGCCGACCAGCCGAAGCGCCGGATCGTGTGGGTGAACTGGGTGACCGTCCCGCCGTAAAGCCGGGTCGACGCCACGATGTTGCAGCCCGGGCCCATCAGCGGGAAAAGCGCCATGATCTGGGCCGCATGTCCCGAGGAACAGCAGACCGCGCCGACTCCGCCTTCGAGCGTGGCGATGCGTTCCTGCAGCACCGCGATGGTGGGGTTGGTCAGGCGCGAATAGATGAATCCGACTTCCTGAAGGTTGAACAGCGCCGCCGCGTGGTCTGCGTCCCGGAAGACATAGGCCGTCGTCTGGTAGATCGGCGTCTGCCGCGCGCCCGTTGCCGGGTCCGGGCGGGCGCCCGCGTGTATCTGCAGGGTGTCAAAGCCGTATGACGGGCCGTCGCTCATGGGATCGTCCTCCTTCTTTCCTTGCCCGCATCGTTAGGCGATGCCCTTGCGTCACACAAGTGGCGCGCCGGATCCGGGGAGGTTTGCGCAGGACTGTCGCCCGCGGGAGCCGGATGGTTTTCGGCGGCCCGGACCGCGGTGCCGGGCGCCCGCGCATCTAGCGCATCCAGAGCCCGGCGGCCTTGATGCGGCTGCGGATCGCGCTTTCCCGCAGCGGCAGGTTGTCGCGGTCAAAGAGCGCCCGGACCTTTCGCCCGCGCCCCTGATAGACATGACGCAACAGGGGCTCGTGCGCCTTGAGAACCTTCTTGAGGCGGTTTGGCGCCGCCACCGTCTCGAGCAGTTCGACCACCCGGTCGGGTTCGCGCGCATAGAGCAGCGGAAAAGTCCGGTAGTGGCAGCTTGTGGCGCCGTCCAGATACCCCGGAGCCAGAGCGTCGCGCCCGCCACCCAGCGAATGGATCACCAGCGGCAGCGCGATCTGGTCGAGCCAGGGAGAAAGCGCCTGCGCGCAGAGTTCGATCGGCGGGTCATCGCGGATCCGGAGCGCGTAGTCGAGATACCGCGCTCCGAAGATCCTCGGGCAGCGGTAGTAGAAGAATGCGGCGCTGAAATAGAGGTGGCGTTTCCAGTATTCGCGCGGTTGCGCCGGGTCCAGCGAGGTTTCGTAATCGAGACCGAAACGCTCGTAGAGCGACCTCCAGATGCCTTCGTAGCCCGGCCCGTAAAGCTGGGGCTGCGGCCAGGTGCCTTCGCGGCGCAGCGATGCGGAAGGCCGGTCGAAATCGAAGGGGACCTGCGCGAGCTCGCCGGTAATCAGCGTGTCGCTGTCGAAGAACACGAACGGTTCTCGCTCGGGCAGCGCCGCCAGCAGTTCGATCTTGTTGCCGTGGGGATAGCTGTCGCCGAAATGCGTCGTTTCGAAAGGCAGGATCTCGGCGCCCAGCTCCTCTATTCCCGCGCGGACCGCCGGATCGCCAATGCGCGGGTCGTCGTCCCAGAGCGGACCCGGTTGCGGCTCGGCGACGATCAGCCGTCCGGCGAAACCCGGGCTCGCGTGGCGCAGGGACGCGGCCAGCAGTAGCGCCTCGTAGGAGAGCCTGCCGCGCTGACCGACCATCACAACGTTGAATTTCCGCCCCTGTGCGCCGTCTGATGTCACGATCGAGCTGTCCTCGCGTCCCTTCCAGACTAGCTTGGCGGCAGACGCTGGAACAGTCTCGGCGCCGGCGGGGCACCAGAAAACCGTCGCGCGCCAGTCTCCTCAGGCCATCTCAGGCCAGCGGCTTCTCGAAGCGCCAGACGCGCAGGGGGTAGATGCCCTCCTGCGTGTCGAGGTTCACGACGTCCACGCCCACATTGGTCCATCCGCATTTCTCGTAGAAGCTGGCCGCGCGACGGTTGCCGATGGCGCAGGCAAGCCATGCCGTCGCGTGACCCGCTTCGCGCAGACATTGTTCGGCATCGGCGATCAGCGCCTGCGCAACACCGCGACCCCGTCCCGGTGCCGACACGTAGAACTGATAGAGCTCGTCCTGCTTGATCATGTGAAAGCCGAGCACCCTGCCGTCGCCTTGCGCGATCCTGCACATCGCCATCCCGTCCCGAAGACGGCGTGCGAAACTCTCGGAGGTTCGCCGCTTCATCAGGGCAGGGGGCGTGATCTCGTCATGGGCATCGTGCCATCCGCTCTCCCACAGGAGGGTGGTCTGCTCGAGCAGGTCTTCGGTCAGGGCGGTGATGCGGAATTCCATCCCGGCAGGCTATCACCGCGCGCGTCCGGCGCAAGCGCCGGCGGCCTTGACAGCGGCATTTCCGCGGTCGCTACTGCGCCCGGGATCAGAGGGAGGAGGCGTGCCATGCATGTCATGATCATCGGAGGCGCCGGCATGGTCGGCGCCAAGCTGGCGCGGGCATTGGCGGAGGCGGGCAGGATCGGCGGCGACAGGATCGACCGGATGACGCTGGTCGACGTGGTGACACCGCAGATCGAAGCCCGCGAGGGGATCGAGATCGCCCTGCGCGAGGCGGACCTGTCGGATCCGAAGGTGGCCGAGTGTCTCGTCTCGCTGCGCCCGGACGTGATCTATCACCTCGCCGCCATCGTCTCGGGCGAGGCTGAATCCGATTTCGACAAGGGCTACAGGATCAACCTCGACGGCACGCGCCATCTGTTCGACATGATCCGGCAGGCGCATGACGCGGACGGCTATTGTCCGCGAGTGATCTTCACCTCTTCGATCGCTATCTTCGGCACGCCGTTTCCGGACTCGATCCCAGACGAATATTTCCGCACGCCGCTGACCAGCTACGGCACGCAGAAGGCGATCAGCGAGCTGCTGCTCGAGGACTACACCCGGCGTGGTTTCTTCGACGGTCTTGCGCTGCGCCTGCCGACGATCTGCATCCGTCCCGGTCGGCCCAACCTCGCGGCCTCGGGCTTTTTCTCAAACATCCTGCGCGAGCCGCTTGCGGGCAAGGAAGCCGTCCTTCCCGTGCCCGACTCTGTTCGGCACTGGCATTCCAGCCCGCGCACGGTCGTGCGCAATCTCGTCATGGCAGGCGGGATGGATTTCGGTGCGCTGGGCCATCGCCGCTCGATCACGCTGCCGGGGCTGTCGGCCACCGTGGCCGAACAGATCGAGGCGCTGCGCGAAGTGGCGGGCGATGCCGCCGTCGGGCTGATTCGGCAGGAGCCCGACGAAACCATCGCGCGCATCGTCGGCGGCTGGCCGGAACGCTTCGAGGCGACGCGCGGGCGCGAGCTGGGCTTCATCGCGGACAGGAGTTTCCGTGAGATCATCGAGGTGCATCTCGAGGATGAGCTGGGGACAACAATCGAAGCTTATCGCGCCGCTCAGGGATAAATTCCCGCCGTCCGCCCCCGCAGACGAATGAGGGCGAGAACCGCGTCGATGGTCGGGGTCGGGGTGCCGGTGATGCCGCCCAGTTCCTTCACCGATCCCACCAGCGCGTCGATTTCCATCGGGCGGCCCGCCTCCAGATCCTGCAGCATCGATGTCCGGTGCGCGCCCACCGCCGCGCCGCCGTCGATGCGCCGGTCCACGTCGATGGGGAATTTCACGCCCAGCTTCTCGGCAATCTCCTGCGCCTCAAGCATCATCGCCCTTGCTACCCCGCGCGTGCCGGGGTCGGTGCACAGGACGTCCAGTGTCGCATGGGTCAGCGCGGAGATCGGATTGAACGACAGGTTGCCCCAGAGTTTCACCCAGATCTCGTCGCGCAAGCGCGGGCGCACAGGGGCCTTGAGCCCCGCCGACGACAAGGCGGCGCTCAGCGCCAGGGCCCGCTCGGACTTCGACCCGTCCGGTTCGCCGAGCGAGAAGCGGTTGCCCTCGATATGGCGCACGGTGCCGGGCTCGGCCACTTCCGCCGCCGGGTAGACGACGCAGCCCAGCACCCGGTCGGGGCCGAATCCGTCCCATTGGGCGTTGCCGGGGTCGACCGAAGCGAGGCGCGTGCCTTCGAGCGGCCCACCGATCTTGTGAAAATACCACCAGGGCACACCGTTCACGCCGCTGACCACGGTCGTATCGGGGCCGATCAGGGGCAGGATCCTCGGCACCAGCGGCGGGACGGAATGCGCCTTGAGCGTGACGATGACATAGTCCTGCGGGCCGAGTTCGGCCGGATCCTCGCTGGCGCGGACCGACAGCGTGACGGGATCCGCGCCCTCCTCGATCAGCGTCAGGCCCTTATCGCGCATGGCGGCGAGGTGCGGTCCGCGCGCGACGAGGCTGACATCGGCCCCGGCCTGTGCCAGCTTGGCCCCCATGTAGCCGCCGATGGCGCCCGCGCCGAAGATGCAGATCCGCATGAGCTTCAGTCCGTCCCGCCCAGACCCAGCTTCCCGGCGAGCCCGATCCGCATCATCTTGCCGGTCGGGCCCTTCGGGATTTCGTCGAGGATGACGATCCGGCGCGGCACCTTGAAATCGGCGAGGCGTTGGGCGGCGAAGTCGCGGATCTCGCGCTCGGTCGCTGCCGCTCCGTCGCGCAGCACCACCGCCGCCGCGACCTCTTCGCCGAGTCTGGAATGGGGCAGGGCGAAGGTGACGCATTGCGCGATGTCGGGATGCTCCATCAGAACGCCGTCCACCTCCAGAGGGCTGATCTTCTCGCCACCGCGGTTGATGATCTCCTTGAGCCGACCCGTCAGGTGCAGGTAGCCATCGTCGTCGAATGCGCCCTGATCGCCGGTGCGGAACCAGCGCAGCCCGTCTGCCTCGAAGAAGTTCTTCGCGTTTGCGTCCGGATTGCCTTCGTAGCCCGGCGTGACATTGGCCCCCGAGATCACCACTTCGCCGGTGCCGTGGATCAGGCGGTTCTCGGCCTCGTGGGCGATCCGCACCATGGGTCCCGCCTCGATGCCGACCGACCCCGGCTTCTGAGCGCCGGGCGCCAGAGGGTTCGAGGCCATCTGATGCGCGGCCTCTGTCATGCCGTAGGCTTCGATCACGGGTGCGCCGAAGGTTTCTGCCAGCGCGGTCATCACCTGCGCGGGCAGCGACGCGGAAGACGAGCGCAGGAAGCGCAGCGGCACCGCAGCGATGGTATCGGCGTTGCGCGGGGCGCGCGACAGGATCGCCTGATGCATGGTCGGCACGGCGGTGTACCAGCTGGGACGCGCCTCGGCCATCCAGCCGAAGAATTTCAGCGCGTCGAAGCCGGGGGCGCAGAATACCTGACCGCCGGCGGCGAGCGAGGCGGTCACGGCGGCGATCAGGCCGTGGATGTGAAACAGCGGCATCACGTTCAGACAGCGGTCGGAAGGCCCGAGCGCCAGCGACAGCGCGACGTTATGAGCCGAAGCGGCCACGTTCGATTGCAGCAGCGGTACGATCTTCGGGCGCGACGTGGTGCCGGACGTATGAAGGATCAGCGCGATGTCGCGTGGGCCGGGCTCGATCGCCTCGTCATCGCTCAGGGCGCTGCCGCCCGCGCCCGACAGTCTGAAGGCGCCCGCAGGTCCGGCGGGGTCGGGATGAAGTTCCAGCACGCCCAGCCCCAGCCGCCGGGCCGCGATCAGCGCAGGACCGTCATATCCCGCCTCGACCACGATGGCCCTTGCTTTCAGATCCTCCAGATAGAAGGCGAACTCGTCTTCCTTGTAGGCCGGGTTCAGCGGCGCCGTGGTGGCCGATTGCGCGATGGCCGTGAATGCCGCCGCCATCTCCGGACCGTTGGGGAGCACGATGGCCACCCGGTCACGGCGACCGATGCCCCATCCGTGAAGGGTGTCGGCGACCTCTTCGGTCAGCGCGCGCAACGCTCCGTAGCTCAGCCACTCCCGCCCCGGCGCGCCGATTGCCGGGGAGGACGCATCATGTGTCCGGATCAGGTCCCGTATGGTGTCCGTCATGGCCCGTGCCTTTCAGCTGCCCGCGTTCGGGATGCGGGGAGGGGTTCTATTCCGCGGCCGGTTTCAGGCTCGCCATGAGATTGTGAAACTTTTCCCCCTGGATGACCACATGGCCGCGCAGATGGCGTCCCGCATCCTCGATCCGCCCGTCCGAGAGCGCATCGAGGATCGCCTCGTGTTCCGCGAGCGACTGGGCCATGCGCCCGCGCAGGCGCAGCTGGACGCGGCGATAGGGCTTGAGGCGACGGTAGAGACGCTGCGCCTCGGCCTCGAGAAAGCCATTTCCGGACTGACGATAGATGACGTGGTGAAAGGCCTCGTTCGCCGTGTAATAGGCCCCTGCGTCACCGGCCTGCGCCGCTTTCCGGCACAGCGCATTGGCCTGCTCCATCTCTTCGAGGGCCGCGTCGCTGATCCGGCTTGCCGCGAAGCGCCCGCAGGCGCATTCGAGTTCGGCCATGACTTCGAACATCTCGATCAGCTCGACGGGGCCGGGCAGGCGCACGAACACGCCCCGGCGCGGGATCTGTTCGATGAGGCCCGACAGCGCGAGTTTCTGGAAGGCTTCCCGGATCGGGGTTCGCGAGACGGAAAAGCGTTCGGCCAGCCGGATCTCGTCGAGACGGTCCCCGTCGACGAAATCGCCCTGCAGGATCATCTCCTGCAGATCCGCGAAGATCACGTCGGCGCGCTTGGGATCCATGGGTCTTGTGTACGATACCGCCCATGTGGATGCAATCCGATTATTCTTGTATACAAGATCGTTGACTCCGAAAGTGATTGCGCGGATGCTGCGCCTGAGACCGACATGCGGGAGGCATGTCCGGACGACGATCAACAGGGAGGAAAAACAATGAGAACGAGAATGATCAGCGCAGTGGCGGCCAGTGCCCTCATGGCGCTCTCGGGCGCGGCATGGGCCACCGATCTGCGCCTGTCACACCAATGGGCCGAGGGCGACGTCCGCCACCAGGTCGCGCAGATGGTCGCGGACGAGGTCGCGGCGGCCGATGTCGATCTGAACATCCAGATCTTCCCGAACCAGACCCTGTTCAAGGCGCGCGAGCAGTACACGCCGCTCAGCCGGGGCCAGCTCGACATGACGGTCCTGCCCCTGTCTTACGCCGGGGGACAGCAGCCCGCCTACAACCTCACCCTGATGCCGGGCCTCGTGAAGAACCACGATCACGGCGACCGCCTGTCGCATTCGCCCTTCATGGAAGAGATCGAGGGCATCATGGCGCAGGACGACGTGAAGGTGCTGGTGCACGGCTATCTTGCCGGAGGCTTCGGGTCGAACAAGGGCTGCATCACCGGGCCCGACGACGTGAAGGGCGTCTCGATCCGCGCGGCGGGCAAGTCCTTCGAGCAGATGCTCGCCGGGGCAGGGGCTTCCATCGCCTCGATGGCGTCCTCCGAGATCTACCCGGCGCTTCAGACTGGCGTTCTGGATGCTGCCAACACCTCGTCGGAAAGCTTCGTGAGCTATCGCCTTTACGAACAGCTCAAGTGCTACACGCCCGCGGGCGACTATGCGCTGTGGTTCATGTACCAGCCGCTGCTGATCAACAAGGCGACCTTCGATGGCCTGACGGAGCAACAGCAGGCGGCGCTGACCGAAGCCTCCAAGAAGGCCGAGGCGTTCTATCTCGAGCAGGCCAAGCAGGGCGATGAAGTCGCGGCCAAGGCCTTCAGCGACGCGGGCGTGGAGCTTGCCGAGATGAGCGAGGCCGATTTCAACGCCTGGCGCGAACTGGCCAAGACGACGTCCTATCCGGCCTTCGTCGAGGAAACGCCGGACGGACAGAAACTGCTGGATCTCGCGCTCGAGGTTGAGTGACCCTCTCCGGCTGCGGCGTGTGATACGCCGCGGCCGCCTGATGACCAGGCCGCGACGGGCAGAGCGCCCGGATGCGGCTCAGAAGACCGGGACCCATCCATGATCCTGCGCGCCATCGGCCTGATCTCGACCCTCTGCGGCATCATCGCCTCGCTGATGATCTTCGCTTCGGTGCTGATCACCTGCCAGATGATCTTTGTCCGCTTCGTGCTCAACCAGTCGACCATCTGGCAGACCGAGGCCGTCATCTACCTGATGATCACGGCCACGCTGATCGGACTGCCCTATGTCCAGAAGCTGCGCGGCCATGTCGGCGTCGACCTGCTGCCGCTGATGCTTCCGCCGGGCCCCCGCAAGGCGCTCATGCTCTTCGTGCTCTGCGCGACCGTGGCGATGATGGGCGCAATGCTCTGGTACGGCTGGGAGATGTTCCACCTCGCCTGGAGCCGGAACTGGAAGTCCGAGACGGTCTGGGCCGTCCCGCTCTGGATCCCGTATCTTTGCGTGCCGGTGGGCTTCGCGCTTTTCCTGCTGCAACTGCTGGCCGATCTCTGGCGCGCCGTCTTCGAGCCGGCGCCCGAGCTCAGCCTCGAAGACCGGAGGCACTGAGATGGATCCGCTCACGGTAGGACTTCTCGTCGCCCTCGCCACGGTGGTGGTGCTGTTCTCCGGCGTCTCCGTCGGGACCGGGCTGCTGATCGTCGCCACGCTCTTCCTGCTGGCCTTCGACGGCGCGCGCGCCCTGCCGGCGCTCCCGGAAGTATTCTACGGCGAACTCAACAGCTTCGCGCTGCTCTCGATCCCGATGTTCATCATCATGGGATCGGCGATTTCCTCGACCCGCGCCGGCCCCGACCTCTACGAGGCGCTTGAACGCTGGCTGACGCGCGTGCCGGGCGGGCTGCTGGTGTCGAACCTCGGCGCCTGTGCGCTTTTCGCGGCCATGTCGGGCTCGTCCCCCGCGACCTGTGCGGCTATCGGCAAGATGGGCATCCCGGAGATGCGCAAGCGCGGCTACCCCGACGAGGTCGCCGCAGGCTCCATCGCCGCGGGTGGCACGCTTGGCATCCTGATCCCGCCGTCTGTCACGATGATCGTCTACGGCATCGCCACCGAGACCTCGATCGGCCGGCTTTTCCTCGCCGGCGTCATTCCGGGCCTGCTGATCACGATGCTCTTCATTGCATGGGCGATCTTCGACACCTGGCGGCGCGGGGCGGCGGGTGTGGCGTTGTCGGGGGTCCGCTACAGCTGGGCCGAAAAGTTCGAGATCCTGCCGCGCGTGCTGCCCTTCCTCGCCATCATCGTGGGCGTGCTCTGGGCGCTCTACGGCGGCATCGCGACCCCGTCGGAAACAGCTGCCGTCGGTGCGCTGCTCTGCATCGTGGTCGCGATCATCATCTACCGGATGTACCAGCCTTCGGCGCTCTGGGCGGTCCTGAGGGACTCGACCCGAGAGTCGGTGATGATCCTCTTCATCATCGGAGCGGCGGGCGTTTTTTCCTTCATGCTCTCGTCGCTCTTCGTCACCCAGTCCGTCGCGGGCTGGATTGCCGAACTCGACGTGAACCGCTGGGTGCTGATGGGCATCATCAACCTGTTCCTGCTGGTCGCGGGCTTCTTTTTGCCCCCGGTCGCGGTTATCCTGATGTCGGCTCCGATCCTGCTGCCCATCATCACCTCGGCGGGTTTCGACGTCTACTGGTTCGCGGTCATTGTGACGATCAACATGGAGATTGGCCTGATCACACCGCCCGTGGGCCTGAACCTCTATGTCATCAACGGCATTGCGCCCGATATCTCGCTGAAGAAGATCCTTGTCGGCTCAATGCCCTTCGTCGGATGCATGATCCTCGCGATCGTCATCCTCAGCCTCCTTCCGGGCCTCGCCACCTGGCTGCCCGACATCGTGATGGGACCGGCCTTATGAGCGTTCTCGGAGACATGTTGTCCACCCTTCTCGACCGTGGCGTGCGCAGCGTGCCCCGGCTGGCGGGACGCAACCTCACCATGCCCAAGCTCGTGGCCGAACTGCTGAGCGGATCGGGAGAGATTTCGGGGCTGGCCATCGCCAAGCAGATCTTCGAGCGCTACGAGGCGCTCGACAGGGATGGCAAGCGCGACTTCTTCCGCACGATTGCGCGCGAGCTCGATCTCGACCCTGCGCGGCTTCGGTCGGCGCTCGACGCCTATGAGGCCAGCCCGGGCAAGGAAACCTACCGCGCCTTCGCCAGCGCCGCCGAGCCGCCCCGCCAGGAGCTGATCCGCCGCCTGAACCGGCTGCCCGGCGGCACGGCGCGGCTGGTCGCGATGCGGCGCGACCTGCTGGAATTCACGCGGGACCATCCTGAATGCGCGGCACTTGATCTGGATTTCCAGCATCTCTTCGCGTCCTGGTTCAACCGCGGCTTTCTGGTGCTGCGCCCGATCAACTGGGACACGGCGGCGACGCTTCTGGACAAGATCATCGCCTATGAGGCCGTGCACGCGATCCACAACTGGGAAGACCTGCGGCGCAGGCTCAAACCCGTCGACAGGCGCTGCTTTGCCTTCTTTCACCCCTCCATGCCCGGGGAACCGCTGATCTTTGTCGAGGTCGCGCTGACGCGCGGGGTACCCGGCTCGATACAGGCCCTGCTGGCAGAAGACCGCACCGAGATCGGGGCCGGGGAAGCGGATACGGCGGTGTTCTATTCGATCTCGAACTGCCAGGCGGGCCTTGCGGGCGTCTCCTTCGGGAACTCGCTGATCAAGCAGGTGGCGAGCGACCTTTCCGCCGAGCTGCCCAACATCAAGACTTTCGTGACCCTGTCGCCGATCCCTGGCCTTATGGGCTGGGTAAAGGATGACGCCCCGGCCCTCGGCGCGCCGAACGGCGATGCCCTGCGTCAGGTAGCGGCGCATTATCTGCTCGACATCAAATCCGCCAAGGGTCTCCCGCGCGATCCGGTGGCGCGCTTTCACCTCGGCAACGGCGCGTCGGTCTACAAGGTGCATGCCGGGGCGGACACCTCGCCCAAAGGGATCGCGCAGTCGGGCGGGGCGATGGTGAACTACCTCTACGACCTCGACCGGATCACGCAGAACCACGAGGGGTTCGCCACCTCCGGTGCCGTCGCGGCCTCGGGCGAACTGCGCAGTCTCGCCGCGGCGGGCAAAACCCTCGTCTCCGAGAGTGAAGTGAATGAAAAATCCCCTGTATGACGCCCTTTTCGCCCCGCATGTCGACAGCGACGCGCCCTTCCTGATCGACCCAGAGAGCGGCGCGCAGATCAGCTATGGCGATTTCCTGAAGCGCGCCGCCCGCTTTGCGCACGCGCTTGTCGCCTGCGGGTTGGAGCCGGGCGACCGGATGGTCGCACAGGTGCCGAAATCGCCCTCGGCGCTTGCGCTCTATGCCGCCTGCGTCCAGGCCGGCGTGATCTACCTGCCGCTCAATACCGCCTATACCGCTTCCGAGGTCACCTATTTCCTCTCCGATTCCGGCGCGAAGCTGCTGGTCTGCGATCCGCTCTCGCGCGATGAGCTGCTTCCTGTTGCGCAAGGGTGCGATGCCCGGATCGAGACGCTGGGGGCGGATGAGGCGGGTAGCTTTCCCGACATCGCCGCGGACCGGCCCGACACCTTCGAGACGGTGGCGCGCAAGCCCGACGATCTGGCGGCCTTCCTCTACACCTCCGGAACCACCGGGCGCTCGAAGGGGGCGATGCTGACCCAGACGAACCTGCTGTCGAACGCGCAGGTGCTGAAGGACTACTGGCGCTTCACCGAAACCGACGTGCTTCTGCACGCCCTGCCGATCTTTCACACCCACGGGCTTTTCGTGGCAACGAATGTATCGCTTCTCGCCGGAGGGGCGATGATCTTCTGCCCGAAGTTCGATCTCGACCAGATGATCGGCTCGCTGCCGAAGGCGACGGCGATGATGGGCGTGCCGACCTTCTACACGCGCCTGCTGGGAGATGCGCGTTTCGATCGCGACCTCGTGGCGCACATGCGCCTCTTCGTGTCCGGATCCGCGCCGCTGCTGGCCGAGACCCACACCGAATTCGAGGACCGCACGGGCCATCGTATCCTCGAGCGCTACGGGATGACCGAGACCAACATGAACACCTCGAACCCCTATGAGGGCGACCGCCGTGCAGGGACCGTCGGCTTCCCGCTGCCCGGCGTCGAGCTGAAGGTGACGGACCCCGCCACGGGCGAAGAGCTGGCCAAAGGTGAGATCGGACAGATCGAGGTGCGCGGGGAGAATGTCTTCAAGGGCTACTGGCAGATGCCCGAGAAGACGCGGGAGGAGCTGCGCGCGGACGGTTTCTTCATCACCGGCGATCTGGGGAAGATGGATGAGGACGGCTATGTCCACATCATCGGACGCAACAAGGATCTGATCATTTCGGGTGGTTACAACATCTACCCGAAGGAGATCGAGCTGGTGCTGGACGAGCAGCCCGGCGTGCTCGAAAGCGCCGTGATCGGCGTGCCCCATCCGGATTTCGGCGAAAGCGTCGTGGCGGTGCTGGTGGCGCAGAACGGTGCCAGCCCGGACATATCCGCGATCAAGGCCGCCGTGGCCGAGGCGCTGGCCGGTTTCAAGCAGCCGCGCGCCTACGAGATCGTCGAGGAACTGCCGCGCAACACCATGGGCAAGGTCCAGAAGAACGCCCTTCGCGAAACCTACGGCAAATCCTTCGCCTGATCAGCGGGCCGACAGCCCCGCCGCGAGTTCCGTGATCACCTCATAGGCCATGGCCACGTCCGCCTCGGTCGTGGTGAACGCGCCGGCCTGGAAGCGGATGGCGATGCGTCCGTCGACGCGCGTCTGGGTCAGGTAGATCCGCCCGTCGTCGTTGATCGCCGCCACCAGCCGCTGGTTCAGGTCGTCCAGATCCTCGACTCCCGCCGGGGCGAAGCGGAAGGTGAAGAGCGAAAGTATCGGGTCGGTGACGATCTCGAAGTCTCGCGTTGCACCGATCCGCCCAGCCAAACCCTGCGACCAGGCCACGTGATTGCGGATCATCTCGCGGAGACCTTCGAGCCCATGCGCCCTGAGCAGGAACCACAGCTTCAGCGCCCGGAAACGCCGCCCGAGCGGGACGGACCATTCCGAATAGTTGATGATCCCGTCGCGCCCGTGGGTCCTGAGGAATTCCGGCTGGATGGCCAGCGTCCGCACGAGGTCCTCGGGGTTGCGCAGGTAATGCGTGGTGCAGTCGAACTGCGCGCCGAGCCACTTGTGCGGGTTGAAGACCACGCTGTCGGCAAGCTCGATTCCCTTCCAGTAGGTCCGGTGTTCCGTGCAGATCATCGCGGCGCCCGCCCAGGCCGCGTCGACATGGCTCATCAGCCCCTCGTCGCGCGCGACGGTCAAGACGGCGTCGAGATGGTCGGAGCCCCCGACGCTGGTGCCTCCGGTGCTCGCGATCACGCCGGCAGGCAGATGGCCCGCGTCCCGGTCCGCTGCGATGGCCGCACGCAGGGCATCTGCATCCATTGATCGCCAGGGGCCCTTGGTCGGGATGCGCACAAGGTTCTCTTCGCCGATGCCCGAGATCCAGATCGCCCGGTCGATGGAGGTATGCACCTCGGCCGAACAGTAGATGCGCACGGCCGGCTCGCCCGCGAGACCGGTCCGGTTGCCCCGCCAGTCGAGCGCCTTCTCGCGCATGGTCAGGACGGCGCAGAGCGTGGCCGAGGACGCGCTGTCCTGGATGACTCCGGCATAGCCTTCGGGCAGGCCGACGGCCTGGCGCATCCAGTCGGTGACGCGGGTTTCGAGCTCCGTTGCGGCGGGGGAGGTCTGCCAGAGCATGCATTGCGCGGCGATGGCGCTGACGTAGAACTCGGCCAGCACCGAGACCGGGGCCGCATTGGCCGGGAAATAGGCGAAGAAACGCGGGTGCTGCCAGTGGGTCATCGCCGGCATCAGGACGGTTTCGAAATCCGCGAGGATCGCTTCCATCCCTTCGGGGCGTTCGGGCGCGGATGAGGGCAGGGTGCCCAGCACATCGCCCGGTGCCGACTGCGCCCGCACCGGGCGGTCGCGCAGGCCGGCGTGATAGGCCGCCGCCCAGTCCGCCGCCCGGCGGCCCCATGTCGCAAACTGGTCCCATCTCACCGGCGGTCCTCCTTCTGTCACAGCAATGCTGAGGCGGTTCCTAGCCGCAAAACTCGTTGTCTTGCAAACGGGTGCCATGCGATAAGGCGCACCATGGCGAAGAAACCCCGTCTCTTCCACCGCCGCGCGCAATCGCTGCCCATCGCGATGCTGAGGGCGCGCGAGAGGATGATGGTCCCGGTCCGCGAGATGCTGCAACCAAGCGGGCTGACCGAACAGAAATACCGCGTCCTGCGTGTCCTGAACGAACTCGGGCCGATGGAGGGCACGGCGCTCGCCAACGCGAGCTGCCTGCTCTTGCCCAGCCTGACACGCATGCTCGTTTCAATGGAAGCGGAAGGTCTCGTGCATCGCATGCGAGATGAAAGGGACGGGCGCAAGTCGATCGTCGCCGTGGCCGAGGGGGGGGATGCGCTGATCAAGGCCCATTCGAAAGCCTGCACGGCGATCTTCGATGACTTCGAGAGGCGGTTCGGGGCGGAGCGGGTGGAAGATCTGCTCGACCTGCTCGAGGATATCGCCCTGCTTGAACTGCCGGACGAGACCTGTCCCCGCGATTGAAGGCAGATGGCGCGCCGCGCCGCTTGTGCGCGATGGGGAATGCGGATCATAGTCGCGCCCAAAGGTCCGGCGCGCGACTCGGCGACCGGCGAAGGGAGGACGATGCGCAGGTTGATCATGCTGGCCGCCGGGCTTCTGGCAGGCGTCGCAGCGGCGGAAACGCCGAGGGCCGTGACGGATGCGGACTACGCCACGGTGGACATTATGCAGGTCCGGCTGGGGCAGAAGCTTTTCTACGACCCGATCCTGTCGGGCAATCGCAACATTTCCTGCGCCACCTGCCATCACCCGCGCTTCGGCACCGCGGACGGGCTGCCGCTTGGTATCGGCGAAGGCGGCATCGGACTTGGGCCCGAGCGACATGTGGGCAGCGAGGATATTCCCGAAGAGCGGATCCCGCGCCATTCCCCGGCGCTGTTCAATCTCGGAGCGCGGGAATTCACCCGCCTTTTCCACGACGGCAGGATCGAGGCGGACCCGACCAAGCCCGGCGGGCTTCGCACGCCCATGGGCAGCGAAATGACAATGGGCTTTGCGAACCTGTTGTCCGCACAGACCATGTTCCCGGTGCTGTCGCAGGACGAGATGGCCGGGCACTACAGCGAGAACGACATCAGCCAGAGCGTGAGAATGGGCCGGATCACGGGGCCGGACGGGGCGTGGGCAAGGCTGAGCGCGCGCGTAGCCGGCACACCCGGCTACGTCCCGCTTCTGTCGGCCGCCTTTCCGGACAAGTCCGAGCCGGGCTTCACCGATCTCTCCGACGCCATCGCTGCCTTTGTCGCGTTCGAATGGCGTTCCGACGACAGCCCGTTCGACGCCTTCCTGCGTGGAGAGGGCGATCTCGCGGAGAACGAAAGGGAAGGAATGGAGCTGTTCTACGGAGAGGCCGGTTGTGCCGCCTGCCATCCGGGCCCGTTCCAGACCGACCATGACTTCCACGCCATGGGCGTGCCGCAGTTCGGGCCGGGCAAGGCGGCGCGGTTCGAGACGCATGTGCGAGACGTGGGCCGGATGCGGGTGACGGGGCGGGCCGAGGATGCCTATGCCTTCCGCACGCCATCGCTGCGCAACGTGACGGCGACCGCGCCCTACGGACATACCGGGAGCCATTCCGATCTGGCGGCCTTCATCGCCGACCATGCCGATCCGGTTGCCGGCTTCGCCCGCTTCGATCCGGCGCAGGTGCATCTGCCGGACTTTCCCGCAAAAGACGACTGGAGGCACTTCGAGACCCCGCAGGACCAGCAGGCTCTGCTCGCCTCGGTCACGGCGCCGGGGATCGACCTGACGCCCGGACAGATCGCCGCGCTTGTGGCCTTTCTCGGGACGCTCTCCGATCCCGTTGCGCTGGGCGGCCGGCTGGGCATTCCCGACACCGTGCCGAGCGGTCTGCCGGTCGAACGCTGACGCTCAGGGTTCCAGCACAAGAACGCGGTCCGCCGCGACATCCGCGACTTCCGTTACGCGCCCGTCCGGCCACGCAACGCTGACGGCGATTCGCTGCGCCGCGCCGATGCCGAAATGAAGCGGCCCGTCCGATCCGCCTGCGTGCCCACCTCCGACGGTGACTTCCTGCACCTGGGTGCCGTCCGGAGTCGTGACACTGACCACTGCGCCTATGGCCCGGCTGTTCACCCCGGGCTGGCGCAGCGCGACCTTCAGCCAGTGCCCGGTGTCTTCGGTCACGTTGCGGTAAAGCTCGATCGGCGCCCGGCGGTTGACGACCACGAGGTCGAGCCTGCCGTCGCCGTCGAAGTCCTCAAGCGCCGCCCCGCGCGAGCGTGCCGTGCTCGCGACTCCGGCCTCGACCGAGATTTCGCGGAACGTGCCGTCCGGCTGCTGGAGCAGCAGGCTGTTGGGATCCTCGATGGCGTTCTCGGGCATCTGGTCGACATTGCCCTTTGCGATGAAGAGATCCGCCCGCCCGTCATTGTCGAGATCGCCGAATTCGGCGTGCCAGCCGGTCGAGGGCCGCCCGTCATCCCCCAGATGCGGACGCTGGGCATAGGTACCGATGGCATAGGGAGCGGCGTGGTAGAGGCCGTCCGCGCCCGCGATCTGCAGCAATTGGTCGCCCATCGACGTCAACATCACTTCGGCGCGTCCATCGCCGGTGATGTCGCGGCTCGCGATGCCCATGCCCCAGAGCTTGACCTCGGCCCAGCCGTCCTGCGGTCCCAGAAAGCGACGTTGCGCGAGGTCGTACATCTGTTCGTGCCCGTCCCGGATGTAATAGTGCCTGTCATTCGAGATGCGCAGGCGCATCGTTCCGGTCGCGTCGCGCGCAAACAGCATCGAGAGGGCGCAATATCCGGGCTCGAGCACCTCATGCGTGAACCGCCCGTCCTGCTGCCGGTAGAAGTCATTGCGGTCGCAGGCCTCGAACGGGCCGTCCGGGTCGAGACGGTCGACGTAATTGCCCACGGCCATCACCAGCGTGTCGCCCTCCCAGGTGGCCGAGAAGGCGGTCGACCACCGGTCTGCGCCCTCGAAGCCCCAGTCGGCGTTCGCCGGCGCGAATCCGCATGCACCGTCGCCCCGCAGCAGCATGTTCTCGCCCAGCCGCAGCACCATCAGGTCGATGTTGCCGTCGCCGTCGACATCGAGCGGATAGGCCCCGGTGGTGTGGTCCATCTCGGGGAGCGGAGCCGGTGAGAACCTCATTTCACCTTCGTTGACGAGCAGGATGGCAGGGCTTTCCCCGCCAGCCGCCAGCATGTCGGGCAAGGCGTCGCCATTGCAGTCGAACACCGCGACGCCGCCGCCGACAAAATGTTCCCAGCCGCCCAAGTAGACATGCTCGGGCAGGTTTCGCGAAACGTCCTCGAAGGCCACCTGGGCCGAAACGGGCTGAACCAGGTGCGCGGCGACGAGAAGGGCGGGGATGGGGACGCGCGGAAAGCTCATGTCTGGCGCTGCGCCATCGCATCGGCGATTTCCGACAGGGCCAGCGCGGCCGCGCCATGGGCCCACATGAGATCGCCCCAGGCGTGGATCTCGACCCGTTGCGGCCCTGCGTTGCGGTCCAGTGCGAGCTGGTCCATCTCGCTCAGTACCTCGTCGGCATAGAGATAGTCGTATTGCATGCGTGCTCCGGACAGGATGATCAGCGGGGGATCGAAAAGGTTGACGACATTGGACATTCCGAGGGCGAGAAAACGTCCGGCGCGGCGGAAGATCACCCGCGCCGCCTCGTTCCCCGCCTTGGCCTGTTCGAAAAGCCGTTGCAGCGCGACGTCCGGCCCGCCAGGGGCTGCCTCCGGAAGGTCCAGCGCGGTAGAGGCTTCGCGCACCAGCGCGTAGTCGGCCACATAGGCCTCGAGGCAGCCGCGCTGTCCGCAGGCGCAGAGCGCCCCGTCGATCTGCACCTTGGTGTGGCCCAGCTCCATCCCCAGTCCGCCGGCGCCGCGATAGAGACGGTGGTTTATGACAAGCCCCATCCCGAGGCCCTGCTCGATGGTGATGACGGCGAAATCCGGCAGCGCGCGGCCGATCCCGAACCAGAGTTCGGCCAGCGTGACGATGTTGGCATCGTTGTCGACGGCGACCGGCACCCCGAAGCGTTCCTCGGCCAGGGCGCGGATCGGGCGGTCGGTCTCGGTCAGCAGCGGGGACCAGACCATATGTCCCGCTGCATGGTCGATCATGCCGGGTAGTCCGATGCCGATGCAGGCGAGGTCGGCGCGCGCAAGGCCGGTCTGCGCCAGCAGGTCGTCGAGAACCCGGCCGGTCTCGGTGAGGATCTGCGCCAGCGAGCGCTTTCGTTGCAGACCCTCGAGGCTGGAATGCGCAAGCGGCTGCCCGGCCGCGTCGACCAGGATTGCGGTATGCCGGGTTCGGGAGAGCTTGATGCCCACGACATAGCCCGCGTCCGGGCGTACCGAAAGCGCAACCGGCGGGCGGCCCCGGGTCGTCTCCCGCGTTGTGTCGCCTTCCTCCTGAAGAAGCCCAAGCTCAAGCAGTTCGCCCACGAGTGCCGTGACCGAGGCGGGACTGACCTTCAGCTGCTTGGCCACGTCGCTGCGCGACACCTGGCCGGCCGCGCGCACACATTCGAAGATGCGGTGACGAAGCCCGCTGCGGGTCGCCGTCTCGGGTTCGGGTCGAATCGGTCCGCATCCCGAGAGGGCCGATTCCGAACTCTTCAGCGAGGCGACATCGAGATTCATTACTTCAGCCACCGAACTTAAGCTCGGCGGCCCCGCGGCTTTTTCTCATGGTCCCGGCTTCCTCCCGCTGTGCGCCGCAAGTTTCAGCAGCGGACGCACAAATTTATTTTGACAGCTGAATTAAAACAGTCAATCATTTTGCGCACGGCCGCCACAGCGGCGGACTGCAACAGTCACTAGAACTGCCCCTTTGGGAGGACACCATGAAAAAGACCCTGTTCCTGGGCGTCGCGATGGCGACGGCCCTCAGCACCAGCGCGTACGCGCAGGACATCACTGTCGGCGTAAGCTGGTCCAATTTCCAGGAAGAGCGCTGGAAGACCGATGAGGCCGCGATCAAGAGCCAACTGGAAGCAAAGGGCGCAACCTACATTTCCGCCGATGCCCAGAACTCGGCCGCAAAGCAGTTGACCGACGTCGAGGCGCTCATCGCGCAGGGCGCTGACGCGCTCATCATCCTGTCGGTGGACAAGGACGCCGTTGGCCCCGCCGTCGACAAGGCCGATGCCGAAGGCATTCCGGTCGTGGGCTATGACCGCCTGATCGAGGACCCGCGCGCCTTCTACCTGACCTTCGACAACAAGGGTGTGGGCAAGATCATCGCCGAGGAAGTCGTCAAGGTTCAGCCCGAGGGGAACTTCGCGATCATCAAGGGTGACAAGGGCGACCCGAACGCTGCCTTCCTGCTCGAGGGCATGATGGAAGTGATCGGACCCGATGTCGACAGCGGCAAGATCAAGATCGTGGGCGAGGCCTTCACCGATGGCTGGAAGCCGGACAACGCCCAGAAGAACATGGAGCAGATCCTGACCGCCAACAACAACGAGGTCGACGCGGTTCTGGCCGAGAATGACGGCATGGCCGGCGGCGCCATCGCGGCGCTTCAGGCGCAGGGTCTGGACGTTCCGGTCGGCGGGCAGGACGGCGATCACGCCGCGCTGAACCGCGTGGCGCGCGGCACGCAGACCGTGTCCGTCTGGAAGGACTCGCGCCAGCTTGGGTCCGCTGCCGCCGACATCGCGCTCGCCCTGGCAGAAGGCACCGCGCTCGGCGATGTCGAGGGCGCGACAAAGTGGTCCGACGGCGAGAAGGGCGTAGAGATGAACGCGATGTTCCTCGCGCCGACCCCGATCACCAAGGACAACATCAACGCGGTGATCGACGCGGGCCATATCGAGAAGGACAAGGTCTGCGAAGGCGCCATGGACGGCGTCTCGGGCTGCTGATCCGGTCCTGACCCTCGCACATCCATGCCGGCGGCGCTGCTGCCGGCATGAGACATATGACGCCTTATCCATATGACGCCTTTCGCCCCGCCGTCGCCCAACAGCGCGCCGGCGGGGCCGCGTTCCCCATCCGAGGCCAGCCGATGACCGACACCCCAGCTCCTCCCGAGAGTTCCTCCAAGACGCGCGAAGGCGCTTTGGCGCGGTTCCTGCGGGAAACCGAAATCGATACCCGACTGCTTGGCATGATCGGGGCGCTGGCGCTGATCTGGGTCGGCTTCCACGTCTACGGACAGCTCGTGAACGGCTTCGGTGCCTTCCTGACCGCCCGCAACCTCTGGAACCTCTCGGTCCAGACCGCCTCGATCGGGATCATGGCGACCGGCATGGTGCTGGTCATCATCACCCGCCACATCGACCTTTCGGTGGGCTCGGTGCTGGGCTTCTGCGCCATCATCATGGGCGTGCTGCAGGTCAACATCCTGCCCCAGTTCCTCGGCCTCGGGCATCCGCTGATCTGGATCATCGCCATCATCTGCGGCCTGATCGTCGGAGCCGCCATCGGGGCCTTCCACGGATGGCTCATCGCCTATCGCAAGATCCCGGCCTTCATCGTGACGCTCGGCGGCCTGCTGGTCTGGCGCGGCGCGGCCTTCCTCGTCGCCCGGGGCGAGACGATCTCGCCGGTCGACGAGACCTTCTCGCTGCTCGGTGGCGGACCCTATGGCGCTGTCGGTGCAACAGGAAGCTGGATCGTCGGGCTGCTCGCCTGCGCGGGCGTTGTCGCGATGATCCTGATGGGTCGTCGCCAGCGCCGTCTTTTCCATATCGCTCAGCGCCCGCTCTGGGCCGAGGCCTTCCTCGCCGCGGTGGGGTGCGGCGCGGTCATCGGGGCGGTGCTGCTGGTCAATGCCTACCCCTGGCCGCGCGGCATCGTGAACCGCTACGTCGAGGCCAACAACATCGAGGTCCCCGAAGGCGGTCTCTTCATCTCGCACGGCTTCGCCATTCCGGTCCTCATCCTGATCGCCGTCGCCATCGTCATGTCGATCCTCATGTCGCGCACCCGCTTCGGGCGCTATGTCTATGCCATCGGCGGCAACCCGGAGGCGGCTGAGCTCGCCGGGATCAACACCCGCTGGGTGACGCTGAAGATCTTCGCCCTCATGGGTGCCCTTACCGCGCTGTCCGCAGTGGTCGCCTCGGCGCGCCTGGGCTCGGCCACCAACGCGCTCGGCACGCTGGACGAACTCTACGTGATCGCCGCGGCCGTGATCGGCGGCACCTCGCTCGCGGGAGGGGTCGGCACGATCTACGGCGCGATCCTCGGCGCGCTGGTGATGCAGTCGTTGCAGACGGGCATGGTGCTCATCGGCTTCGACGCCGCCATGCAGCAGATCATCGTCGGCTCGGTCCTGGTGCTCGCGGTCTACCTCGACATCCTCTACCGCCGCGGCAAGAAATAAGGGAGGCAGCCATGACTGTGGACTATTCCGTCACGCCGCTGGTCCAACTGAAGGACATCTGCATCTCCTTCGGCGGCATCCGTGCGGTCGATCACGTGAGCATCGACCTATACCCGGGCGAAGTCGTGGGCCTGCTGGGCCACAACGGCGCGGGCAAGTCGACGCTGATCAAGATCCTTTCGGGCGCCTATCGCAAGGACAGCGGCGAGATCCGCATCAATGGCGAGCTGGCAGAGATCGACAGCCCCATCGACGCGCGCGACTACAACATCGAGACGATTTACCAGACGCTGGCGCTGGCCGACAATCTGGACGCCGCCTCGAACCTCTTCCTGGGCCGTGAACTGGTCTCGTCGCTTGGCTTCATGGACGACGCCAAGATGGAAAGCGAGACGGCCAAGATCATGGCGCGCCTCAACCCCAATTTCCGCAAGCTCAAAGAGCCGGTCAGCGCGCTTTCCGGCGGGCAGCGCCAGTCGGTCGCCATCGCGCGGGCGGTCTATTTCAACGCGAAGATCCTGATCATGGACGAACCCACCGCGGCGCTTGGCGTGCACGAGACGCAGATGGTGGCGGAACTGATCCAGGAGCTGAAGAAGCAGGGTCTGGGCATCTTCCTGATCTCGCACGACACCCGAGAGATGCTCGAGCTGTGCGACCGGGTTTCGGTGATGAAGAACGGCCAGCTCGTGGGAACCGAGCGCGTCGAGGATGTGACCGAGGACGACATCCTCGGCATGATCATCATGGGCAAGAAGCCCGAAAGGGCGGCCTGACATGTACCTCGGCCTCGATCTCGGGACATCCGGCCTCAAGGGCGTTCTGATTGACGACGATCAGACCCTGCTGGCCGAGGCCAGCGCGCCGCTTGGCGTGCAGCGCCCGCATCCGGGCTGGTCGGAGCAGAATCCGGCGGACTGGCTGGCCGCGGCCGAAAGCGTCATCGCGGCGCTTGGGCGCGCGCGGCCGATGGACGGGCTGCGCGGGATCGGGCTGAGCGGGCACATGCACGGCGCGACGCTTGTGGACGCGGCGGGCGATGTGCTGCGGCCCTGCATCCTGTGGAACGACACCCGCAGCCATGCGGAGGCGGCGGCGATGGACGCCGACCCGAAATGGCGCGAGATCAGCGGCAATATCGTGTTTCCTGGGTTCACCGCGCCCAAGCTCGAATGGGTGCGCAACAACGAACCTGCACTCTTCGCCAAGGTCGCCAAGGTGCTTCTGCCGAAGGATTACCTGCGGCTCTGGCTGACCGGCGAAGCGGTCTCGGAAATGTCCGACAGCGCCGGGACCAGCTGGCTCGACACCGGCGCGCGACGCTGGTCCGAGGCGCTGCTCGAAGCCTCGGGGCTGGGCCTTGGGCACATGCCGCGTCTGGTCGAGGGCAGTGAGGTCTCCGGCGTGCTGCGCGACGAACTTGCCGGGCGCTGGGGGCTGCCCAAGGGCGTGGTCATCGCGGGCGGGGGCGGCGATAATGCCGCATCCGCTGTGGGCGTCGGGGTCGTTCGGCCGGGGCAGGGGTTCGTCTCGCTTGGCACCTCCGGCGTGCTCTTCGCCTCGAGCCCCGCCTACCAGCCGGACCCGGCATCTGCCGTTCATACCTTCTGCCATGCGCTGCCCGATACCTGGCACCAGATGGGCGTGATCCTCGCCGCGACCGATGCGCTGAACTGGTACGGCAAGCTCGTCGGTGCCGATGCGGGCGCGCTGACCGAAGGGCTGGGGGACTTGCAGGAACCGACCAAAACGCTGTTCCTGCCCTATCTCGGCGGCGAACGCACGCCGCACAACGACGCCGCCGCGCGCGGGGCCTTCGTCGGTCTGGGGCATGCCACCGACCGCCAGGCCGGGGCGCGGGCGGTGATGGAGGGCGTGTGCTTCGCGGTGCGCGACTGCCACGACGCCCTGACCGGCACCGGAACACGTATCGACAGCCTCGTCGCCATCGGCGGGGGCAGCCGGTCGGCCTACTGGCTCGAGGCGCTTGCGACGGTGCTGGACATGCCGCTCGACATTCCCGAGGCGGGCGATTTCGGCGCGGCCTTCGGCGCGGCGCGGCTGGGCCAGATGGCCGCGACCGGGGGCGGTGTGGATCTTGCCACACGTCCGCCGATCGCCCGTACCGTCGAGCCGCGGCGGGACCTCAGGGACGCCTTCCTTTCCGGCCACGCGCGTTACCGCGCCGCCTACAAAGCTCTCAAGGAGATAGCATGACCGATTTCTTCGCAGGCATCGAGCCCGTCCGCTTCGACCCCGACGCTCCGGCGGACAGTCTCGCCTACCGCCACTACGACCCCGACGAGATGATCGGCGGCAAGCGGCTGGAGGATCACCTGCGCTTCGCCGTCGCCTGGTGGCACAGCTTCGCCTGGCCGGGCGGCGATCCGTTCGGCGGCCAGACCTTCGAGCGTCCGTGGTTCGGCGAGACCATCGAAGCCGCGAAGATGAAGGCCGACGCCGCCTTCGAACTGTTCGAGATCCTCGGCCAGCCCTTCTACTGCTTCCACGACGCGGACATTCGCCCCGAGGGCGCTGATTTCGCGGAGTCGCAGCGCAATTTCGAAGAGATCGTCGATTACCTCGGCGAAAAGATGAGCGTGTCCCGGACACGGCTGCTTTGGGGCACCGCGAACCTGTTCTCGCACCGCCGCTTCATGGCCGGGGCCGCGACCAACCCGGATCCGGATGTGTTCGCCTATTCGGCAGCGACGGTGAAAGGCTGCATCGACGCGACCAAGAAGCTGGGCGGTGAGAACTATGTGCTCTGGGGCGGCCGCGAGGGGTACGAGACGCTGCTCAACACGGACCTCAAGCGCGAGCGCCAGCAGGCGGGCCGCTTCCTGCAGATGGTCGTCGACTACAAGCACAAGATCGGCTTCGAGGGCACGATCCTCATCGAGCCCAAGCCGCAGGAACCGACCAAGCATCAGTACGATTACGACGTCGGCACCGTCTACGGCTTCCTCAAGGACTTCGGGCTCGAGAAAGAGGTCAAGATGAACATCGAGCAGGGGCACGCGATCCTCGCGGGCCACAGCTTCGAGCATGAGCTTGCGATGGCGGCAAGCCTCGGGATCCTGGGCTCGATCGACATGAACCGCAACGACTACCAGTCCGGCTGGGATACCGATCAGTTTCCCAACAACGTGCCCGAGGTGGCCTTGGCCTATTACGAGGTGCTCAAGGCGGGTGGCTTCACCACCGGCGGCACCAACTTCGACGCCAAGCTGCGGCGCCAGAGCCTCGAACCGCAGGACCTCATCGCGGCCCATGTGGGTGCGATGGACATCTGCGCGCGCGGGCTGAAGGCGGCGGCGGCGATGCTCGAAGACGGCGGTCTGGAACGGGCGCGCGCCGAACGCTACGCGGGCTGGGACAGCGCGGAAGGAAAGGACATGATGAGCGGCGCGACGCTGGAAAGCATCGCCGAGCGCGTGATGTCGAAAGGTATCAACCCGAGCCCGCGTTCCGGGCGTCAGGAGATCCTGGAGAACTATGTGTCGCGCTTCGTCTGAGGGGTCTTGCGGATGACATTGATCCTGGCCGATGTCGGCGGCACGAACGTCCGCTTTGCCTCCGCCTCGGCGGGGGCGGAGGGGCTTGCCGACATCCGGCGCTACCGCAATGACGATTATCGGAGCTTCGACGATGCGCTCGCCGCCTATCGCCGCGAAGCGCAGATCGATCGGGTCGAGGCGATGTGCTTCGCTGTGGCGGGTCCGGTCAACGGCAAGGTCGCAAGGCTGACGAATCGGAACTGGACGCTGGACGAGGACAGGCTGCCCGAAGCCAATGACGGCGCGCGGGTGCACCTGCTCAACGATCTCAGCGCCCTCGGCTACGCGCTTGACAGGCTGCGCGCGGATGACGTGCAGCCGGTGCTGGACGCGCCGATCCCCGACTTTCGCCAGAACCAGCGCCTCGTCGTGGGCGTCGGCACCGGCTTCAACGTGAGCCCGGTGCTGCAGTATGACGGTATGGTGCGCTGCCTGCGGGTCGAAGCCGGTCTGTCCTCGATGCCCTCGCGGGTCGTGTCGCCGATGGTCGAACTGCTGGGCCACAAGCCCGGCCACATGACCTGTGTCGAGGACGCGCTCTCGGGGCCGGGCCTGACCCAGCTGCATGCCGACGCCACCGGACGGAAGCTGGAGGGACGCGACATCCTCGCCGCTGCGGCGCGGGGCGACGAGGATGCGCTCGAAACGCTCGAGACCTTTGCCAAGATGCTGGGCGAGATGGTGCTGGACCTGCGCCTGCATTACATGCCCTCGGGCGGCATCTACCTTGCGGGCTCGGTCGCGCGCGGACTGCTCGACAGCCCGGTGCGCGACGTCTTTGTGTCGCGGCTGAAGGTGCGGCCCACGAAAAAGTCCGACATTCCCCCGGTGCCGATCTCGATGATCACCCAGGACGAGGCGGCGCTGCTGGGATGCCTCGCCTATGCCGAAGGCAACGGGTAGCGGCGCCGACCGGGTCAGTCTGAAAGCACCACGAGCTCCGCGCGACGGCAGCTTTTCGCATGAGATCTCGCGGGCTCGAGGATCATCACCATGCTCTTGGGACCATGCGCGAGAGTTGTCAGGTGTCGGCTCTACGGGATTTTCTGCCGTTCGCCGCACCTGCTGAGTCTGCGCTGCAACTGCGAAGCCGAGCGGGAGGAAGGGCGGGGAGATGCCGTTCGCTGCGTCTTGGACGAACGGCTGCTGTGAGCGGCAAAGCCAGCTTTGCAAAGTTTTTCCAGCAGCGCTGGTACGCCGCGCAAAGTTTCTTAGACCGCTGCAGCGAAGTTGGATATTCCAGCCGTTCGTGGCGACGGCGCAGCGCGTCGGGCAGAGCGTGTGTGGGGGTGGTTCTACGACTGGTCTTCGTTGTCGTTCGTTCCAATCAAATCCGAGATTTCGCGGTCTTCAACCTTTTGAGCAATTGCCCGATCAATAAAAAGGGGCAGTTCCATCATAAGAATGTGACCGGATTTGCTGCGCCCCATCATGCGTTCGACCCACGGCCCGCGCGTCGTCATCTTGACCACGGCCGAAAGGTTGCGCCCAATTTCACGCGCCTGTTCCGGTGTCGCAGTTTTTAATTCTCGGTGCGCTTCAACCATGACCTCCGCAAGCCATGGAATGCGGTCTCGCACAAGCCCGGCCAAGAGAAGCAGGGACATATCGGGCCCGCGCGACTTCATCATCATAAACATTATTTCCTCCATCATGCGCGGGTCGGTATCCCGATCGCGGATATGGGCATAACGCGCTTCCTTTTCCATTATTTCAGGATCAAATTCGCGCATCTGCGCTCCAAGGCCGCGAACCTGAGAAACCAGTTCCTCCAGAATCTCAGTTTGGGGACGCATGTGCTTTCCTGATATCTCTTTGTCGGGGATCGCATCAAGCTTCTGCTGCAGCTGCCCCCAAAGTGCAGGAACGAGCTGCTCAATGGTCGCGTCGGCAGCTTTGTTTTCGGCAGTGGCGTTAATGGCTTTTGCAACGTCCAACATACCTTGTTCGTCAACCTTCAATGCTTGAAATTGGGACAAAGGCCCGCTTAAGTCGCTCAACTCAAGGCCAAAGAGTAAAGGAATGACCTTCGCGTCCAGCATAGACTTCGAGAGCGCGCCCGCCTCAAACAAAATCCATTCCGAACCGATATTCTCTGGCGTTATGCAAAGAATGCCGAAGTTTGAAGATTCAAGCTCTCCTGCAATGGCTTGTGCCCATCGGTCACCTGCGGAAATATCTTTCTCGGAAACCCAAGGTTTGGCATATTGAAGAATAAGCGGAAGCCATTCCTTTAGAGCAATTGCGAGTGCTTTACTGCGCGTTCCGCTCCAGCTAATAAATACCTTCATTGGAACCTCTGCTCGACCACCTTGCGACTGGATGAAGATTGCGCGGATTTCTGCTGAAGGCAAGCGCGGCGACCGTCAGGCTTGCGCAATCAATTTCTCCACATCAAGGTTAGCGGTCGGGGTAGGCTCGCACAGTGCGTGGGGGACGAAGCGAGCCGCAGCGGCAAGCAAGCTACCTGACATCGCGGAAAGTCTGCTTTGGCGAAAATGGCAGTGGCACTTCGCGGCGGCAGCGGAACAGTCGCTGCACATGGTACGAACGTCCTGAAAGGATTGTGACCGGACATTCCCTGCGCCAGACACAAACGACTGCTCTGGGCCGGGCGCGACGAGCGCTTTCATTCTGCAGCTGCAAACTCACCCAAGGGAGCCGTAATCATTGAGCGCTCCAAGCGGACTTTGCACTCGCAACCGATTTCGCCCTCACTCTCAGAGAATGACCCGATGTTCGCGCTGGCCGTTGCCTGCATTGCGCGCGACGAATGTGGTGCCGTTCTCGGGCTCTTGTTCCAGAAGACTTTCTGCCAATCCCTGGCGCGCGGTGGTGACGAAGAGGTCGCCCAACCCGGCCCCGCCGAAGGCCGGGCAGCTCGAATGGCGCCCGGATAGGGGGATCGCGGCCTGGAAACGCCCGTCCGGTCCATAGCAGGCGACGCGCGCGGCGCCCCATTGCGCGATCCAGACCCGGCCCTGCGCGTCGCAGACCGCCCCGTCCGGAAAGAGATCTTCCTCGCGCAGATCCAGAAAAACCTCGCGCTCTGATTTCGGCCAGCCGTCGCTGTCGAGCTGAACGCGCCAGACCGTCTGTCGGGCCGTGTCGGCGAAATAGGCCTGCCCGCGCCCGGGCGGAAAGCAGATCGCGTTGGGGATGCTGATCCGGTCATAGAGCCGACGCAGCTCGCCCCGGTAATAGCGGTAGATCGCCCCTGCCTCGGGCTCTGCATCCAGACCCATCGTCCCGATCCAGAAACCGCCCAGCGGGTCCGCACGCCCGTCGTTGGAACGTGTCCCGGCGTTGTCATCCTCAAGCGCCGCCACCCGCTCCTTCGCGCCGCTGGCGATATCGAAGCGCCACAGACCCGTCGCGGAGGCCATGAGCAGGGTGTCGCGGTCTATCCAGCCCGCAGCCGAGCACATCTCGTCGAGCTGCCATTCCAGCGGTGCGGTGCCCTCGCGCGACAAAAGGCGCTGCCCGGTGATGTCGAACCAGTAGAGCTGTCGGCGCTCGGGGTGCCACAGCGGGCCTTCGCCAAGGGCGCAGGGGCGGTCGTCGAAGATATCGGTTTGCATGTCGTCTCCTTCTGGTGCGGGGCCTCGCTGGTGCGGCTCGCCTATCCCGTCATCGCCACGCCGCCATCGACGACAAGGCACTGTCCGGTCATCATGCGGCTGGTGGCCGAGGCAAGGAACAGCACGGTGCCCACGATATCCTCCGGCGTCAGGTGTTCCTTGAGACATTGGCGATCGAGATGGGCGGCCATGCTCTCGGGCGTGAGCCAGAGGTCGAGCTGGCGGGGAGTGATCACCATGCCGGGCGCCACGGCGTTCACCCGTACGCCGGAGGCCCCGAGTTCTCGCGCCAGGCTTCGGGTCAGGGCGGTGATCCCGCCTTTCGCGGTGACATAGGCGGGCATCGCCGACAGGCCCATCATGTAGGCGACGGAGGAAAAGAGAATGATCGACCCGCTCTGACGCTCTGTCATCCGGGGCGCAACGGCCTGGGCCGCGAAGACGAGGTGCTTGAGGTTGATCGCCATCAACGCGTCCCAGCTTTCGGGCGTGAGATCGGACAGCTTGTGGCGCTGGTCATTGGCCGCATTGCCGATAAGGACGTCGATCGGCCCATTGCGTCGGGCAGCCTCGGCGATTGTCTCCCGCAGAACATCGCAATCGGTCACGTCGCCCCTGAAGACCTCGGGCCCGCGCCCATTTGCCTCGGCGACCCTCGCGGCAAACGCGGTCCCGTCCGCCAGATCGATGAAGGCAACCCGCGCTCCCTGGGCGAGGAACGCCTCGGTCAGGGCCGCCCCGATTCCGGAGCCGCCACCGGTGATGAAGACGGAAGCGCCTTCGAGATCCGTAAAACGGGGCTGTGTCATCTGTCGCGCCACTCCTCCCGAGGGTCGCACGAGGTTCCCATTTTGCCCGGCTGGCCGCAAGCCGTCTGCACCGGAAACAGGCGGCTTGGAGACGTCGGCAAACGCGGCGCTGGATTATTTTATGTATGAAATATTTTTCCTTGAAGCATTTTGCGACTCATCCTAACGTTTCGTCAATCGGGTCAGCCGAAACCCATTTCCACGGCCGATCCAAGCTGCCTTTTCGAGGGGAGATGTCTGGAATGCGGCCGAGCGGTCATGAGGATACCTTCGCCAGGGACAACCTGCCGCCTGAGGCAGGATGGCCCGACCTCCTGCTCGACGGTTTCGACTATCCCGACCGTCTGAACGCCGCGGTTGAACTGACGGACGCTATGGTCGCGAAGGGGTTCGGCGACCAAACGGCCCTGATCGGCAACGGGCGGCGGCGCACCTACAAGGAGCTATCGGACTGGACCAACCGGCTGGCCCATGCACTGGTCGAGGACCTGGGCCTCAGGCCGGGCAACCGGGTGCTCATCCGCTCTGCGAACAACCCGGCCATGGTGGCCTGCTGGCTCGCGGCGACCAAGGCGGGCGCGGTCGTGGTCAACTCGATGCCCATGCTGCGGGCGGGCGAACTGGGCCAGATCGTCGACAAGGCCGAGATCGCCCTTGCCCTTTGCGACACGCGCCTGCTCGAGGAACTGACCGCCTGCGCCAAGGACAGCCGTTTCCTCAGGACGGTCGTGGGCTTCGACGGCACCTCGAACCATGACGCCGAACTCGACCGGCTGGCGCTCGAGAAGCCGGTGCGCTTCGAGGCGGTGGACACGGCGCAGGACGATGTCGCCCTGCTGGGTTTCACCAGCGGCACGACGGGCAGTCCCAAGGCGACGATGCACTTCCACCGCGACCTGCTGATCATCGCCGACGGCTACGCCAGAAACGTGCTCGGCGTCACGCCAGAGGACATCTTCATCGGATCCCCGCCGCTTGCCTTCACCTTCGGGCTGGGGGGGCTGGCCATCTTCCCGCTGCGGTTCGGGGCCGCGGCGACTCTGCTCGAGACCGCGTCGCCGCCCAACATGATCGAGATCATCGAGAAATACCGCGCCACCGTCTGCTTCACCGCGCCGACGGCCTATCGCGCCATGCTCGCGGCGATGGAGCAGGGGGCGGACCTGTCGAGCCTGCGCGCCGCCGTGTCGGCGGGCGAGACGCTGCCGGCCCCGGTCTATCACGACTGGATTGAAAAGACCGGCAAGCCGATGCTGGACGGCATCGGCTCGACCGAGATGCTTCACATCTTCATCACCAACCGCTTCGACGACCACCGCGCCGCCTGCACGGGCAAGCCGGTCCCGGGCTACGAGGCCAAGGTGATCGACGCCGAGGGCAACGAGGTGCCACGGGGCACGGTGGGGCGGCTCGCCGTACGCGGGCCCACGGGCTGCCGCTATCTCGCCGATCCGCGCCAGGCGGATTATGTCGCGGATGGCTGGAACGTCACGGGCGACAGTTTCTCCATGGATGACGATGGCTATCTGCATTTCGCCGCGCGCAACGACGACATGATCGTCTCGGCTGGCTACAACATCGCCGGGCCCGAGGTCGAGGCGGCGCTTCTGTCCCATCCCGATGTGGCCGAATGCGCCGTGGTGGGGGCCCCGGACGAGGCGCGCGGCCACATCGTGCAGGCGCATGTGGTGCTGAGCAATGGGGCGGCGCCGTCGGCCGAGATGGCCAAGCTGCTGCAGGATCACGTGAAGGCGCAGATCGCGCCCTTCAAATACCCGCGCGACATCCGTTTCGTCGAGGCGCTGCCCAAGACCGCGACCGGCAAGATCCAGCGTTTCGCCCTGAGGCAGAAGGCATGAGCGGCGAGGCACCGGAAGGCGCCAGGATGGATTTCGCAGAGGCGATGTCCTACGGCGATTACCTCGGGCTCGATGCGATCCTGACCGCGCAGCATCCGCTGTCGGATGCCCATGACGAGATGCTGTTCATCGTGCAGCACCAGACATCCGAGCTCTGGATGCGGCTGGCGATCCATGAACTTCAGGCCGCGCGGACCGCGATCGCTGCGTCCGACCTGCAACCGGCGTTCAAGATGCTGACGCGGGTGGCGCGCATCTTTGAACAACTCAACGGCGCATGGGACGTGCTGCGCACGATGACACCCAGCGAATACACCCTCTTCCGGCCGAGCCTCGGCAATTCCTCGGGGTTCCAGTCGCATCAGTACAGGTTGATCGAATTCCTGCTGGGCAACCGGAATCCGGCCCTTGTCAGGCTTCACGAGCACGTGCCGGACGCGCGTGACGCACTCGAGGAGGAACTGGCCCGTCCCAGCCTCTATCAGGTGGCGCTGGAACTGCTGGCGCGCAGGCTGGGCATGGCGGCGCCGGAGCTCGTGGCCTCGCAGAGCGCCTGGAAGTCGCGGCCCGAGATCGTCGAGCACTGGCGCCTCGTCTACGAGTCGCCCCAGACCCATTGGGAGCTCTATGAGCTGGCCGAGAAACTCGTTGACCTCGAAGACTATTTCCGGCGCTGGCGTTTCAATCATGTCACGACGGTCGAACGCATCATCGGCTTCAAGCGCGGCACCGGCGGCACGCAGGGGATTGGCTATCTGCGCAAGATGCTCGAAGTTGAGCTGTTCCCCGAACTCTGGCACGTGCGGACGGAACTCTAGGCGATCGGAAAAGCGACAGGGAGTTGCATCATGGGCGATCTGGGCAAGGGCATCACGGAAGACGGGACCGGGTTCGACGGGCTCGAATGGGACATCCTCGGGCAGCGCTACTTCCCGAAGGCGATATGCGACTCGAGCTTCGCCTTCGAGACCAATTCCGAACCGGGGCAGTTCGTGCCCGTGCACATCCATCCCGATCAGGACGAGTTCATCCTCGTGCAGGAGGGCGAACTGGACCTGAAGCTGGACGGTGAATGGTCCAAGGCCGGACCGGGCGATCTGGTGCGCATGCCAAGGGGAGTCCCCCACGGCTATTTCAACAAGTCCGACAAGCCCTGCCGGGCGCTGTTCTGGGTCTCTCCGGCGGGCCGGCTGAAGGACCTCTTCGTGGCGCTCGACCGGCAGACGGACATACAAAGGATCATCGCGCTTTCCGCCGAGCACGATGTGGAATTTCTGCCCGAAGAGGCGAACGCCTGAACCCTCGCGCGTCGCGCGCCTGCGCCCGCGGCGAGATGTTTCTGGATATGGAGTAACACGTGGCTGAAATCCTGCGAAAAGAGATGTTCGACCTTCCCGAGGGGCTGGTCTATCTCGACGGCAATTCGCTCGGCCCCCTGCCGAAGGGCGTGCCCGCGCGCGTTGCCGGGATGCTTGGATCGGAATGGGGCGGGCTTCTCATCAAGGGATGGAACGCTGCCGGCTGGATGGATCAGCCGCGCCGGGTCGGCGATCTGGTCGGCCGGCTCATCGGTGCGCCGCATGGGTCGGTGGTGATGGGTGACACGCTGTCGATCAAGGTCTACCAGGCGGTGGCCGCTGCCTTGAAGATGCGTCCCGAACGCCGGGTGATCCTGTCCGATACCGGCAACTTCCCGACGGACCTCTACATGGTCGAGGGGCTGATCGCGACGCTGGATGCAGGTTACGAGCTGCGCACCGTCGCGCCCGATGCTGTCGCCGATTCCATCGGCGAGGACGTGGCGGCAGTGCTACTGACCGAGGTGGACTACAGGACCGGGCGCAAGCACGACATGAAGACCATCACCGGCATGGCCCATGCGGCAGGCGCGGTGATGATCTGGGATCTGGCACATTCCGCCGGGGCGCTGCCGGTCGAGATCGAAGCCAGTGGCGCCGAATTCGCCGTCGGCTGCACCTACAAGTACATCAACGGCGGGCCCGGGGCGCCGGCCTTCATCTATGTCCGGCCTGACCTAGCCGATACGGCCGAACCCGCGCTGAGCGGCTGGATGGGCCATGCCGCACCTTTTGACTTCTCCCCGGACTACGCGCCGGGGCAGGGGATCGAGCGGATGCGCGTCGGCACGCCCCCGGTCATCCAGCTGACGGCGCTGGAGGAGGCCATGAAGCTCTGGGAGGACGTGGACATGACGGCCTTGCGGGCAGCCTCTATCGCGCTTCAGGAGCAGTTCATCGAAGAGGTCGAGGCCCGCGTGCCCGGGCTGGAACTCGCCAGCCCCCGCGATCCGCAGATGCGCGGCAGTCAGGTATCGTTCCGTTTCGATCAGGGCTACGCTGCCATGCAGGCTTTGATCCATCATGACGTGATCGGCGATTTCCGCGCGCCCGACATCATGCGCTTCGGCTTCACGCCGCTCTACATCGACGCGGCCGACGTGAGCCTTGCCGTGGACAGGATGGCAAGGGTCATGCAGGAAAGGCTCTGGGACGATCCGCGCTTCAGCTCACGCCAGCGGGTCACCTGAGATCGTGCCGGCGCAGACCGGCAACACAACCGGAGGCTCGACAAGAAGCCTCTTCAACCGGGAGAAAGACATGAGATTCAATTCACTTATCCTTGCCGCGGGACTTGCCGCGCTTGGCACGGCGGGCTTTGCGGAAGGCAAGGTCAAGGTCGGCATGATCACCACGCTTTCGGGCGGCGGGGCGGGCCTTGGCATCGACGTGCGGGACGGTTTCCTGCTGGCCGCGAAGAAGGCCGGGAACGACGACCTCGAAATCGTCGTGGAGGATGACCAGCAGAAGCCCGAGATCGCGGTGCAGCTGGCGGACAAGATGATCCAGTCCGAAAAGGTCGATGTGCTGACCGGCATCATCTGGTCGAACCTCGCCATGGCGGTTGTCCCCGCCGCGGTCGGTCAGGGCAAGTTCTATCTCTCGCCCAACGCCGCCCCTGCGCAGCTGGCCGGCGCAGGCTGCGATCCCAACTACTTCGCGGTCTCCTACCAGAACGACAACCTGCACGAGGCAGCGGGCGCCTATGCGAAGGCGCAGGGCTACACTAAGCCGTTCATCCTCGCGCCCAACTACCCGGCGGGCAAGGACAGCCTGAACGGGTTCAAGCGCTACTATGACGGCGATCTGGCGGGCGAGGTCTATACCCAGCTCGGCGCGACGGATTATGCCCCGGAGATCGCGCAGATCCGGGCGTCGGGTGCGGACAGCATCTTCTTCTTCCTGCCCGGCGGCATGGGGATCTCCTTCCTCAAGCAATATGCCGACAGCGGCGTCGAGCTTCCGGTGATCGGGCCGGCCTTCTCCTTCGATCAGAACATCCTGCAGGCGGTGGGTGACTCCGCACTGGGCGTGATGAACAGCTCGAACTGGAACAAGGACCTCGACGTGCCCGCGAACGCGGATTTCGTCGCGGCATTCCAGGAAGAGTACGACCGGCTGCCCTCGCTTTACGCGTCCTATGGCTATGACACCGCGAACCTGCTGCTCAGCGCGATGGAAACGGCCGACGTCAGCGATGCCGATGCTTTCCGCGCGGCACTGAAGGCTGCGGATTTCGACAGCGTGCGGGGCAACTTCTCGTTCGACAGCAACAATCACCCGATCCAGGACATCTACATCCGCGAGGTGATCAAGGAGGGTGACATCTACACCAACAAGATCGTCTCCAAGGTGCTCGAGAACCGGTCGAGCGCCTATGTCGACGAGTGCAAGATGTAACCAGCAAGGCAGGGTCCCGCCCGGCGGGGCCCTCCATTCCGAAAGTCCGACATGTCCCTCCTGCTTCTCGTCGAACAGGTCCTCAACGGCCTGCAGTCCGGCGTCATGCTTTTCCTGATGGCCGCCGGCCTGACGCTGATCTTCGGCGTCATGGGCCTGATCAACCTCGCACATGGCTCGCTCTACATGGTGGGGGCCTTCGCCGCGGCTGCGGTGGCCGGGGCGACCGGGTCCTTCGTGCTCGCACTGATGGCCAGCCTCGCCGCTGCCGCCGCTGCCGGGGCCGTCGTCGAGCTTCTGGTGATCCGCAGGCTCTATGCGCGTGATCATCTCGACCAGGTTCTGGCCACCTTCGCGCTCATCCTCATCTTCTCGGAAGGCACCCGCTGGCTCTTTGGGTCCTTTCCGCTCTATCTCGACATTCCCGATGCCCTGTCGGGCGCCGTCACCATGCCGGGCGGCATCACCTATCCGGTCTACCGGCTGTTCATCATCGCCGTGGGCCTCGTGCTCGCCGCCGCCCTTTTCCTGCTGATCTCGCGCACGCGCGTCGGCATGCGCATCCGCGCGGGCGAAAGCGACCGCGAGATGATCGCGGCGCTCGGGGTGGACATATCGAAGCTTTATACGCTGGTGTTTGCCCTCGGTGCCGCGCTGGCGGGACTGGCGGGCGCGCTGGTGGGCGCGATCCAGTCGGTGCAGGTCGGCATGGGCGAGCCGGTGCTCATCCTCGCCTTTGTCGTCATCGTCATCGGTGGCATCGGCTCGATCAAGGGCGCGCTGGTTGGCGGGTTGCTGGTCGGGCTGACCGATACCCTCGGCAAGGTTCTGCTGCCGGTCATCTTCGGCGCCTTCATGGAACCCTCGGCGGCAACGGCCATCGGGTCCGCCCTTGCCTCGATGGCGATCTACATCCTCATGGCCGCCGTGCTGCTGTTCCGGCCCACCGGCCTCTACGGGACGGCCTGATGCATCGCACGACGTTTCTCAATATCGGGCTCTTCGCGCTGCTGCCCGTGACGGCGCTGGTCGCGCTGGCGCTGGACGAGCCCTTCATCATCACGCTGGTGACCAAGGTCGCCATCCTCGCGCTTGCTGGCGTCGGGCTGAACATCGCGCTGGGCCTCGGCGGGTTGGTGAGCCTCGGGCATGCGGCCTTCTTCGGGATCGGCGGTTACGCCATGGGCATTCTCGCGAGCCACGCGCAGAACTACACGCCGCTGATGGAATGGCCCTTCCTTATGGCGGGGACGAATTCCATGCCGGTGATCTGGATCGTGGCCCTTGTCGCGGGCGGGCTGGCGGCGCTGGCGATCGGGGCCCTGTCGCTGCGCACCTCCGGCGTCTACTTCATCATGATCACGTTGGCGTTCGGTCAGATGCTCTACTATTTCGCGATCAGCTGGCCGGCCTACGGAGGCGAAGACGGGCTTTCGATCTACGTCCGCAACGGCTTTCCGGGGTTGAACACCCTCGACCCGATCCAGTTCTTCGGCCTCTGCTTTGCGGTGCTCGCTGTCGCACTGTTCTTTGCCGGACGGATGGCGCAGGCTCCCGTCGGTCTCGCGCTGTCTGCCGCGCGCCAGAATGCCGAACGTGTGGCCACCGTGGGTCTCTCACCCTTCCGGCTGCGGCTCGTCGCCTTCGTGATCTCCGGTGCGCTCACCGCACTTGCCGGGGCGCTCTTCGCCGATCTCAACCGCTTCGTCAGCCCGACCATGTTCAGCTGGCAGACGTCCGGAGAGATCATGGTCTTCGTCATCCTCGGCGGGGTAGGGCGGCTGTTCGGCCCCGTGGCCGGTGCGGCGCTGTTCATCCTGCTCGAGCATGTGCTCGGCGGGCTCTCGGAGTACTGGCACGTCTATCTGGGCCTGCTGCTGCTGCTTGTCGTGCTCTTCGCGCGGGGCGGTCTGATCGGTCTCCTCGGGGGCAAGCAGGTGGCCCATGACTGAGCCGCTTCTCGACATCAGGGGTCTGCGCAAGTCCTTCGGAGCGCTCGCGGCCACGGACGACGTGTCGCTGACGTTGCGACCGGGCGAGATCCACGCGCTGATCGGGCCGAACGGGGCGGGCAAGTCGACGCTGATCAAGCAGATCGCGGGCAACCTGCTGCCCGACGCGGGAACGATCCGTTTCGCGGGGCAGGATGTGACAGCGCTCGACACGGTCGGGCGCGCGCGGCTGGGGCTGGGGCGGACCTTCCAGATTTCATCGCTGGCGATGGAGTTCACCGTTTTGCAGAACACGGTTCTGGGGGCGCTCGGGCGGGAAGGGTCGGTCTGGCGATTCTTCGCGCCAGTAATGGGCGACGCGGCGTTGCGGCAGCACGCCCTTGAGGCGCTGGAGCGGGTGGGACTGGCCGATCTCGCGCTTCGCCGAACGTCGGAGCTGTCACATGGTCAGCGCCGCCAGCTCGAGGTCGCCGTGGCGCTGACCCTGCGCCCGCGGGCCTTCCTGATGGACGAACCGATGGCGGGGCTTGGGGCCGAGGGCTCGAAGCTGCTGACCGGATTTCTCGACGGGCTGCGCGCCGAGGCGCCGATCCTGCTGGTCGAACATGACATGGACGCGGTCTTCGCGCTGGCCGATCGTATATCGGTCCTGGTCTACGGCAAGGTGATCGCGACCGGCACGGCCGATGAGATCCGGGCCAACCCGGACGTGCGCGAGGCCTATCTGGGCGAGGAGGCGCTCTCATGAGCCTTCTGTCGCTGCGCGGTATCGAAGCCTTCTACGGGCCGAGCCAGGCGCTTTTCGGGGTCGACCTGGAGCTCGGCGAAGGCGAGGTCTGCGCGCTCATGGGGCGCAACGGCATGGGCAAGTCCTCGACCATCAAGGTGATCTGCCGGATGCTGCGCCATTCCGCGGGAACGGTGCAATTCGCGGGCGAGGACATCGCCGCGCTGCCGTCCTTCAGGGCGGCACGGCGCGGCCTGGGGCTCGTGCCCGAGGGGCGGCGCTGCTTTCCAAACCTCACGGTGGGCGAGAACCTCATGGCCGCCGCGCGACCGGGCCCCTGGAACGAGACGCGGGTCGGCGAGCTTTTTCCAAGACTGGCGCAGCGGCGGGACCAGATGGCGGTGTCGCTCTCGGGCGGGGAACAGCAGATGCTGGCGATCGGCCGGGCGCTGATGACGAACCCGCGCCTGATGCTGCTCGACGAAGCGACGGAAGGGCTGGCGCCCGTGGTGCGCCAGGAGATATGGGCCGCGGTACGGCGGCTGAAATCGGAAACCGGGCTCGCGCTGCTCGTGGTGGACAAGTCGCTGGCCGAGCTGCGCGGCGTGGCCGATCGGGCGGTGGTGCTCGAACGCGGGGCGACGGTCTGGGCGGGCGACATGGCCGCGCTCGATACGGTCGTGGCAGAGCGGTATCTCGGCGTCTGAGCCGGCAAGGAGAAGATCAATGACACATCGCATCATTCAGCCCGAGGGCTGGGCACCGGCCAAGGGCTACGCCAACGGCGTGCTGAGCGCAGACGGAACGCTCTATGTCGGGGGGCAGATCGGCTGGACGGCCGAGCAGGTCTTCGAGGCCAGGGATTTCATCGGCCAGATGCGCCAGGCGCTCCTGAACATCCGGGCGGTGGTCGAGGCGGCGGGCGGAGTGCCGGAGGATGTGGTGCGGCTGACCTGGTACGTCACGGACAAGTCGGAATATCTCGCGCATCAGGGCGAGGTGGGGCGGGCCTACCGCGAGGTGATGGGCCGGCATTTCCCTGCGATGACCATGGTCGTCGTGAAGGAACTGGTTGAGGACGAGGCGCGTCTGGAGATCGAGGCGACGGCGGTGCTGTCGCGGTAAGGTGCGGCCTGCCGCACCCTACGACGCGCGCCGGATGCCGGGGCCGGCGCCATGGCCGCGTGACCCCGGCAAGGTGCCTGCGCTGCCTCCCTCCCGCCGGTCGCGATGCAGCGAGGTCCAGGGCCAGTCCTCGGGGCGGGCGCAGAGGCCCGCCTGGACCGGCGCCGAATGGATCAGGTGCAGATGGTCGTTCAGATCGCGCGCGTCGCGGATCAGGTGCTCCCAGAACCGTCGCTGCCAGATGCCTTTTTCGCCCCGCCTGAGATGCGAGGGGCTGCGATCGGGCGCGGGCGGCAGCGCGCGTGAGACAAGCCCTTTCAGCAGGCTCCATCGTCCGGAGAAATCGGCGTCGCCGTCCGGCAGGGTCCAGATGGTATGGATGGCCGCGGGCAGCACAACGATCGCGTCGATCTCGAATGGCCTGCGCGCCTTCGTCTCGCGCACCGCGCGGCGCAGCAGTCCGATCTCGCGCACAAGCAGGTCCGAGCCGCGATCCCGCAGGCGCGCCGTGAAGAAGTAGCTTCCGCCCGGTGCCCGGGCACGGATGTAGTTCGGCATCCCCCGAGCCTAGCGCCGGCCGGATTAACCACGCGTGAATCCGCGCGATTGCGCGACCCCGATCCGGGGCTGCCCTGCCGTGTCAGACCCGTCCGCCAGCGATCTCGATGGCCTGGCCGTTGACGCTCTCGGATCCGGGGCCCACCAGCCAGGCGGCCGCCGCAGCCACCTCCTCGGGACGGATCAGGCGCTTGTGGGGATTGGCAGAGACCATGATCTCACGCGCTTCCTGCGCACTGACGCCGGCGCGCGCGCGGATCGAGTTAATATTGCGGTCGATGATCTCGGTCTCGACATAGCCTGGGCAGAGCGCGTTGAAGGTGTAGGGCTGCCCGAGGTAATCCTCGCTCAACGCCCGGATCAGCCCGACCATTCCATGCTTGGAGGCGGTGTAGCAGGACGCCCCGCGCAGGCCGTGCAGACCGGCGATGGAGGATACAGCGATCACGCGACCCCAATCCGTCTCGCGCATGGATCCGAGGCATTCGCGGATCGTCAGGAATGCGCCGTCGAGATTGGTCGCCATCATCGCACGCCAGAAATCGAGGTCCATCTTGTGCAGCGCGCGGCCCTCGGCGATGCCGGCATTCGCCACGCAGATCTGCACCGGCCCGCGCGCCGCCACCGCTTCCGCGATCCGGCCCGTGACCTCGGCCTCGTCGCGCACGTCCATGACCAGCGGGAAAAGCCCCGCGGCTCCAGCCGTCGCCGCTTCGAGCACCTCCGCCCGCCGACCGGTGATCGTCACCACCGCGCCCTTCGCGGCCAGGTCCCGGGCGATGGCAAGCCCGATGCCGGTGCCGCCCCCGGTCACCAGAGCGTGTTTTCCGTCAAGCATCCCGGACCCTCCCCATGTCCCGGCGCAGATTAAGCCCGGCACGCGGCTGGGCAAGGCAATCTGTTGGCCTCCTACAACTAAGGCAGCGGTTGTGCTGTCCCTGTTTCGCGCGCTAGTGGACATGTGAGCCACAGACGTCAATATGGGCGGGAAACGACAACCTAAGGGGGGCAGTGCGTTGAGGATCGGGACACCGAAGGAGACCTTTGCGGGAGAGCGCCGGGTCGCGATGACGCCGGAAAGCGCGGCCATGCTTCAGAAGCTCGGGCATGAATGCCTGATCGAGGCAGGCGCGGGAACGGCGGCCGGTTTCGCGGATGCCGACTACACGGCTGCGGGCGTCAAGGTCGTCAAGACGGCCCCCGCGCTCTGGAAGGAGGCCGAGATCATCGCAAAGGTGCGCGCCCCGAGCGAGACCGAAATCAAGCGCCTCAAGGCCGGCCAGACCCTGATTTCCTTCTTCAACCCAGCCGGCAACACGGAACTCATGCAGGCTGCCGCCGACAAGGGCGCCACGGTGATCGCGATGGACATGGTTCCGCGGATCAGCCGGGCCCAGAAGATGGACGCCTTGTCGTCCATGGCGAATATCGCGGGCTACCGCGCCGTGATCGAGGCGGGCAACAACTTCGGGCGCTTCTTCACCGGGCAGGTGACGGCTGCGGGCAAGGTGCCCCCCGCGAAGGTGCTGGTGATCGGCGCCGGGGTCGCCGGGCTTGCCGCGATCGGCACCGCGACGAGCCTCGGGGCGATCACCTATGCCTTCGACGTGCGTCCCGAGGTCGCCGAACAGATCGAATCGATGGGCGCCGAATTCGTCTTTCTCGATTTCGAGGAAAACACGCAGGACAGCGCGGCCACAGGCGGCTACGCGGCGCCGTCGAGCCCGGAGTTCCGCGAGAAGCAGCTCGAGAAGTTCCGCGAGATGGCGCCCGACATGGATATCGTCATCTGCACCGCGCTGATTCCGAACCGCGAGGCGCCGGAGCTCTGGACCGAGGACATGGTCGCTGCGATGAAGCCCGGATCCGTCATCGTGGATCTCGCCGCCGAGAAGGGCGGCAACTGCAAGCTGACCGTCGCGGATCAGAAGATCGTCACCGACAACGGCGTCACCATCGTCGGCTATACCGATTTCCCGAGCCGCATGGCCGCGCAGGCATCGACGCTCTATGCGACCAACATCCGCCACATGATGACGGATCTGACGCCCGCCAAGGACGGCGTCGTGAACCACAACATGGAAGACGACGTGATCCGCGGCGCCACCGTCACCCATGCCAAGGAAGTGACCTATCCGCCGCCACCGCCCAAGGTCGCGGCCATCGCCGCCGCGCCGAAGAAGGAAAAGCCGAAGGAACTGACGGCCGAGCAGAAACGCGCGCAGGAAGTCGCCGCCTTCCGGACCCAGACGAAAAACCAGGTCACGCTGATCGCCGTCGGGGCGGGCCTTCTGTTGCTTCTGGGCCTCGTGGCGCCAGCCAGCTTCATGCAGCATTTCATCGTCTTCGTGCTGGCCGTCTTCGTGGGCTTCCAGGTCATCTGGAATGTCTCGCACAGCCTCCACACGCCCCTGATGGCCGTGACCAACGCGATCTCCTCGATCATCATCCTGGGGGCCCTGATGCAGATCGGATCGGGATCCTTCCTCGTCATCCTGCTTGCCGCGCTCTCGGTCTTCATGGCCGGGATCAACATATTCGGCGGCTTCCTCGTCACCCGGCGCATGCTCGCCATGTTCCAGAAATCCTGAGGAGCGGCACAATGGAATTCGGATTCACCACCGCCGCCTACGTTGTGGCCGCCGTCCTCTTCATCCTCTCGCTGGGGGGACTGTCGGGGCAGGAAAGCGCCAAGCGGGCCGTCTGGTACGGCATCGCCGGCATGGGCCTCGCGGTCTTCGCCACCCTCATCGGACCCGGATCGGGCCTCTGGCTGCTCTCGCTGCTGCTGATCGCCGCCGGCGGGGTCATCGGCTTCGTCGTCGCAACCCGCGTCCAGATGACCGAAATGCCCCAGCTCGTCGCCGCCATGCACTCGCTCGTGGGCCTCGCTGCCGTTTTCGTCGGCTATAACGCACATTTCGAACTGGTCCGTGTGCTCGGTATGGGCGAAGCCGAGCGGTTGGCGCTGGACGGCTTCGCAGCCGTGCTCGCGCATAAGGACAGCGTCGAGCAGAACATCCTGCGCGCAGAGCTCTTCCTCGGCGTCTTTATCGGCGCGATCACCTTTACCGGCTCGGTCGTGGCCTTCGGCAAGCTCGCCGGCAAGGTGACCTCAGCTGCCACCAAGCTTCCGGGCGGGCACATGCTGAACGCGGGCGCGGCCGCACTCTCGCTGCTCTGCCTTTTCTGGTATCTCGGCTCGGGCGGGTTCTTCCCGCTCTTCGTGATGACGCTTGCCGCCTTATTCATCGGCTACCATCTGATCATGGGTATCGGCGGGGCCGACATGCCCGTCGTCGTCTCGATGCTGAACAGCTATTCCGGCTGGGCCGCCGCCGCGATCGGCTTCTCGCTGGGCAACGACCTGCTGATCGTCGTCGGCGCGCTGGTCGGCTCTTCGGGCGCGATCCTGAGCTACATCATGTGCAAGGCCATGAACCGCAGCTTCGTCTCGGTCATCCTCGGCGGCTTCGGCGGCACGGGCGGCCCCGCGATGGCGGTGGAGGGCGAGATGGTCGCCATCGACGCCGAGGGCGTCGCCGCCGCGCTCAACGAGGCCGACAGCGTCATCATCATCCCAGGGTACGGCATGGCCGTTGCCCAGGCCCAAGGCGCCGTCAGCGAACTGGTGCGCAAGCTGCGCGCCAGGGGCAAGGAGGTGCGCTTCGCCATCCACCCCGTCGCGGGACGCCTGCCGGGGCACATGAACGTGCTGCTGGCCGAAGCGAAGGTGCCCTACGACATCGTGCTCGAGATGGACGAGATCAACGAGGACTTCCCCTCGACGGATGTCGCCATCGTGATCGGCTCGAACGACATCGTGAACCCCGCCGCGCAGGACGATCCCAATTCGCCCATCGCAGGCATGCCGGTGCTCGAATGCTGGAAGGCCAAGCAGGTCTTCGTCTCCAAGCGCGGGCAGGGGACCGGCTATTCCGGCATCGAGAACCCGCTGTTCTACAAGGAAAACACCCGCATGTTCTACGGCGACGCGAAGGAGAGCCTCAACAAGCTCCTGCCGCTGGTCGAGTGATGCGACCCCGGAAACCTGAGAGGGGCCTCGCCACCCGGCGGGGCCCCATTGCGTTCCGCCGGGCCGGCTGTGTACACGGCATTGTACCGTTCACTCGATGATTTTCGCGGTTTTCCTTAACCGATCCGCCGCCATCAGGTATGTGCGGCTCCGCAGGACCGAAAGATAGACGGGCGCCCGATGCCACCCATCAACGATCATCCCCTTCGCCTCAGGCTCGCCAACGAGCTGCACGCGCGGCCCTTTCCGGCAATGGGCGCTCCCGCCACGGCTGTCTTCATCGCCATCAAGCAGCCCGACAACGCCGTCACCCGCGACCGCGAGCGGGACGTGGCGCATCTGGTGGCGCTGCTCGAGCGGCACGGCGTCGGCCACCCGCAACCCGGCGCCACCCATTACTTCGGCCAGATCGGCCGGCACTGGCTCAAATGGGAACAGCACACCGAGTTCGTCACCTATACCGCCTTCACCGAAGGACATATCGAGCGCCCGTTCGATCCGGCGGCATTCGACGTCTTTCCCGCGGACTGGCTGGAGGAAGCCCCGGGGCATCGCGTGACCTCGGCGATCCTCACCATCGTCCGGCGTCCCTCCGATGACGCCGACATCTCGACCAGACTTGACGACTGGTTCGTCGCCGAAAGCCTGGCCACGTCGCGGGTGATCGACGATTCCGCTGTCGTCGCCGGAGACTTTCGGATCGACGTGAACGGACACCTGCGCTTCGCGGTCTTCGTCTCGCCCGATACCGGCCAGCGGCGCGTGGGCCGGATCGTCCAGCGCCTCTGCGAAATCGAGACCTACAAGGCCATGTCCATGCTCGGCTTCGCCCGTGTGCGGGCGATGCAGGAAAGCCTCAACCATCTGGACACGCGTCTGACCGGCCTCATGGCCGACATGGCCGGCGAGAAATCCGCCCCCGAGCAGACGCTCGACGATCTGCTGGCGATCTCCGCCGAACTCGAGGGGCTCGCCGCGCGCAGCTCCTTCCGCTTCGGGGCCACCGATGCCTACGAGGCCATCGTCACCCAGCGAATCGCGGCCCTGCGCGAGGCGCGCTTCATGGGCCGGCAGCATCTCGCGGAATTCATGATGCGCCGCTACGAGCCGGCCATGCGGACGGTCAAATCCGCGGAACGGCGGCTCGAAGCGATGTCGCGCCGCTCTGTCAGGGCCTCGAACCTTCTGCGCACCCGGGTGGACGTCATGCGCTCGGCGCAGAACCAGTCCCTGCTGGCCAGCATGGACCGTCGTGCCGACCAGCAGCTTCGCCTGCAGAAGACCGTCGAGGGCCTGTCGGTCGTCGCGATCAGCTATTATGCCGTCTCGCTCGCCGGCTACCTGCTCTACCCCGTCGCGGAGGCCCTCGAGATCAGCAAGGGCATGCTGACCGCCGTGGTGACGCTCCCGGTGGTTCTGCTGGTCTGGTGGATGATCCGCCGCATCCGCTCCTACGTCGAATAGCCGCGGCTCCTTCCTTTGCTCGGAAATATCCCGGGGGTCCGGGGGCAGCGCCCCCGGCCCTGGTTCACCGTCCGCGGATGCGCGGATCGAGCGCGTCGCGCAGCCCGTCTCCGAGGTAGTTCACGCTCAGCACGGTGAGCGAGATCAGGAACCCCGGCAACATGACCCGTTCGGGAAATTCGGTCATGCGCGGCACGGCGTCCGACAGCAGCTTGCCCCATGTCGGAAAATCCGACGGGAAGCCCACGCCGAGGAACGAGAGGGCGCTTTCGGTGATGATCGCCGTGGCGAGCCCGAGCGTGGCCGAGACCATGATCGGCGAGACCACGTTGGGCAGCAGGTGCCTCCGGATGATCTTCAGCGGCGTTGTCCCGATCGAGCGTGCCGCCAGGATGAACTCGCGCTCTTTCAGCGCCAGCACGTCACCGCGCACGATCCGTGCGGTCTGCATCCAGGAGGTGATCCCGATCACCGCCACAATGAGGATGAACATCCCGCCCTCGGGTCCGAAATTCGCCCGCAGCGGCTGACGGAAGAGCGTCACGGCCACCAGCAGCAGCGGCAGGATCGGCAACGACAGGAACAGATCGGTCAGCCGCATCAGCGGGCCGTCGAGCTTCCTGAAATAGCCCGCGCAGACCCCCACCGCCGTCCCGATCAACAGCGACAGGATCATCGCGGTCCACCCCACTGCCATCGACGCACGCCCGCCAAGGATCAGCGTCGCCAGGATGTCGCGCCCGAGGTTGTCGGTGCCCGCGGGGTGGTTCCAGCCGACCTTCGCCTCGCTGTCCCAGAGCGCATGATAGATCGGACGCATGTCCTTGTTGCGGATGTCGAGCGCCTTCGGGTCGACGTCCCAGATCCAGCCGCCGAAAATCACCGCCAGCGTTATGAAGGCGAGAAAGAATCCGCCCACCATCGCGCCCTTGTGACGGCTGAACTGGTCCCAGACATCCTTCCACTGGCTGCGCGGCGCCTTCGGCGGCTCCTTGTCGCGCAGCGCGCCATAGGCCTGCAGATCGGCTTCTGCGACGGAATCTTCAGTCATAGCGGATTCTCGGGTCCAGGATGCCGTAGAGGATGTCGGCGATCAGGTTGAAGAGCACGATGAGGATCGCGAAGATGAAGGTCAGCGTCATCACCATCGGCAGATCGTTGGCGAATAGGGCCGTGATCAGCAGCTGTCCGATTCCGTTCACCTTGAAGACCTGTTCGGTGATGATCGCCCCGCCGAAGATGGACGGGATGCCCAGGGCGATGACCGTGATCACCGGAATCATCGAGTTGCGCAGCACGTGCACCATCACCACGGCGCTTTCCTTCAGGCCCTTGGCGCGTGCGGTGCGCACATAGTCCTGGTTGAGATTGTCGAGCATCGAGGCACGCATGAAACGGCTGATCTGCGCCGTGGTCTGCAGTGCCAGCACCATCACCGGCATGATCATCTGCTGAAGCTGGATCTTGAAGCTCGCCCAGTCCCGGACCACATGGGTGGTGTCGTAGATCGACGGGAACCAGCCGAGCTGGACCGAAAAGATAACGATCACCAGGACGCCCGAGAAGAACGGCGGGACCGAAAAGCCGATCATCGACACGAAGGTGCCGACCTGGTCGAAGACCGAATATTGGCGATAGGCGGAATAGATCCCGATGGGCAGGGCGATGAGCACCCCGACCACATAGGCGAGCCCCACCACCCACAGCGTCTGCGGAAGCCGCTGGGCGACGATGTCCATCACCGGCGAGCGGGTCTGCCATGAGATCACGCGAAGCTGGCCTTCGGCGAAATGCGTGCCGAGGTAATGGTCGATCAGGTTCAGCGGTTCGATCCAGAAGAACTGCACCAGCCACTTGAGATACTGGATATGGATGGGTTCGCCGAGACCCAGGGCCTGACGCATCTTCTCCTTCACCTCCGGCGGGACCGTGAGGGGCACCTGCGCCATCGGATCGCCAGGCGCGAGCTGCAGCAGGAGAAAGATCACCAGGCTGATGAAGAGCAGGGTCGGGATCGCCAGGACCAGTCTTCGGATCGTGAATGTCAGCATGGACGCTGCCTTTTTAGGTCAGTCTTGTTGTTGTGAGCCTGTCCCCGCAGGGCTGTCACTTCAAGCGCGGGATGGGCGAAATCGGAACGGGCGCGGCAAAGCCGCCACGCCCGCCGAAGGGTTCATCACTTCACACGGTACCAGTCCGCGGCGTTCCAGAGCTCGGAGTCCCAGGTGTTGAGGACCACGCCGCCCAGCGAGTTGGAATGGGCCGACACCCGGCCGCGGTCTACCAGCGGCACCACGACGTAGCTTTCCTTGGTCAGCATCTCGTTGAGCTTCTTGGCGATTTCGCCGCGCTTTTCCAGCTCGCCGGTGCGGCCGAGTTCAGCCACCAGCCTGTCGTATTCCTCGTCGCAATAGCGGTTGATGTTCTGGCCCTGCCACTGGGTTTCCGGCCGCGGGGCCTTTTCGCAGGTGTGCTCTGCGAGATAGGCTTCGGGGTCCGTGCCGTCGAAGTTGTTGGCGTACATTTCCACATCGGCATAGAACCGCTGGAAGGTGTCCGGCGAACCCGGGTCGCCTCCGAAGAACACCGAGGCATCGATGTTGCGAAGTTCGGTTTCCACACCGATCTGGCTCCACCAGTCCTTGATCAGCGCCTGGAAGTCCTGACGCACGGCATTGGTCGACGACTGGAAGAGCAGCGAAAGCTTCTTGCCGTCCTTGTCGCGGATGCCGTCGCCGTCGCTGTCGGTCCAGCCTGCCTCTTCGAGCAGGGCCTTTGCGCCTTCGATGTCCTGCGTCAGACAGTCGGTGTTTTCCGACGCGTAAAGCGCTGGCGCCGGCACGAGGTTGCAGGTGGCGCGCCCGGCCTGACCATAGCCTACCTCGACCAGCAGCTCGCGGTCGATCGCCATGGAGAGCGCCTTGCGCACGTTCAGATCGGACAGGATCGGATGCGGGTGCTTGGCGGTGGAGCGCTCGCCCTCGGGCAGGTCGGGAGACGGATCGGTCATGTTCATCTCGATCCGCTCGACCAGCGTGCCGAAGGCGGCGACGGGAACGCCCTTGCCCGCCTCGGCCATCTTGGCAAGCACGTCGGGCGCAAGCTGGAGGTTCCAGGCATAGTCGAACTCGCCGGTCTCCATGACCGCACGGCCCGCCGCATTCGCGTCGCCGCCGCCCTTGAGCGTCAGCGTGGCGAAGGCGGGCTTTGCCGGATCGCGGTAGTGCGGGTTGGCTTCCATCTGGATCACGTCATTGGGGCGGAAGTCCGTGACCATGAACGGCCCCGTGCCGATCGGGTTGAAATTCGCCTCGGTGCATTCCGGCGCCTTCGAGCCGAGGCAATCGGCGAACTGTTCCGCCTGAAGGATCGGCGACTGGACGCCCATGAACGGGCCATAGGGGTTCGGCTTGGGTTCGGAGAAATGGACGATGACCGTCAGGTCGTCTGGTGTCTCGATCTTGTCCACACCCTCGAACTTGGCAAGCTGCGCGCAGCCGCCCTCGGGATGCATGCAGTATTCCGCGGTGAATTTCACATCGGCGGATGTGAAGGGAGAGCCGTCCGACCACTTCAGGTCGGGCTTGATCTTCCAGGTGATGGTCTTGAGGTCCTCGCTTACGCCGCCGTTCTCTACGGTCGGGATCTCGGTGGCGAGGTAGGGAACCAGCGCCCCGTTCTGGTCGTACCGGCCAAGTGGCTCGACCACGAGAGACGAGGCTTCGATGTCCTTCGTGCCGTTCGACAGGTAGGGGTTCATTATCGAGGGCGCCTGCCAGTAGATCACGTTCACATGCCCGTCCGCACCTCGCTCCGCAAAGGCCGCCGGGGCCAGTGCGCTGGCCGCGATGGCGCCCATCAGAAGGGTCTTGGTTCTCATGTCATGCTCCATGTTGGACACTTTCGTGCCGATCGGTGGCGTGGGGTTTGCCCCGGCACTGCCAGTTGTGAGTCCGGGTGTACGACATGATGCACGAGACTGCCCCGAAGGCTGTCCAGCGCGTGCGTCTCACCCGGAAACGATGCGCTCATCCTTCCAGCTTTGTCGGAAAAAGCAACCCTTCTCGCCACTTGCCGCAGCGAAACCCGCCTGCGGGGGTTTGACACTGCCCGAGACTTGGCCATAGCGTTTCCGCCAGGACCGGATCAGGGGGCCGACATGCTTGACAGTGCCGACGGGCAGGCGATTGCGCGGATCGATGGGCTGAGGGTCGAGTTCCAGACCAAGGACGGTCCGGTTGTCGGCGTCGAAAACGTCTCGTTCGACATCAAGGCCGGCGAGACCGTCTGCGTCGTCGGCGAGTCGGGGTCGGGCAAGTCCGTTTCTTCGTTGTCGCTGATGCGTCTGGTCGAATTCGGCGGCGGTCATATCGCCGGTGGCAGGCTGCTGTTCGACCGCAAGGACCACGAGGAGCTCGACCTCGCCCGATCGCCGGATTCGGTGATGCGCGAGATCCGCGGCAACGAGATCGGAATGATCTTCCAGGAACCGATGACGGCGCTCAACCCGGTCTTCACCGTCGGGCGTCAGCTCACCGAGGGCCTGCGCCTGCACAAGGACATGAGCAAGTCCGAGGCCGAGGCGCGTGCGCTCGAACTTCTGCGCGAGGTGCGTATCCCCGAACCGGAACGGCGGCTGCGGCAGTATCCGCACGAACTGTCGGGCGGCATGCGCCAGCGGGTCGTGATCGCCATGGCACTTGCCTGCAAGCCGCGCCTTCTGATCGCCGATGAACCGACCACGGCGCTCGACGTCACCATCCAGGCCGAGATACTGGCGCTGATGGACCGTCTCAAGCGCGAGACCGGAACGGCGGTGATGTTCATCACCCACGACATGGCCGTGGTCGCGCAGATGGCCGATCGGGTCGTGGTGATGTTTCGCGGCAACAAGGTCGAGGAGGGGCCGGTCGAACAGATATTCGAGTCTCCTCAGCATCCCTACACCAAGGCGCTGCTCGCGGCGGTACCCAAGCTCGGCGAGATGACGGGCAAGGCGGCGCCGGAACCGATGCGGCTGCTCGGAACGCGGGATTCCGAAATCAGACCGATCCGGGGCACCGATGACGTGCTCCTGCGCGTCAGGAACTTGACCACGCGGTTCGCGGTCAAGGGCGGCTTCTTCCGGCGCACGGTGGCCAATGTCCATGCGGTCGAGGACGTCTCGTTTTCCATCAACAAGGGCCAGACCCTCAGTCTGGTGGGCGAGTCCGGCTGCGGAAAGTCGACGGCCGGGCGGTCCATCCTGCGTCTGGTCGAGCCGCTCTCGGGCGAGATCGACATCGACGGTGTGGACGTGATGGCGCTGTCGCCGTCGAAGCTGCGTGCCGCACGGCGCGACATGCAGATGATTTTCCAGGATCCTTTTGCCTCGCTGAACCCGCAGATGCAGCTTGCCGAACAGGTGGCCGAGCCGATCCACAATTTCGGAACGCTGAAGGGCGGGGCGATCAACGACCGCGTCTCCATGCTTTTCGACCGGGTCGAGCTGCCGCGCAGTTTCATGCGACGCTATCCGCACGAGCTTTCCGGCGGCCAGCGCCAGCGCGTCGCCATCGCACGGGCGCTGGCGCTGAACCCCAAGCTCATCATCGCCGACGAAGCCGTGTCTGCGCTTGATGTTTCCGTTCAGGCGCAGGTGGTCAACCTGATGATGGAACTGCAGGAAGAGCTGGGTCTCAGCTTCCTGTTCATCAGCCACGACATGGCCGTGGTCGAGCGCGTCAGCCATCAGGTCGGTGTCATGTACCTTGGCCGCATCGTCGAGCTGGGAACGCGGCAGCAGGTCTTCGAGAATCCCCAGCACCCCTATACGCGGGCCTTGATGAAGGCGGTCCCCATCGCCGACCCGCGCCGTCGCAAGGACGAGAGCGAGCTGAACTTCAAGCCGATCCCGTCGCCGATCCATCCGGTGGGCCATCAACCCGCGCCGTCGCGCTACGACGAGGTCAGTGCCGGTCACTTCGTTCTCACCGGAGAATGGGCCGGATATACGTGGTCGCGCGATCGTGCCGTCGCCGAAAGCGGTGTCCGCGAAGGCAGTGCCGTGCCCGAGGGTGTCGGCAATCGCCCGCTGCACGACTGATCCGAATTCCAGGAAGGTACCAAGATGGCCGACGTCCTGTCTCCCCTTGAGCTCATGCAACGGCTGGTCGCCTTTCCGACGGTCAGCCGCGACACCAACCTGCCGCTGATCGACTGGGTGGCCGACTATCTCGGCACGCAAGGTATCGAGGCCCATCGCTGGGTCGATCCCGACCAGCCGCACAAGGCCGCGCTCTTCGCTCATGTCGGCCCGTGGGAAGCGGGCGCAGTGGTTCTCTCGGGGCATACCGACGTGGTGCCGGTCGATGGCCAGGCCTGGGACAGCGATCCCTGGGAGGTGATCGAGAAGGACGGGCGCTATTACGGGCGCGGCACCTGCGACATGAAGGGGTTCGACGCGCTGGCGATCTGGGCCCTGGTCGAAGCCCACCGGAGCGGCATCGCCCGCCCGCTTCAGATCGCGCTGAGTTTCGACGAGGAAATCGGCTGCACCGGCGCGCCGCCGCTGATCGAGGCGATGGCGTCGGTCGTGCCCAAGGGCGATGCCGTCATCGTGGGCGAACCGTCGATGTTGAAGCCGGTCACCGGCCACAAGGGCGGAATCGGTTTCAACACCCATGTGGTGGGTTTCGAGGTGCATTCGTCCCTGCTTGATCGTGGGGTGAACGCGATCATGTACGGCGCCAAGCTGATCGACTGGGCCAATGACGTGAACGCGGCCAACAGGGCGCAGAAACCCGGTGAGATCGCGGCGCTGTTCGATCCGCCCTACACCACGGCCCATGTGGGCATGATCGAGGGCGGCACGGCGCATAACATTACCGCCAGGGACTGCCGCTTCGCCCTCGATTTCCGTGTGGTGGCGGGCGAGGACAAGCAGGTATGGGAGCGGGCCTATCTAGACAAGGTGGCCGAGGTGCAGGCGCTGATGCAGGCCGTTGTGCCCGAGACGCGCATCGAGATCACGCCGCGCTTTGCCGTCCCCGCGCTGCGACCGGAAGAGGAGGGCGCCGCAGAAGGGCTCGTTCGCGCGATAACCGGCGGAAACGCCCGCGAGGTGGTCAGCTATGGCACCGAGGCCGGGCATTTCCAGGACGCCGGTTATTCCGCGGTGGTCTGCGGCCCCGGGTCGATTGCGCAGGCGCATCAGCCCAATGAGTATATCGAGGTGGCCCAGTTCGAGGCGGGTCACGCCTTCATGCGCGATCTCGTCGCGCGGCTTGCAGGCTGAAACCTTCCCATGACCCCGTTCCCGATTTCGGAAGCCTCGCCCGTCGTCTTCGATGCGGCCCTCCCCAAAGCGGCAGATGTCGTCGTCATCGGAGGCGGCGTGATCGGCACCTGCACCGCGCTGTATCTGGCCCGCGCCGGCCTGCGTGTGGTGCTGCTCGAGAAAGGGCGAATCGCAGGCGAGCAATCGAGCCGGAACTGGGGATGGATACGCCAGCAGGGCAGGGATGCCGACGAACTGCCGATCATGGTCGAGGCCAACCGGCTCTGGAAGGAGCTGGCGGGGCAGACGAATGTCGATATCGGGCTCGTACAGGGCGGGGTGACCTATCTGGCGGCCACCGAGAAGGACCTGGCGAAATACGAGGAATGGCTGCCGATCGCGCGCGCCAGCGCGATCGATACGCGTCTGCTGACCGGGCGCGAGACGGCTGCGCTGGTGCCCGGCATGTCGCGGCGCTACGCTGGAGCGCTGCATACCGCTTCGGACATGCGTGCCGAACCCTGGCTCGCGGTCCCGGCCCTGGCGGCCATCGCGGTGCGTGAAGGCGTCACGGTGATCGAGAACTGCGCGGCGCGAAGCCTCGATGTGGCGGCGGGCAGGGTCGCGGGTGTCGTGACGGAAAAGGGCCGCGTGGCGGCGTCCGAGGTGGTTCTCGCCGGCGGCGCGTGGAGCGCGCTGTTCCTGCGCAATCATGGCGTTTCGCTGCCGCAACTCTCGGTCCGCTCGACCGTGGCCTCTACCTCGCCTGTGGCGATGGAGTACAATGGCTGCGCAGTCGACGACGACATCGCCTTCCGGCCGCGCACCGACGGCGGGCTGACGCTTGCCGCCGGCGGCTTTCACGAACTCTTCATCGGGCCGGATGCCTTCCGCTCGTTCCGGCAGTACATTGCCCAACTCCGCGCCGACCCGCTCGGGACGCGGTTCCTGCCGGCTGCGCCGAGGGGCTATCCGGACGCATGGGGCACGCCGCGGCGCTGGTCCGGCGATGAAACCTCGCCTTTTGAAGTCCAGAGGGTGCTGAATCCGGCGCCCAACCGCGGCAAGATCGCCGCCATCCGCGCGCGTTTCGCGCGGCTCTTTCCTCAGGCACCCGCCATCGAGATCCGCACCGCCTGGGCGGGAATGATCGATACCATGCCCGACGTGGTCCCCGTGGTCGACAGGGTCGCTGCGCTGCCCGGCCTGACGATCGGCACCGGGATGAGCGGGCACGGTTTCGGCATCGGTCCGGGCATGGGCCGGGTTCTGGCGTGGATTGTGCGCGGCGATGCGCCGGGCCACGATCTGTCCCGTTTCCGCCTTGCGCGCTTCACGGACGGCTCGCCTTTGCGGCTGGGGCCTCTGCTTTAGGCAATCTCCCGCCGGTTGATCTACTTATGCATGATTCAGATCTACTTATTTCTAGCGTGAGTTCCCATATCGCCGATTAATCCGTATTTAGAAAAGATACGACTTGTAAGCGAAAATACTTTCATGCGTACTGGACCGCGAACCGGAAAAACTGTGCATTTTACTCGTATGACGGGAAGCTTTGTGGCGGCAAATCGTTCCTTGGATGATGACAAGGCTTTGATCGAGGATCTTCTGGCGGAAGCCCCGCTGGGCGGCTATCTCGGCGATGCGGCGCGGCGCGTCTATGAACAGGAAGCGGCCGCTCTCGACAATCGCGGCCAGCTGCAGCCGGTGCTGACGCTGATGTGGCACATCTACCATGAGCCGGGCCAGCCGATCTCGCATTACGCGGCCCGGATGTCGCTCGATCTGGCCAGCATCGGGCGCTACGTCAACAGCCTTGTCGCGGACGGTCTGATCGAGAAGGTGACGGCCGAAAACGATCAGCGCAAGCGGATGCTCAGACTGCTTCCCGCCGGCGTCGACGTGCTGATCGAACAGCGCAGGGCCTATGTCGACTATGAACGCGACGTGCGGGCGCGGCTCGGGAATCGCGAATACGAAAAGCTTGTCGCATCGCTGAAGATCTTCCTGCAGCGCAATGTGACGCCGCGCTGAGACCCCGCGACACTGCGCCCGCCGTTCCCGTGGCGGCAAGGCTTGCGACCGCGGCGGGCAGGTCGTAGGACAGGCCGATGGTATCCGACGCTGTGTTTCCGACACTCCGGATGCGATCCCCAGAACAGGAGACTGCCCCATGCCCGTAAAGAACCGTTTCGCCGAACTCCATGACGAGATCACCGCCTGGCGCCGCGACATCCACGAGAACCCCGAGATCCTCTTCGAGACGCATCGGACCTCCGCGCTGGTGGCAGAGAAGCTGGAAGCTTTCGGCTGCGACGAGGTGGTGACCGGGATCGGCCGGACCGGGGTCGTGGGGGTGATCCGGGGGCGCAGCGACAGCAAGGGGCGCGTGATCGGCTTGCGCGCGGACATGGATGCGCTTCCGATCAACGAACAGACGGGTCTCGACTACGCGTCCAAGACACCCGACGCGATGCACGCATGCGGACATGACGGGCATACCGCAATGCTGCTGGGCGCGGCGCGCTATCTTGCCGAGACGCGCAACTTCGACGGGACGGTCGTGGTGATCTTCCAGCCGGCGGAAGAGGGCGGCGGCGGCGGACGGGAGATGTGCAAGGACGGGCTGATGGACCGCTTCGGCATTCAGGAGGTCTACGGCATGCACAACTGGCCGGGACGTCCGACCGGGAGTTTCGCGATCCGCCCGGGCCCGTTCTTCGCCGCGACGGACCTGATCGAGATCGTCGTCGAGGGGCGGGGCGGGCACGCGGCAAAACCGCAGGAGACCATTGACCCCACAGTGACGGCAAGCCAGATCGTACTGGCGCTGCAGACCATCGCAAGCCGCAACGCGGACCCGATCGACAACATCGTCGTGTCGATCACGTCCTTCCAGACCTCGTCCAGCGCGTTCAACGTCATTCCCCAGCGGGTACATCTGAAGGGCACCGTGCGCACGATGTCCAACGAGGTGCGCGATCTGGCCGAATCCCGAGTAAAGGCACTGGCCGAGGGGATCGCGGCGAGCTTCGGCGCGACGGCCGAGGTCGACTACATCCGCAATTACCCGGTCATGGTGAACCATGACGAGCCGACGGAATTTGCCGCCGAAGTGGCGCGCAGCGTCGCCGGGTCCTGCGAGGAGGCTCCCCTCGTGATGGGCGGAGAGGACTTCGCCTTCATGCTCGAGGAGCGTCCGGGGGCATATATTCTCGTGGGCAACGGCGATACGGCGATGGTCCATCACCCGATGTACAACTTCAACGACGACGCAATTCCGGCCGGCTGCAGCTGGTGGGCGGAGATCGTCGAGCAGCGCATGCCCGTCGCTTGAGAACTGCCGCGTAGGGTGCGCCCGGGCGCACCTTACGCCGCGAGCAGCCGCCGGTAGAGCGAGACCAGTGCGGCGGCCTCGTTCTCGATCCTGAAATTCGCGGCCACATGGGGCGGCCCGGCAGCGCCCCAGCGACGCAGCCTTGCCCTGTCCGACAGCGCCTCGCCGATGGCGTCGCAAAGGGCCTCCTGATCGTCGCAGTCGACGATCAGCCCCGTTTCTCCCGGCACCACGAGTTCTTCGAAGGCGCCCGCGCGCGTGGCCACGACGGGCGTGCCGCAAGCCATCGATTCCAGCGGCGTCAGCCCGAAGCCTTCCGAGCGCTGCGGCGCCACATAGAGGTCGACCGCCTGGAACCAGGGCGCGATGGTCCAGCCCCTGTGCTCCGGCAGGAAGCGGATTCGCTCCGTCAGGCCGGCCTTCGCGATGCGCTGCTTCAGATCGTTCACGAACGCCTCGTAGGGCTGGGTGACGCCACCCATGATGATCGCCTGGACGTCCGGGCGGTCCGGCAGAAGACGGATCATCGCCTCTACGAAGAGGTCGTTGCCTTTCTGGGGCCGGATGCGGCCGAAGCATCCGATCAGGGTGGCCTCGGGGTCGAGCCCCAGTTCGCGGCGCAGCGCCCCGCGGTCGGGATGCGGGGCGAACCCTTCGATGTCGATGCCATGCCGGATCACCTGCGCGTCGCGTTCGAGATAGCCGGCCGATTTCGAGGATGTCGCCACGACGGCATCCATCTGGCGGATCAGCCAGCGGGTATAGCCGGTGTGGCGCCGCTGGGCCGCGGAGGTGAAGAGCAGCTTCAGCCGCTTGCCGAGCAGAATGCGCAAGGCCAGTCCCGCCAGCATCTCGACGTTGCGGCGCGCGTGCCAGACGCGCGGACCCGACGGACCGGAGCGGGGCAGGGTGATCAGGTCGCGCAGGCGGATCTGGGGCACCTCTGGGGGCAATACGGGACCCACGGTCGCGATGCCGATTTCCTGCGCCTGGATCGGCACCAGGCGCATGATCGTCGACGTCACGCCGGAATAGCGCCGCTTCAGGTTGGGCGCGATCACGTCAAGCGTCGCAGGATCCACGCGTCTCATCCGGCCTCTCCGATCTTCAGCGTCCGGATCAGGCGTTCCGCGATCTCGTCGAGCTGACCCCGGCGTCGGGTTGCGAATTCCGCTGCCGCGCGCCGGGCCATATCCAGTGCGGCGTCATCAGACAGCCACATGGCCGCCCCTTCGGCGATCTGGTCCGCATCAGGCGTGATCCGTGCCGCACCGCATTTTTCCATCTCGTCGAAGGTTTCCGCGAAATTGGCGACATGCGGTCCCGACAGGACCGCCGCTTCGGCCTGCGCGACCTCGAACGGATTGTGCCCCCCGATCGGGAACAGCGATCCGCCAAGGAAGGCGAAGCCCGTGAGGGCGTACCAGTTGCCCAGCTCTCCCAGCGTATCGGCAAGATAGACCTGGGCGGTGGGAGCGTCGCCAAGGCTCCGGCGCGTGCAGCTCAGACCGGCGGCGGCGGCGGCGCCCGCCGCGTCGTCGCCCCGTTGCGGATGGCGCGGGGCAAGTATCAGGCACAGATCGGGCCAGCGTTCCAGCAGCCGGGAATGCGCATCGAGAACGATCCGCTCTTCCCCGGCATGGGTCGAGGCCGCGACCCATCGCGGGCGGCCCGACAGGGCCCTTTCCATCTCCGCCACCACGTCGGGCCTCACCGGCAATGCATCGGAGAGCGACTTGAGGTTGATGCCGCGCTCGACCCGCTCGGGCGGCGCGCCAAGGGCGACCATCGTCCGGGCCATGGCATCGTTCTGGCTCAGGATCAGGTCGAAGACGTCGAAGACATAAGCCGCGGTCTTCGGCCTGCCCAGCCACCCCGCTTGCGAGCCGGCGCTGAGCCGGGCGTTGACCAACGCCATCGGGATGCCGCGCGCGCGGGTCAGTCGCAACATCTGGGGCCAGATCTCGCTTTCCACGAAGATCGCGGCGTTCGGACGCCAGTGATCCAGAAACCGCCGCATCGGACCGATGCCGTCGAGCGGGGCGTATTGGTGAAAGGTGTTCGGTGGCATCCGCTCGGCGATCAGCCGTGCAGAGGTGGCAGTGCCGGAAGTGATCAGGAAGCGTGCTCGGGGGCGCGCGCGCCCCATTCGCGCGATCAGCGCCAATACCGACAGGCTTTCCCCGACGGAGGCCGCGTGAAACCAGACCAGCGGCCCGCCGGGGCGCTGTTCGGTGGCGTTGCCGAGCCTTTCATGCGCGCGCTCGACGGGCACACCGGCCGCGCGCAGCTTGCGCAGTGTCATCAGCGCGGCGAATGGCAGCAGCACGAAGCTCAGGGCCACATAGGCCCGATACAGGAGCGTCGGACGTGGCGAAGGCATCAACCGCCCGTGTGGCTCATGTGACGCGGCATCTGTCCGTCAAGGCGTTGGCGCGAATAGTCGAAGTCATGCCCTTTGGGCTTCAGCGCGATGGCAGCGCGGATCGCGGATTCCAGCGGAGCGTCGTCGGCCGGATGTTCCCGAAGCGGCGCGCGAAGATCGGCGCTGTCCTCCTGGCCGAGGCAAAGGTAGATTTCGCCGGTGCATGTGATGCGGACGCGATTGCAGCTTTCGCAGAAATTGTGCGACAGGGGCGTGATGAAACCGATCTTCTGGCCTGTCTCCTCAAGCCGGACATAGCGCGCGGGCCCTCCCGTCCGCTCGGCAAGGTCGGTGACGGTGTAATGCTCGCCATAGCGCGCCCGCACATCCTTCAGCGACCAATACTGGTCAAGCCTGTCCTCGTTGCCGATGTCACCCATCGGCATGACCTCGATCCATGTCAGATCCGCCCCGTGTTCGGCACACCATTCTGTCATGCGGGGCAGTTCGTCCTCGTTGACCCCCTTGAGGGCAACGGCGTTGAGCTTGATGCGCAGGCCGGCACGCTGCGCTGCCTCGATTCCGCGCAGCACCTGCGGCAGCCGGCCCCAGCGCGTGATCGCGGCGAATTTCGTCTCGTCGAGCGTGTCCAGCGATACGTTCACCCGTCGCACGCCCGCGGCATAGAGCTCGTCGGCGTATTTCTCGAGCTGGCTGCCGTTGGTGGTCAGGGTCAGTTCCCTGAGCGCGCCGCTGTCGAGATGGCGTGCCATGGCGTTGAAGAACGTCATGATGCCCCGGCGCACCAGCGGTTCGCCGCCGGTGATGCGCAGTTTCTCGACCCCCAGCCGCACGAAGGTCGAGCAGAGCCGGTCAAGCTCCTCCAGCGTCAGCAGTTCTTTCTTCGGCAGGAAGGTCATCTGTTCGGACATGCAGTAGACGCAGCGGAAATCGCAGCGGTCGGTGACCGACACCCGCAGATAGCTGATGGCGCGCGCGAAGGGATCGATGAGCGGGGCGTTCATGCCCAATAGGTAAAGGCCCGCCCCGGCAGCGGCAAGGGCGATTAACGGATTGCCGGCCCGGCGGGGCTGTGGTCATGTTCGGGGCATGAGAAAGCTTCCGATCTGCCTTGTCCTGTCTTGCCTTGCCGGTTGTGCAGGGACGCAAAGTTCCTTCGACACGGCCCAGAGGCCGGCGTCGATGACCCCGGCCGCAGCGGTTCAGGGTACCGGTCCTGACGGGGCCCCGCCACCGCCCGCGAACGCGCGCACGGCCGAACAGTTCGATACGACATCGGCGGAAGAACGCGCCGCGGCCACACGGCCAAAGGCCGCCGCCGCCCGCAGGCTGGGCAGCACGGTCGTATCCCTTGGCAGTCCTTCGGTGCCGGGGTTCTGGCTGGAGACGCCCCTTGTCGGCACCCAAACGCCCGGCCGCGTCACAAATCCGGACACGGGCCGCTCGGCGGCAGTCACCCTGATCCCGATCGACGGGCCGGCAACAGCCGGCAGCCGGCTCTCGCTTCCGGCGATGCGTCTGATCGGGGCGAGCCTTGCCGAGCTCACCACCATCGAGGTCAGCTCGGAAGGCTAGGAGCGCGTCGGGCCGTTGGAGGGCGGCGAACCGGTCTTGTGCCGGGTGGCGTGGGCAGGCGACGTTGCGGGTGCCTCGAATCTTTCTGACGGCTCCGCAGCCTTCGAGCCCGCTATTCGACCGTGACGGACTTGGCGAGGTTTCGCGGCTGGTCCACGTCGGTCCCCTTTGCCACGGCGGTATGGTAGGCGAGCAGTTGCGCGGGGATCGCGTACAGGATGGGCGAAAGCGCCTCGCTCACGCTTGGCATCTGGACGGTCGCGAACGTGCCGTCTCCGGCCTCCGCGATCCCTTCGCGATCCGAGACCAGGATAACCCTTCCCTTGCGGGCCATGACCTCCTGCATGTTGCTGACGGTCTTGTCGAAAAGCGAATCCCGGGGCGCCATGACGATCACCGGCACAGTCTTGTCGATGAGCGCGATGGGGCCGTGCTTGAGTTCGCCCGACGCATAAGCCTCGGCATGTATATAGCTGATTTCCTTCAACTTCAGCGCCCCCTCAAGGGCCAGCGGGTACATCAGCCCGCGACCCAGGAAAAGCACATCGCGCGCCTCGGCGAGCCGTTGCGCGGCCTTGCGCATCTCGTCCTCGGATTCGAGCGCGTCGTTTATGAGCGAGGGCAGGTGGCGCAAAGCGGAAAGCCGATCCGCCAGTTCGTCCGCATCCATTGCGCCCCGGTCGGCGGCGGCCTTGAGGGCGAGTATGTAGAGAACGGTCAGCTGGCAGGTGAACGCCTTCGTCGAGGCCACTCCGACCTCGATCCCGGCGAAGATCGGCAGGGCGAGATCGCTTTCGCGCGCGATCGAGCTTTCCGCGACATTGACCACGGACAGGATGCGGTCGGCCTTGCCGAGACAATAGCGCAGGGCGGCGAGCGTGTCCGCCGTCTCTCCGGACTGCGAGACGAAGATGGCGGCGCTTCGGGCGGGTATCGGCGGTTCGCGGTAGCGGAATTCCGAGGCGACATCCACGTCCACTGGAAGTTGCGCGATGCGTTCGAACCAGTATTTGGCGGTAAGGCAGGCGTAATATGCGGTCCCGCAGGCCACCATTGTCAGCCGGTCGACGGACGCGAAATCGATTCCCGTACCGGGCAGCGTGATCGTCCCTTCGCGTCCGATGTAATTGGTCAGCGCCTCGCCGATGACGGTGGGCTGTTCGGCAATTTCCTTCGCCATGAAGTGCTTGTGGCCGGCCTTGTCGATCCGGGTCGAGCCGATGCGGACGGTCTTGACCTCGCGGTTCGCGCGGTCGCCGTTGGCGTCGAAGATGGTGGCCGAGGCGCGGGTCAGCACCACGCGGTCGCCCTCCTCGAGATAGGTGATCCGGTTCGTCAGGGGGGCCAGGGCGATCGCGTCCGAGCCGAGATACATTTCCATGTCGCCATGACCGACAGCGAGCGGAGACCCCTTGCGCGCCCCGACCATCAGATCGTCCTCGCCCGAGAACAGGAACGCCAGCGCGAAGGCGCCTTCCAGCCGGTCAAGCGCCATGAAGGCGGCTTCGACCGGCTTTGCGCCCGCGTTCATGTAATGTTGCGTCAGCAGGGCGACGGTCTCGGTGTCCGTTTCGGTCGCGAAGGAAAAACCCGCAGCGGACAGTTCTGCCCGCAGCTCGCGAAAATTCTCGATGATGCCGTTATGCACCACCGCCACCGGCCCCGCCTGATGGGGATGGGCGTTGAGCAGGCTTGGCGCGCCATGGGTCGCCCATCTGGTGTGGCCGATGCCGCTTTTGCCGGTCAGCGGCTCGTGCACCAGAAGATCGCTGAGATTGACAAGTTTGCCGACCGCCCGCCGCCGGTCGAGGATGCCGTCGTTGACCGTCGCGATACCCGCGCTGTCATAGCCGCGATACTCCAGCCGCCGTAGCGCCTCGACAAGGATGGGGGCGACTTCGTGATTTCCCAGAACCCCGACAATTCCGCACATTCTAGCTGCCTCTCTGCGCCCTGGCCTTGCGAGCCTTGAGAATTTGCAACAATTTGGCCGCGCGTCCCGGCTTTTCGACCTGCGGCGCCCGGGCAAGGGCCAGCGCATCGGGTTCCACGTCCGACGTGATAACCGAACCGCTGCCCGTCATCGCGCCGTCTCCGATGCTCACCGGGGCCACGAGCATCGTGTTCGAGCCGATGAAGGCGCGCGCGCCGATATGTGTGTGATGCTTCATCACGCCGTCGTAGTTGCAGGTGATGGTGCCGGCGCCGATGTTGGACTTTTCGCCCACGAAGGCGTCACCTATGTAGCTCAGATGGTTCACCTTGGCGCCGCTGTCGATGCGAGCATTCTTGATTTCGACGAAATTGCCGATATGGACGTCTTCGGACAGCTCCGCCCCGGGGCGCAAACGGGCAAATGGGCCGACCGTTGCACGCTGGGCGACATGGCAGCCTTCAAGATGCGAGAAGGCGCGGATCCGTGCGCCGGACTCCACCGTCACGCCGGGGCCGAAGATCACGTTCGGCTCGATCACCGCGTCGCGTCCCAGCACGGTGTCAAAGGCGAAATAGACCGTGTCCGGCGCGATCATCGTGACGCCGTCCTCGAACGCCTCGGCCCGGGCACGTGACTGGAAAAGGGCTTCGGCATGCGCAAGCTCGGCGCGCGAGTTGATGCCCAGCGTTTCGGCCTCGTCACATGTGACCGCGCCGACCGCCAGACCGCGTCCATTCGCGATTTCGGCGATGTCCGTCAGGTAGTATTCGCCCTGCGCATTCTCATTGCCGAGCGCCGAAAGCAGATCGAACAGGAGCGAGGACCGGCACGCCACGACGCCGCTGTTGCAAAGCGTTATCGCGCGCTCCGCTTCGGTCGCGTCCTTGAATTCGACGATCCTCTCGAGCCTGTCACCCGACATCACCAGACGTCCGTAGCGGCCGGGGTCGGCGGCCTCGAAGCCCAGAAACACCACGTCGCGTTCCTCGGCCGCCCGCGCCATGTCCCGCAGGGTCTCGGGCCGTACGAACGGCGTGTCTCCGAAGAGCACCAGCACGGTACCGTCGAACCCGTCGAGCGCGGGCCCGGCCTGTGCGACCGCATGTCCGGTGCCAAGCTGCTCGGCCTGCTCGACGACGCGCGCGTTCTCGTCATGTTCAAGCGCCGTTCTGCGGACCTCGTCGAGGCCGTGACCCGCGACCACCACCACATGCTCGGGCTCGAGCGCGGCGCCCGCGGCCATCGCATGCACCAGCAGGGGTGCCCCGGCAAGCTGGTGCAGGACCTTGGGCAATTCGGAGTTCATCCTTGTGCCTTTGCCGGCGGCGAGGATGACGAGGGCTGCGGGCATGAATATCTCTTTCGTTCCGGGTTGGCCCTGTTTAATCGGTTAACGGATCGGCGCAAGGCGGGCCGCGATCAAAGAAGGTTGCGGCTTGAAACAGCGGGGGCAGGCGATGAAGACGGTCATATTCGACCTCGACGGGACGCTGGCGGATACCAGCGGCGATCTGATCGCCGCAGCGAACCTTTGCTTCCGCGAAATGGGCGAGCGCGACATGCTCGACCCGCAGCGGGATGCGGGAACTGCGCTGAGGGGAGGGCGCGCCATGCTGAAGCTCGGGATGGAGCGGCTGGGGCGCGGCGAGGACGTGGCTGCGATCGACCGGAACTATCCGATCCTGCTCGAGGCCTATGGCAGCGCCATAGATGTGCATACACGGCTTTATCCCGGCGCGATGGAGGCGGTCGCTACGCTGAAGGACCTCGGCTACGGCGTCGGCATCTGCACCAACAAGCCGGAGGCGCTGGCCGAGTTGCTGCTGCGCCGGCTGGGGGTGCGCGACGTCTTCGCCTCGATGGTCGGGGCCGACACGCTGGCGACGCGCAAGCCGGACCCCGCACCGCTATTCGAGGCGGCGCGGCGCGCGGGCGGCGATCCGGCGCAATGTCTGCTCGTGGGCGACAGCGACACCGACAGGAACACGGCGCGGGCAGCCGGGGTGCCCTGCATACTGGTGACCTTCGGGCCCTCGGGCAAGAACATGGCTACGCTTGGGCCCGAGGCGCTGATCGGCGAATATTCGGAACTGCCGGAGACGGTCGCGCGTCTACTGGCTTGACCGCGCTTCGGGGCGCGCCCACAACGGACGCATGAACGAGGTCTTCACCGGCAGCTTCACCCAGCAGGAGCCGATCCCGGAAGCGGGAATCGAGGCGGCCCTGCGCGTGCTGCGCAGCGGACGGCTGCATCGCTACAATACGGTACAGGGCGAGCAGGGCGAGGTCGCGCTGCTGGAACAGGAATTCGCAGCCTATGTGGGTGCGAGATATTGCCTCGCCGTGGCGTCGGGCGGATACGCGATGGCGACGGCCCTGCGCGCGGTCGGCGTCAGGCCCGGCGACAAGGTCCTTTCCAACGCCTTCACGCTTGCGCCGGTGCCGGGCGCGATCGCGGCGGTGGGCGCCGTCCCCGTCTTCGTTGGCGTGACGGAAAGCCTGACCATCGACCTGGACGATCTGGCCGCGAAGGCGTCAGCGGCGGACGTGCTGCTGCTGAGCCACATGCGGGGACATCTCTGCGACATGGGCCGGCTCGTCGAGATCTGCGATGCGGCGGGCATCACCGTGATCGAGGATTGCGCCCATACGATGGGGGCGTCCTGGGACGGAGTGCCGTCCGGGCGGCATGGTCGTGTGGGCTGTTATTCCTGCCAGACCTACAAGCACATGAATTCCGGCGAGGGCGGGCTGCTTGTCACCGACGACGCGGAAGTGGCGACCCGGGCCGTGATGCTGTCGGGGTCGTACATGCTTTACGAGCGCCATCTCGCCGCGCCGCCGCCAGAAGCGTTCGAGACCATCCGCTACGAGACCCCCAACATTTCCGGGCGCATGGACAATCTGCGCGCCGCGATCCTGCGGCCTCAGCTCGCCGATCTCGACACGCAGTGCCGTCGCTGGAACGAGCGCTACAGGATGCTGGAGGCGGGGCTGCGCGACACGCCCGGCCTGACAATCGTTCAGCGCCCGGAGAAAGAGACCATCGTGGGCTCCTCTTTCCAGTTCCTGCTGCTCGACTGGGCGGAAGCTGCGATGCGCGAGGTGGTCGCGCGCTGTGGCGGACGGGGCGTCGAACTCAAGTGGTTCGGAGCCGCGGAACCGGTGGCGTTCACCAGCCGGTACGATTCGTGGCGTTACGTGGAAAGCCCGCGGATGCCGGGGTCTGACCGGATCCTTGCGGGCATTCTGGACATGCGTGTACCTCTGACCTTCTCTCTGGAAGATTGCGCCCTCATCGCGCGCATCATCCGCGCCGAGGTCGGCGCTGTCTTCCAGGCTCAGTCCGTGCCGGGCGCGTAAAGCGGTACGGTCGATATCGATACCTTCGCCGACCCCTGGGTCAGTTCCCGCGAATGGGCCACATAGATCAGGGTCCGGTTGGCTTCGTCGAACACGCGCTTGATGCGAAGCGACTTGAGGATGATGGACCGGCTGGTGCGGAAGACGTCTTCGCCCCCTTCCGAGCGGTCGATGTCGCCAAGCTCTATCGGGCCGGTCTGACGGCATGAGATCGAACTGTTTGAGGGATCCTCGAACCAGTTGCCGTTGGATATCCGGTCTATGACGGACCTGTCGAAATATGCGATGTGGCAGGTGACGCCCTTCACCTCGGGGTCCTGAACAGCCTCGATAACGATATCGTTGCCGACCCAGTCCACGCCGATCTCACCGACCTGCTCGGCCGATGCCGCAAGGCAGCCAGCCGCGAGCAGGACGCCCGCGGCCGCAATTTTTCCGATGGTCAAAACGTTACCGTCCCATGATCGCCCATGTCGGGTTTCGCCTCCTTGCTGAGATTCGCCTTGGCGATCTCATACAGGAATTTCGCGCCCCCGTCCGTGGCCCAAACCTCGGCGGTCCGGGGCTGGAACTTCACAAGGCAGACGTCCGGGTCGTCCTCGCCTTCCTCGAACCACGCCGAGGCGACAACCGACCACAATTCGTCGAGCTTTTCCTTGTCGTGGACCTCTTCGAGCGATCCGTCGATGCGCGCGTACAGCTTCGCATCGGCCGCGCTCACGATGTATTCGCCCGCGCTTCGTGACTTCGCGGCATCAGCGACGCCTGTGCCATTGGCGGTGATGAACCACAGCGCGTTGTCATCCTCGCGAGCAATATGGGACATCGGCACGGAACGATGATCGCCGGCAGCCAGCATCCCGGCGTTGACGTCTTCCATCCGGTTCCAGAATTCTTCTTTCAGGTCGGTACTCATTGCTCGCCTCCAATATGTTTCGGCATGTGTCACTCTGGGCACCGAACGTGTGGCTCGTCGCGAAAGTTCCGACCGGGATCGGCCGGACTTGACCGGAGGGCGGGCCTGTGTGATTTAATGAACAGGTGTTCAATACTTCCGGGGGGAGGAGATTGCCGATGTTCGACGCGACGATGAGGTTCGACCTCGGAGAGGACGTGAACGCCCTGCGCGAGATGGTGCATCGCTGGGCGCAGGAGCGTGTGCGCCCGATGGCGGCGCAGGTCGATACGCAGAACGAGTTTCCCTCCGAGCTCTGGGCCGAGATGGGCGAGCTTGGCCTGCTGGGCATCACCGTGGGGGAGGAATACGGCGGGGCGGCCATGGGCTATCTCGCCCATGTGATCGCCGTCGAGGAAATCGCGCGGGCCTCGGCCTCCGTCTCGCTTTCCTACGGGGCGCATTCGAACCTCTGCGTGAACCAGATCAAGCTGAACGGCACCGACGCGCAGAAACGGAAATATCTGCCGGGACTGATTTCCGGTGAGCATGTCGGCGCGCTTGCAATGTCCGAGGCGGGTGCGGGCTCGGACGTCGTCTCGATGAAACTGCGCGCCGAGAAACGCAACGATCACTACCGCCTGAGCGGCAACAAGTACTGGATCACGAACGGCCCCGATGCCACCACGCTCGTCGTCTACGCCAAGACCGACCCCGAAGCCGGGTCCAAGGGCATCACGGCCTTCCTGATCGAGAAGTCGATGAAGGGCTTCTCGACCAGCCGGCATTTCGACAAGCTGGGGATGCGCGGGTCCAACACTGCGGAGCTCATCTTCGAGGATGTCGAGGTGCCCTTCGAGAATGTGCTCGGCGAGGAAGGCAAGGGCGTGCGCGTGCTGATGTCGGGCCTCGACTACGAGCGTGTCGTGCTGGCGGGTATCGGGCTCGGGATCATGGCGGCCTGCCTCGACGAGGTCATGCCCTACATGGCCGAGCGCAAACAGTTCGGACAGCCGGTCGGTTCCTTCCAGCTCATGCAGGGCAAGATCGCGGACATGTACACGGCGATGAATTCGGCCCGTGCCTATGTCTATGAGGTTGCCAAGGCCTGCGACAGGGGTGACGTGACGCGACAGGACGCGGCGGCCTGTTGTCTTTATGCCTCTGAAGAGGCAATGAAACAGGCGCATCAGGCCGTTCAGGCGATGGGCGGCGCGGGGTTCCTGAACGACGCCCCGGTGGCGCGCATCTTCCGCGACGCGAAGCTGATGGAAATAGGCGCCGGCACCAGCGAAATTCGCCGGATGCTTGTGGGCCGCGAACTCATGGGAGCCATGAAATGAAGACCGTACCTGTCCTGCTGCTGCTGCTGGCGGGGAGCCCCCTGGCTGCGCAGGACCTTTCCTACTCGGACGACGCGACTGTCCAGTGCCTCGAGGCAGCGTCAGACGACACCGCGCGCCGTGCCTGTATCGGCGCTGCAGCAGAGCTCTGCATGGAAGAGACCGATGGCGGCTCCACCACGCCCGTCATGGGCGGATGTCTTGATCGCGAACGCAGCTATTGGGACGACCGGCTCAACGCGTCCTATGGCGAGGCCAAGGATTACGCGGCCGAGTTCGACGCCGGCAACGGATCCGAAGGTGCTCTGGGCAATGCCCTGGTCAAGATGCAGCGCGCCTGGATTCCCTTCCGGGACAGCGCCTGCGCCTTCGAAGCCGCACAATGGAGCAACGGAACAGGCGCGGGGCCGGCGGCGACCGCCTGCCTGATGCAGATCACCGCGGAACAGACCCTGCGCATCGAAAGCGCGATGCAGGAGTGATAGCGAAACGCCGGCGTCGCGTTCGGCGCGCCGGCGACACGGCAAGTGTCGGAGTCCCAAGATGAAGCTCGTCTCTCATGCCCTGTCGAACTCGGAGAGCTTCCGGGCCAACCGCGAGGCGCATCTCGCGGCTTTGGCGCAGATCGCCCATGCCGCGGAGGCAGCGGCGATGGGCGGCGGCGAGAAGGCGCGAGAACGCCATGTCTCGCGCGGGAAGATGCTGCCCCGGGAGCGGGTCGCGGGTCTTATCGATCCCGGGTCGCCCTTCCTCGAGATCGGGGCGACGGCGGCACACGGGCTTTATGACGGCGCGGCGCCCTGTGCGGGTGTGGTGGCCTGCGTGGGCCGTGTGATGGGCCAGGAGGTCATGGTCGTCTGCAACGACGCGACCGTGAAGGGCGGCACCTACTATCCGATGACGGTCAAGAAGCACTTGCGGGCCCAGGAAATCGCCGAGCAGAACAATCTGCCCTGCATCTATCTGGTGGATTCGGGCGGTGCGAACCTGCCGAACCAGGACGAGGTGTTTCCGGACCGGGATCATTTCGGACGCATTTTCTACAATCAGGCCCGGATGAGCGCGAAGGGCATCCCGCAGATCGCCGTGGTCATGGGCTCCTGCACCGCCGGGGGTGCCTATGTACCCGCGATGTCGGACGTGACCATCATCGTGCGTGATCAGGGAACGATCTTTCTGGCCGGTCCGCCGCTGGTGAAGGCGGCGACGGGCGAGGTGGTCTCGGCCGAGGACCTCGGCGGGGGCGACGTGCACACGCGGCTTTCCGGTGTAGCGGACTACCTGGCCGAGGATGACGCGCATGCCCTGGCCCTGGCGCGGCGCGCGGTTGCGGGGCTGAACCGCTGCAAGCCCAGCGCGGTGCAGATGCAGACGCCCGAAGAACCGGCCTATGACCCGGAAGAGATCCTCGGCGTGGTACCCGCCGATCTGCGCACCCCGTACGACATCCGCGAGGTGATCGCGCGGCTGGTGGACGCGTCGCACTTCGACGAGTTCAAGCCGCGTTTCGGCGAGACGCTGGTCTGCGGTTTCGCGCATGTGAAGGGGTGTCCGGTCGGCATCGTCGCCAACAACGGCGTCCTCTTCTCGGAGAGCGCCCAGAAGGGCGCGCATTTCGTCGAACTCTGCTCCATGCGGCGCATCCCGCTTGTCTTCCTTCAGAACATCACCGGCTTCATGGTTGGCCGCAGATACGAAAACGAGGGCATCGCGCGGCACGGGGCCAAGATGGTCACCGCTGTGGCCTGTACCGAAGTGCCCAAGATCACCATGCTCGTGGGCGGCTCCTTCGGGGCCGGGAACTACGGCATGGCGGGACGTGCCTACAGCCCCCGCTTCATGTGGACATGGCCCAATTCGCGCATCTCCGTCATGGGCGGCGCGCAGGCAGCGGGCGTGCTGGCCACGGTGCGCCGGGACGCGCTGGAACGCGCCGGCAAGGAATGGTCCGCCGAAGAAGAGGCGGCCTTCCGGCAGCCCACCATCGACATGTTCGAGGAACAGTCCCACCCGCTCTATGCGTCCGCACGGCTCTGGGACGATGGCGTGATCGATCCGCGCAAATCCCGCGACGTGCTGGCCTTGTCGCTTTCGGCTGCGCTGAACGCGCCGATCCCGGAAACGCGCTTCGGCGTGTTCAGGATGTGAGGCGATGACCCTGCATCGGGCAGTGCGGCGCGCACCCCGGCAAACCGGCTGCCGCGCTCGGCATCTTCCGGGCCGCCGGAGGAACCGGGAGATGCCGGAATGAAAGGACTGGGCGATGTTTGACAGGATCCTCATCGCAAACCGGGGCGAAATCGCGTGCCGCGTGATCGAGACGGCCCGCAAGCTGGGTGTGCGCACCGTCGCCGTCTACTCGGATGCCGATGCCGGAGCCCGGCATGTGGCGATGGCCGACCGGGCGGTGCGCATCGGCGGACCGGCACCCGCCGACAGCTACCTGCGGGGCGATGCGATCATCGAGGCCGCGCTCGCGACAGGGGCGCAGGCGATCCATCCCGGATACGGCTTTCTCAGCGAGAACCCGGATTTCGTCGAGGCCATCGAGGCGGCGGGACTGACCTTCATCGGCCCCTCGGCCAAGGCGATCCGGGCGATGGGCCTGAAGGACGCGGCCAAGGCGCTCATGAGCGAGGCGGGCGTGCCGGTGGTGCCGGGCTATCACGGCGCGGGGCAGGACGACGCATTGCTGGCCGCAGAGGCCAAAAAGATCGGCTATCCGGTGCTGATCAAGGCCGTGGCGGGTGGCGGCGGCAAGGGGATGCGGCTTGTCGAGAAGGCAGGCGCATTCGCGGACGCGCTGGAAAGCGCACGCTCGGAGGCGCGCAAGGCTTTCGGAAACGCGGACGTGCTGGTGGAGAAATTCGTCACGCGTCCGCGCCACATAGAGGTGCAGGTCTTCGGCGACGGGACGCGGGCCGTGCATCTCTTCGAGCGCGACTGCTCGCTCCAGCGCCGTCACCAGAAGGTGATCGAGGAGGCGCCCGCGCCGGGCATGACCGCGGAAATGCGCGATGCCATGGGCGCGGCGGCAGTGCGCGCTGCCGAGGCCATCGGCTATGCCGGGGCCGGCACCATCGAATTCATCGTGGACGCCTCCGAAGGACTGCGGCCCGACCGCTTCTGGTTCATGGAGATGAACACGCGGCTTCAGGTCGAACATCCCGTGACGGAGATGATTACCGGCGTCGATCTGGTCGAGTGGCAGCTCCGGGTGGCGGCAGGCGAGGGGCTGCCGCTGCGCCAGGAGGATCTGTCGATCCGGGGCCATGCCTTCGAGGCGCGGCTTTACGCCGAGGACGTGCCGAAAGGCTTCCTGCCTGCGACCGGGACCTTGACGCATCTTGTCTTCGCCCCCGGCGCACGGGCCGACAGCGGCGTTCTGGCAGGCGACCTCATCAGCCCCTGGTACGACCCGATGATCGCCAAGCTGATCGTTCACGGGCCCACCCGCGAGATCGCCCTGTCCCGCCTGCGCGCGGCGCTGGAGGAGACGCAGGTCGCCGGCACCGTGACCAACCTAGCCTTTCTCGGCGCGCTCGCGGGGCATGAGGGTTTCAAGGCGGGCGATGTCGACACCGGGCTGATCGGTCGCGACCTTGAAACGCTTGCCGCGGCGCCTGCGGTCGAGCCGCGCCACATGGTCGCCGCCGCGATGACCGCGCTGGGACTGGTCGAGACCGACGACGAAACCGGATTCGTCCTGTGGCGCCCCTTGCGGCACCGGGCGGACCTGCTCTGGCAGGGCGAGCCGTTCAGCGCCTTCGTGCGCATCGAGGCGCCGGACCGCCAGCGCTGGCAGGTCGGCGAGGCCACGCTTGTCGCGCAGCGGCACGGCGATGGCTGGGACATTGAAGGTGTCGCGATGCCACCGGTGGCGGTTGCGGGGCGGATCGTGACGGTCTTCGACCGCTACGGAATATCCTTCGAGGTCGCCGACCCGCTTGCCCGTGCGTCCGGTGCGGCGGGAGATGGCAACGTGATCGAGGCGCCGATGCCGGGCCTCGTCAAATGGCTCGGCGCCGAGGTCGGCCAGACGGTCCACGAGGGCGACCGGCTCGCGGTGCTGGAGGCGATGAAGATGGAGCATGCGCTTCTGGCCGCACGCGATGGCGTGATCGCCGAGGTGCTGTCCGAGGCCGGCGCGCAGGTCGAGGCCGGCGCGGCCCTGATCCGGCTGGAAGCGGAATGAGGCCGAGCCTGCCGGTTGCAATTGCTGGGCGCGGCGTGGCAGGTCAGGCTCGCAAACAGACGACGTATCTCGTGAAAGGATTTCGCCGACGTGATTGTGCTGCACCACAGCCCCCAGACCCGCTCGATGCGCACGCTCTGGCTCCTGCGGGAACTGGAGATCGACTTCCATCTGCGCACCTACCCGTTCGACCGCACCCTGCGCAGCCCCGAGTTCCTGACGCTCTCGCCCGCCGGGAGGGTCCCCGCTCTCGAGATCGACGGCGAGCGGATGTTCGAGACCGGGGCGATCACCGAGTACCTTTGCGAACGTTTCAGCCCCGAGCGGCTGGGACGCATGCCTGGCAGCCCGGACCGGATGGCCTGGCTGGTCTGGGTGCATTTCGCCGAAACCGTCAGCCAGCACACGGCGGCGCTGACCCAGCAGCATATCGCGCTGCGCGAGGATTCGATGCGGTCGCCCACGGTGATGAAGCTCGAGAAGATGCGGCTCGAGAAATGCTATGCCGCCATCGAGGCCCGGCTCAGCCCGCCGCTGGAACGGCGCGACTATCTGCTGACCAGCGGCTTTTCCGCCGCGGATATCTCGGTCGGCCAAGCGGTCTACATGGCGCGGCATTTCGCCCGGCTGGACGATTTTCCGGCGCTTCGGGCCTGGTACGACCGGATCACCGAACGGCCCGCCTTCGAGGCGGCGCTGCCGACGGGGGATCTGCTGTACCGGCAGGATTTCTACGAGCCCTGGCCAACGGCATAGGGGCAAAACCAGAGGGAGGCGGGCCATGAGCCTGGGTGATTGCGAGATCTTCGAGGTGGGCCCGCGGGACGGGCTCCAGAACGAGAAGCGCGAAATTCCGGTGGCCGAAAAGGTGGCCCTGGTCGACTGTCTCAGCCGCGCGGGTTTCGCGCGGATCGAGGCGGCCTCCTTCGTGAGCCCGAAATGGGTTCCCCAGATGGCGGGATCGGCCGAGGTGCTGGCAGGCATCACGCGCGCCGATGGCGTGCGCTACTCCGCGCTTACGCCCAATATGCGCGGCTACGACGACGCGCGCAGGGCGGGGGCGGACGAGATCGCCGTCTTCGCCTCGGCCTCGGAAGGGTTTTCGAAGGCCAATCTCAACGCCGGCATCGAGGAGAGCCTCGCACGCTTCGAGCCCATGCTCGAGGCGGCGCGTCACATCGATCTTCCGGTCCGCGGCTATGTCTCCTGCGTGATCGAATGCCCCTATGACGGCAAGGTCGCGCCGGCGAAGGTGGCCGAGGTGGCGGATCGCCTGTTCTCGATGGGCTGCTACGAGATCAGCCTCGGCGATACCGTCGGGGCCGGCACGCCGGACAGCATCGCGCGGATGCTGCTCGCCGTGCGCAGCGCCGTGCCGGTGGGTCGGCTTGCAGGGCATTATCACGACACGGGGGGCCGCGCGCTGGCAAACATGGATGCCTCGCTGTCGATGGGGCTCCGGGTGTTTGACGCGGCGGTTGGCGGGCTTGGCGGATGCCCGTTCGCGCCGGGAGCGTCTGGCAACGTCGCGACGGAAGTCGTCGCGCGCCACCTGGATGCGCTTGGCTACCGGACCGGGCTCGATCTGGCGGTGCTGGACGAGGCGGCTGAAATGGCGCGGGCCATGCGGGGCTGACCCTGCAGGACACAGGCGCGCCCGCGCGTTGGCGGGCGGAGGATCCGGGAAAGGACGCAGATGTACGAAACGATCACCATCGAACGCGGCAAGGGCGGCGTGGCGACCTTGAGGCTGAACCGCCCCGAAAAGCACAATGCAATGTCGGGCCAGATGCTTGCGGAGCTGACGGCCGCTGCGGCGGAGCTGGGCGGCGACGCCGAGGTCAGGGTCGTGGTTCTGACCGGCGCGGGAACATCCTTCTGCGCTGGCGGCGATCTGGGATGGATGCAGGCGCAGCGCGACATGGACGCTGCCACCCGCGCAGCCGAGGCTGGCCGCCTCGCCACCACGCTGGATGCCCTGAACAGGCTGCCGAAGCCGCTGATCGGGCGGATCCAGGGCAATGCCTTCGGGGGCGGTGTCGGCCTGGCCTGCATCTGCGACGCGGCCATCGGGGCGGAAGGGCTGAGGATGGGTTTCACCGAGACCCGCCTTGGCCTCATACCCGCGACGATCGGCCCCTATGTGCTGGCGCGGATGGGCGAGGGTCGCGCGCGCCGCGTCTTCATGTCGGCGCGTCTCTTCGGCGCCGAAGAGGCCCGCGATCTGGGGATACTGTCGCGCGTCGTCGCGGCGGACGCGCTCGATGCGGCGGTGGAAGCCGAGGTGCGGCCCTATCTCGACTGCGCGCCGGGCGCGGTGGCGGCAGCGAAGCAGCTCGCGCGTGATCTGGGGCCGCGCATCGACGCCGAGGTCATTGCGCATACCATCGAAGCGCTTTCGAGCCGATGGGAAACCGAAGAAGCCGCCGAAGGCATCGCTGCGTTCTTCGACCGGCGCAAGCCGCGGTGGGCAGGCTAGGCGCCCACTCCATGCAAAAAGGGCCCCCGCGCATGGCGGAGGCCCCTTCTTTCAGATGGATCGGACCCCGATCAGGCCTTGCGCATCCGGCGGATGCCGCCAAAACCTGCAATCCCGGTCAGCATCAGGACGAGCCCTGCGGGAAGCGGAACCGGCGCGACTTGGGTGGCCGAGATGCTCTGGATGTTGAAACTGTCGAAAAGGCCGCTGGCGCCGAAGCTGATCGACGTGCCCTGCAGGCCTGTCAGGTCGTAGGGCTGGTTGCCATTGATCTGGCGATCGCTCGGGTTGACCAGCACACCGTCCACGAACAGGTCGAAGCCTTCCGCGAACCAGCTCGACACGTTGCCGAACCGGATCGACCCGAAGTCGACGATGCTGTCGAAGGTGAATGTGAGCATTTCAAAGACGCTGTTGATGTCCGGGAGCAAGCCCGATGCATTGGCGGGCGCGACACCGATGCCCGCGGCACCGGAAAAGGGTCCCTTGCCATCCTGGGTCGAAACCGCGAGATCGCCGAGGCCGATGACAGGAAAACCGTCATAGTCAGGAACGAAGAAGCCGGGGTTGCCGAGGCTGTAGACGCCGGCCGTCACCGACACGGAAAGGCCATCGACGGTCTGCGTCAGGGTTTCCTGCGCGCCGTCTGAATATCCGGTGAAATCAAATGTCGCGGCATTTGCCGCAAGCGGAAGAAATGAAAGGGCCGCGATTGCCGCGGAGAGAATCTTGTTCATCATAGATACCAACTCTGGAGACAGTTTCTTGTGCGCGGGAGCAACGATCAGGCGCGACGCTGGTGAGTAAAGCCCACGCCACAATTTTGCCATACCCTTTCCTGTGAAATCATGTTTTTCGCGCGATCAAGGTAACGGGATGTACAGGAATGCACGCTCAGGATTTACTGCGCCTGCAAAACTTCAATCTGGACGGGTCATGTTGCTTAAAATGTGGCAATTTGATGGTTAACGAATCCTTGCGTCCGTCCGGTTGGCGTTCGGGCGAATATTCGGGCTTGGAGAAGGGGTTGAAAGCTGCGCCTCCGGTTGACCCTGTCCGGCCAGAAGCGTAAACCATGGCGAGCCGCGTTGCCGCGGGGCAGCATCGGCTTCCGCGCCCGCCAGACTTTAGGAGCCACCACGTGGACGAGATGCTTCGGGAATATCTTCCCATCCTCATCTTTCTTGCCGTCGCAATCGGTCTGGGCCTGGTCCTGATCCTCGCCGCCGTCGTCTTGGCCGTGCGCAATCCGGACCCCGAAAAGGTGTCGGCCTACGAATGCGGCTTCAACGCCTTCGATGACGCCCGGATGAAGTTCGACGTGCGCTTCTACCTCGTGTCGATCCTCTTCATCATCTTCGATCTCGAGATCGCCTTCCTGTTCCCGTGGGCCGTGGCCTTCAAGGACATCTCCATGGCGGGCTTCTGGTCCATGATGGTATTCCTCGGGGTGCTGACGATCGGCTTCGCCTACGAATGGAAGAAGGGAGCACTCGAATGGCAGTGATACCCGAAGAGGCGCTCGTGACCCGGGTCAAATCCGGACCGTCCGAGCCTGCTGCCTATGGCGTGAACGCGGCCGGGGCGGACCGCGAGGTCGCCACCCAGACCCTGAACCGCGAGTTGCAGGACAAGGGATTCCTCGTTACATCGACCGAGGACATCATCAACTGGGCGCGCACCGGGTCGCTGCACTGGATGACGTTCGGACTGGCCTGCTGCGCGGTCGAGATGATGCATACCTCGATGCCGCGCTATGATCTGGAACGTTTCGGCACCGCGCCGCGTGCGAGCCCGCGCCAGTCGGACCTGATGATCGTGGCCGGAACGCTGACCAACAAGATGGCGCCGGCGCTGCGCAAGGTCTACGACCAGATGCCCGAGCCGCGCTACGTGATCTCGATGGGCTCCTGCGCCAATGGCGGGGGCTACTACCATTACAGCTACTCCGTCGTGCGCGGCTGCGACCGGATCGTGCCCGTCGACATCTACGTGCCCGGCTGCCCGCCGACGGCCGAGGCGCTGCTCTACGGAATCCTGCAGCTTCAGCGCAAGATCCGGCGTACCGGAACCATCGTCCGCTGATCTGGCGGGCGCTTTGACTGACCGACCAATCGCATTGGGGCCCAACATGTCCGAAGCACTCAACGATCTCGGCGCCTATGTCGAACAGAAGCGGCCCGATTGCGTGCTGACCTGGGAGGTGCGCCACGGCGAGCTGAACGTGGACGTGGCGCCGGCCTCGATCACCGGGCTTGTCGAGTTCCTACGCACGGATCCGACCTGCCGCTTCTCGACGCTTGTCGATATCACTGCGGTAGACCACCCGGGTCGGGCCAAGCGCTTCGACGTGGTCTACCATTTCCTGTCGATGTATCAGAACCACCGGATCCGCCTGCGCATGTCGATCCGCGAGGATGAGATGGTGCCCTCGATCACCGGGATCCACCCCTCGGCCAACTGGTTCGAGCGCGAGGTGTTCGACATGTTCGGAATCCTCTTCTCGGGACATCCGGACCTGCGGCGCATTTTGACGGACTACGGGTTCCGCGGTTATCCTCTGCGCAAGGACTTCCCGACGACGGGCTATACCGAGGTGCGCTACGATGAGGCGCAGAAACGTGTGGTCTACGAACCTGTCAGCCTGGTTCAGGAATACCGGCAGTTCGATTTCATGAGCCCCTGGGAAGGGGCCGAGTACATTCTGCCGGGCGACGAAAAGAAGGAAGCGGCGAAGTGAGCGGGGGCGTCGCAGGGTGCCCTTCGGCGGGGCAGGCGGTCTGATGGAGACCTTCTTCTGGCTGCTGATTTCGGCGCTGACGATCATCCCGATGATCAAGCTCTTGCCGTTCTTCGGGATCAACAGGTACTGGGCCGTGGTCTGCGTCGTTCCTATCGGTACCATCGCGCTGCTGTGGTGGATGGGGATGAAGTTGCAGGAACTGGAGAAGCTGTGATGATGGACGGATCCAAGGGTTTCGAGGACGCGCTCACGGGCGAACAGAAGATCCGCAACTTCAACATCAACTTCGGGCCTCAGCACCCGGCGGCGCATGGCGTGCTGCGGCTTGTGCTGGAACTCGACGGCGAGATCGTCGAGCGCTGCGACCCGCATATCGGGCTGCTGCACCGGGGCACCGAGAAGTTGATGGAAAGCAGAACCTACCTGCAGAACCTGCCCTATTTCGACCGGCTCGATTACGTCGCGCCGATGAACCAGGAGCATGCATGGTGTCTGGCGATCGAGAAGCTGACCGGCGTCGAGGTGCCGCGCAGGGCCTCGCTGATCCGGGTGCTCTACTCCGAGATCGGGCGGGTGCTGAACCACCTGCTGAACGTGACCACGCAGGCGCTTGATGTCGGCGCACTGACTCCGCCTCTCTGGGGTTTCGAAGAGCGCGAGAAGCTGATGATCTTCTACGAGCGTGCCTGCGGAGCGCGGCTCCACGCGGCCTATTTCCGGCCGGGCGGCGTGCATCAGGATCTGCCTCCGGCGCTGATCGACGACATCGAGACATGGGCGCGAGAGTTCCCGACGTTCATCGACGATATCGACGGGCTTCTGACCGAGAACCGGATCTTCAAGCAGCGCAACGCCGATATCGCGATCGTGACCGAGGATGACATCCAGAAATGGGGGTTCTCCGGTGTCATGGTGCGCGGTTCTGGCCTTGCCTGGGACCTGCGCCGGTCGCAGCCCTACGAGTGCTACGACGAGTTCGATTTCCAGATTCCCGTGGGCAAGAACGGCGACTGTTACGACCGTTACCTCGTGCGCATGGAAGAGATGCGGCAGTCGACCTCGATCATCCTGCAATGCGTCGAGAAACTGCGGGCGGAACCGGGCCCCGTGCTCGCACGCGGCAAGATCACACCGCCCTCGCGCGCCTCGATGAAGACCTCGATGGAAGCGTTGATCCATCACTTCAAGCTTTACACCGAAGGGTTTCACGTCCCCGAGGGCGAGGTCTACTGCGCCGTCGAGGCCCCCAAGGGCGAGTTCGGCGTCTACCTCGTCGCCGACGGTACGAACCGCCCCTACCGCGCCAAGCTGCGCGCGCCGGGCTTTCCGCATCTTCAGGCGATGGATTATATCGCCACCGGCCACCAACTGGCCGATGTGGCAGCCATCATCGGGTCCCTGGACGTGGTGTTCGGAGAGATCGACCGGTGACGCTGACCGTCGATCTCTGGAATCTGCTGTCCGGGGCTGTGATCGGGGTCGCCGTTGCCTTGATGCCCGCGGGCCGCTACCGGGTGGCAAAGGCCGCCGTCCTCGGCGCCATCGTCGCCGTATTGCTTGTCTTTCTGCGAGGACTGATCTGAATGCTCCGCCGCCTCCATCTCGACCAGCCCGAAAGCTTCGCCTTCACGCCGGATAACCAGGCATGGGCGGACGGGCAGATCACCAAATATCCCGAAGGCCGTCAGGCCAGCGCCATCATTCCGCTTCTGTGGCGCGCGCAGGAGCAGGAGGGCTGGCTGTCGCGTCCGGCGATCGAGCATGTGGCAGACATGCTGGGCATGCAGTACATCCGCGCGCTCGAGGTGGCGACCTTCTACTTCATGTTCCAGCTGCAACCCGTCGGCTCGGTCGCGCATATCCAGGTCTGCGGCACGACCTCCTGCATGATCTGCGGCGCCGAGGACCTGATCGGGGTATGCAAGGAGAAGATCGCGGCGAAGGCGCATGAGCTTTCGGCCGACGGAAAGTTTTCCTGGGAAGAGGTGGAATGCCTCGGATCGTGCTCGAACGCGCCGATGGCGCAGATCGGCAAGGATTACTACGAGGATCTGACGGTCGCCCGGATGGGCGAGATCATCGACGAGCTGGCGGCCGGCAAGGTGCCGGTCCCAGGGCCCCAGAACGGGCGCTATGCGTCCGAACCGTTGAGCGGGCTCACCTCTCTGACGGATCATGAATCGGGCCGGACGCAGTACAATGCATCGGTCCAGTTGGCTGTCGACATCGGGGATTCTGTCAAGCGGATCGATGGAACCGAGGTGCCGCTGACGACGCCATGGCGCAGCCATGCGGCCAATGTGGGCGAAAAGCCCGGCGGCTCCGAAGATGAGCCGCGCCCCTCTGAAGGCGCGCCCGCCGACAAGACCGGGATAACCGAACAGGAGGCGCAGGCGAGTTCGAATGCGCATCCGCGCTCGAAGGACGAACCGGCGGGGGTTTCCTCGGACGCGGCCGACGACGCTGCTCCGGCTCCGGGCAAGGCGAAGACCCGCAAGACCGCCGCCGGCACAAATACGAAGGCCTCGGGCCGCAAGAAGAAGGATGAAACCCGCAAGGACGAATGAAATCTGAAGCGCAACCAACGGGAGGGGGACCGGGAAGATGATGGACGACATGGACGATTGCAGAAGGAAAAGCTGGATGCTGGCCGCCGGGCTGGCGCTGCTGGTTTTCCTGGTCCTCTGGATCTTCAGCGGCTGGGGCTTCTTCGGCGCGCTGCTGACGGGGATCGTCGTCATGTTGCTGCTGGGTCTGCTGCTTGCGAACCTGCGCTGCAAGGACAACACCGTGACACAGGCCGCGCCATCGCCTGCGCCGCGCGCGCAGCCGGCACCGCAACCGGCCGCTGCCACCCCTGCGCCCAGGACCGGGAAGGCCGAGGCTGGGAAGGCCGAGACCGCCGCAGCGCCGGCGCCGGAACCCGCAGTTGAACCAGCGCCTGTCGCGGAACCGATCGCCGAAGCCGCATCCGCGCCAGAGCCGGTTTCGCAACCCGAGCCCACGCCCGGACACGCGACAGCCGCCGCCGCCGACGCGGCGAAGGAAGAGCGCGAACCGGCGCTGATGCAGTCGCCGAAGGGCGGCTCCGAGGACGATTTGAAGCTGATCAGCGGCGTGGGCCCGAAGCTTGAAGAGACGTTGAACGGTCTGGGCATCTGGCATTTCGACCAGATCGCGGCCTGGGATGCCTCGGAGGTCGCATGGGTCGACAGCCGCCTGCGCTTCAAGGGCCGGATCGAACGCGACGACTGGATCGGTCAGGCGAAGACGCTGGCGGCCGGCGGCGAGACTGAGTTCTCGCGCAGGAAGAAGCGGGGCTGAGCGCAGGTGGCGAGCGAAGCCGAAATCGAGAGGGCGCAGGCGCGCAGGGGCCGCATGGTCGGGCTTGTCATCGCCGTGGCGATCCTGCTCTGGCTCGGGGCCCAGATCGTCGGGCCGATGGCCGGACTGCCGGGACGATATGCGTTGCTGTTCGATTTCGCGGCGCTTGCGGCGATGTTCTGGGCGCTGGTCGTGACGGCGCAGATGTGGCGCGCACGCAAGTCGGTGCGCGCCGAAGACAAGGGTTAGTCCGCCGCGAGGCGGTCACAGGAAGGACGCTCGGATGCTCGAGGACAAGGACCGGATCTTCACGAACCTCTACGGGATGCATGACCGCACCCTGAAGGGCGCCCAGGCGCGGGGCCACTGGGACGGCACCGCCGGACTGCTCGGCAAGGGGCAGGGCTGGATCATCGACCAAATGAAGGCGTCGGGTCTGCGTGGCCGCGGCGGAGCGGGCTTTCCGACCGGGCTGAAGTGGTCCTTCATGCCAAAGGAAAGCGACGGCCGCCCTTCCTACCTGGTGGTCAACGCCGACGAATCCGAGCCGGGAACCTGCAAGGATCGCGAGATCATGCGACACGATCCGCACACGCTGATCGAGGGCTGCCTGATTGCATCGTTCGCGATGAACGCGAATGCCTGCTATATCTACATCCGGGGCGAATACATCCGCGAGAAGGAGGCCCTGCAAGCCGCCATCGACGAGGCCTACGAGGCCGGCCTGATCGGGCGCAACGCCTGCAAGTCGGGGTTCGATTTCGATCTGTATCTCCACCACGGCGCGGGTGCCTATATCTGCGGCGAGGAAACCGCGCTGCTCGAAAGCCTCGAGGGCAAGAAGGGCATGCCGCGCATGAAGCCGCCCTTCCCGGCGGGCGCGGGGCTCTACGGCTGTCCGACGACCGTCAACAACGTGGAATCCATCGCCGTGGTGCCGACGATCCTGCGGCGCGGCCCCGAGTGGTTCTCGTCCTTCGGGCGTCAGAACAACGCGGGGACCAAGCTTTTCGCGATCTCGGGCCATGTGAACAATCCCTGCGTTGTCGAAGAGGCCATGTCGATCACCTTCGAGGAGCTGATCGAACGTCACTGCGGCGGCATCAGGGGCGGCTGGGACAACCTCAAGGCCGTGATCCCGGGCGGTTCGTCCGTGCCGATGATTCCCGGCGCGCAGATGAAGGAGGCCATCATGGACTTCGACTATCTGCGCGAACAGCGTTCGGGCCTCGGCACGGCGGCGGTGATCGTCATGGACAAGTCCACCGATGTCATAAAGGCCATCTGGCGGCTGTCGAAATTCTACAAGCACGAAAGCTGTGGCCAGTGCACGCCCTGCCGGGAAGGCACCGGCTGGATGATGCGGGTCATGGACCGGCTGGTCACGGGCGAGGCCGAACCGGCAGAGATCGACATGCTGTTTGACGTGACCAAGCAGGTCGAGGGTCACACGATCTGCGCGCTCGGCGACGCGGCGGCCTGGCCGATCCAGGGTCTGATCCGGCATTTCCGGGACGAGATCGAGGACCGCATCAGGCACAAGCGCGGGCCGCGCAAGACAACCATCGCTGCGGAGTAGGACCATGGAGATCTTCGAGGCATATTCACACGCAACCGTCTCTGTCGCGGCCTTCGCGCTGCTGACGCTGATTCTTGCCGGATGGTCCTCGGCGGCGAAGGGCCGCGCAGGGGTCGTGTCCGGCGGCGCACCCGAGGCGGACTACGCGAACCCTGCCTATCGTCTTTACCGCGCACATATGAACGCGGTCGAGATGGTCGGCCCCTTCACGGCGGTGACGCTCGCCGCGATCCTGGCCGGGGCCTCGCCGCTCTGGGTCAACTGGCTGGCCTCGATCTTCTTCGTCTCCCGGCTGGTTCATGCCTGGGTGCATGTCAGTGGCAAGGGCAAGCCGGATGGGGGGCTTCGTTCCTGGGTGTTCGTCGTGGGGATGGTGATGTGCGTCCTCCTCGGGCTCATGGCCATCGTCGCCGGGTTCATGTGATGCAGCCCGAGGGGACCCACCTTGCCCAGTTGAACGTCGGGCGTCTGCGCCACGATCCGGACGACGCGCGCATACGCGACTTCGTCATGGCGCTTGACCGTGTCAACGGGCTGGGCAAGCGGATGCCGGGTTTCGTCTGGATGATGGAAGGGTCGGGCGAGCCGAATGCCGGCAACCTCGAGAACAACATCGGGGATGATCCGAGAAGCGTCGCCAACCTGACCGTCTGGGAGAATGTGTCTGCGCTCGAGACATTCGTCTGGGGCACCATCCACAGGCAGTTCTACAACCGGCGTGCGGAATGGTTCGAGGCGATGGAAGACATGCATTTTGTGATGTGGTGGGTCCCGCAGGGGCACAGGCCGACGCTGGACGAGGCGCTCGGCCGTCTGGCGCTTCTGCGCCGGCAGGGCGACAGCGACGCGGCCTTCGGCTGGTCGCATCTGGCCGAGGCGCAAAGCTGGCGCGGTGCGCGCTGTACGCCGGGAGCGGCGGCATGAGGGCGATCGCGATCCTCTGCATGGCCGCGCTGATGGTCGGGGGCTGCTCGAGGTCCAGCACCACGGTGCTTTTCGACGGCAAGTCGTTCCGCACCAAGCTCGCCAAGGGAGAGCAGCGCAACGTCTTCACCGTTACGGCGAAACCCGTCTCCGCCTCGCTGGCAGGGGCGAGGATGGCGGCGGAATACGAGGCCATCGTCTATTGCGTGAACGATTACGGTTCTTCCGACATCCGATGGGTGGTCGGGCCGGACTATCCGGCGCCGCCGATCGCGAACGACACGCTCACATTGCATGGGGCCTGCCCCGAGTGACGGTGTGCGCGACATATCTCCCGGCGCTTTCCGCAGCACGCGCATGTTATTGGATAGCTCGCGCCTGCCGCCCCACTTCCTTGTCTGCAAGCCAGACAGATGGAGATGTGGAATGCGCAGTATGATGTTGATGGCCCTGGTCGCCCTGTCGCTCGGCGCGCAACCCGTAGCGGCAAAACCGCCGCTGCGCGAGGTGGCCGAGATCGATGACGGGCTGCTCTGGATCGGAATCGCGGACGAGATCCGCAAGACCTGTCCCGACATTTCGGCGCGGATGGTTTCGGCCTTCAGCCGCCTCAACGAACTGAGAAACAAGGCGCTGAAGCTGGGTTATTCTGCGGACGAGATCAAGGCCTACGTGCGCTCGGATGCCGAGAAGGCGCGCATGCGCCAACGCGGCTACGCCTGGCTCGAGACCAAGGGGGTTGCCGTGGGGGATGTGCAGGGCTATTGCGCCCTCGGCAGGGAAGAGATCGACAGGAACTCCTCCATCGGCTCGCTTCTGAGGGCGCATTGAGATGGCTGTGAAGCTCGCGAACACGACGGACCAGATAGAAGCCCGCGATGCCCGGCTTTCCGGGTCGCGCTTCGTTGATGTGGATCTCAGCGGGATGAGTGCCATCGATGTCAATCTGACGGGAGCGAGCTTCGAAAACGTCAACATGACAGGGGTCCGCATCAAGGATGCCAACCTCGCGGATATGGAAATCGAAGGTGTCAGGGTCAAGGACCTGTTCGCTGCCTGGAAACAAGTGAGAGGGTGAGACGTGTCTGACCTGCGCAAGATCATCATTGACGGCAATGAAATCGAGGTGGATGGGGCTTTGACACTCATCCAGGCCTGCGAGCAGGCGGGGATCGAGATCCCGCGCTTCTGCTACCACGAGCGCCTGACCATCGCCGGGAATTGCCGCATGTGCCTCGTCGAGGTCGTCGGCGGACCGCCCAAACCGGCCGCTTCCTGCGCGATGCAGGTCAAGGATCTGCGGCCCGGCCCCGAGGGGCAGCCGCCGGTGGTCAAGACCAACTCGCCCATGGTCAAGAAGGCCCGCGAGGGGGTGATGGAGTTCCTGCTCATCAATCACCCGCTCGACTGTCCGATCTGCGATCAGGGCGGCGAATGCGACCTCCAGGACCAGGCGATGGCCTATGGCGTCGACTTCTCGCGCTTTCGCGAGGCCAAGCGCGCGACCGAGGACCTGAACCTCGGCCCGCTCGTCGAGACGCACATGACGCGTTGCATCTCCTGCACCCGCTGCGTGCGCTTCACCACCGAGGTGGCCGGCATCCACCAGATGGGCCAGACCGGGCGGGGCGAGGATGCGGAGATCACCTCCTACCTCAACCAGACGCTCGAATCGAACATGCAGGGCAACATCATCGACCTCTGCCCCGTGGGTGCACTGGTCTCGAAGCCCTATGCCTTCACCGCGCGGCCCTGGGAGCTGAGCAAGACGGAAAGCGTCGACGTGATGGACGCGCTCGGCTCGAACATCCGCGTCGACAGCAAGGGGCGCGAAGTCATGCGCATCCTGCCGCGCAACCATGACGGCGTGAACGAGGAGTGGATCTCGGACAAGTCGCGCTTCGTCTGGGACGGGTTGCGGCGTCAGCGGCTGGACAAGCCCTATATCCGCGAGAACGGCAAGCTGCGCCCGGCGGGCTGGGGAGAGGCACTTGCCAAGGCCGCCGAGGCGATGAAGGGCAAGAAGGTCGCGGGCCTGATCGGGGATCTGGCGCCGGTCGAGGCGGTCTATGCGCTGAAGGCGCTGATCGAAGGGCAGGGCGGATCTGTCGAATGCCGCACCGACGGGGCGAAACTGCCCGCCGGAAACCGCTACGGCTATGTCGGCAATGCTTCCATCGAGGACATCGAAAGCGCCGGGACGATCCTGCTGGTCGGCACCAATCCCCGGCTCGAGGCGCCGGTGCTGAATGCGCGGATCCGCAAGGCCTGGCTGGCCGGCGCGCATGTGGGCGTGATAGGCGATCCGGTCGATCTGACCTATGACTATCACCACATCGGTTCCGACCGCGCCGCTTTGCAAAGGTTCGCGAACGAGGATCTGTCCGACAAGCCCAAGGGCGGGTTGATCATCGTCGGGCAGGGCGCGCTGACCGGAGAGGACGGCGCTGCGGTTCTGGGACATTTGATGCGCGTCGCCGAGACCGCACAATCCCGTCTGCTGATCCTGCACACGGCGGCCAGCCGCGTGGGGGCGATGGATGTCGGTGCCGTCACCGAAGGCGGTCTCGGGGCTGCCCTCGAGGGGGCCGAGGTCGTCTACAACCTCGGTGCTGACGAGATCGAAATCGCGCCGGGTCCCCTGGTGATCTACCAGGGCAGCCACGGCGACCGGGGCGCGCATCGCGCAGACATCATCCTGCCGGGTGCTGCCTATACCGAGGAGCCGGGCCTTTTCGTGAACACCGAGGGCCGTCCGCAACTCGCGCTGCGCGCCGGGTTCGCGCCGGGTGAGGCCAAGGAAAACTGGGCGATCCTGCGCGCGCTTTCCGCCGAGCTTGGTGCCACGCTGCCCTTCGACAGCCTCGCGCAGCTGCGCCAGGCGCTGGTCAAGGCGCATCCGCACCTGGGCCGGATCGACGAGCTGGCCGAGAACGCGGTGGCCGCGCTGCCCGAGGGCGAGCTGGGATCGGGCGGTTTCGAAAGCCCGGTGAAGGATTTCTACCTCACAAACCCCATCGCGCGTGCCAGTGCCCTGATGGCCGAGCTCTCGGCCAATGCGAAGGCACGCCTGGCGGGGCAGATGGCGGCGGAATGATCCGGCTGGTCTGCATACCCCTGCTGGCGCTGGCGAGCTGCGCATCGGCCGCTCCGACGGCGGAGGATCTCGTGCCCGATTACCTCGGCGTGACGGCCAGCCCGCTCGACCGCGAGCTTGTGCAGGTCGTGGCCTCGATGACCAAGGCGCTGGAACCCTCCGACGTGACGCGTTACGCCGATTGCGCGGCCGCGCGTTACACGCTGGAGCGGGGCTACGGATTTGCGCGTCATCTGCGCACGAATATCTCTCAAGAGGCTGGCGTGTGGACGGCAGATGCTGTTTACACCATCTCGCCCGCCCTGCCTCGCGGCCAGGCGACCATCGACGCGGAAGTCGTGGCTGCCGACTGCGCGGAAAACCGAATACCGAGTGTGTGAGGACCCATGGCTGATTTCTTCACGACGCCCTTCGGCATCTTCGTCCTGATCCTTGCGCAAAGCCTCGCGGTTGTCGCTTTCGTGATGATCTCGCTGCTTTTTCTGGTCTATGGCGACCGCAAGATCTGGGCCGCCGTCCAGATGCGGCGCGGGCCGAACGTGGTCGGCATCTTCGGCCTGCTGCAAACCGTGGCCGATGCGCTGAAATACGTGGTCAAGGAAGTCGTCATCCCTGCCGGGGCGGACAAGACCGTGTTCATCATGGCGCCTCTCACCTCATTCGTGCTGGCAATGCTGGCCTGGGCCGTGATCCCCTTCAACGAGGGCTGGGTACTTGCGGACATCAATGTCGCCATCCTCTTCGTCTTCGCCGTCTCCTCTCTCGAGGTCTATGGCGTGATCATGGGGGGCTGGGCGTCCAACTCGAAATACCCCTTCCTCGGCTCGCTGCGATCGGCGGCGCAGATGATCTCCTATGAGGTCTCGCTGGGCCTGATCATCATCGGTGTCATTATCTCCTCGGGATCGTTGAGCTTTTCAGGGATCGTACATGCGCAACAGGGTCCCTACGGCTTCTTCAGCTGGTACTGGCTCCCGCATTTCCCGATGGTGTTCCTGTTCTTCATCTCCTGCCTCGCAGAGACGAACCGCCCCCCCTTCGACCTGCCCGAAGCGGAATCGGAACTCGTCGCGGGCTATCAGGTGGAATATTCCTCGACCCCCTTCCTGCTCTTCATGGCCGGGGAGTACATCGCGATCTTCCTGATGTGCGCGCTGACCTCGCTGCTCTTCTTCGGCGGCTGGCTCTCGCCGATCCCGGGACTGCCGGACGGCGTGCTCTGGATGGTCGCGAAAATGGCTTTCTTCTTCTTCCTCTTCGCGATGGTCAAGGCGATCACGCCCCGCTACCGCTACGACCAGCTCATGCGGCTGGGCTGGAAGGTCTTCCTGCCCTTCAGCCTCGTCTGGGTGGTCTTCGTGGCATTCGCCGCCAAATTCGACTGGTTCTGGGGCGCATATGCGCGCTGGATAGGAGCCTGACATGACCACACTTGCCGAAGCCATCGCCAAGGCATCCCACCGGGACCTTCTGGATCTCGCCGCCTTCATCACGTCGAAATTCGTGGTGCAGCTCGCGGATCCGCAATCGGGAGACATGATCGACGTCGAGGAGGCCGGGATCGTGACGGCGCTCAACGACTGGTCGGCGCTGCATGGCGGCACCAAGCTCGAGGACGAGGACTGACATGACCCAGATCGATTATTCCCGCGCGGCGAAATACTTCCTGCTGCAGGACTTCTGGGTCGGCATGAAGCTGGGCCTGAAGTACTTCTTCGGCAAGAAGGCGACCGTGAACTACCCGCATGAGAAGGGCCCGCTGTCGCCTCGGTTCCGGGGCGAGCATGCGCTGAGGCGCTATCCAAACGGCGAGGAACGCTGCATTGCCTGCAAGCTCTGCGAGGCGATCTGCCCGGCACAGGCCATCACCATCGACGCCGAACCGCGCGAGGACGGCTCGCGCCGGACCACGCGCTACGACATCGACATGACCAAATGCATTTACTGCGGTTTCTGTCAGGAGGCCTGCCCGGTCGATGCGATCGTCGAGGGGCCGAACTTCGAGTTCGCGACCGAGACACGCGAAGAGCTGTTCTACGACAAGGCCAAGTTGCTGGCCAACGGAGACCGCTGGGAAGCCGAGATCGCGCGCAACCTCGAACTGGACGCGCCGTACAGATGAGCGAGTCGAGAAACCCTTTCGTGACGATGATGGAGCAGGCGCAGGAGATGGCGAAGACCTTTCCTGCGATGGAGGCCTTCACCCCGAAAGGTTTCGAGAAGCTCTGGGGCACGATGCCGAAGGACATGATGGAGATCATGTTCGGCAACACGATCAACGAGGGCGGGCTCGATGCCCGCACCCGCCTGCTGCTCACGCTTGCGGGGCTTACGATGCAGGGCGCGCAGAACGATGTCGGCATCCGCCAGACGGTCCGCCACGCGCTCGAGGCCGGAGCGAGCAAGCAGCACATCATCGAGACCATCGGGCAGATGTCGGTCTTTGCCGGTCTGCCGGCCATGACCCGGGCGCTTGAACTGGCCCAACAGGTGATGGACGAAAAAGAGGACGAGGCATGAGCGTTTTCGCATTCTACCTGTTCGCCGTCTGCGTGATCGCGGGCGGTCTCTTCACGGTCATCGGTCGCAACCCGGTGCATTCGGTGCTCTGGCTGATCCTCGCGTTTCTCAGTTCGGCCGGTCTGTTCGTGCTGCTGGGCGCCGAGTTCGTGGCGATGCTTCTGGTGATCGTCTATGTCGGCGCCGTCGCGGTCCTCTTTCTGTTCGTCGTGATGATGCTCGACGTCGATTTTGCCGAGCTGAAGGCCGAGATGGCCCGCTACATGCCGCTTGCCCTGCTGATCGGGCTGATCATCCTCATGCAGTTCGTGATGGCCTTCGGCGCCTGGGAGGCAAGTTCGGCGGCCGAGGGGCTGCGCCAGAACGTGACGCCGGCGGAAATTCAGAATACCGAGGCGCTCGGGCTGCTGCTGTATGACCGCTACTTCCTGCTGTTCCAGCTTGCGGGGCTGATCCTGCTGGTCGCGATGATCGGGGCGATCGTCCTGACCTTGCGCCATCGCCAGGATGTCAAACGCCAGAACGTTGTCGCGCAGATGATGCGGGACCCGAAACTCGCGATGGAACTGCGGGACGTGAAACCGGGGCAGGGGCTCTGATCCCCCGCCGTCGCAATCAGGCGAATTGCCGAACTTAGGAACGAAGCAATGTCTCAAACAACAATCATCGTCCTTGTCGTCGTGCTCGTCATCGTGCTCGGCGGATACTCCTTCCTCTGAGGGAATTGCCGGGCGACCGGACAACAGGACAAGGCGAACCGGCAAAGCCGGACGAAAGCGAACCGAGGGACAAGAATGATCGGACTTGAACATTACCTGACAGTGGCGGCGACGCTCTTTGTCATAGGCATCTTCGGGCTGTTCCTGAACCGCAAGAACGTGATCATCCTGCTGATGAGCATCGAGCTGATCCTGCTGGCGGTGAACATCAACCTGGTCGCCTTCTCGAGCTATCTGGGCGATCTGACAGGTCAGGTGTTCACGCTCTTCGTCCTGACAGTGGCCGCCGCAGAGGCCGCCATCGGGCTTGCGATCCTCGTGTGCTTCTTCCGCAATCGGGGCACCATCGACGTCGAAGACGTCAACGTGATGAAAGGGTAAGGGGACAATGGAAAAGATCATCCTCTTCGCGCCCCTGATCGGCAGCCTGATCTGCGGTTTCGGCTGGAAGTTTCTCGGCGAGAAGGTCGCCATGTGGATCGCCACGGGCTTCTTGTTCCTCGCCGCGCTGCTGAGCTGGATCGTCTTCTTCAGCTTTGACGGCGTTACCGAACACATAACGCTGATGCGCTTCATCGACAGCGGCACGCTGTCGACCGATTGGTCCATCCGGCTCGACCGGATGACCGCGATCATGCTGATCGTGGTGACGACGGTGTCGAGCCTCGTGCATCTCTATTCCTTCGGCTACATGGCGCATGATCCGCAATGGAATGAGGGCGAAAGCTACAAGCCGCGTTTCTTCGCCTACCTTTCGTTCTTCACCTTCGCGATGCTGGCGCTCGTGACGTCTGACAACCTTGTGCAGATGTTCTTTGGCTGGGAAGGTGTCGGCGTTGCCTCCTATCTGCTGATCGGGTTCTACTATCGCAAGCCCTCGGCCAATTCTGCGGCGATCAAGGCCTTTGTGGTGAACCGTGTCGGCGACTTCGGCTTCGCGCTGGGGATCTTCGCGCTGTTCTTCCTGACCGACAGCATCCGTTTCGACGACATCTTTGCCGCAGCGCCGCAACTGGCCGAGACGCAGCTCAGCTTCCTGTGGACAGAGTGGAACGCGGCCAATCTCGTGGCCTTCCTCCTGTTCATCGGGGCAATGGGCAAGTCGGCGCAGCTTTTCCTCCACACCTGGCTGCCGGACGCGATGGAAGGTCCGACGCCGGTCTCCGCGCTCATCCACGCCGCGACCATGGTGACGGCGGGTGTGTTCCTTGTCTGCCGCATGTCGCCGCTGATGGAGTACGCGCCCGAGGCGACGACCTTCATCACCGTGATCGGGGCCACGACGGCCTTCTTCGCGGCGACCGTCGGTCTGGTGCAGACCGACATCAAGCGCGTCATCGCCTATTCGACGTGTTCACAGCTTGGCTACATGTTCGTGGCGGCGGGCGTGGGCATGTACTCGGCGGCGATGTTCCACCTCTTCACCCATGCGTTCTTCAAGGCGATGCTGTTTCTCGGTGCCGGCTCGGTCATCCACGCGATGCATCACGAGCAGGACATGACCAACTACGGCGGCCTGCGGAAGAAGATTCCCTATACCTTCTGGGCGATGATGATCGGGACGCTGGCCATCACCGGCGTCGGCATTCCCCTGACCCAGATCGGCTTTGCCGGCTTCCTTTCGAAGGACGCGATCATCGAGAGCGCCTGGGCTGGCGGATCGGGCTACGGATTCTGGCTTCTGGTCATCGCGGCGGCCTTCACCAGTTTCTACAGCTGGCGGCTGATGTTCCTGACGTTCTTCGGCACCCCGCGGGGGGACAAGCACACGCATGAACATGCCCACGAAAGCCCCATGGTCATGGTGATCCCGCTTGGCGTGCTCGCGCTCGGGTCGGTATTCGCCGGGATGCTCTGGTACGGCAGCTTCTTCGGCCATGCCGATCAGGTCGCGCGTTTCTACGGAATTCCCTTCGGCGAGGCTGCCACCCACGCGGAAGCAGGCGAAGAACACGCCGCCGCGAACGGGGAGCCTGCCGCCTCAGTGGAAGCCGCCGAGGATCACGGCAACGCGGTCGCGACCACGGGCGAGACGCAGGAAACCTCCGAGGCCGAGACCAGCGCGCCGGATACCGTCGCCGTCGCGACTGACGAAGGCCATGGCGAGGCCGGCGAAGGCGCGCATCATGGCGGCTTTGCCGGGGCGCCGGGCGAGGGGGCACTCTATTTCGGGCCGGACAACCACGTTCTCGAAGACGCCCACGCGGCCCCGGCCTGGGTGAAGGTCTCTCCCTTCATCGCGATGCTGGGCGGTCTGCTCATGGCGCTCTGGTTCTACATCTGGAACCCGACGCTGCCCGCGCGCCTGGCCGAGAACCAGCGTCCGCTGTATCTGTTCCTCAAGAACAAGTGGTACTTCGACGAGGTCTATGACGCGGTCTTCGTCCAGCCCGCGAAGAGCATCGGACGGACCTTCTGGAAACGCGGTGACGGCAGCGTCATCGACGGCTTCCTCAACGGCGTGGCGATGGGCATCGTGCCCTTCTTCACCCGCCTCGCGGGCCGCGCCCAGTCCGGCTACATCTTCACCTATGCCTTCGCGATGGTGATCGGGATCGCGATCCTTGTCACTTGGATGACGCTCAGCGGAGGAGCGCAGTGATGGACAACTCACTTCTTTCCATCATCACCTTCATCCCGGCGCTCGCGGCGCTGATCCTGGCGGTGTTCCTGCGCGGGACCGACGCGGCGGCGCAGCGCAACGCCAAATGGCTCGCCCTGATCGCCACCTCCGCCACGTTCATCGTCTCGCTCTTCCTGCTGGCGGGCTTCGATCCGAACGACACCGGCTTCCAGTTCGTCGAGGAAGCCGACTGGCTGCTCGGGCTCAAGTACAAGATGGGTGTCGACGGCATCTCGGTTCTCTTTGTGATGCTCACGACCTTCATCATGCCGCTGACAATCGCGGCAAGCTGGAACGTCACCGAGCGCGTCAAGGAGTACATGATCGCCTTCCTCCTGCTCGAGACGCTGATGATCGGCGTTTTCGTCGCGCTCGATCTGGTCCTCTTCTATCTCTTCTTCGAGGCCGGTCTCATCCCGATGTTCCTGATCATCGGCATCTGGGGCGGCAAGGAGCGCATCTACGCCTCGTTCAAGTTCTTCCTCTACACCTTCCTCGGCTCGGTGCTGATGCTGGTGGCAATGGTCGCGATGTATTCCGAGGCCGGAACCACCGACATCGAGGCGCTGCTTGTCCATCAGTTCGACTTCGAGAGTTTCAGCCTGCTGGGCATCCATGTGGTCGGCGGTCTGCAGACGCTGCTTTTCATCGCCTTCTTCTCTTCCTTCGCGGTGAAGATGCCGATGTGGCCGGTCCATACCTGGCTGCCCGACGCGCACGTCCAGGCGCCGACCGCGGGGTCGGTCGTGCTGGCGGCGATCCTGCTTAAGATGGGCGGCTACGGCTTCCTGCGCTTCTCGCTTCCGATGTTCCCGGTAGGGTCTGAAGTCATGACGCCGCTGGTGCTGTGGATGAGCGCGATCGCCATCGTATACACATCGCTGGTGGCCCTCGTGCAGGAGGACATGAAGAAGCTCATCGCCTATTCCTCCGTGGCGCATATGGGCTTCGTCACGATGGGCATCTTTGCAGCCAACCAGCAGGGTGTCGACGGCGCGATATTCCAGATGCTGAGCCACGGCTTCATTTCGGGTGCGCTCTTCCTGTGCGTCGGCGTGATCTACGACCGGATGCACACGCGCGACATCGACGCCTATGGCGGCCTCGTGAACCGGATGCCCGCCTATGCGCTGGTCTTCATGCTCTTCACCATGGCAAATGTCGGCCTGCCGGGCACCAGCGGCTTCGTCGGGGAATTCCTGACGCTGATGGCGACCTTCCAGGTCAACACCTGGGTTGCCGCCGTGGCCACGACCGGCGTGATCTTCTCGGCCGCCTATGCGCTCTGGCTCTACCGGCGCGTGGTCTTCGGGGATCTCATCAAGGAAAGCCTGCGTGCGATCACCGATATGGAACGCCGGGAGAAATGGATCTTCGCCCCGCTTGTGGTGATGACCCTGCTGCTTGGCGTCTATCCGGCGCTGGTACTCGACATCATCGGCCCGTCGGTGGCGGCGCTGGTGGACAATTACGACACGGCGCTTGCCGGGGCGGATACCGCCGCGCAAGTCGCCTCGCACTGAGGGGGCGGGACCATGATCTCGAGCGATCTCAACGTCATCCTGCCGGAAATCATCCTGGCGGTTCTCGCCATGATCCTGCTAATCGGCGCGGTCTATACGGGCAAGGATCGCGCGGCGAGCCTGCTGCTCTGGATCGTCGCGGGGGCGATGGCGCTTCTCGGGCTCTGGATCGCGTCCACCGGAGGGGAAGCGCGCGTCGCCTTCGGCGGCATGTTCATCGACGATGGCTTCTCGCGCTTCGCCAAGGTGGCGATCCTGTTGTCGGCCGCCGCGATCCTGTTGATGTCCGAGAACTACATGCGCCATCGCGGGCTGCTGCGCTTCGAGTACCCGGTGCTCGTGGCGCTGGCCGCTGTCGGCATGATGGTGATGGTGTCGGCCGGCGACCTTATCGCGCTTTACCTCGGCCTCGAATTGCAGTCGCTCGCGCTTTACGTCGTGGCCGCCCTGCGCCGGGACTCGGTCAAGTCCACCGAGGCCGGCCTCAAGTACTTCGTGCTCGGCTCGCTGAGCTCCGGCCTGCTGCTTTACGGCGCCTCGCTAGTCTACGGCTTCGCGGGCACCACGCTGTTTTCGGGTATCATCACCACGGCGCAGCAGGGTGAGCTTTCCCTCGGGCTGCTCTTCGGCATCGTCTTCATCATCTCCGGCCTTGCCTTCAAGGTTTCGGCCGTGCCCTTCCACATGTGGACTCCGGATGTCTACGAGGGCTCGCCGACGCCCGTGACCGCTTTCTTCGCCACGGCGCCCAAGATGGCCGCGATGGCGCTGCTGGCGCGTATCCTCTACGGCGCATTTGGCGGCGCAGCCTCCGACTGGGGACAGATCCTCGCGCTGCTTTCGCTGGCCTCGATGTTCCTCGGGGCGGTTGCCGCGATCGGGCAGCGCAACATCAAGCGCCTGATGGCTTATTCCTCGATCGCCCACATGGGCTATGCCCTGATGGGCCTGACGGCAGGCACTGTGCTCGGGGTGCAGGCGATGCTGGTCTATATGGCGATCTACGTGACCATGAACGTCGGCACCTTTGCCTTCATCCTGATGATGGAGAAGGACGGCCAGCCTGTCACCGATATCATGGCCCTGAACATGTACTCCAGGCGCGAGCCGGGCAAGGCGCTGGCGATGCTGATCCTGCTTTTCAGCTTGGCGGGCGTGCCGCCGATGCTGGGCTTCTTCGGCAAGCTCTACGTGCTGCGCGCCGCCTACGAGGGCGGCTACGCATGGCTGGCCGTGGCCGGCGTGGTGGCAAGCGTCATCGGTGCCTTCTACTACCTGCGCATCGTCTACTACATGTACTTCGGCGACGAGAACCTCGAGGGGCTGGACGGCGGACGCTCGGCGATCCTCTGGGGTTTCCTGATGGCCTCTGCGGCGGCAATGGTGCTTGGTATCGTGAACATGTTCGGCGTCGACGCGGCCGCCGCTGCCGCGGCTGCGACGCTCGTGAACTGAACGGCCGATGGGGGAAGCGGCAAGCGGAACCGTTTCGGGGCCCGCGGCCGGCCTGGACATAGCCGCGCCGGGATGGCCCGAAGGCTACGGGTGCCGTGTTCTGGCCGAGGTCGACAGCACCCTGAACGAGGCGGCCCGCATCGCGCCCGGACTTGCCGGTCCCGAGTGGATACTGGCGCATTCCCAGACCTCCGCACGCGGGCGGCGCGGACGGCCATGGTCGATGCCGCCGGGCAATTTCGCCGCGACGCTCGTGCTTCAACCGACGGGCGGCGTCGCGCAGGCGGCGCTGCGCAGCTTCGTCATGTCGCTGGCGCTGTACGAGGCATTCGTCGCGGCCACCGGACGCGAGGCGATCTTCAGCCTCAAGTGGCCCAATGACGTCCTGCTGAACGGCAAGAAGGTCGCGGGCATCCTGCTTGAAAGCACTGGCCGGGCGGGAGACGTCCAGCATCTGGCGATCGGAGTCGGCGTCAACCTCGTCGCGGCCCCCACGCCGGAAGAGGTCGAGAAGCGCTCGGTCAGCCCTGTTTCCCTGCTCGGCGCAACCGGCGTCCGGATCGGGCCCGAGGCCTTTCTGGCCCTGCTCGCGCAAGCCTATTCCCTGCGCGAAGCACAGTTTCGCGACCAGGGCTTCGCGCCGATCCGGCGGGCCTGGCTCGAACGGGCGGCGCGTCTGGGCGAAACCATCGTGGCGCGCATCGGCGCATCCGAGACAGAGGGCGTCTTCGAGGATGTGGACGGGGACGGCAACCTCATCCTGGGGACCCCTCAGGGGCGCAGGGTCATCGCCGCCGCAGACGTCTACCTTTAGGGAGGGTCAGATGCTTCTGGCAATCGACTGCGGAAACACCAACACCGTCTTCGCGATCTGGGACGGCAGCCGGTTCGTCGCGACCTGGCGGACCGCGACGGAATGGCAACGTACTGCGGACCAGTACTACGTCTGGCTTTCGACCCTCATGAAGCTGAAAGGCATCGAGGCCGATATTACCGACATGATCATCTCCTCGACCGTCCCGCGCGTCGTCTTCAACCTGCGCGTCCTCGGGGATCGCTACTTCAACACGCGCCCGCTGGTCGTCGGCAAGCCGGGCTGCGATCTGCCCGTGGATGTGCGCGTCGACCAGGGCACGCAGGTCGGGCCCGACAGGCTCGTGAACACGGTCGCGGGGTACGATCTTTTCGGGGGCGACCTGATCGTGGTGGATTTCGGCACCGCCACCACCTTCGACGTGGTGGCAAGCGACGGCGCCTATATCGGTGGCGTCATTGCGCCCGGGGTCAACCTGAGCCTCGAGGCGCTGCACCACGCCGCCGCCGCACTGCCGCATGTCGATATCGCCAAGCCCCAGGCCGTCATCGGGACCAACACCGTCGCCTGCATGCAGTCGGGCGTCTTTTGGGGTTACGTCGGACTGGTTCGCGAGATATGTGCCCGGATCAAGGGTGAGCGGGACCGCGCGATGCGCATCATCGCCACCGGCGGGCTCGCGCCGCTGTTCCAGCAGACCGAGACGCTATTCAATGACTACCAGGACGATCTGACCATGCACGGGCTGACCGTCATCCACCGGTACAACAAGGAAAACAGCTGAACTCATGAGCAGCGAAAGACTGATCTACCTTCCCCTCGGCGGGGCAGGCGAAATTGGCATGAATGCGTACGTCTACGGATACGGGAAGCCAGGCGAGGAGCGGCTGATCGTGGTCGACCTGGGGGTCGCCTTTCCGGATATGGACACCACGCCGGGCGTCGACCTGATCTTCGCCGACATCGCCTGGCTGGAAGAACGCCGCGACCGGATCGAGGCGATCTTCGTTACCCACGCGCATGAGGATCATGTGGGTGCAGTGGCGCTTTGCTGGGACCGCTTGCGCGCCCCGGTCTATGCCCGCGCCTTCACCGCGAATATCGCCCGGCGCAAGTTGGACGAACACGGACATGCGCCCGAAACGGTCAACGTCGTGTCGAAATGGCCCGAAGTGGTGAACGCCGGACCGTTCCGGGTCGGCTTCGTGCCGATCTCGCATTCGATCCCGGAAAGCTCGTCGCTGGTCATCGACACGCCTGCCGGGCGTGTCGTGCATTCGGGCGACTTCAAGCTCGACCTGACCCCGGTGGTGGGCGAGGCCTTCGACCCCGCGCTCTGGGCCGAGATCGCGCGCGATGGCGTCAAGGCGCTGGTATGCGATTCCACGAATGTCTTCTCGCCGCTCCCGGGCCGTTCCGAAAACAGCATCGGCCCCGCGATCACCGAGCTGATCCAGAACGCATCCGGCATGGTCGTGGCGACCACCTTCGCCTCGAATGTCGCGCGCCTGAAGACGCTCGCCGAGGCTGGCCAGCGCGCCGGAAGGTCCATCGTCCTGCTTGGACGGGCGATGCGCAGAATGGTCGAGGCCGCCATCGAAACCGGCGTCCTGAAGGATTTCCCGTCCGTCATCTCGCCCGAGGATGCACAGTCGATACCACGCGAGAATGTCATGGTGCTCGCCACCGGGAGCCAGGGTGAACGTCGCGCCGCCTCGGCCCAGCTCTCGCGCGGGAAGTACAATGGGCTCGAGCTGAAAGCGGGCGATCTCTTCCTGTTCTCCTCCAAGACCATACCCGGCAACGAGAAGTCGGTGATCCGCATCATGAATGCGTTCTCCGAGATCGGGGTCGACATCGTCGACGACAGCAGCGGGCGCTACCACGTTTCGGGACATGCCAACCGTCCCGATCTCGAAACCTTCCGCCAGATCGTCGCGCCGCAGGTCCTCATCCCGATGCATGGAGAGCATCGTCACCTGCGCGAACATGTCCGCATCGCACAAGAGGGCGGGGTCGCCGGGGTGCTGGCGGTCAATGGGACGATGGTTGAGCTGTCGGGAAATCAGCCCAGGATCGTCGATCACATCGAATCCGGTCGCACCTACCTTGACGGGGCGGTAAAGATCGGCGCGCTCGATGGCGTGGTTCGGGACCGCATCCGGACCGCCCTGAACGGACATGTGGTCGTCACCGTGATCCTGGACGAGGAAGACGATCCCCTGGGCGAACCGTGGTGCGAGCTTATCGGCCTGCCTGAAACGGGGCGGTCCAACGCGCCGCTCAGCGATGTGCTGGAGGCTGACCTGGACCAATATCTGCGACGGGCCGGGGCCAAGATCCTGCGTGACGATGCGGCGCTGGAAGAAGGTCTGCGCCGCATCGCGCGCCAGACGGCCATCAACGAGATCGGCAAGAAGCCGGAAGTCACGGTGGTCGTCTCGCGCCTCGGGTAGCGGCGCCTGATGCGCCTGGCGGAAGCTTCGGATGTGAAAGGACCCGGCCGCGACTGACGCGACCGGGTCCTTTTCATTTCCGGGCTATGCTCAGGCCTGGCGGCGGTCGCTGAAGCTCATCTCGATGAAACTCGGCGTGTGATCGCCAAGGCCCATGACGGCCGGACCGCGATTTTCGCCCCGATTTTCGCCCCGGTCCTGGCGCGGCCTGCGCTCGCGCGGCTTCTCGCCCTCCGAGCGGTCATTGCCCTTGGACGGCACCGGCGCGTCGGCTTCCTGAGCCGGTTCCGCCGCCGAGACGTCGGATCTTTCCGCCTCTGCCTTCGGCGTCGCCTCTTCTCCCGCCTTTTCGCGCGCCGGCTTGCGGCTGCGCGACCGGCTTCTGGTCGGCTTGCGCTCTTCGCTGGCCTGTGCGGCATCTTCCGGTGCATCGGGCGCGGACCCCTGGATCGGATTTTCGATCCGGGGGATCTCGCGCTGGACGAGCCGTTCGATGTCGTCGAGGTATTTCTGGTCCCGCGATCCGCAGATGGTGATCGCTTTCCCGTCGCGTCCGGCCCGCCCGGTGCGTCCGATGCGGTGGACGTAATCCTCGGCATGGCTCGGCACGTCGTAATTGAACACGTGGCTCACCGACGGCACGTCCAGCCCGCGCGCCGCCACGTCAGAGGCGATCAGGAAGCGCAGGCTGCCTTCGCGGAACCCGTCGAGCGTGCGCGTCCGCTGGCTCTGGTCGAGGTCGCCATGGATCGGAGCGGCGTCATAACCGTATTTCTTCAACGATTTCGAAACGATATCCACGTCGACCTTGCGGTTGCAGAAGATGATCGCGTTCGTGCATTTTTCGCCCTCTGCATCGATCAGGGCGCGCAGGATCGCACGTTTCTCGCTGCCCTCCCGATCCTTGCGAGAGGCCCGGAACGCGACCACGCCCTGCGTGATGTTTTCGCCGGTCGTGGCCTGGCGCGCGACCTCGATGCGCTCGGGGGCCGACAGGAAGGTGTTGGTGATCCGCTCGATCTCGGACGCCATGGTCGCCGAGAAGAACAGCGTCTGGCGGGTAAAGGGCGTGAGCGAGAAGATCCGCTCGATATCCGGGATGAAGCCCATGTCGAGCATCCGGTCGGCTTCGTCCACCACCATGATCTGAACGCCGGTCAGCAGCAGCTTGCCCCGCTCGAAATGGTCGAGAAGACGCCCCGGCGTGGCGATCAGAACGTCGACGCCCTTGTCGATGAGCTTGTCCTGTTCCTTGAAGGACACGCCGCCGATCAGCAGGGCCTTGGAAAGCTTGAGGTGCTTTGCATAGGTATCGAAGTTCTCGGCCACCTGAGCCGCCAGCTCGCGGGTCGGGCAAAGCACGAGGCTGCGCGGCATCCGCGCCCTGGCACGGCCTCGGGAAAGCAGGGTGATCATCGGCAGCACGAAGCTTGCCGTCTTGCCTGTGCCGGTCTGCGCGATGCCCAGCACGTCGCGCCCTTCGAGCGCAGGGGGAATCGCGCCCGCCTGTATCGGCGTCGGCGACTCGTAGCCGGCTTCCTCGATCGCGCGCAGTACCTTGGGATTCAGGTTCAGGTCAGAGAATTTTGTCATATGCGTCCGTTTGTTGCGGACACTCGACTTGGCCCGCTGCGTCTGAAACACGTGGGCCCGATCGGCCCTGAAAGGCGACCTTCGTGGCCGCGACATGTGATGCCGTCCCATAACAGCAATGTGTAGATGGGTCAAATGATTGCGAAGTCAAAGATTTAGTGGACCCTCGACCGAATGGCGGGGGTCTGTCGCGCGCGATTCAAGGTGACGCTTCCCGTCCGTCCCGTCGTTGAAGCACGTGATCGGGAAGGGCGATGAGGCCCGGCCGCGTCATCGCGGCCGGCCTCAGACCATCATTTCCTTCGTCGCGCTCAGCGTCAGGTCCGGGTAGTCGCGCGCGATCCGGTCGATGTCCCACTGCAGGCGCGTCAGATACACGATGTCTCCGTCGTGGTCGTGGCTGATATGCTGCTTGTTGGCGTCGACGAACTTGTCGACCGCGGTCTTGGGGCCGCTGACCCAGCGCGCCGAGGTGAACTGCGAGGGTTCGAACCGGACCGGCAGGCCGTATTCCTGTTCGATCCGCGCCGCGAGGACCTCGAATTGCAGCTGGCCGACGACGCCGACGATGAAACCCGACCCGATGGCCGGCTTGAAGACCTTTGCCGCGCCTTCCTCGGCGAATTGCATCAGGGCCTTCTCGAGATGCTTCGCCTTCATCGGATCGCCCGCCCGGACGCCCTGAAGCAGTTCCGGAGCGAAGGACGGGATGCCGGTGACGCGGATCGTCTCGCCCTGGGTCAGCGTGTCGCCGATGCGCAACTGGCCGTGGTTGGGGATGCCGATGATATCGCCCGCCCAGGCCTCTTCCGCCAGCTCGCGGTCCGAGGCGAGAAACATCACGGGGTTCGATACGGTCATTGGCTTCTTCGAGCGCACATGCGTCAGTTTCATGCCTCGCGTGAAGTGACCGGATGCGAGGCGCACGAAGGCCACCCGGTCCCGGTGCTTCGGGTCCATGTTGGCCTGCACCTTGAAGACGAAACCGGCGACGGTATCCTCTTCCGGCAGGATCTGGCGCGGTTCCGCGCTCTGGATTTGCGGTTCGGGACCGAAGGCCGCGATCCCCTCCATCAGCTCCTTCACGCCGAAGCTGTTGATGGCGGAGCCGAACCAGATCGGTGTCAGCGAGCCTTCGTGCATGGCTGTCGCATCCATTGCCGGCAGCAGCTCGCGGGCCATCTCGAGATCCTCGCGCAGTTTCCCGAGCAGTTCGGCAGGGACGTGCTCTGCCAGCCTGGGATCGTCGAGGCCTTCGATCGCGATGCTCTCGGCCACCCGGTTGCGGTCGGCGCGGTCCATCAGTTCCAGCCGGTCGCGCAGGATGTCGTAGCAGCCGATGAAGTCGCGCCCCAGCCCGATGGGCCAACTGGCCGGAGTCACGTCGATGGCGAGGTTTTCCTGGATCTCGTCGATGATCTCGAAGACGTCGCGGCTTTCACGGTCCATCTTGTTGCAGAAGGTCAGGATGGGGAGGTCGCGCATCCTGCAGACCTCGAAAAGCTTCCGGGTCTGGCTTTCGACACCTTTCGCCCCGTCGATGACCATCACGGCCGCGTCGACGGCAGTCAGGGTGCGGTAGGTGTCCTCGGAGAAATCCGAGTGGCCCGGCGTGTCGACGAGGTTGAAGCGGAAGTCCCTGAAGTCGAAAGACATCGCCGATGCCGAGACCGAGATGCCGCGGTCCTTCTCCATCTGCATGAAGTCCGAACGCGTGCGCCGCGCCTCGCCCTTGGCGCGTACCTGTCCGGCCATCTGGATCGCGCCGCCGAAGAGGAGGAATTTCTCGGTCAGCGTGGTCTTGCCCGCGTCCGGGTGCGAGATGATCGCAAAGGTGCGCCGCCGGGCGATTTCCGGCGGCAGATCGGGGCGATTTCGGCTGGCGTCAAGCATGATCGCGCATATAGGCGAGCGCCGCAGCACACGCAAGCTGGGCCGCGTCCCCGGGCCCTGGGGTCAGAGTGGAGAGCCCCGGCGATGCCGCCTGGCCCGGGGTCAGATCGACTTCATCAGCAGAACCCAGCGTTCGGTGATCGTATCCCAATCACCCCTCACGCAGGGCAGGTCTGCGACTTCCTCGTAGCCATGCCGTCCGTAGAGGCGTCGCGCCCCGCTGTTGTGGCCGGCGACGATGACGCTCATCCGGGTCAGCCCGAGGGACGTCCCGATCTCGTCTGCCAGGGCCAGCAGCCGCGAGCCGAAGCCGTGTCCGCGATGTTCCGGATAGCAGGCCAGAACGTTCACGTACCAGCTTTCGAGCGCCATGTTCTCGAGCTCCTGAAGCGGTCGGAAGATCGCCGGGAAATCCTCGCCGATCGGCTCGGGTTCGGGTCCACCACGACGATCTGCCCTTCGCTCGCCTTCGCGGCCTGGCGGGCGCGACCGTTGTCCCAAGGGTCCTGACCGTCACTGGCAAGCCCGGTCCAGAGATGCTCGGGAAGCCCTTCTCCGGCGAAATTCACCAGGTCGGCAAGTCGGGGTGCGTCTGAAGCGAGGGCAAGCCTGAACGGCGGTTTCGGTGCAATCATCCCTGTCTCCAATATCTTCCCGGCTGTTCGCTCGACCAATAGAGCGACGTGCCGTCAATGTTCCGGCCCGCTTTCCGTCCGGACCTGACCCCCTGTCTACCTGACGGAACACCGCCCGAACCCCGTGTCCTGCGTCGGAGAAGCGCGCCCCGGCCCGATGGTCAGTCGTCATGTGCCTCGAAGAACGCCATGGTAGCCCCGATCATCGCGTCCAGGGTCGCTGTCTCGGTGAAGCTGTTGAAGACATGGTCCATCTCGGCGGTCCACTTCTCTTCCTCGCCCTCGTGCGCGGCCAGCAGCATGTCGGCGTTCTCGGGCGGGACCGTATCGTCGAGCGTTCCCTGCGCCACGAAGAGCGGTCCGGCATAGGCCGCGATCTCGGCGCGCGGATCGTATGTCGCGATGGCGTCGAAGAAGCTTCCGTTGAGCGTGATCTCGCCCCCCCACGGGAGGGGCACGGCAACCGGTTCGCCCGCTCCGGCGGCCTCTCCCAGTTTCATCGCTTCCGGCCCGAAGATCGCGCCGAAGGTCGCGGGCACATCGGCGACCGCGGCCCAGAGCGCCACCGCATCGAGCGCGCCGCTGCGACCGGCGGCCGCCGCGGCGACGCCGCCGCCCTGGCTCCAGCCGATCAGGTAAATGTCGTCGCCTTTCACCTTCTCGGAGGCCGCGAGCCAGTCTATGGCAGCCAGCGCATCGGCAATCTGCCCCTCGAAGGTGGTCTCGGCGAAATCGAGATCCGCAAGGCTCTCGCCCGAACCGCGGAAATCTATGCGCAGGCTCGCAAAGCCCGCATCCGCCAGCCGCTTCGCCGTATGCGTGAAGATCCCGTCCTGAACGAAATCCGTCTTCAGTTCGTCGCGTGAGCCGGTGAAGCCGTGCAAGAGCAGGACCACAGGGGCAGGCGCGCCCTCGGGGAGGGCGAGGGTGCCGACGAACGGCTGGCCGTTCCCGCTGACGAGCGTGACCGTCTCTTCGGCTGTCTGCGCCTCAAGGGGCAGGGCGAAACCCAATACCAGAAGAGCCGGGGCAATGGCGCGCTGCATGGAAAACCCTCCGGTTGGCGCTTGTCCGGCAAAGTTTAGGCCCGCGCGGCAAGGACGGCAAGGTGAACGCGATTGCATCGGTCCTGCCGGAAAGCGGCAGCAGCGCGATACCCCGGGGGTTTTTCGCGTGGCGCCTTCTGCGTGGCCCGGACAATGGTGGCGCTGAGCGGCATCGCGCCCGGATGGCATCTTTTGGAACGCGTCGAGACCGGGTGTGGAACGCGTCGAGACTGGCATATGGCGCGCGGTGGATGCTAGAGCGGGGGCGGAGAATGGGAGAACGACCATGGATCTTGGCATCAAGGGCAGACGGGCCCTGGTCTGCGCATCGTCGCGCGGGCTTGGATTGGGCTGCGCGCAGGCGCTTGCGCAGGCGGGGGTCGGCCTCGTGCTGAACGGGCGACGACCCGATGTGCTCGAGGAGGCCGCTGAGGCGCTGCGCTCGGCGACAGGTGTGCCGGTAACCACCGTCGCGGCGGATATCACCACGGAAGAAGGGCGCGCCGAAGTTCTCGCGGCCGCGGGAACGATCGATATTCTCGTCAACAATGCCGGCGGTCCGCCTCCCGGCCTCTGGTCGGACTGGGACCGCGACGACTTCCTCAAGGCGCTGGACGCGAACCTTCTGACCCCGGTTGCCCTGATCAAGGCACTTGTGCCGGCAATGATCGAGCGGGGCTGGGGACGGGTGGTCAACATCACGTCGCAGTCGGTCAAGGCGCCGATCCCCACGCTGGGGCTTTCGAACACCGCGCGGGCCGGTCTGACCGGCTATGTGGCCGGAACCGCCCGCCAGATCGCCTCGAAAGGGGTGATCATGAACAACCTGCTGCCCGGGATCCACGACACCGACCGCGCCGCGGCGCTGGACGGGCCCGTGGCCAAGTCCAGGGGCATCAGCATGGAGGAAGCGCGCGCCCAGCGGGCCGCGACCATTCCGGCCGGGCGCTACGGGACGCCCGAGGAATTCGGTGCCATGTGCGCCTTCCTGTGTTCGCAGCACGCAGGCTTCATCGTCGGCCAGAACATACTGCTCGATGGTGGCGCCACCAACGCGACGATCTGAGCGGATGGCCAAGCGTTTCTCGCTGAAGGATCATCTCTTCAACGCCGAAACGCTCGGCCAGCTGGCGCGGGAATACGCGGCGGCGCTTCCGGATTTCGACGCGGCCCGCTTCGAAGCCGAAGCGCTGTCGGGACTTGCCGAATTGGGGTTGCTGGAACGTCTCGAGCTGATTGCGGATTGCATCGAGGCGCAGCTGCCGCAAGACTTTCCCGCCATGGCCGAGGCGCTGGAGGCGGCGATGCCCGAACCGCTGGACCCCGGGCTTGGCGACGACGATTTCGGTCACTTCATCCGCGCCGTCCCGGGGATACTTGCGGTCCGGCACGGGTTGGAGGCGCATCGCGAACGCGCGCTCGACCTGATCCATGCCGCCACGCGCCGCTTCTCGATGGAATTCTACATCCGGCCTTTCCTGAACAGATGGCCGGCGGAAACGCTCGAGAGACTCGCGCTGTGGGCAGGGGATCCCAACTACCATGTCCGCCGCCTGGTCAGCGAAGGGACGCGGCCGCGCCTGCCCTGGGCGCGCGCCGTTGCGCTTTCCGCGAAGGACACGCTGCCGCTGCTGGACCGGCTTCATGCCGACCCGACACGCTATGTCACGCGCTCGGTCGCCAATCATCTCAATGACCTCACGCGGAGCGTGCCGGAGGCCGTGATCGCACGGCTCGAGGACTGGCGCGGCGCGGACCGCCAGGATGCGGCCGAGATGAGCTGGATCGCGCGCCATGCCTTGCGCAGCCTGATAAAGCAGGGCCATGCCGGCGCGATGCGCCATCTGGGCTTTGACGCCGACGCCCCTGTCGAGGTGGCACTCGACCTGGCGCCGGGCCGATTTGCCATCGGAGAGAACCTGTCCTTTTCCTGCGAACTGCTGTCCGGGACCGCGTTGCCGGTACTGGTGGACTATCGCATCCGTTTTGCCCGGCCGGGCGGCCGATCGGCAGAGAAGGTGTTCAAGCTCAGGCGCGCCGAGCTGTCGCCCGGCGTGCCGCTCGTGCTGAGGAAGCGCCACGCCCTGAAGGCCGATGCGACCACATTCACGCTTCATCCGGGTCCTCATCGCCTGACGCTTCAGATCAACGGTATCGATCGCGCGGCGGCGGTCTTCGAGTTGGTTTGAACGCAAGGCGGCGCGGCTGTCGGGATCGCAACCTATGATTGCTCTACTGATTGCCGACTCTCTAGAGTTCTGGTAATTTTGCGCAGGGTCGCTCTTTAACGAGTGTCACCGGTTATTTCACCATCAACATTTCAGAACGCGAATATCGTGAGCGCCCTGGCGCGTTCATGGGAAACAAGATCATGACATCTGAACACATCAGCGCCTCGTGCCTGCGTACGATGGCGGTTGCGATTGGGCTGTCCCTGACGGCGCTGCCGGTTTCGGCGGCCTCCATCAGCGTTGAGGTCAGCACCGCAGGCGGCAAGCGAACCGATGCCGGTGAGTTGAAGACATTGGCATCGAACGCCGCGATCAACATGCCCGGGGGAAATTCCGTCACCTGGACCTGGGACCTTTTTTCAAGGACGACGGGTAACAGGAAAAAACCAGAAATCGACAAGAATCCGCCGGCGAATCCTCCGGGCAAGTTCGAAGAACCCAAGGTGGTCAATCAGGCTGGCGCGCCGCTGGCCGGGCGCAACTTTGACGGGATCGACAAAAAGGCGAAGACGGAATTCTCGTCGGTGGAAGTGACTGGCACCGGCAAGAGCACGTTGCAAGCCAACAAGCTGGATTTCACCGTCGAGGCGAAGCTGTCCATTGCCGGCCAAGTCAATCCGCCGCAGCAGGCGGGCAATAGGATCACGGCGGAATACAGGGGCAAGGCCAGCTTTACCGATCCGCTCTACATCCTGGCCGAGGATGTCCTGGCCGCGGGGCTCGATCTTGCGAATTTCGATCTCTACATTCCGTTCGCACTTTCGGACTTCTCGGTGAGCGCAACAACGGATGCGTCATTCTCGCTCTGGCTCGACACCTACGAGGGGCGCAGGACGATCTTCGACATGGTGGCGGGGCCGTTGGCGCCCGCGTCGGTCGGTTATGACGGGGCGGTGTCCTTCTACCGTCTGGGTGCGCCGGGCGACGTGCCGGATTTCCTGACCGACACGCCGGAGGACATGGGAGTTTTCGCGGCGGCGCTGGCCGGCGAGATAGACGGCACGGGCGGCATTGGCAGCGGGTTCCGGTTCGGCGCGCTGGTGACCGGACTGGACCTGAGCAAAGGGTTGCTGAGCAATGGCGCGGCGGCGTCCTACAGTTTCGGAAGCGGGACGGGCGCCTACGAGTTCAAGGAGGGGCGCGGGCCGAGCACGGTTCCAGTCCCGGCGGCGCTGGTGCTTTACGCCTCGGGTCTGGGGCTGCTGTCCTGGCGTCTGAGAAGCGTTTCGGCGGTCTAGACCCGGTCGGTCCGGGGCGACCGCGCGGGAGGGTTCGCCCCGCAGGCGCGGCGGTGCTTGCGGGCAGGTGCAAGGGCTGGTAGCCCCCTAGCCTGAGCGAGTTCATCGGATACCGGGAGTCCCTCTTGGACAACAGACCCCCGCGCCTTGAAATCAGAAGGCTGCGGCGCGTCATCGAGGGGCGTGCCGTGGTCAACGATGTCTCGCTGGAGATCCAGCCGGGGCAGGTGACCTGTCTCCTGGGGCCGTCGGGCTGCGGCAAGTCGACCACCCTGCGGATGATCGCGGGCGTCGAGATGCAGGATTCGGGCGAGATCTGGGTCGATGGCAGGCTTGTCTGCGATACCGTCCACCGCGTGCCTCCCGAGCGTCGCGAGATCGGGCTGATGTTCCAGGACTTCGCGCTGTTCCCGCATCTCAGCGTGGCCGAGAACGTGGCCTTCGGATTGCGTTCCGGCAGCAAGGCCGAAAGACGGGCCCGCGTCGCCGAACTGCTCGAACGCGTCCACATGGGGCGGTTCATCGACAGCTATCCGCACGAGCTGTCGGGCGGCGAGCAGCAGCGCGTGGCCCTCGCGCGTGCGCTGGCGCCCAAACCCAAGATCATGCTGATGGACGAACCCTTTTCGGGCCTCGACAACCGCCTGCGCGACGGCATCCGCGACGAGACGCTGGATCTGCTGAAGGAGCAGGACGCCGCAGTATTGCTTGTCACGCACGAACCCGAAGAGGCCTTGCGCATGGCTGACGAGATCGCGCTCATGCGCGACGGGCGGATCGTCCAGCAGGGCGCGCCCTACAACGTCTATACCCGCCCGGCCGACCGCGCAGCGGTGGCGTTCTTCAGCGATGCCAACGTGCTGCGCGCTACGGTCGAGGGGGCGCTTGCCGACACCGCCTTCGGGCAGTTCCTTGCGCCGGGCATGCCGGACGGAACGGCTGTGGACATCGTTTTCCGTCCCCAGCATCTGCGCATCGACTTCGACCGGGCCGGGCAGGGGCCGCGCCCGACGGCGACGAATGGTACGGCGGTGCGCGCGCTGGTGCGCCGGGCGCGTTTCATGGGCAACGAGAGCCTTGTCGAATTCGCCATGGACCACGACGGATCGATGATGAAGGCCACCGTGCCGAACGTCTTTCTTCCAAGGCCGGGAACGGTCATGTGGCTTACGGTGCGGCGCGACCGCTGTTTCATCTTTCCGGCCCGTCGCTGACCGCCCCCTAGGGTGCGGTCTCGAAATCCGACAGCCGCTTGCCGGGCTCGTCCACGAAGAGTTCGGGCAAGGCCTCGGCGCTCTCGATCAGATCGACACGGAAGACCCGGAAGGCCAACCGCAGCTCGCACCAGGCAGTAAGCGCCCAGAGGCGCCCCCAGTATTCCATCCTGAGCGGGCGCACGACACGCGAGACGGATCTGCCGTCGGAGGAAAGATAGCCGATCCGCAGCTTCTGGCGCGCGCGGATCGCCGCGCGCAGGGTCGGCATCAGGGCAAGACCCCTCGCCGCGTCGGCGAAGGGGTAGACGGCGAAGTTCCAGGCGTCCGCCCTTGCGAGCGCCCGCTCGGGAAGCAGCGCATCGATCCTGTCGGCAAGGCTTGTCGCCGCCGCTCTCAGATCATCGTCGGCCGCTTCCGAGACGATCGCGACGCCGAGGTTCAATGCCTCCAGCTCCGCCAGCGACAGTGTGAGCGGCGGCAGCGTGATGGCGTCCCTGATCCGGTAGCCTACGCCCCTCTCGCCCTCGAGGGGGACGCCAGACGCAACGAGCGTGTCCATGTCGCGATAGATCGTCCTGACCGAGACCCCGAGACGATCGCCGATATCGGCCGCGCGGTGCAGCCGGCCGTCCCTCAGGATCCTCAGGATATCGAAAAGGCGCGCGCTGCGGGACATCTGGACCTCGTTCACTCCGCCGGCCATTGCTTCAACTGCCAATAACCTGTCAGTTGGATCAGGTATGCAAGTCGAATCAGCGAATTTTCACCCGTCGCGGGCCGGATCGAGGCCCTTGGAGCTTCTGCATGCGCGAGCCATTGCATAAGACGGGCTTGGGATCGTGCCCGTGACAGCGGGACGCGCAAGAATCGTAACGGGAGATACTGGGATGTTGAACAATATCGGTCTGCCGGGCCTGCTGCTCATCGCCGTCGTGGTGCTGGTGCTGTTCGGCCGCGGCAAGATTTCGAGCCTCATGGGCGAGGTGGGCAAGGGCATCACGTCGTTCAAGAAGGGTATTTCCGAAGGCCAGGACGAGATCGCCGAAAGCCGGGAGGTCAAGGACGTGACCCCGGAGAGCGAGAAGGACAAGGTCTGATCCATGTTCGATATCGGCTGGACCGAGATGCTGGTCATCGGCATCGTCGCCCTGATCGTGGTCGGGCCGAAGGACCTGCCGGTCCTGTTCCGCACGCTCGGCCAGTTCGTGGGCAAGGCAAAGGGAATGGCCCGGGAATTCACCCGGGCAATGCATGACGCCGCCGACGAATCCGGCATGCGGGACGTCCACAAGTCGCTCAACACCTCGCTGAAGGCCGCGACCAATCCGCTCGGCTCGGCCATGGACGGGGTGAAATCCGCGACCAGGGGTCTGGCCGACATTGATCCGGACAGCGAGACCGGCAAGCTCGCCCGGCAGCGCGCCGAGGACGCGAAGAAGGCGCAGGCGGCGATGGCCCGCAAGGCCGCCGAACGCAAGGCACGCGAGGCCGAAGAGGCGCTGCGCAAGGCCGACGAGGCGGAGGCGGCGCTTGAGCGGACGCCCGACGCGCCCCCGGCGGAGACGGGCGATAGATGAGCACCAACGACGACATCGACGATACCGCGGCGCCCTTGATCGAGCATCTCGCGGAGCTTCGGACGCGGCTTATCCGCTCGGTTCTGGCGTTCATCGTGGGAATTGTGCTGGCCTTCACCGTGGCCGAACCGATCATGCAGTTCCTGCTTCACCCGATCGAGGACACGCTGCGCCAGCTGGGCGATCCGGCGCCCACGATGCAGTACACCTCGCCGCAGGAATATCTCTTCACGCTCTTCCGGATCTCGATGGTTTTCGGCTTCGCGCTGGCCTTCCCGGTGATTTCCTTTCAGATGTGGCGATTTGTGGCGCCGGGCCTCTACCGCTCCGAAAAGGGCGCGTTCCTGCCGTTCCTCGTCGCCTCGCCCTTCATGTTCCTGCTCGGCGCGTCCTTTGCGCATTTCGTCGTCACCCCGCTCGCGATGCAGTTCTTTCTGGGCTTCGCGGACGTGTCCTCGATCTTCACCAGCCTGCTCTCGAGCGCTGCCGACAGGCTTCCGGGGACGCAATTGCCCGCCGACGCCGCCGTGGTTCCGGAGACCACGCAGGGCATCCGTGTCACCTTCTTCGGCAAGGTCAACGAATCCCTCGACATCACCCTGAAGTTCATCATGGCCTTCGGGCTCTGCTTCCAGCTTCCCGTCCTGCTGACACTCATGGGCAAGGCCGGGCTGGTAAGTGCCGTGGGTCTGTCGTCGGTGCGCAAATACGCGATGGTCGCGATTCTGACGCTGGCGGCGGTCGTGACGCCTCCGGACGTCACCACGCAGTTGATCCTCTTCACGGTCGTCTACGGACTTTACGAGATATCCATCCTTCTGGTGCGTCTCGTCGAGCGCAGGCGTGAAGCCGCACTGCGGGCCGAAGGACTGTGGTTCGACGATGAGGAAGCAGGCGACTCCGAGGGCGACGACGATCTCGCGATGCACAGGGACGGAGAAGAGCGCCGGTGATGTCGGACCCGATGGAACGCATCGCTGCGGCTCTCGAGCGGATCGCGCCCGCGCCGCAGCCGGCCCCGGATTTTGCGGCGGCCTCCGCCTTCGTCTGGCATGTGGATCCCGACAGGCTCGAGCCGGTGGCAGCGGTATCGCGTGTGGACCTCTCACTGCTTGTCGGAGTGGACCGTGCGCGCGATACCCTTCTGGCCAACAGCCATCAGTTCGCCCGTGGCCTGCCGGCGAACAACGCCCTCCTCTGGGGCGCGCGGGGCATGGGAAAATCAAGCCTGGTCAAGGCAGTACATGGCTATCTGAATGCAGAGAACGAGACCCTGAAGCTTGTCGAGCTTCAGCGCGAGGATCTGCCCTCGGTCGGCCGGTTGCTCAACCTGTTGCGGCGCGCCCAGGAGCGCTTCATCCTGTTTTGCGACGACCTGAGCTTTGGACATGACGACGCCCATTACAAGAGCCTCAAGGCCGTACTTGACGGCGGGATCGAGGGGCGGCCCGACAATGTCGTGCTCTACGCGACATCGAACCGCCGCCATCTGATGCCCCGCGACATGATCGAGAACGAACGCGGCTCGGCGATAAATCCGGCGGAAGCGGTGGAGGAGAAGGTATCGCTTTCGGACCGGTTCGGCCTCTGGCTGGGCTTCCACAGCTGCGGCCAGGATCAGTACCTGGCGATGATCCGGGGGTACTGCGATGCGTACGGTGTCCAGATCTCCGACAGCGAATTGCGTGCCGAGGCAATCGAATGGCAGGCGACACGGGGAGCGCGCTCGGGACGCGTGGCGTGGCAGTACTTCACCGATCTAGCGGGCCGGCGGGGCGTGGCCCTGACCGACAGCGACAATCCGGACCGCCGGGGCGCTTCCTAGAGCACGATCGCCGAGATCAGCCGTCCGTAGTCGGCTTCCTTCGCATGGGTCGCCCGGCGGTAGGAATAGAAACGGTTGGCATCCGAATAGGTGCAGTGGCGCGTCCATTCCGCATGGCCCACACCGGCCACGCGCAGACGGTGCAACCCGAATCCCGGAAGGTCGAACATCAGCCGGTCGTCTATGCCCGCCACGAAGAAGCGCGCATAATCCGTGTCCTCGGCCATGAAGGCATCCAGGAATTCCGGCCCGACCTCATAGGCCGCCTGCGAAATCGCCGGGCCTATGACCGCCACGGTATCTTCCCGGCGCGCGCCGAGAGCTTCCATGGCTTCGAGTGTCGCCTCGAGAACGCCGTCGAGCGCCCCGCGCCATCCCGCGTGGGCGGCTCCGATGACTCCGGCCTGCGCGTCCGCGAAAAGCACGGGCTGGCAGTCGGCGGTCAGGATCGACAGGGCGATGCCCTGCCGGTCTGTGACCATCGCATCGGCGCGCGGGCGTTCGAAAAAGGGATCCCTCACCGTGGCGACGGTTGCGGAGTGCACCTGATGGACGCCGACTAGGTGTTCGGGCGCAACATCCATCGCGGCGGCGGCACGTGTGCGGTTGATGGCGACGATCTCGCTCTGGTCCGTGCTGCCGACACCGCAGTTCAGCCCGGCGAACACGCCCGACGACGCCCCGCCACGGCGCGTGAAAAAGCCGTGACGGACAGGGGCGAGACTGTCGGCTGTCAGGATTTCAAGCGTCATGGATCAAGCCCGGGCGGGGGAGCAGCGTCTGTCGGATAGAACGCCATCACTTTGAACAGGTTTCCCATTTCGTCCGGATGCGTCAAGCGCCGATGTGCGGCGAGATGATTGTCGAGCGCGGCACCGGACATGCCGCGCGCCAGCGCCTTGGCGCGCTGCGCGATGCCGAGGCGCTCGAGGAAGACACCCTGAGGCGTCAGTCGGGTAAATGCACCGGGCGTCGCAAGGGCGAGCGCCTCGAAGTCCACATGAGCGCTGAGATCCGCCTCGCCGGGCGCCTCGAGCGGATCGGCGGGGCGCTTGTCCTTCAGGGCCTGAAGCGTGTCCCCGAGGCTGCGCCAGTCGCCATAGTCTATGATCAGCGCTGCGCCGCCATGCTGCGCGATGCGGCTGCCGATGGCGCTGGCCACGCCCTGGGCCGCGGAAGATACCTCGACAAGATCGCCGTCGCGCGTATCTACCAGCCGATGCTCGAGTTCCGGCATCCGCCGGGGCGGCCCGAGACCGAAGGCAAGCGCACCTTCGTCGCCAAGACCCACGAGACGCTCGCGCCAGCCATCGCCATCGCGCAGGAACTGCCGGATCGGCAAGGCGTCGAAGAACTCGTTCGCAACCAGCAGCATCGGCTGATCCGGCAGCGCTTCCGGGAGGGCGACCCGATGGACAGCATATCCGGCAAGCGCCTCGTCCTGCAGGGCGGCCAGACGGTCGGAGGCTTCGACCAGCGTGATCTCGACGGCCGCGTGAAAGCCCGGGATCGATTTCGTGGCGCGCAGGACATCGGCCATCAACGTCCCGCGCCCGGGTCCCAGCTCGGCCAGCGTCACCGGGACGGGGCTGCCCTGATCGAGCCATGCCTGGGCCAGGCACAGGCCGATCAGTTCGCCGAACATCTGGCTGATCTCGGGTGCGGTGGTGAAATCCCCGGCCTGCCCGAAGGGTTCCCGGCTCGTGTAATAGCCGAGCTGGGGGTGCAGCAGGCATTCCGTCATGTACTCGGCCACGCTGATCGGCCCCTGGTTCGCGATCCGGACGGCGATCCGGTCGCGCAGGTTCATGCCCTGCCTCGCCGCGCGTGGACCACAAGCAGGACTCCGGCAAGGATCATCGGCAGCGACAGCATCTGCCCCATGGTCAGGCCCCATCCGCCCAGATGCCATACCAGGCCCAGCGGATTTCCGGGCGTCACGAATTGAGCATCCGGCTGGCGCACGAATTCGACGACGAACCGCGCAATCCCGTAGCCGGCGAGAAAGGTTCCGGCGATCAGACCGGGTGTCCGGAAGGCGCGACGACCCCATGCGAGCCAGATCAGCAGGGCCCCCAGCACGGCCCCCTCGAGCAGCGCCTCGTAAAGCTGCGACGGGTGGCGCCCGCAAAGACCCTCGACACCGGGACAGTGCTGCGCCGCCTCGCCCGGGAAGGCGACTGCCCAGGGCAGGGTCGTGGCGCGTCCCCAAAGCTCGGCATTTATGAAATTGGCGATACGGCCCAGCAACAACCCCGGCGGCACGCCGAGGCACATGAGATCGCCCACGCTGACAAGCGATGCACCGTTGCGCCAGGCATAGATGAAACCGGCCAGGATGACGCCGATGGCCCCGCCGTGGAAGGACATGCCGCCCTGCCATATCCTCAGGATCTGGGCCGGGTTCTCGAAGTAGAAGGCGGGCTGGTAGAACAGCACGTAGCCGAGCCGCCCGCCCAGCACGACGCCGAGGATGATCCAGGTCAGCAGGTCCTCGAGCTGGGCCGGGGTGAGGACCGCAACCCCGTCCTTCCACAGCCGCGGCGTGTTCAGCGCCCGCACCGCGAGACGCCATCCGATGAGGATGCCCACGATATAGGCCATGGCGTACCAGCGCAGCGCGAATTCCATACCGAAGAGGGAGATCGAAAAGATCTCCGGCGAGATGTCGGGGAAGGGCAGGATCGCGCGCATCGCGCATCCTTTCGCTTTGGCCGGCAGGGAAGTCAACCTTGCGGGCGGGGGCGGGCGGACCCATATTGGGCCCTGAACCCGATGGAGTACCCAGATGCAGACCCGCAACAAGATTTTCGATGACCTGTCTCAGCTCATGACCAACGCGATGGGCGTCGCCCAAGGTGCGAAGGAAGAGGCCGAGACCGCCATGAAAGGCATGATGGACCGCTGGCTTGCCGACCGGAACTTCGTCACGCGCGAGGAATTCGATGCGGTCAGGGCCATGGCCCAGAAAGCCCGCGAGGAAAACGAATCCCTCAAGGCACGCCTCGATGCGATCGAGGCCAAGAAGAACTGAACGTCCCGCCGAGACCGACAGGCAGCGCCGGGCATTCTGGTCCGGCAACCTGTCTCGGCGACAGAGGATCAATGCGAGCAAGAGCCGGTGTTCGCGCGTGACGAGATCGCTCTGACCGATCATTACGGGAATGGGCGCTCGGAATTGCACCGACCAAGCGCTACGAGAGAGGTTCAACCTCGCGCCGCAACCTCAACTGAATAAATAATATCCCGATCGCCCTGTGGGGCCATTTCCACAGCAAGCCGCGTCCGGGGAGCCGGGCGTCCGTCAGGCGGCGCGCTCGGCCATCGCCTGTGCGAAGCGTTCGAACAGATAGTAGCTGTCCTGCGGACCGGGGCTGGCCTCGGGGTGATGCTGAACCGACCAGACCGGACGCCCGTCGATCCGGATGCCGCAGTTGGATCCGTCGAAGAGCGAGGTATGCGTTTCGATCACACCCTGCGGCAGGGTCTGCGCATCGACCGCGAAGCCGTGGTTCATCGAGGTGATCTCGACCTTGCCGGTATCGTGGTCCTTGACCGGGTGGTTGGCTCCGTGATGGCCATGGTTCATCTTGACCGTCTGCGCACCGAGCGCGAGCGCCAGCATCTGGTGTCCGAGGCAGATGCCGAAAACCGGCAGGTCCGTCTTGTCGAGCATCTCCCGGATCATCGGGACCGCATATGCGCCCGTGGCAGCCGGATCGCCCGGGCCGTTCGAGAGGAACAGGCCATCGGGCTGGTGCGCCATCACGTCCTCGAATGTTGCAGTGGCGGGCAGGACGGTGATGTCGCATCCTGCGGAGGCGAGGCAGCGCAGGATGTTGCGTTTCGCGCCGTAGTCGATCGCGACGACCTTGTGCACGGGCGCTGTCTGGGCCTTGTAGCCCTCGGGCCAGGCCCAACGCATCTCGTTCCAGCGGTAGGACTGGGCGCAGGTGACCTCACGGGCGAGGTCCACGCCGGTCAGGCCCCGGAAGCCGCGCGCATCCGCGACCAGCGCCTCGGTATCGAAGTTGCCATCGGGGTCATGCGCAAGCGCCACATGCGGCGCGCCGGACTGGCGGATCTCGCGTGTCAGCCGCCGGGTGTCGACACCGCCCATGGCGATGCGCCCACGCGAGGCGAGCCAGTCGCCGATGGTCTGGGCCGAGCGCCAGTTCGACGGTTCGGTCGGCATCCACTTCACCACCATGCCCGCCGCGACGGGGTTCGCCGTCTCGTCGTCGTCGACGTTGGTGCCGACGTTGCCGATATGGGGAAACGTGAAGGTGACGATCTGCCCGGCGTAGGAAGGATCGGTCATGATCTCCTGATAGCCGGTCATCGCGGTATTGAAGCAGAGTTCTGCGACCGTCTGACCCGTGGCGCCAAACCCGGTGCCGTAGAACACCGTTCCGTTCGCGAGGGCAAGGCAGGCGGTCGGGCGTTCTGGCGCGAGCATGGTTGGGCCTTTCGAAGGGGAAAATCCGGCGGAACCTAGTCCCGGGTCACAAGCCGGTCAAGACCGGTTCGCCCGCGCCGCGGCACCGGGCGCTCACCATTGCTTGACCTTGCGCAAGCTGTTGCGCGCGGCGGCGCGCGGGCATATGTTCCCTTGCCTGTAGCAGCCCCGGTGCATCACGGTTCACCAAGCGGGGCCCGATCCGAAGGAAAAGGACCCATGGAACTGCGCACACGGATTTCGTCTGCCCTCAAGCAGGCGATGAAGGACAAGGATGCCGGGCGTTTATCGACCCTGCGCCTGATCAATGCTGCCATCAAGGACAAGGACATCGCGGCGCGGGCCGAGGGCAACGACGACGGCGTCGACGATGCTGCGGTTCTGGCGATCCTGAGCAAGATGACCAAGCAGCGCCAGGAAAGCGCGCAGGTCTACGAGGAGGGTGGGCGCCTCGACCTGGCCGACCGCGAGCGCGGCGAGATCGTGATCATCGAGGAATTCCTCCCGCGCCGGCTGAGCGAGGACGAATCGCGCGCCGCCGTGGACGCGGCCGTCGAAGAGGTCGGCGCCACGGGCGTTCGCGACATGGGCAAGGTGATCGGGCTGCTGAAGCAGAAATACACCGGCCAGATGGATTTCGCTACCGTGGGCCCGATGGTGAAGGACCGGCTGAGCTGATCCTGTCGGTCCGCGCCTGACAGGGAAGGGCGTTTCTGCTAGTCTCGCGCCGGACGGGTGGCGGGGGCTCTCATGGTCTACTACGACATCGACGTGTATTCCCGGACGGTCTCGACCGGCTCGGACGCGGCGCAGCGCTGGTTCGACCGTGGGCTGGTCTGGTGCTATGCCTATTTTCACGACGAGGCGATCGCCTGTTTCCGTGAAGCCCTGGCCGCCGATCCCGGCTGCGCCATGGCGCACTGGGGCATCGCCTACGCAAGCGGGCCGAACTACAACATGCCGTGGGAGCGTCGCGACGCGAACATGCGCCGTGACTCGCTGGCCGCAGCCTTCGATGCGACACAGGCGGCTCTGGCGCTGCTCGATGGCGTGACCGCCGAAGAACGCGCGCTGATCGAGTCGCTTCCGGCGCGCTTTCCCCAGCGAGTGCCAGAAAGCCTCGAGATCATGCGCGCCTGGAACGACGCTTATGCCGACCGGATGGGCAAGGTTCATGCCGCTTTCCCTGATGATCTGGATCTCCGTGCGATTCATGTCGAGGCGATCATGAACCGGACCCCGTGGAACATGTGGAACCAGCGCACCGGCGCGCCGACGGAGGGTGCGGGGACGCTTCAGGCGCAGGCTTCGCTGGAAGAGGCGATGGCACGCGACCCGGAGGCGATGACCCATCCCGGGATCCTGCATCTCTATGTCCATCTGATGGAGATGTCGCCTTTCCCCGAAAGGGCGCTCAAGGCCGCGGACGCCCTTCGCGAACTTGTCCCGGACGCGGGGCACCTGATGCACATGCCCACCCATATCGACATCCAGTGCGGCAATTATCGCGACGTGTGGCACTGGAACTGGCGGGCTTCGCAGGTCGACCGGAAGGCGCTCGAGCGGATGGGCCTGTATACGCTTTACACCGGCTATCGCATTCACAACTATCATTTCGCGGTCTACGGCGCGATGTTTCTGGGTCGGTTCGATCTTGCCTGGAAGGCCGCGCGCGAGCTGGTCGATCTCACGCCCGAGGAATTCCTGCGTGTGCCTTCCCCGCCTTTCGCGGATTTCTTCGAAAGCTACATGGCGATCTGGGTGCATGTCCTGATACGCTTCGGGCGCTGGCGGCAGATACTCGATGAACCCTTGCCGGACGATGGCGCGCTTTACGCTGTGACGACGGCGACCCTGCATTATGCCAAGGGCGTCGCGCAGGCCGCGTTGGGCGATGTCGAGGCCGCCGAGACCGAGCGCGCCCGTTTTCTCGCGGCCCGTGAGCGGATGCCCGAGGGCCGACGGATGCACAACGTCCTCTGTCTCGAGCAATTCGCGGTTGCCGAAGCGATGCTTGACGGGGAAATCGCCTATCGCAAAGGCAGTTACGAGAAAGCGTTCAGGCAGCTTCGCAGGGCGGTGGCGCTCGAGGATTCGCTGCCCTACGACGAGCCCTGGGGGTGGATGCAGCCTGCCCGGCACGCGTTGGGGGCGCTTCTGCTCGAGCAGGGCCGCGCGGGGGAAGCGGCCGAGGTGTATCGCGAGGATCTGGGTCTGGCCGGGAATCTTGCCCGGGCGCAGGTGCATCCCGACAACGTCTGGAGCCTGCGCGGACTTGCCGGCTGCCTTTCCGCTCTGGATCAGTCAGACAGCGTCGAGGGGAGACTCATCAGCCAGCGCCTTGCCATTGCGGAAAGCCGGGCCGATGAAGAGATCGCGGTATCTTGTTTCTGCGCCCGCAGTGCGGCGGAGTGAATCAAGGAAAGTACAAGCCGTTTCAGGGCCTTTCGGCGTAAAGCTGATATTTGCTCTCAGCCGTCATCCCATCAGTTGATCGGGAATTCCTTCATGCAGGCATCCGCGTAGCGCCGGAAATCGTCCAGCGTCTCCTGCGGGTCGTGTCGATCCCGCACGACCGCCAGTGCCTGTTTCTTCTGCTTGAAGGTGCCGCTCACATGGCGTTCGAGGATCAGGATCGTGATCCCAAGCAGAACGTCCTTCTCGCCCGGCCGCAGGGCGCCCGCGCTGTCGAGCGCAATCGCGGTGAAGGCCATCGCGTTGGCGCAACGCAGTGCCGACGCCTCGCGCCCGGAGTAGACCTTGCCATCGGGCGAGTCCTGCGCGCAGGCGGCAAGCGGTGCCGCGCACAGCGCGAGGCCCAGAAGCATCCGGCGCACGTTCAAAAGACCTTGAAGGTCATCGTGGTGAGCGATCGCTCGATGTTTGGAATGACGAGAAGGTTGTCGTTGATGAATTTTCCCACGTCCGCGTCTTCGGGAATGTAGAGTTTCATCAGCAGATCGTATTCGCCGCTCGTCGAATAGAGTTCCGAGTGGATTTCGTGCAGCGCGATGTCCTCGGCGACCTTGTAGGTCGTTCCGGGTTTGCAGCGGATCTGGATGAAGACGCAGCTTGACATGAGACTTCCCGTGGAGCGGGTGGTTTTGGCCCGCCTGTGCAGGCTGACACATCCGGCAGGTGGCCCGCAATCCCCGATCTGACGCTTGGCCGCGCCGGCGCGGCTGCTATAAGGGCGCCGACCGCAGGAAAGGCAGGACCCATGCGCAGCCATTCGATCACCCGCGCCACGGCGGAGACGGAAATCGCCGTCAGCGTCGATCTCGACGGCAGCGGCCAGTACGACAACGAAACCGGCGTGGGCTTCTTCGACCACATGCTGGACCAGCTCGCCAGGCATTCGCTCGTCGACATCACGGTGCGCGCCAAGGGCGACCTGCACGTGGACGATCACCATACGGTCGAGGACACGGGAATCGCGCTGGGTCAGGCCATCGCGGCGGCACTTGGCGACAAACGGGGCATCGTTCGCTACGGGTCCTGCCTGCTGCCCATGGACGATGCGCTGGTGCGCGCGGCGCTCGACCTGTCGGCACGGCCCTTTCTGGTCTGGAACGTCGCCTTCCCGACGCCCAAGATCGGTACGTTCGACACGGAGCTTGTACGCGAATTCTTCCAGGCGCTGGCGACACATGGGGGGATCACCCTGCATGTGGACGCGCTGCACGGCCTCAACAGCCACCATATCGCCGAGGCCGCCTTCAAGGCGGTCGCGCGCGCCCTGCGGCAGGCGGTCGAGACCGATCCGCGCAAGGCAGGCGAGATCCCGTCGACCAAGGGCGCGCTCTAGGCGATGCTGACGGTCCTGATCGACTACGAAAGTGGCAACCTGCACTCCGCGCACAAGGCTTTCGAACGCATGGCGCGCGAAACGGACGCGGGCGAGGTGGTCGTGACCTCGGATGCGGATGTTGTGGCTCGGGCCGACCGGATCGTGCTTCCGGGCGATGGCGCGTTCCCGGCCTGCATGGCGGCGCTGAAGGGGCACGGCGGGCTCTTTGCCGCGATGGTCGAGGCGGTGGAAGTGCGGGGGAGGCCCTTCATGGGCATTTGCGTGGGCATGCAGCTCATGGCGCGGATGGGCCATGAATATGCTGACACCGACGGGCTCGGCTGGGTCGCGGGCGAGGTTGAGCGGATCGAGCCCTCCGAGCGCAGCCTCAAAGTGCCGCATATGGGCTGGAACGATCTCGTCATCGACCAACCGCACCCTGTATTCGAGGGCATCCAGACCGGGGATCACGCCTATTTTGTCCACTCCTTCCACATGGCGCTTGACGATCCGGAGGACCGGCTTGCCCATGTGGATTACGGCGGTCCCGTCACGGCGGTAGTCGGGCAGGGGACGCGCATCGGTTTGCAGTTCCACCCAGAGAAAAGTCAGGCGACGGGCCTTCGGATGATCGCGAACTTCCTGACCTGGAAGCCCTGAGCGCGTCCGTCTCCGCGTTGCATCTTCCGTCGCTCCGGTGCAGAAACGGGCGCGATTACCCAGCTGGGACGACGCCCATGATCCTTTACCCCGCAATAGACCTCAAGGACGGCCAGGCCGTGCGGCTTCTGCGGGGCGACATGGACAAGGCCACCGTCTTCAGCGAGGACCCGGCGGCGCAGGCTCGGGCCTTCGTCGCGGCGGGCTGCGAGTGGCTGCATCTGGTCGACCTCAACGGGGCCTTCGCGGGCCAGCCGGTCAACGCGGCTCCGGTCGAGGCAATCCTCGCGGCCTGCGATGTCCCTGCCCAGCTCGGCGGCGGTATCCGTGACATGGCCACCATCGAGAGCTGGCTGAACAAGGGGCTCGCCCGGGTCATCCTGGGCACCGTCGCGGTCGAAAACCCGGAGCTTGTCCGCGAGGCGGCACGGACCTTTCCGGGGCAGGTCGCCGTTGGCATCGATGCCCGCAAGGGTCGCGTGGCGACCAAGGGCTGGGCCGAGGAAACCGACGTCGACGCCACCGATCTCGCGCGCAGTTTCGAGGACGCGGGTGTGGCGGCGATCATCTATACCGACATCGACCGGGACGGTGCCATGGGCGGGCCCAACGTGTCGGCAACCGAGGCACTGGCCCTGGCCGTCTCGATCCCGGTCATCGCCTCTGGCGGCGTGTCGTCGCTGGACGATTTGAAGGCTCTCAAGGCCACCGGGATCATTTCCGGAGCGATTTCGGGCAGGGCGCTTTATGACGGGGCGATCGACCTCGCCGAGGCACTGGCCGTCCTGAGATCCTGAGGCGCGCGCTTGCCCACCGCCCTGCGCCCGGCTAGAGGTCATCCATGCTGAAGACCCGCATCATTCCCTGCCTCGACGTGGCCGACGGCCGCGTGGTGAAAGGCGTGAACTTCGTCGACCTGCGCGATGCGGGCGATCCGGTGGATGCGGCAATGGCCTATGATGCCGCCGGGGCCGACGAGCTTTGCTTTCTCGACATCCATGCCACGCACGAGAACCGTGGCACGATGTTCGACCTTGTGACCCGCACCGCCGAGCATTGCTACATTCCGCTGACCGTGGGCGGCGGCGTGCGCACCAGCGCGGATGTACGCGCGCTTCTGCTGGCGGGCGCGGACAAGGTGTCCTTCAACTCCGCCGCCGTGGCCAACCCGGACGTGGTGTCCGAGGCCGCCGACCAGTTCGGCAGCCAGTGCATCGTCGTGGCAATCGACGCCAAGACCGTCGCGCCCGGAAAGTGGGAGATATTCACCCACGGGGGCCGCCGACCGACCGGCATCGACGCGGTGGAATTTGCCAGAAACGTCGCGGCGAAGGGGGCAGGGGAGATCCTGCTGACCTCGATGGACCGGGACGGGACGCGCGCGGGCTTCAACCTGCCGCTTACGCGCGCCATCTCCGATGCGGTGAGCGTTCCTGTCATCGCCTCGGGCGGCGTTGGGACGCTGGACCACCTTGTCGAGGGCGTGACCGAAGGCGGCGCCTCTGCCGTGCTGGCCGCCTCGATCTTCCATTTCGGCGAGTTCTCCATCGCCGAGGCCAAGGACCATATGGCTGCCGCCGGTATCCCCGTGAGGCTTACATGACGCTCGACGATCTCTACGCCACCATCCTGTCGCGCAAGTCCGCCGACCCGGACAGCAGCTGGACAGCCCAGCTTCTGTCGAAGGGCCCCGAAAAATGCGCCGAGAAGTTCGGCGAAGAGGCAATCGAGGCGATCATCGAGGCTGTGAAGGGCGACCGCGAACGGCTGACATCCGAGGCCGCCGATGTGCTTTACCACCTTCTGGTCATGCTGGCCGCGCGCGACGTCACGCTCGAGGCCGTGCTGGAAGAGCTGTCCGCCCGGCAGGCGCGCTCGGGACTCGCCGAGAAGGCCGCGCGGACATAAACGCCTAAAGCTTGGACGATATCCGTCCCGTCGCGAAGCCGCCCATTCTCAGCTCTCCGAAAAGCCGCTGGTATTCGATCTTCGGACAGCGGTTCTGGATGACCGTTACCCCCCGGGCCTCGGCCTTGGCCGCGGCGGCGTCATGGGACACGCCGATCTGCATCCAGATCGTCTGCAGCTTCGGGAATGTCTCGAGCGCTTCGTCCACGACGGGGGGCACGGCCTCCGAACGGCGGAAGATGTCGACCATGTCCACCGTTCCCTCGATGTCGCCAAGTCGCGCCTTGACGTCCTGCCCGAAAAGACGCTCTCCCGCATGGCCGGGGTTCACGGGCACCACCTCAAACCCCTTGAGTGCGAGGTATCGCGCGACATAATAGCTGGGCCGTACGGGGTTCATCGACACCCCGACGACGGCGATCCGGCGCGTCCGGGTCAGAATGCTTCGGAGCAGTTCATCGGAATAGGTCATGCGGCAAGTCTATGTCCGGGGTAGGGATAAAAAAAGCGCCCAGTGCGGGACCGCACGGGCGCTATAGGTACGGAACGAGGGACAGAGTTGGATCGACAGGCGTTCCGGGCCCGCCGATACGTGACAGATAGGTCGCAGCGCCTGTGGAAAAAACCCCCTTCGCAAAACTGTGAACGGGTCGATGGGGGCGGGAGAAGCAGTGCAGCCAATCCGCGGGCTTGCGTGGCGCTTTTCATCTCACCCTTCCTTTCAGCGTGAAAGACCGCCGCGACGGCTGGCATAAAGCGCGATGGCTGCGGCGTTCGATACGTTGAGAGAGCCGAATGCACCCGCGGCATCGATTCGCACCAGCCCATCCACCGTCTCGCGGGTCTTCTCGCGCAGTCCCGGGCCCTCGGCGCCAAGCACCAGCGCGACGGCCGCATCCCTACGACCCTCCACCGCCTCCTCGATGGAACGAGTCGCTTCTCCGGCGAGACCGAGCACGAGATATCCCATGTCCTGCAACTCGCGGATCGTCTCGGCGAGGTTGCGCACGCGCAGGTAGGGCTGGCGCTCGAGCGCGCCGCTGGCCGCCTTTGCCAGCGCGCCGGTCTCCGGTGCCGAATGGTGGCGGGTGCCGATGACCGCCGAGGCGCCCAGGACCTCGGCCGAGCGCAGGATCGCGCCCACGTTGTGCGGGTCCGTCACCCGGTCGAGCAGGATGACACGCGGCGCTTCGGCGCCGATGCAGACCTCGGCCAGACTGCCCCAGGACAGGGGTTTGACCTCGAGCGCCGCGCCCTGGTGGACCGATCCGGGATCGAGGGGCGCGCTGAATCGGCGCGGATCGACGACCTCTGGCTCGATGGCGGCTTCGGCGATCGCCTCGGCCAGCTTGTCCTGCGCGTTGAGCGTCACGACGAGGCGCAGCTTCTCGCGCTTCGGATTGACCAGCGCATCGCGCACCGCATGCAGTCCGAAAAGCCAGACCGTCTCGCGTTCGGAGGCCTTGCGATCCTGTTCCTTCTGCACGACCCATTTCGGTTTTTTCATCGCTCTGGTCCCATCCCGGCGCGCTGCCGGAATCCCCTTGTTTTCGCCTTGACGCCCTGAGACCCCGCTTGTAATCACGCCTCCACGTTCGGCGCAATGCGCGAACGGTGGGCGACAGGCCGCAAGGTGTGGCAGGGGACTGTAACTCCCTCGCGGAGACGCACGCCTGGTTCGATTCCAGGGTCGCCCACCATTCTTTCCAAACCAATCACTTGGGCTGCGAGAACCGCAGGTGGGACGCCAATCGTGCGCTTCTTATGATACCTGATGTCGGGCAAAGAAACGGACGCCGCCCGGGGAATGCGCCGCCGCATTCGCATGCCCGTGGTCTCGGCGAAACCTCTGGAAATCGCGGCCGGGTCTACTGTTTCAGCAGAATCGGGATCGAGAAACTGTATGAGTCCAAGGGTAGCTGCTCTGGCGCAGGTGGAAACCGGCCGGCACGGCGTACTGCATCCAGGGCTGCCTGGTCGAGACGCGCGTTGCCGGAAGATTGCCGGATCCTGACCCCAAGCAGCTGTCCGCCGCGTGCGATCGATATCACGAGACTGGCCTGACCGGACGCATCGGTGCCGCGCGGGTAGCGCTTGGCGCGCTCGATGCGGGACCGGATCTTCGCGCCCCAGACCTGTTGCGCCTTGGCCTGCTGGCCTTTCGATGCCGTCGCCGCCTGTGTCCTGTTCGACTGTCCCGCCGCGTTCTCGCCGCCGGATCCGGCGGCGCGCTGTGCCGCGCGCGCCGGGGAATTCTGTTGAGCCTTGCGCGCGGGTTCGGCGACCTCCTTGGGCGGCATCGCTTGCGGACGCACGGACGGGCGCGGCGACGCCTCGGGCGCGACGTCCGGCGAAGGTTCAGGCTGCTGCGGCGGAGCGGGATCCGCAGGCGGCTGTGCAACAAGGGTGTCGGGCGGGCTCGCGAGCGGAGGAGGGGAGGCGGTATCCGGCACCGGCGGGAGTGTGTCCGGCGGCGGCACAGAGACGTGCCTCGCCGCTTGCGGCGCTTGAACCAGGTCGAACCCGGGCAATTCGGGAACAGGGGCAGGGGCCGGTGGCCCGGAGGGGGCAGGCAGTTGCGCAACCGCCGTCTGTACTTCTGCCGGCGGGCGGTCCCAGGTCCGGACCATCTCGACGACCGTCGCGTCGGCGGCCTGAAGCGACAGGGCAGCCGTTCCGCCCGCCCCGCCGGCGTCGAGACCCTCATCGGGCATGCGCGCAAACAGCACCACATGGACCAATACGGAGGCGGCCGCAAACGCCGCCACTTCGACCAGACGTTTCATTCCCGCGTCACGATCAGTTCGACGCTCGACAGGCCCGCTCCGGAAAGGTCGCGCAACAGGCTGGCGAGCCTTTTCGCTTCAAGCCCTGAATCGGCACGCAACCGGATGACGCGAGGCTGTTCCTGCCGGCCGGCCAAAGCGGCGATCGCCTGCGCCCCCTCCTGACCCTCGAAGGACACGACGCCCGCGCGATTGACGAAAAGCACCGCTTCCGCTTCCACGTCCATGTCCGAATCCGCGACCGGAGGTGTCACCTCGAACGGTTCGGGCTGGGTCAGTTTCGAGGTCATCAGAAAGAAGATCAGCAGCAGGAACACGACGTTGATCATCGGAACGATGGATTCGCCGCGCGGCCGCTTGGGAGGAACGCCGAGATCCATGTTCTACTCCACCAGAACAAGCGCGGTGAAACCCGCCCGGCGCAACTCCTGGCTGACGGCGACCACGCGCTGCAGGTCTGCGCCGTCCCGGCCGCGCAGGATCACGATATCGTCCCGGCGCGTCATCAGCGGCCCGAGCGCGGCGGGCAGATCCTCGACGGGCTGGCCGTTCAGCGCAGCCGAGCCCGGCGAGATGTCCACAAGCCGCGGCGGACCTTTGTAGTCTTCGCCACCGGATGCGGCGAGCGGCAGCGGGATCATCGCCTCGACTCCGAACCTCGACGCCAGCATGAAGAAGACGAGGAGCAGGAACACCACGTCGATCATGGGGGTCAGGCTGGGTCTGCGCCTGCTGCGGGCAGGGGTCGGCAGAAGCATTTCATTCCGCCGCAAGCTTGAGGCGGTCGGTCTGAGACGCGATGAAGACGCGTGTCGCGTTGTCCTCGATGTCGCGGCGCACCTGCTCGACCACCGCCTCGAACCAGGTCAGGGCCGCCGAAGCGGGGATGGCGACGGCCATGCCGGCCGCCGTGGTCAGCAGCGCCTCCCAGATGCCCCCGGCAAGCAGGGCAGGGTCCGCGCGCGATCCTGCCTCCTGCAGGGCCTGGAACGCGGCAATCATGCCGAGGACGGTTCCGAGAAGGCCCAGCAGGGGCGCGACGGTTGCGATGAGCTCCAGCGCGCCCAGCCCGTCGCGCGCCGACGCCAGCTGGCGTTTTGCCACGCGTGCGGTTTCCTCGCGCGCCGCGTCGCTGGAAAGATGCCGCAGGCTGCGCAGGGTCGTGGCCATCACTTGCGAGCGGATGCCGCGCCGCCCGTCCACAAGGTCGAGGGCTTTCGGCATGTCGCCGCGAAGATAGGCCTCCACCGCCTGACCGGACTTGCCGCGCGACCATGCTCCCAGAAGCGCCAGCCGCCAGGCCTTCCACAGGATCAGGGCGAAGGTGACGACCGACAGGGCAGCGATCGCCCAGATCGCCGGGCCGCCGTTGCGCAGGAAGGTCAACACCCTGTCGGACGCGCCCTGCATGGCCGCAAGCACATCGCCGGTCGCTGACGCAGCCCCGGGCACCGGTTCGGATGACCTCTGGGTTGCGGGGGCTTCCGGACCGTTGTCGCCGTTTGTGTCCGCGCTTTCCACCGGTGAGGCAGTGACGCCCGAAACGGTTTGCGCCGCGCTGCCGGCGGGCAGGGGTGGGTTGGTCGTGGCGGGCGCCGCGATCCCTGCGGCAGGCCGGGGAGATGGATCCGGTCCGGGAAATTCGACAGGCGCGTCGAGCGCAGGCAGCTGGACGCCGATCTCGGGCGGTTGGGTCGGCTCCTGCGCCATGGCCGCAGCACCAAGGCTGAACGCGATCAGGGCGGCAACGGCGGTTTTTCTGCTGAATGCCGCGACCGGAACCCCCACGCTCCGACCCATGCCGCGCTCGGCGGCTTTTCCGGCAATGGCAAGGGCGACCCACGGCTCTTCTGTTCGGCGGATGATCATCGCGGTGTCTTTCCTTCTGTCCGGGAGTCCTGTGTCCAGAACGCGGCGACATAACGATCGCGCTGTTCGATGCCATGGCTCTTGCACCAGTTCCGCAGCTTGGTCGCGCCGGTCTTTTCGGCGGCAAACCACAGGAAAGGATGCACCTGTGACGGCTGCTCGGCGATGGCGCATTCGGCCAGTTGCGTCGATGTCCATCCCGCCCGCCACCGCAGGTCGATGCCCGGGTGCTCCGGGATCGGGTATTCGCAGGCCGCGCCATCACGCGCGCTCAGCAGTGCCGTGCCTGTCGCGTCCGCCGGCAGGGCCTCGAGTATCCGGGCCACGGCGGGAAAGCCGGTTTCATCTGCATAAAGCGCGATCTTGCGGGTTTCCGGTATCCCGCCGCCGCCCGGTCCGGTCAGTCCGACCCGCGTGCCGATGCCCACCGAGCGTGCCCAGGCGGTCGCCCGCCCGCCGGCATGCACGAAAAGATCGAATGCCAGCTCTCCGCGCGCAGCGTCGATGCGGCGCACGGTGTAGACCGGCCGATGCAGCGCCTTGTCGCCCTTCGGCCAGATTGTCGCGCCGCTGCTGCCGATATGAGGCCATTGGGGCTGCGCGTCACCGGCAACCGGCAAGGCAAGGCGGAAATGGATGGCGTCTTCGCCGAATGCGGAAAGGTCCTCTACGCCGACGGTGATGCGTATGAAATCCGGTCCCAACGGTTGCGTCGCACGGATCTCGACGAACTGGAAGTTCGGCGGCGGGCTTCCCTCGGGCAAGGCATCCGACCATCGCAGGGCCGCGTCCCCGCCCGCGTACAGGGCCGCTACCTGTTCGGTCAGGGAATCCTTCAGCACGAAGAGCCAGTCCGGTCGCGGCGAGTCGAGGACGACACGCGCGCTGCCCGCGCGCGTGGCCAGGGTGCAGCGCCCATAGACCGTCAGCAGCGCAAGCTCGTCCTCGCCGCGCTCGACAACGTCCAACCCATGTTCCCGGGCGTTCGCAAGCATCGCTGCCCGCAGGCGCGACGGATCGAGTCCGGGAAGGGCGGTTTCCGCGTGGTGCGCGAACTCGATATGCTGGGACATGGTCATGGGTCGCTTCTTCAGGCCGGAATGACATGGGGATGGCCGTGAACCGGATCGGCGATCACGGTGCAGGGCAGCGAGAAGATCTCCTGCATCATCTCGACGGTGACGACCTCGGCGGGCGGTCCCTGATGGCATATCCCGCCGTTCCTGAGCGTGACCATGTGATCGGCAAAGCGCGCCGCGAGGTTGATGTCGTGAAGCACCATCGCGACGGTCAGGCCCGTGTCGCGGTTGAGCTTGCGTATCAGCGCGAGAAGGTCGATCTGATGCGGCAGATCGAGATAGGTCGTCGGCTCGTCGAGCAGCAGCAGGCTGGTGTCCTGCGCGAGCGCCATGGCGATCCACGCGCGCTGCCGCTGCCCTCCTGAGAGCGTGTCGAGCGATCTATGGCTGATCTCGTGAAGTCCCGTCAGACGCAGCGCGCGGTCCACCGCCTCGGCATCGGCGCCCGACCACTGACGCAAGGGCGACTGGTGAGGCGTCCGGCCTCGTCGCACCAGGTCCTGCACCGTCAGCCCCTCCGGCGCCAGGGGCGACTGCGGCAGGACCGCGAGTTGCCGGGCGACGGCGCGCGAGCGCAGGCGCGTGATGGCCTGATCGTCAAGCGTGACCTGGCCGCCGTTCACGGGAAGAAGCCGGGCCAGCGCGCGCAGCAGGGTGGACTTGCCGCAGGCGTTCGGCCCGACGATGGCCGTCACCTTGCCATCCGGAATATACAGTGACAGGGCGTCGAGCACCTGTCGGCCGGGATAGTCGACCGAGATCCGATCGGCTCGAAGACGGCAACGGGAATGGGTCTGCGACATGTTCAGGAGGCCCTTCTTCGGTTTCGATGCGCTGTCACAGCCGCCCCTTCCGCGTCTGGACCCAGAGCAGCCAGACCAGTACGGGCGCGCCGACCATCGCGGTGAAGATCCCTGCGGGCAGCCGCACCATCGGGATGCTGCGCGCCGCCAGGTCGGCCCCGAGCGTGACCGCCGCTCCGGTCAGCGCGGCGGCAAGCAGGGCCGGCGCGCCGCCCCCGGTCAGTCGCCGCGCGATGGGTCCGGCGACGAAGGAGACGAAGGGAAGGGGCCCCGCGACGCTTACCGCGAGGGCGACGAGGCAGACGGCGAGGGTGGTGACCGCCAGCCGCAGCGGGGCCAGCGCCAGGCCGAGCGCCGCGACCGTATCGTCCGAGAGCGCAAGACGCGCGAGCGGAAAGCTCAGCCAGACGATGAAGGGCGACAGGACCGCCAGACCGCCCCAGACGAGGGCGGCGTCGTGCAGGCTGCGCGCATGCAGCGTACCCGTGAGCCAGCGCGCCATGTCTGCCGCCGTGTTCTCGTCGGTGTAGCTGAGCAGCAGGTCCGCGGCGGCGCCGAGCGACAGGCTGACGCCGATCCCGACGAGGATCAGGCGGTGGATGTCGAGACCGTCGCGCCAGGCAAGTGCCACGACGGCCAGGGCGGTCGCGGCGCCGCCGGCCAGTGCGCCGGTCAGGATCATTCCGCCGGTGAGCAATACGGCAAGCAGCGCGCCAGCATTCGCGCCCGCGGTGAAGCCGATGATGTCCGGCGCCGCCAGCGGGTTGCGCATCATGGTCTGGAACATCGTGCCGGCAAGCCCCAGTGCCGCACCGGCCCCGATCGCGGTCACGATCCGTGGCAGGCGATGATCCAGCACGATCATGGCAGATACCGCATCGGTGCGCCCGGTCAGGGCCTGCCACACACCCGACGGTGTGATCGGATAGGTGCCGCTCAACAGCGCTGCGCCGGCACATAGCGCGACGAGGCACATCAGCCCCAGCGCGGCGACCAGGGGCCGGCGCTGGACGACGCAGGAAACGGGACCCAGCCGCAGTGTCCGCATCATGGCCTGCGCCCTCCGGTCCTGCGCGCCAGCCAGATCAGGACCGGACCGCCGATCAGGGCCGACATGACCCCCGCCTGCACCGTCCCGCCGAAGAGAGCGGAGCGGCCCGCGACATCGGCCAGCACCATCAGCCCCGCGCCGAAGATTCCGGCGCAAGGGGCAAGCCACAGCATGTCCTGGCGCATCACGACGCGCGCCATGTGAGGCACGATCAGGCCGACAAAGGCTATCGGTCCGGCGAGGGCGACAGTGCTTGAGGCAAGAAGCACGACGGCCAGCCCGCAGAGCAGTTTCGCCGCTCCGACATTCACTCCCAGCCCGCGGGCGGTGTCCTCGCCCAGGGCCAGCGGATCGCTCAGCGCGGCGGCGGCCAGTGCGACGACCGCGCCCGCAAGGAAGAACGGCCAGAGCGCGGCAAGCGTCTGGAACGAGACGTTCTCGAATCCGCCCAGTACCCAGAAGCGATAGGTCTCGAGGCTCTGACGGCTCATCAGCACGAGACCGCGGATGATTGCGAAGAAGAAGGCGGAAAGGGCGGCTCCGGCCAGCAGGAGCCGCGCCGGGCTGGCCTGAGCCCCGCCGCCCAGCGTGAAGACCGCCGCCGCGCCGACCCCCCCGCCCGCCAGGGCGAGCCACACGAGTTGCGAGGGTGCGGCCACCCCGAGCAGGAAGGTGCCGCCGATCACGCCTGCCGCTGCGCCGGCGTTTATGCCCAGAATGCCGGGATCGGCGAGCGGGTTTCGTGTCATGCCCTGGATCAGGGCGCCCGCGACACCGAGCGCCGCACCGGCGACGAGCGCTGCAAGCAGACGCGGCAGGCGGAGTGCGCGGATGACGATCTGCTCGGGATCGGTCGGATCAAAGGAGGTGAGCGCATTGCGCAGGTCGGACCAGGTCACGGCGCGATATCCCAGCCGCAGGGCCAGCAGCGCCAGAAGTACCAGAAGGACCGCCGCCAGCAGCAGAATGGCCAGCCTGAGATCGCGGCGTGGACGGGCGCGAAGGGCGCTGTCAGCGTGCATCGGTGGGACCCTCGTCCAGAATGCCGGCCTCGCGCGTGCTCGTCACCACGGTGGCCGGGTCACCATCCATCGCCGCCTCCAGAAGCGGAACGAGTTCGTCGAGCGCGCGGTCGAGGCTGAGCGGGCTGGAATGCGACATCGCCGCCGAGAGCATCAGGCCCGAATAGATCTCGCGCCCCTCGGCATAGGCGCGCATCCTGTGGCGCAGGGGCAGGGTCCTGAGGCGATCGGTCCCACCCCCGGCGTCCAGCCAGATCAGGGCGTCCACGTCGATGTCCGAAAGGTCCTCGGGCGGGACGCGGGCATAGGTGACGTTCAATCCGCCCCGCGCATCGAGGGCGTCGGGAATGACGAACCCCAGATCGGTGAGCAGGCGCCCGCGCATGTCGCGCGAGGTATAGGCGCCGCTGGTCCCTGCCCAGACCACCGCAGCGCTGGCGCCCCGCCAGTCAGGATGTGCCTCGCGTATCTGCGCGAACCGGGACTCGAGACGGGCGATCTCGGCCTCGGCCCGCGCCTGACGCCCCGTGGAAACCCCCAGAACGCGCAGCATGTCCTGCCAGGACGCGCCATAGGGCCCCCATTCCGCGCGATGGGCAACGGTCGGAGCGATCTGGCTCAGGAGACGATACTCATCGGCGGTCATGCCGCTCCACTGGCCGACGATGAGATCGGGTTTCATCGCGGCGATGGCCTCGATGTCGATCTCACCCTGCATGACAACGGGCGTGGCGTCGCCGAGCGCCTCCTCGCCCCACGGCCAGACACCATGGGGAAAATTGCCGTACCATTTGCGCAACGCGATGGGTTTGACCCCCAGGGCCAGAAGAAAGTCGTGACCGATGAAGCTGAGCGACACGACGCGCTCGGGTCGCGCGGGGATGGTTGCCGTTCCGAAAGCGTGATCGATCCGGACGGGAAACTCCTGCGCGCCGCACGGTGCGGCGAGGAGGATCAGGACCAGAAGAATCTCGCGGAACATCGTTTTACCTGTACTTGGGCAGGGGCGGCCTCGCGTGGGCCGCGCCCTCGGGGGATCAGAACGTACTTGTGAGGGTCAGCAGAACGTTTCGGCCTTCGCCGAAATAGCAGGCACCTCCCTGGCAGGTGGATACGTACCGCTCGTCGGTCAGGTTCGCCACGTTCAGCGCCAGCCGCCAGTTGTCGCGTTCGTAGGCGATCGCGGCGTCGAGCAGGGTGTAGGCCGGAGTCGACTGCGCGTCGCTCCCGTCCCAGGCCGTCCCGTTGTAGCGAACCCCGCCGCCGAACTGCCACCCGGACAGGGCGGCCGGCTCGTAGTTGAGCCAGAGCGACGCCGAATGACGGGGGGCCTGGGCGATCGAGAATCCGTCGACGTTTTCCGTGTCCAGATAGGTATAGGCCGCCTGAAGCGAGACCTCTCCGAAGCTGCGGTATGCCTCGAGTTCAAGCCCCCGGGACGACGCTTGCCCGGTCTGCACCTGGAAGCCCGGATTGACCGGATCGGTTTCCAGCAGGTTTGACTTGGTCAGGTCGAAGATCGAAGCCGCAAGCAACGTATCGGTGCCCGCTGGCTGGAATTTCACCCCGAGCTCGTACTGCTCGCCTTCGGTCGGATCGAATGCCCGCCCGCTCGCATCCGTGCCGACGGCGTCCTGCTGGAAGCTGGTGGCATAGCTGACATAGGGCGTGATGCCGTTGTCGAACCGATACATCATAGCGGCATTTCCGGTCCACTTGCTGTCCTCGGCCGCAACGGTCGACGCGCCGAAACTGCCATTGGACGAGCCGGACTCGATGCGACCGTAGCGCATCCCGAAATCGACGATCCAGCGATCCATCACGGCGCGGTTCTGGGCGTAAAGTCCCCATTCGTCGATCGAGGTGCCGGGCGTATCGACGACGGTAATCGGGTTGAAACCCGTGTAGACCGGATCGAATGGATCTATCGGCGCGATCTGCGTGCCATATCCGAAATCGGAATCATACGTGCCGCGCGTGAAACTGGCACCCAGGATGCTGCGCATCTCGACATTGCCCAGCGTGTATTGGGCCGTTGCGTAACTGTCGAGCGCGATGCTCTTGAGCGTGTTTTCCGCGCGATAGAACGTCCGGTTGATCGTTCCGTCCGCATTGTAGCGCCCGTTCGTCACGTTGTCGTAGGCCCACCAGGCGTGCTGGTATTCCGCCTCCGCCTCGAGATACCGGAAGTTCGCGTTCATGCTCCAGGTCTGGTTGAAGCGGTGGCGGAACATGGCGGTGATGCTGCGCTGCTCGGACTCGTATTTGTCAAACCCCGGCTCGCCGACAAAGAGACTGTCCGGAAGATAGTCGCCGTTGCCGAAGCCCGTGGCGGGCAGCAGCGTCCCGTAGATCGAGGCGAACTGGATCTGCGGGCTGCGGTCGCTGTTCTGGTAATTGGCGAGGATCGTCAGTTCGGTATCCTCTGAAGGGCGCCAGGTGAGGGAGGGCGCCAGCGAGAGGACGTTGTCCTGCGAGTAGTCCACCTGGGTCTCGGCATCGCGCGCCACACCCACGAACCGGTACCGGAGTGTGCCGGCGTCGTTCAGGTCGCCTCCGAAATCGATCGCCGCCTGCTTTCGGCCATAGGACCCGAACTGGAGCTGATAGAGGTTCGGGGCGTCCTGCGCGGCCGTCTTGGAGGTCGTGTTCACCACCCCGCCGACCGATCCGCTGCCATAAAGCCCCGAGGCCGGGCCGCGCAGAACGGCGACACTGTCGAGCATGAACGGCTCCGGCGTCGTGTCGTTGTAATAGCCGTAGCGGGCGGGCAGGCCGTCGTGCAGCGTCGAGGGACTGAAGCCGCGCAGCAGTGACCAGTCCGAGCGGGCGTCGAGACCCCATTGCCCGGCAGTCACGCCGGCGGTGTACTTCAGCGCCTCCTCGACCGAGCGCGCGCCGCGCTGCTGCAGTTGCTGTTCGGTGATCACCGAGACCGCACGCGGGGTTTCGACGATCGCATCGCCGGTCTTCGTGATGGTGCCGGTATTGGTGGCTACCGTTTCGCCGAAGTAGCCGTCGGCCGAGTCGCCTTCGATCGTGATCTGCTCGAGTTCAATGAGGTCTTGCGCCTGAAGCGGCATAGCCGCAGCCAGTGCGCAGACGGACACAGCCGCGCGCCGAAAGAACATATCCAGTCCCCAAGTTACAGGATTCTAAGTTTATTCCTGGCGCTTGGCTGGGTTGGCCGGGTCTATAAAAGCGAGGTCGCCGAAAGTAAACAAATTTTGTCAGGAATTATGTTCTGTGTCTTTTCCTGTCTGTGCCGGGCCAGCCTGAAGGAGATTGATCCCTTGAATCCAGAGATATGGCGGGAAGGCTCGAGCACATTCATGGCCCGCGCGCGCGATGACGGCATTCAGTTGGTCCAGAAACGCGCAACGACACGGGATACCGCGGACTGCACGGCAGTGACGCCAGAGCCCGGCCCATCCGACCCCATTCGGCAGACCAACGGCACGAGTGCGCGCAGAATCATATTGGACGGCACTTTGAATATGCGCTGCGGAATGGCGCAACGGCATGGGGTATCCTGATACCTATTTTTTAAATATTTGATTTCGCTTTATAAATCACCACATACGTCGCTTGACCCGGCGTAGGACTGCTTTATAAACCGCCCATCAATTTCGGGGTCCCTGCGATGAAAAGTGATGGACCCCTCACATCACACGGGGAACCGTCCATGAAAACCTTTTCTGCAACTCCCGCAGATATCGACAAGAAATGGATCCTGATCGACGCCGAGGGCGTCGTGCTCGGCCGTCTCGCATCCATCGTCGCCACGCGTCTGCGCGGCAAGCACAAGCCCACCTTCACGCCGCATATGGACATGGGTGACAATGTCATTGTGATCAACGCGGACAAGGTGCAACTGACCGGCAAGAAGCGTCAGGAGCATCACTACTGGCACACCGGACACCCGGGCGGGATCAAGTCGCGCACCAAGGAGCAGATCCTCGAGGGTGCGCATCCCGAGCGTGTCGTGACGCTGGCGGTCAAGCGGATGCTGCCTGGCAACCGCCTGAGCCGGCAGGTCATGACCAACCTGCGCGTCTACGCGGGTTCCGACCATCCCCACGAGGCGCAGAGCCCCGAGGTTCTGGACGTGAAGTCCATGAACGCCAAGAATACGCGGAGTGCATGAGCATGGCTGATCAGATCAACACCCTCGAAGAGCTCGACCAGGTGACGGGCGTCGTCGAAGCGCCGGCGACCGAGGAATCCGTTTCCCGCGAGCCGGTCCGTGACGCGCTGGGTCGCGCCTATGCCACTGGCAAGCGCAAGGACGCGGTCGCCCGCGTCTGGATCAAGCCGGGCTCGGGCAAGGTCACCGTGAACGGGAAGGCAATGGCGGAATATTTCGCGCGCCCCGTGTTGCAGATGATCCTGCGGCAGCCCTTCACGATCTCCGGGACCGAAGACCAGTTCGATGTCATCGCCACCGTAAAGGGCGGCGGGCTTTCCGGTCAGGCCGGTGCGGTCAAGCACGGCGTCTCGAAGGCGTTGCAGCTCTATGATCCCTCGCTGCGCGCGGCACTGAAGGCGGCAGGCTTCCTGACCCGCGACAGCCGCGTGGTCGAGCGGAAGAAATACGGCAAGGCCAAGGCCCGCAAGAGCTTCCAGTTCTCCAAGCGCTGATACGCTCGACAGGAATTTTCAGGAAGGGCCGGGGATTTCCCGGCCCTTCTTAATTTCGGCCCGCCGGATTTCGGATCGCCCGGGGTTGAGGCGGGTCCCCGGGCATGGGAAGCTGATGTCCGGCATTCTGGAGGTGGCGGTGCGCAGGCTCGAGACGGAAATCGAATTCATCAATCATGCGTCGGTCCGCATCGCAGGGCGCGGCGTCAGCCTGCTATGCGACCCCTGGTATGCGGGAGATGCGTTTCACAAGGGCTGGAACCTGTTGTGGGAAAACGACCCGAGCGACGTCGAGGCGCTGTTGGAGCGCGTGACGCACCTGTGGCTTTCCCATGAACATCCTGACCATTTTTCCATAGCCTTTTTCAAGCGTTACGGCGACATATTGAAGCGCCGCATGATCCCGATCCTGTTCCAGAAGACGGATGACCGACGCGTGGCGTCCTTCCTGGAGAAAAGCGGTTTTGATGTGCAGGAGCTTGCCTTCGACCGTGCGGTGACGCTGGCGCCGGGCTTTGCAGTCACCTGCATGATGGATGGCTTTTACGACTCGGCCCTGCTGATCGAGTCGGGGGAGGAAAAGATCCTGAACCTCAACGACTGCGAGGTGACGACCCCGGCGCGCGCCAAGGAGGTGCACAGGATCACGGGAGACGTGGACGTGCTGCTGACCCAGTTCAGCTTTGCGGCCTGGAAGGGAGGCGAAGAGAACCGGAGCTGGCGGGAAGAGGCCGCGCGCGAAAAGCTTGCGACGATGCGGCTGCAGATCGAGACCTTCCATCCCGCACAGGTCGTGCCCTTCGCAAGCTTCGTCTATTTCTCCAACCGGCGGAACGTTTACCTGAACGACGCGGTCAATACGCCGGACCAGGTGGTGGACACCTTCTCTGATAGTGACGCGGGAATTGTGGTGATGCAGCCCTACGACGTGCTGGGCGGGCCGCAGGAGGCGCTGGACGAGGCAGCGGCGCTGGCGTTCTGGCGCGCGCGCTACGACGGGCTTTCCGAGGCGCCACTGAACCGGTTCGCGGGCACCGATATCGAGAGCCTGCAGACGGGGTTCGTGAAATACCGGGCGCGCGTGATGCGCAACAACAGCGGCGGGCTCATGCGGGCCGTGCGGCGGCTGAGCCCGGTAAAGGCATTTCATCCGGTGGTGGTCGAACTTGACGATCTTGGCCTTGCCGTGAAGATCGACCTGTTCGCCGATACGCTGGCGGTCACGGAGGCGTCGGCCCATCTTCGGATGAATTCCGAGTCGCTGCTTTTCATCTTCGACAACACGTTCGGCTACGACACGCTGACGGTGAACGGCTGTTTCGAAGAGGCACAGCCGGGTGGTTTCGTGCACGCCACCAAGACCTTGGCCATCGAGAACCTCAACAACCTCGGGATCCATTTCACGCCCGCGACGCTGTTCAACGCAAGGATCATCAAGCTTTGCGCCACGCGCCTGATCCGGGTGGCCCGCAAACTCGAGGCCTGACGGCCGCCGCATTTGCAAACAGGTGTCGTGGCTGATTTGCAAAGCCCGGAAACGGCCCGCGGCTTTGCAAACTAGTCGTCGGCCCCGATAAGTCCCAATCCGCGCAGGTAGATACCGATCCCGGTCTCAAGCAGATCGTCGGCTGGAAAAGGCGAGGCGCGCCCGGGCGAATTGCGTGCGAAAAGCTCGACCACCCCATGGCTCAGCGCCCAGATATGCGCCGAAAACATCGACGCGGGCGGGCGCTTGGCTTCGGGGATATGCTGCGACAGGTCCCGCGCTGCCTTCTCGAGGACATCGTTGGCGCGCAGCGCGGCGGCGGCAAGCTCTGGCGTGCGGTTCACCGAAATGCCGCTTTCGAACATCGAGATGTAGTATCCGGGATGTTCGCGGGCAAAGGCCAGATAGGCGCGGCCGGTCGCCTCGAAAGCCGCCAGCGCAGAGGGTTGGCCGGACTGGTAGGCATGTTCCATCCGCTCCGAGAAGATGCCGTAGCCCTCGCGTGCCGCCTCGGCGATGAGATCGTCGCGCCCTTCGAAATGCCGGTAGACCGCCGCCGGGGTCACGCCTGCCTGCTTGGCGGCTTCCGAGAGGGTGAAACCCGTCGGCCCCTTCTGCTCGATCAGCTTGAGGGCGGCGTCGATCAGCGCCTGACGCAGGTTTCCATGGTGGTAGCCTCTCTTAGCCATCCCAGACGTCCGGCCCGCCGCAGACCTTGCTGTCGATGTCGCCGATGGCGGCAGGGTCCTTGCCGGAATAGTCGAGGCCTTCCAGCACCGTCCGGATCGCGCTGAGGCGGGCCCGGCGCTTGTCATCCGAACGGATGACGGTCCAGGGCGCCAGCGGTGTGTGGCTGCGCGCAAGGGTGTCAGCGATCGCGGCGGTGTAGTCGTCCCATCTGGATAGTCCCTGCACGTCGATCGAACTGAGCTTCCACTGTTTCAGCGGATCCCTCTCGCGCGCGAGCATCCGGCGCAGTTGCTCGGCCCGTCCCACGTTGAGCCAGAACTTGAAGAGATGGATGCCGTCCTCGACCAGCATCTGCTCGAACGGGCTGACGTGGCGAAAGAAGAGCTCGCGCTCGTCATCGGTGCAGAAGCCGAAGACCGGTTCGACGACCCCGCGGTTGTACCAGCTGCGGTCGAAGAAAACGATCTCGCCGCCCGCGGGCATATGCGCGACGTAGCGCTGGAAATACCATTGCGAGCGCTCGGTCTCGGTGGGTTTTGCCAGGGCCACGATGCGGGCGCCGCGCGGGTTGAGGTTCTGGCGGAAGCGTTCGATGGTACCGCCCTTGCCGGCAGTGTCGCGACCCTCGAACACGCAGGCGATGCGCGCGCCGGTTTCCTTCGCCCAGCTCTGCATCTTGCCCAGTTCGATCTGCAGCGGATGGAGCGCCTTTTCATAGGCCTTGCGCTTCATCTCCTCGCTATGGGGATAGCTATCGGACAGGATGTCATCCTTGTCCGCGCGCTTGATGGCCTGGCGGATTTCCTTTGGGGCGTCGTTCTCGAAATAAGCGCTGATCGCGCCATCGAATGGCAGGTCCATGACGCCTCCGCTAAGGCTGTTTTGCTTGCAATATGGGATGTTAAGCGAGTTAACGCAAATACGATCGCCGTGCCGCCCGCGCGATGGCGTCGCGGACCGCATCGGGTGCGCTGTGGTGCGGCATGTGGCCTATTCCGTCCAGCCTGACGACGTTCGCTCCGGGGATCTGGCGTGCGAGCTTTTCCGAATGGATATCGAGAGGCACGGTGTCATCGGCAGTGCCGTGAACGATCTCGACCGGCATCGACAGCGTCCCGTAGCGCCGCGACATGGAGATGATCTCGCCAAGCAGATTGCCGACCTGCTGCGCATTGGCGCGTAGCGACTCGCGACGCAATGTCATGCCCGGTCCGAAATGCGCGAGATATCCTTCGGGGACCGGCTGCGGCGCGAAGATGCCCGCGACCGATTTCGCGATCACCGACTTCGGCACCAGCGCGGTTAGGAGGGGGACCGCCAGCGCGCTGCCCGCAAGGCTGCGGCAGATCTCGTAGTAGCGACCCAGCCCGCCGGGCCAGGGGTTCGACACTCCCGAGACGATGACAAGCGCGGCCGTACGGTCGGGGCGTTCGAGCGCCCAGGCCAGTGCCACCGCGCCGCCATAGGAATGGCCCAGCACGATCGGCGCGCCGGCACCCAGCCTGTCGGCGGCCTGTTGCAGAAGCCGGGCCTGCAGCGCCGGGCTTTCCGATCGGGTGTTGAAGGCACCGCCGTAGCCGGGCGGCCGCCCGCTCCAGCCGAGTCCGGGGCGGTCAAACAGGATCACCCTGTAATCCTCGGCGAGGCTCTGGGCGAAGCGGAAATCCATGTCCCGCATCGACCCCGAGGCACCGTGGAGCAGGACGAGATCGGGGCCCTCTCCCATGACGCGTGCATGGATGCGGGTGCCCTCGACCTCGATGAACCGGCCCTGCGGCGGATAGGCGCTTTCCGCGTCGCGCTCGCGCAGATGGGCGCGCAGCTGTATGAAAGCCACTGCCGCAACGAGCAACATGGCGATCATGATCGGCACCCGCACTAGCGTCCGATGTCGTCGAGATCGAACGGTGTCGTCTGATAGATCTGGTTGATCCAGTTGCCGTAAAGCAGGTGCCCGTGGCTGCGCCAGCGGTTGAGCGGGCTGCGCGCGGGATCGTCGTCGGGATAGTAGTTGAGCGGAACATTGACCGGCGTGCCTGCGGCCACGTCACGGTCATACTCCTGCTTCAGCGTGTCGCTGTCATATTCGAAATGGTTGAAGATGTAGAGCGCGCGGTGGCCCGGATCCTCGACCAGGCAGGGACCGACTTCGTCGCTGCCAAGCAACGTGACGAGCCCTCCTGCCGCGTCGATCTCGTCCTGTCTCATTTCGGTCCAGCGCGAGACGGGAATCACGCAATCGTCGGAGAAGCCGCGCAGGTAGGGCGATGCGGGTTGCAGGTTGGCGTGGCGGAAGCAGCCGAATGCCTTGGTCTCGAGCAGGTGCTTCCCGACGCCGTGAAAATGGTTGATCATCGCCATCCCGCCCCAGCAGACGCCGAAGGTGGAATGCACGTTGCTCTGGGTCCAATCCATCAGTTCGACAAGCTCGTCCCAGTAGGTGACCTGGTCGAAGTCGAGATGTTCGATCGGCGCGCCGGTGATGATCAGGCCGTCGAACCTTTCGTCCTTCACGTCCTGGAAGGGACGGTAGAAGCTTTCCATGTGTTCGGCGGCGGTATTCCTGGTCTGATGCTCGGACATGCGGATGAGCGAGAGCTCGATCTGAAGCGGGGTCGCCCCGATCAGCCGCGCGAACTGGTTCTCGGTCTGGATCTTCTTCGGCATCAGGTTGAGCAGGCCGATGCGGAGCGGGCGGATGTCCTGCCGGGCCGCCGCATCCTCGTCCATCACCATGACGCCCTCGTTGCGCAGGACGTCATATGCGGGAAGGGTCGCGGGGATCTTGATGGGCATCTCGCAGTCCGTTCTTTCGGAGAGGCCTAGATAGTCCGTGGGGGCGCGGCTGCCAAGGCCCAAGGGGGAAATGGTGAACATGGCTTTGCGAGCGTGCTTTGACCGAAGCACACGATGTGGCAGTCTGGCGCGGTCCGAGACCGCCGGGGGAGAATGGAATGCGCTTGTCGATCTGCTGTCTTGCCCTTGCGGCGATGCCGGCCGCGGCACAGGAGGATCCGATGGAGTTGCAGCGCTGCATCTGGCGCTGTCTCGCCGCTTCACCCGGCAACTCGAGCCCCGAGTACCACCAATGCGTCGAAGCGCAATGCTCGCATCTGGACGAAGGCGGCCGCGAGGCTGTCACGCAGCCGCAATCCGCGGCGCCCCTCGAAGCGCCGGCGGGCGGGGCCGCGACCGGTGATGACGGGAACAGGCGGCTTGATGACTGGACCCATGCGCTGGCCTCGGACGGGCAACGCTATTTCGCCGGCGCGAAGGCCAAGCAGGAGGGGCGCAGCTTCTACTATATCTGCGCGCCGGAGGGGCAGAGCTATTTCGCCATCTACGGGCTGGCCATCGGGGGCGCACAGCTGAGCCTGACGATTGGCGAGACCGCGTATCTGGTGCCCTTCGACTGGGTGAACGGCGAATACGTCGTGCCGCTGCGCGCCGACAGCCCCCTGATGCAGGCACTCCTGGCGGAGCCGCGAAAGCGTCTGTGGATACGCGACGCGGCGGGAAAGAACCTTGTCACCCTGACCACCCGAGGCTCGACCAAAGCGTTGAAGTCGGTGCTGAAATCCTGCTCGGGCTGAGGCTCAGAGCCTGGATTCCACGAGGTCGTTGAAATCGCCCGCATCGCGCAGGGCCGACACCTCGTCCGCCGTGACGGTGATCCCCCACCTTGCCATCGCCTCGTAGCGCGGCTGGCGATGGGCGAGCGCCCTTGCATAGGTAAAGCGGATGAAGTCGTCCGGATCAACCGCCTCCCCGACGACCCCCTTCCGGGCAAGATAGTCGGTCCAGACCGCATCGAGGAATTCGGGCTGATACGCCATCGGCTTCGGCGCCCGGTCGAAACGGCGGATCAGTTCGTCGGTATGGGCCGCATCGCCCCGGATCCAGATCAGCAGGCTCGCAGCGGAGAGTTCCCGCAGAAGGGTGTCGTCGGGATCTTCCGGATCGACCCATTCGCAGATCGACCCTCCGGTGTCGCATATGAAATGCGGGTAGCCGTAAAGATTGTTCGACCGGCTGGCGAAATAGGCGGTGTCACGCAGGGCCGAGATCTCGGCCTGCCGGAAAAGCGCCTGCCGCGCGCGGTATTCGGCGATGGGCAGACCACCCTTGTCAGGGTCTCCGGGCTTGCCGAGCCAGGTGGCGACGGGCTTGAGGTTGTCGAAGGTGATGTTCGAGCCGATGTAGATGCTGTCCGACATCAGCAGGTCGCGCAGGAAGGGGACCTTCATCGCCTCGGCCTTGGCATTGTCGGCGATGTATTCGCCGAGATAGCGGGTCCCGATGCGGTAATCGATGGAATAGTGGAACCAGTCGCCGCCGCCGCGCAGCAGGTTCGCGAGATGCGTCTTGCCGAGGCCGGACATGCCGTAGACCAGCACCGAACGGCGCGTTGCGTCGCGCCAGTCCCTGGCGGAGGAATAAAGCATGTAGTGGTCCCGAGCCTGCGTTGCCTCCGAACCGTCCTAGCCGTGGGGAGGCAGCCGGTCAATCGCGGGGCGCCGGGCGGGGCGCAGCAGGCGGCCGTCGAGCACCCCAAGACCGAAGGCGAGCAGGGCGAAGCCGAGATAGGCGCGCGGGCCCAGCTGCTCTCCGAGAACGAGGGCGCCAAGCGCGATGGCGGCAGGCGCGATCATCATGGTCACCAGCAGAAGATTGCCGCTGCCGGCCATGGCGAGGACGCGGTAGTAGAGCAGGTAGGCCCCGACGGTCCCGACAAGCGAGAAATAGGCGATGGCACCCCACGTCCGGATGCCATGCGACAGCGTCGGGGGACCGTCGAGCGCCCAGGCCAGCGGGAGCGTCATCGCGGCCGAGCAGGTGAGCATGGCGGTTGCCGCGGCGACGGGTGAGACCTGGCCAAGCGCCTTGCGGCCCCAGACGCCGGCGAGCGCATAGGAAAGCGCCCCGGCGATGACGGCAAGCTGCGCAAGGCTGCGCAGGTCGATCCGGGCGAGATTGGCGGGGCCGATCGCCGTCACCACGCCCGCGAAACCCAGAGTCACGCCAACCCCCTTGCGCAGCGTCATGCGTTCGTCGGCGAAGAAGATGGCGGCCACGATCACTCCGAAGATCGCGGTCGAGGCGTTCAGGATCGACGCCAGCCCGGTTTCGATATGCTGCTGGCCCCAGGCGATCAGGGCGAAGGGGATCAGGTTGTTGAGCAGGCCCATGACCACGAAGGCGGCCCAGACCCGCAGGCTTCGCGGCATCGGGATTGCGCGCGCGAGGACGACGGCCCAGAGCGTGAGTGCCGCCCAGAAGGTGCGGTGCGCCACCAGGGTGAAGGGCGCGATCTCGTCGAGGGCGACGCGGATCGACAGGAACGAGGCGCCCCAGATCAGCGCGAGCAGCATCATTTCTGCCCAGGCGCGGGGGGATATGGATTTCTGCGGTATCATGCCGCGACGCTAGCCTCGGGCGCCCGGTCAGGCGACCCGGATCCTGCTCGGAATGCGGACGATGTCATGAACCTGCCCGGCGCGGCCACTCCCGTGGCGCGCCGGGCGATTGCGTCAGAACGTATAGCCCACCTTCATCCCGAAGCCGATGGCATCGTTGTCGGTGAAGGTGCCCGCAGGCGCAACGAGGCCGGCACGGGTCTCGGCATCGCCGATCCAGAAGTAGCGGACGCCGGTGGTGATCTTGAAATTGTCGCGCGTGTAGATCGCCGAAAGCCCGAGGCTGGTCATCCCGTCATGCGGCCCGAGATTGGTCACATAGCCGCCGTTCTGCTTTTCGTAGGCGATTGCCGCTGCGACCGACCAGGCTTCGCTCAGCTTGCGTCCGACGCCCAGCGACCATGTGTAGACGTCATCGTCATAGCTGACGAGAGAGCCGCCGCCGGTCAGCGTGAAATAGTCGATCGGGGTGATGTCGAACTCGGACCAGTCGGCCCAGCGGACGCCACCGAACAGCAGCGTGTCCCGCGCGATGCCGGTCTGGAACTCGAGGTTGAGGGACTGCGGCGTTTTGACGTCGGTTGTCGAACGGTTCGGCCCGCCGAGACCGATCGAATTCTCGGTCGTCTCGAGTTCGTGCTCGATCCTGGAATTGTAGGTCAGCGAAATGCGCATCGCGATATCGGGACGCTCGTAGGCGACACCCGCCAGATAGCCCACGCCCCAGTCCTTGTCGCCCACGCCGGTATAGCCCGATACGAAGGGGATGTTGGATTCCGCGTCCATGGATTGCAGGCGCAACCCGCCAAAGAAGCTGACATTGGAAGGCATCCTGTAGCGCAGGATGCCGGTCAGCGCCTCGGTGTTCAGCTCGGCCGTCGAGTTCTGCGCGAAATACCCCGAGCTGCCGGGGTAATCGATGTCCGCCCCGAAGGGCTGGTCGTAGATGACCGCGTAGGACCACTGGTCGTTGATGTCGTTCTTGAAGGCCGCGCCGAACTGGAAATAGGAAGGCGCCATGTCTCCGGAGTTTCCTCCGCCAAGCAGGACCGACCCCGATCCAGAAATGGCCGGATTGACGTTGCCGAAGCTGAGTTCGACATAGCGGCCGGTTTCGAACAGGACCTGCACGGACTGTCCCGAGCGGTCGATCGCGCCTGACTGGGCCGCGGATGCGCCGAGGACGGCTGCCGCGGCACTGGTAACGAATAGTCTCATTCCTGATTGCCTCCCGATGAACTTTCACCGCCCCGGGCTTCGCCGGGGACAGATGCGATCATCAAGCGGGGATGGTGCCTCTGCGTCAACGTATAACGCCACGGCAAAACTGCGAACGGCATGCCGGGCCGCGGCGTCAGGCGCGCCCGCGGGTCTCGCGCCAGAGGTTGAGGTAGTTGCCGGCGAAAATGACGGCTGCCCCCAGAAAGACCAGCGGATCCAGCGGTTCGGCGTAAAGGACCATGCCGACCACCGCGATGGCCGGCAGGCGAATGAAGTCGATCGGGACGACGACTGTCGCCGGGGCGATGGAAAGCGCGGTGGTCAGGCAGAAATGGGCAACGAGTCCGGCGATGCCGATCAGGACGATATAGGGCAGGGCCGCCGTGCTTGGGAGCGCGAAATCCCCATCATAGCCCGCACAGAGAAGTCCGAAAACGAGTTGGGTTCCGGTGAGATAGACCATGATGCAGGTGATCGACTGGGTGCGGGTCAGCCTCTTGGTCAGGATCGCGGTCATGGCGAAGAAGACGGCGCAGGCCGCGGCTGCGGCCACGCCCGTATTCAGGCTTGCCATGCCCGGGCGGGCCACGATCAGGATGCCCGCGAAGCCCATCAGGGCGGCAAGCGCGCGGGTGCCGGTGAGCCGTTCGCCGAGAATGAGCGGGGAAAGCACGATCACCCAGATGGGCGAGGTGAACTCCATGGCGAATACCTGCGCGAGGGGAATCACGGTCACGGCGTAGAACCACAGGTTCTGCCCGGTGAAATGCGCGAGGTTGCGGACGATCTGTGCGCCGAAGGAACGGCTGTTCACCTGCCCCAGGGTGCCGGCGAAGGCAGCCACGGCGAGCACGATGCAGACGCCGATCAGGCTGCGGTAGGCCATGATCTCGAATGTGTCGAGTTCGGTCGCGACCTCCCGGCCCGCAACGGCCATCGAGATGAACGAGGCCACCGATCCCATCATCCAGAGCCCGGCGCGCAGGACCTGCGCCGGGCTTGTCGCGTCCGCCGCAGCGGCAGATGTCGCGATGGCGACATCGTCGGCGAAAGGCTTGTCGATCGTCACGTTGCGATTGCCATTGCTTCGCCTTCGATGCCTTGCGGAAATGCCCGAAGCCGACCGCGCCCGTCCCGTGGCGGAAGAGGTGAGGGCCGGCGCGTCACTCCCACTCGATGGTTCCCGGCGGTTTTGACGTGATGTCGTAGGTCACCCGGTTGATGCCGGGCACTTCGTTGATGATTCGCGTGGCGGTTTCACCAAGGAAATCGTGAGTAAAGGGATAGTAGTCCGCCGTCATGCCATCGACGGATGTCACGGCACGCAGCGCGCAGGCGAAGTCATAGGTCCGGTAATCGCCCATCACGCCGACGGTGCGGACCGGCAGGATGGCGGCGAAAGCCTGCCAGATGTCGTCGTAAAGCCCGTGCCGGCGGATCTGGTCGATATAGACGGCATCGGCCTCGCGCAGGATGTCGAGCTTCTCGCGGGTGATCTCGCCGGGGCAGCGGATGGCGAGGCCCGGGCCGGGGAAGGGGTGGCGGCCGATGAAACTGGGGGGCAACCCGAGTTCGCGCCCGAGCGCGCGGACCTCGTCCTTGAACAGCTCGCGCAGCGGCTCGACGAGCTTGAGACCCATCTTCTCGGGCAATCCGCCGACGTTGTGGTGCGACTTGATCGTGACGGACGGTCCGCCGGAGAATGAGACGCTTTCGATGACGTCGGGATAGAGCGTGCCCTGGGCGAGGAATTTCACGCCCTCGATCCGGTCGGCATGTTTCTGGAAGACGTCGATGAAGAGCCGCCCGATGATCTTGCGCTTGGTTTCAGGGTCCGAGACGCCCTCGAGTTCGCCCAGAAAGAGGTCCGCCTCCTGCGCATGGATGAGCGGCAGGTTGTAGTGCTCGCGGAACATCGTGACGACTTCTTCGGCCTCGTTCTTGCGCAGAAGCCCGTGGTCGACGAAGACGCAGGTCAGCTGGTCGCCGATCGCCTCGTGGATGAGGATCGCGGCGACCGAACTGTCGACGCCGCCCGAAAGCGCGCAGATCACCTTGTCGGTGCCCACCTGATCGCGGATGCGCGCGATCGCCTCCTCCCGGTAGGCGCCCATGGTCCAGTCGCCCTTGAACCCCGCGATGCGCACGAAATTCTCGTAGAGCCGCGCGCCGTTCGGGGTGTGGTGCACCTCGGGGTGGAACTGCACGGCGTAGAAGTGGCGCCTGGTGTCGGCGGTGATGGCGAAGGGGGCGTTGGGGGAGGTGCCGTAGACCTCGAAGCCCGGGGCAATGCGCGAGACATGGTCGCCGTGGCTCATCCAGACCTGCTCGCGGGCGGTTTCGAACCAGCCGTCCAGAAGGTCGAGCCGGCTGGCCACGGGGGTCACGAAGGCCCGGCCGAACTCGGCTGTTCCCTTGCCGCGTTCGACATGGCCGCCGAGGCAATGCATCATCACCTGCTGGCCGTAGCAGATCCCCAGGATCGGGACTCCGAGATCGAACACCGACTGCGGGGGCATCGGCGCTCCCTCGGCAAAGACAGACGACGGCCCGCCGGAGAAGACCACGGCCTTCGGCGCGAAGTCGGCAAGGAAGCTGTCGGTGACGGCGTTGAAGGGGTGGATCTCGCAGAAGACGTTGAGCTCGCGCAGGCGTCGCGCGATCAGCTGCGTCACCTGGCTGCCGAAATCGATGATGAGGAGGCGGTCGTGTTGTTCGGAGATGGACATATGCGCTGATTAGGCAAGCGCAGGGTGACTGGCAAGCGCGGACTGGGGCTCTGCCCCAGACCCCGGGATATTTGTCAGCAAAGGAAGCAGCGGGCGGATCTGTGCGGACGTAGCGGCATGTCGCTTTTTGACCTGCATGGCCGCAATAGGTGCGAGCGCCTCCTGCCGGATGGAGTAGGCAGTGGCAGGTTTTTCATCGGGGAACGCAATGGTCGAGACTGCAAGAAGGGCACGGGGCGGCGGCGGCGCTGCCCGCAGGGCGGAGCGCAGCGCGGTTTCCTTCGAGACGGCCCGCTTCATCGAGCGCAAGATTCCGAACTTCGAAGTGCTGAACGAGGAGGCGCTCGAGCTGATCGAGGCGAATGCGGAGCTGATCCTGGAGGAGATCGGCGTCAATTTCATCCAGAATCCGGATGCGCTCGGACGCTGGCGCGATGCGGGCGCGGATGTGCAGGGCGAACGCGTGCGCATTCCGCGCGGGTTGGCGCGCAAGCTCTGCGAGACGGCGCCCTCGAGCTATACGCAACATGCGCGCAACCCCGAACGCTCGGTCGTGGTCGGCGGGCGCAATCTGGTTCTGGCCCCGGTATACGGCCCGCCGTTCGTGCGCGATTCCGAGGGGGGGCGGCGCTACGCGACGATGGAGGATTTCCGCAATTTCGTGCGCCTCGGCTACATGTCGAAATGGCTGCATCACTCTGGCGGCACCGTCTGCGAGCCCACGGACGTGCCCGTCAACAAGCGCCACCTGGACATGCTGCACGCGCACATGACGCTGAGCGACAAGCCTTTCATGGGATCCGTCACCGAACCGTCGCGGGCGCAGGATTCGGTCGACATGTGCGGCGTGCTCTTCGGCGAGGACTTCGTGCAGCAGAATGTCGTGATGACCTCGCTCATAAACATCAACTCGCCGATGACCTTCGACGACGTGATGATGGGCGCGCTGGAGGTCTACGCGAGGAACAACCAGGCCTGCATCGTTTCGCCGTTCATCGTCGGGGGGGCGATGGCGCCGGTGTCGGTGGCCGGGACGCTGACCCAGGTGCTGGCGGAAGTGCTGGCGGGGATCGCCTATTCCCAGCTTGTGCGCAAGGGCGCGCCGGTCATCTTCGGCGCCTTCGTGACTTCCATCGACATGAACTCGGGCGCGCCCACCTTCGGGACGCCGGAAGCGTCGCACATCACCTACGGGGCGGGTCAGCTGGCCCGCCGCATGGGCCTGCCGTTCCGGTCCGCCGGAGGTTTCTGCGGCTCGAAGCTGCCGGATGCCCAGGCCGGATACGAGAGCGCCAACAGCCTGAACATGGGTCTTCTGTCGGGGGTGAACTTCATGCTGCACGCCTGTGGCTGGCTGGAAGGGGGACTGGTGTCATCCTACGAGAAGTTCGTGATGGATGCCGACCAGCTCGGCGCCCTGCACCAGCTGGCACGCGGCGTCGAGATCGACCCGAATGCCCAGGCGCTCGATGCGATCCGCGAAGTGGGGCCGGGCGGGCACTATCTGGGCTGTGCCCACACCCAGGCGAACTTCAAGACCGCCTTCTGGAAGACCGACCTGCTGGACTACAAGCCCTACGAGACCTGGGAGGACGAGGGCGCGCGGGATACGCAGCTTCTTGCGGCCAATCGCGTCAGGAAGCTTCTGGCGGATTACAGGCAGCCGCCGCTCGACCCGGCCGTGGCCGAGGCGCTTGATACCTTCGTGGCGCAACGCAAGGCCTCGATGCCCGACGCTTTCGCCTGAGGTTGCGCGGGCCTGGCGCGGCCAGCGTCAGGCCGCCTGCGCGGCGCGCAGGATGCGGGCCTCGGCCACCATCGCGATCAGCACGTCCACATGCCTGACAAGACTGTAGCCAGTGTCTCCGGAGAGACGCTGCTCGTTGAGTTCGGCTTCGATCTCCATGAGCTTGATCACCGCCGAGCCATGCCTGGGAAGCTGGCCATACCCCAATAGCCGGGGAAGATGGATCTCGCGCCGGTAGTCGTCGGCTCCGATCCGCGCCGCGCGCATCAGCAGGCTGGGCCGCCGCAACGCGTGCAGCATGGCGATGAGGTCTTGCATGTCTGCTCCTTCCGGTCCGGGCCGCTGTCTTTTCGCGGCGCCGACAGACTATGCCCCAAATCGAGCGGTGTTGCGTTCAGGCTTCGATACGAGCGCGCAGGTTTAAACCCTATTTATTCTTTAAAACCAATGATTGCATTTGCCGAAAATCTTAATCGACCCGTAATGGGCGCACTTCTAGGTTGAGTAAACAGCTGCGGGTATGACTGTTGTAGAACACCGGGAATATTGGGCGATGGCGCCTGACAGGACGGAACGGTTGCCGGTCGGTACTGTCGACGTGGAGGCCTTGCCTGACTGGGTCCCTCGCGCGGTGCGGACCTATCTGGAGCATACCGAGGCAGGCCGACCGATCCGCGCATTGGCCAGGACGGCCGGATGCCATGCCTCGACCATCCTGAGGCAGATCCGAAAGATCGAGACCCGCCGGGACGATCCGCTGGTGGATGCGGCGCTGCGCGCGCTTGGTGCGCGGATCGCGCGTGCGGCAATGGACAGGCAAAGCAAAGAGGATGCATCCGACATGAGCTACGAACCCCACCCGACACATACGACCGCACATGCCGACCACATGTCGGAAGCAACCCTGATGGCGGATGCCGGGCGGGCGCTGCGCCGTCTTTGCGAGACCGGGGCGGTGCTTGCCGTCGCCGCGGACATGGAGAAGGCCGTCGTGGTCCGGGACGGTCCGGGCGGGACGACCCGTACCGGGGTCGTGGACCGGCAGACGGCCGAGGCGATGGCGCTAAAGGAGTGGATCACGCCGCAGACCACGGGTCGGATCACGCGCTACAGTATCACTCCGGCCGGCCGCGCGGCTCTCGAGCACATCCTCGCGGCGAGCGGGGCGCAGGAAATCCCCGGCTTCGCGGACGCGCAGGCGCGCTTCTCGGGTCAGAAGATCTGGGGCGAGGCGGCGCAGGATGACGATGACGGCCAGGGCCGGACGCGCCGCTCGCGATACAATCTTGCCGAAAGCCCCCTGACAGCGCTGGCACGGCGGCGCGACAGGAACGGCGAGCCATTCCTGGAGGACGAGGTCGTTCGGGCGGGTGAACGGCTTCGCGAGGATTTCGAACTGGCGCAAATGGGCCCTCGGGTGACGCAGAACTGGGACCGGTTCCTGACATCGGGAGGGCGAACGGACTATCCCACCGACGCTGCAGGGGGACGTGGACCGGAAGCGGCGCGCGCGCGCGTGGCGGCGGCACTTCACGATCTCGGCCCGGGTCTTGCAGATGTGGTGCTGCGCTGCTGCTGCTATCTCGAAGGGCTCGAAAGCGCGGAGAAGCGAATGGGCTGGTCGGCCCGCTCCGGCAAGATCGTGCTGCGCATCGCGTTGATCCGGCTCAAGCGGCATTACGACAATACCGTGGGTCCGGGTGGTCCGCTGATCGGCTGACGCTCGGCTCGCGTCGGTCGGTGAACGGGGATGCCGCGGCTTCTGGAACCTGCATGCAGGGCTGCCCTGCGCGTGTGGGGCCTTCAATCCCGGCGCGCATGTGATAGACAGGGCGCAGGCATTCCCTGAAGGTCCCCACATGCGCGATCTGAAAATCCCCGCACAGCGTCACCCCGAAAAGGCGCGCCGCCCGGACAACGCTCAGCCGAAGAAGCCGGACTGGATCCGGGTCAAGGCGCCGGGCGGCGCGGGCTATGCCGCGACCGCGCGTATCATGCGTGAGAACCGGCTGGTGACGGTCTGCGAAGAGGCCGGCTGCCCGAACGTGGGCGAATGCTGGAGCCAGGGTCACGCCACGATGATGATCATGGGCGAGGTCTGCACCCGGGCCTGCTCGTTCTGCAACATCGCGACGGGCAAGCCGCCAGAGGCGCTGGACGTTTTCGAACCCGGACGGGTCGCGGACGCGGTGCAGAAGCTGGGGCTGAACCACGTGGTCATCACGTCGGTCGACCGCGACGACATCGAGGATGGCGGGGCGGATCATTTCGCCCAGACCATCCGCGCCATCCGCCACCGGTCTCCGCACACCACCATCGAGATCCTCACGCCGGACTTCATCCGGTGCGATCCTTCGGTTCTGGAAAAGGTCGTCGCGGCGCGGCCGGATGTCTTCAACCACAACCTCGAAACCGTGCCGGGGCTTTATCCCGAGGTCCGGCCGGGCGCGCGCTACTTCCACTCGCTCCGCCTGCTTCAGCGGGTCAAGGAACTCGACCCTTCGATGTTCACCAAGTCGGGCATCATGGTGGGTCTCGGCGAAGACCGGCAGGCGGTGATCCAAGTCATGGAGGACATGCGCGCCGCGGATGTCGATTTCCTGACCATCGGGCAGTACCTGCAGCCGACGCCCAAACATCACCGGGTCGACCGTTTCGTGCATCCCGACGAATTCGCGAGCTACGAGCGCGCGGCATATGGCAAGGGCTTCCTGATGGTGTCGGCCACCCCGCTTACCCGGTCGTCCTACCACGCGGGCGACGACTTCGCGCGTCTGCGCGACGCACGCAACCGCAAGCTCGGCATCGCCTGATCATTCCGGCTGGCTGACGGGCGGGACCTTTTCGAGATAGGCGGCGATTGCGACACGGTCGCTTTCGGGAAGCTGCGCGAGGTTGCGGACGACCTCGGCCATCTGGCCGCCGGCGCTGTCGTATTCGGGCGTCATGCCGCTGGTCAGGTAATAGACGAGATCCTGTCGGGACCAGTCCAGACCGCCCGGCGTGATGTTGGGGATGCGCCCCTTGCCGGTCGGATTGGGTGCGCCTGAAAGCCAGCGGCTCCGGTCGAGCCCGCCAAGCGCGTCGCGGGGCGTGTGGCATTCCCCGCAATGCACCAGCGCTTCCGAAAGATAGCGCCCGCGCTCCTGCGTTTCATCGAGATCGCCGCCGAGGGCGTAGTCCTCGCGCAGGTTGACACGCTTCCACAGCCCGATCCCGCGGCGGAGAGAGAAGGGAAATCCGACCTCCTGCGGCAGGCTCGGTTCGGACGAGGGCGGCAGGGTCTGCATGTAGGCCCAGAGATCGGCGATGTCCTCGGGGGTCGCATGGGTATAGGCGGTATAGGGGAAGGCCGGGTAGAGATGCTTCCCTCCGGGCGCGACGCCGAGGGTAACGGCCCGGGCGAATTCCTCGAAGGTCCAGTTCCCGATGCCGTGCTGCGGGTCGGGAGAGATGTTGGGGGCGCGGAACGTCCCGAAATCGCTGGGCAGCGCGAGCCCGCCCGAGAGCACGGGCGCGGCCGATTCGCCTGCCTCGGTGTCCGCATGACATGAAGCGCAGCCCCCTGCGGCGAAAACGAGCGCACCATTCGCCGCGTCGGGTGCATGCGACGATGCGTACCCGTCCGGCAGGACCGCCGGGCGGGTCAACACCCAGAACGTCATCGCGATCACGCCGGCGCAGACAAGCGCCAGCGCGGCGACTGTGCGCAGCATCGCCAAGCCCTACTCGTTCTTCGGACCGCGGAATTTCTCGTGGCAGTCGCCGCATCCCTTGCCGACCGGGCCCATCGCGGCCTTCATCGCTTCGAGATCGGTCCCGGCAGCCTCCGCGAGCTTGGCGGAAGCCTGCTCGAAGTCGGCGAAGGCGGCCTTGAAGCCTTCCATGTCGCTCCAGATTTCCGGCTTCGCGCGGCTGTCGGGGGAGGCACCCTGTTCGGTGCCGGGCGTCCAGAGCGAGACCGGGTCGGTCATCGCCATCGCATGGATGTTCTTTGCCGCAGAAGCCGCCATTGCCGCGTCGTAGTCGGCCTCGCCTTTGGCCATCGCCCCGAGGATTCCCATCGCGTAACCGTTGACCTGCATGACATGATGGCGCGCCTTGACCGATGCGGGGACGTTATCCTGGGCGGTGGCGAAGGGCGCGGGGCCAAGCGCCGTTGCGAGGACGGCTGCGAGGAGGGGAAGTCTCATCATGGCATGCTCCTGACTGCTAATTGAGGCGGTTGCCTTGACGGTAGACCAGCAGGAGAGGCTTGGGGGATAAATTCTGCGTGTGACGGGGCGCCCCCTCAGGTGAAACGCACCTTGCCGATGAACGGCAGGTTCCGGTTGCGCTGGGCGAAGTCGATGCCATAGCCGACCACGAATTCGTCCGGGATCTCGAAACCGGTCCAGTCGGCACGGAAGTCGACCTCGCGCCGGCTGGGCTTGTCGAGAAGCGCGATGGATTTCAGCCGCTTCGGATGGCGGCTTTGCAGCAGGTGAACCACGTGGTTGAGCGTGTGGCCGGTGTCGACGATGTCTTCGACCACCAGCACGTCGCGGCCCTCGATGGCGCCGCGCAGGTCTTTGAGGATGCGCACCTCGCGGCTGCTTTCCAGCGCGTCGCCGTAGCTGGAGGCCTCCAGGAAATCGACCTCGATGGGCAGCTCAAGTTCGCGCACGAGATCGGCGATGAAGACGAAACTGCCGCGCAGCAACCCCACCACGACGAGCTTTTCGGTATCGGCGAACTCGCGGCTGATTTCCCGGCAAAGCGCCTCGATGCGCGCGGCGATTGCCTTGGCCGAGATCAGCTCGTCGATGGCATGGGGACGGTCGGGCATGGGTTTCGCCTTGAACTCCGGGGTCGGTTATTGAAGATGAGGGCTAATCAGAGGATGTCGCGAAATCAATGCCTACCCATTCGGAAACGAGGATCCTGCCGTATACGGCCGAGCAGATGTATACCCTGGTCGCGGATGTGCAGGACTATCCCGAATTCCTGCCCTGGTGCGCGGCGGCGCGTGTGCTGACGCGTGAGCCGGAAGGCAACACCGAGATAATGACCGCCGATCTGGTCATCAGCTTCAAGGTCTTCCGCGAGAAGTTCACCAGCCGCGTCGTGCTCGATCCCGGCAACCGGCGGATCGAAACCGAATATCTCGACGGGCCGTTCAGGTACATGCGGTCGGACTGGCAGTTCAAGGATGTGGACGGTGGCTGCGAGGTGTCCTTCTTCGTGGATTTCGCTTTCCGCAACATGATCCTGCAAAAGCTGATCGGTGTCGTCTTCAACGAGGCGATGATGCGGATCGTGCGGGCCTTCGAGGCCAGGGCGGCGGCACTTTACGGTGGCGGGGCGGCCTGAGCCGCCCACCCGCCGGAACTCGCCAAAGCCGGGCCTAGAGGCCCTGCAAGGCGCGCAAAATCATGTCGAGGGCGTGATCGCGGGAGGCGCTGCGCACCTTGTCGCGTCCGAGCGGGCCGAATTCGATCGTCTCGGTGAACGTCGTCCCGGCGCCTGCGAGGCCGAAGCAGACCCGGCCCTCGGGCTTGAACTCCGAGCCGCCGGGACCGGCGATGCCCGTGATCGACACGGCAAGCCGCGCATGGGAACGGGCCAGCGCGCCCTCGGCCATCTCGGCGGCGACCTCCTCGGACACCGCGCCATGTGCCTCGAGCGTTCGGGGCTTCACGCCCAGCATCTCGGTCTTGGCCGCGTTGGAATAGGTCACGAAGCCGCGTTCCAAGGCGTTCGACGAGCCTGGCACATCCGTGATCGCCGCCGCGACCATGCCCCCGGTGCAGCTTTCAGCGGTGGCGATCAGCAGGTTCTTTCGCGCCGCGATTTCGACGATCCGCCGGGCCGCCTCCATGTCAAAGAAAGCCGTGATAGAGCGCGGCGAGACCCACCACGAAGACGGCGGCCGCAATCCCCGCGAAAACATCGTCGAGCATGACCCCCAGCGGGTCGCCGCGACGATCCGCCCAGCCGACGGGGCCGGGCTTCCAGATGTCGAAAAGGCGGAAGAGCAGGAAGGCGGCGATGAAGCCGGGCCACATCGCGAGGATGTCGATGCCCATGCGCCAGGACGCGAACGACAGCGGCAGGAGAGCGATCCACTGGCCCGCGACTTCGTCGATGACGATTTCGGAAGGGTCGTGATCGTCGCTCCCCTGGGTCGCCTTGCCCGTCGCCCACCAGCCGCCGAGAAAGGCTGCGACGATGCCGAGCAGCAGGAGGGGAAAGCCGCCGATCACATGCAGGAGCCAGCCCCAGGGCAGGGCCACGAGCGAACCCCATGTCCCCGAAGCCGGGCGGATGTAGCCGACGCCGAGGACGGTTGCGATGATGCGCGCGACTCTCATGTCCGCACCAGCGTGGCGGTTGCGATGCAGGCGATGCCCTCGCCGCGACCCGTGAACCCGAGCCGCTCCGAGGTGGTGGCCTTGACCGAGATGCGATCCGGCGCCGTTCCGGTGATGCGGGAAAGCTCGGCGCGCATGGCCTCTGCATGAGGGCCGATCTTGGGATGTTCGCAGATCAGCGTGCAGTCGATGTTGGTAATGGCGTACCCGTCCTTGCGGGCCATCTCGGCGGCGTGGCTCAGGAAGATGCTGCTTTCGGCACCTTTCCACTGCGGGTCGGAGGGCGGAAAATGTTGGCCGATATCGCCCTTCGCCTGGGCGCCGTAAAGCGCGTCGGTGATGGCGTGCATGCCAACATCGGCGTCCGAATGCCCGACCAGCCCGTGATCGTGATCGACCCGGACGCCGCAGAGCGTGACGTGATCTCCGGGACCGAAGGCGTGCACGTCGAAGCCGTTGCCCAGTCTGATATCCATATTCTGCTCCAGGATGCGGGCCGCCCGCGCGAAATCGGCGGCAGTGGTGATCTTGATATTGTCGGGATCGCCCTCGACGATCACGACCTCCAGCCCCGCTGCGCGGGCCACCTCGACATCATCGGCGGCCTTGCCCTCGTGGGCGATGTGGGCGGAGAGGATGGCCTCGTAATCAAAGCCCTGCGGCGTCTGGGCGCGCAACAGCCCCGCGCGATCGCGGGTGCCGGTCACGCGGCCCTCTGCGCCTGTCCAGAGCGCATCGCTCAGCGCAAGGGCAGGGGCCGCGCCGGGAGAGGTTTTGAGCGCTGCGATGACTCGCTCGATCACGTCAGGCGACACGCAGGGCCGCGCGACGTCGTGGATCAGCACCTGTCGGATGTCCTGGCCCTGCAACGCGTCGAGACCGCAGCGCACCGATGCCGCCCTGTCTTCTCCGCCCTGCACGATGTCGATGCCGGCCGCTGCGAAAGGCGCTGTGCGGTCCATGTCGTCGGGGTGGACCACCAGCACGATGCGGATGATGCCCGGGTGGCGCTGGAAGGCGCGGATGCTGTGCGCGACGACTGTTTTGCCGCCCAGCACGCGCCATTGCTTGGCCAGTCCGCCGCCGGCGCGTACCCCGCGACCCGCGGCGACGATAACCGCTGCGATGCTCATTTGACCTCCACTTGGTGTCGGCCCTGTCTAGGTCGTCGAAGCAGAGGAGGCAATCACCCGCCCGTTGTGCCTGTTTTTTGGGCATGCCGCAGCGTCCGGCAATCATGCGGGCGGTGTGACATTGAGGTATTGCGCAATGGAAAGTACATGATGGCTGAGTGCTCAAGGATTAGGCAAGTGACTGGCGATACGTCGACCCTCTGGAACGGTGCCCCGGTGCTCCTTGCACCCATGGCTGGAATCACCGATCTGCCGTTTCGCGCGCTGGTTGCGGGATATGGTGCCGGGCTGGTGGTTTCAGAGATGATCGCGAGCCGCGACATCCTCGCGCGGCGTCGCGGGACACGTGAACGGGCCGAGTTGGGGTTGGGCGTCGAAGGTACCTCGGTGCAGATCGCCGGATGCGACGCCGAGCCGATGGCGGAAGCCGCGCGCCTGCTCGAAGGGCAGGGGGCACGGATCATCGACATCAACATGGGCTGCCCGGCGAAACAGGTCACGCGCGGATGGTCGGGTTCCGCACTGATGCGGGATCCGGACCATGCCCTGGGGCTGATCGAGGCGGTCGTGGCAGCCGTGCGCGTTCCGGTCACGGTGAAGATGCGGCTCGGCTGGGACGACGCGACGCGCAACGCGGCGTCGATCGCTGCAAGGGCAGAGCGGGCGGGCGTGGCGATGATCACGGTCCACGGGCGCACGCGCTGTCAGTTCTACAAGGGTGAGGCGGACTGGGCCGCAATCCGGGAGGTCAGCGAGGCGGTCTCGGTTCCGGTTATCGCTAATGGCGACATCCGTGACGCGGCGGATGCGAAAAAAGCGCTGGCGCTGTCGGGCGCGGACGGGGTGATGGTTGGTCGCGGCGCGCAAGGACGGCCCTGGCGGCTGGCCGAGATCGCGCACGGGCTCTTCGGCAGCCCCGCTCCCGAAATTCCGCACGGCCAGGCGCTGGCGGAAACGATCCTCGGGCACTACGCGGCGATCCAGCGGTTCTACGGGTCCGAGCTTGGCCTGCGGACGGCGCGCAAGCATCTGGGCTGGTACATGGACGAAGCCGGAACGCCGGCAGATCTGCGCCGGGCAGTGCTGACGGCGGGGAGCGTGAAAGAGGTCGAGCGGCTGATCCCGCAAGCCTGTGGCGCCGCGCTGAGGGCGGCGGCATGAGCGTTCCGGACCGCACCCTGTGGTCGAGCCTTCCGGTACCGGCGATCATCATCGGTCCGGACGACCGGATCGTCGACATCAACTCGGCCGCCGAGGGATTCTTCAACGTGTCGGCCAAGTCGATCAAGGGTGTCCCTGTCTGGGACCAGATCGCGGTGAACGACCCGCTGGAGCGGGCCTTCGAACGGGCGCGCGAAACCTCCACGCCGCTTTTCGTCAACGATGTGGACGTCGGCGGCGGACAGCGCGCGCCGATGCAGTCCGACCTTCAGGTCGCGCCGCTCCAGGGCCGCGAGGGTCACATGATCCTGATGGTATCCCCGCGCGAGCTTGCGGGCCGGGTGACGCAGAACCAGTCGGTCAAGGCGGCGGCGAAATCCGCGATCGGCATGGCCGAGATGCTCGCCCATGAAATCAAGAACCCCCTGGCGGGCATTACCGGCGCGGCTCAGCTGCTCAGCATGAACCTCAGCGCATCCGATCTCGAACTGACCGACCTCATCGTGGCCGAGAGCCGCCGGATCGTGAAGCTGCTCGAGCAGGTCGAACAGTTCGGAAACCTCACGCTGCCGGATCTGAAACCGGTAAACATTCACGATGTTCTGGACCGCGCCCGGCGTTCGGCCCTGCTGGGATTCGGGGCGCATATGAAGGTGGTCGAGGATTACGACCCGTCGTTGCCGCTGGCGCATGGCGATCCCGATCAGCTGCTGCAGGTGGTGCTGAACCTTCTCAAGAACGCTTCGGAGGCGGCCGGCAGCAAGCCCGGGACGATCCGGCTGCACAGCTATTACGAGCATTCCTTCCGGCTGCGCCGCGCCGATGGCACCGGCCAGTCCCTGCCGCTGCAGATCGAGATCATCGACGACGGGCCGGGCCTGCCGGAGAACATCAAGGGCGATATCTTCGAGCCCTTCGTGTCGGGACGCGAGAACGGCACCGGGCTTGGCCTTGCGCTGGTCAGCAAGATCATCTCGGACCACGGGGGCTGGATCTCGGTGAGCTCTGTGCCGGGCCGGACCGTCTTCAAGATTTCCCTCGCGCGCGCGCCGAAGGAAGCCACACTTCACCTTGCAGAGGAGAGCTGAGCATGGACGGCACAGTACTTGTCGCCGACGACGACCGCACGATCCGGACGGTCCTTACCCAGGCGCTGACGCGGGCCGGATGCAAGGTGCATGCGACGTCGAGCCTGACCACGTTGATGCGCTGGGTCGCGGAGGGGAAGGGCGACGTGGTCATCTCGGACGTGATGATGCCGGACGGCAACGGGCTAGAGATGCTTCCGAAGATCAGCCAGGACCGCCCCGGCCTGCCGGTGATCGTGATTTCGGCGCAGAACACCATCATGACCGCCATTCAGGCGGCCGAGGCCGAGGCTTACGACTATCTGCCCAAGCCCTTCGATCTGCCCGACCTCATGAAGCGCACCGCCCGCGCGCTGGAGCAGAGACGCACGGCGCGCCGGTCGGCCCCTGTCGAGGAGGACAGGCCCGACGACCTGCCCCTGGTGGGCCGGACGCAGGTGATGCAGTCGCTCTACCGTGTCGTCGCCCGGATGATGAACACCGATCTGCCGGTATTGATCTGGGGTGAATCCGGCACCGGGAAGTCCCTGATCGCGCGGGCACTGCACGACTTCTCGGACCGGCGCACGCTGCCCTTCATCACCGCGACCGGCGCTGATCTGCAGGATCTCGAGGGGCCCGCGCGCCTGCTTGCCCGGGTCAAGGGCGGGACGCTGCTGATAGAAGAAATCGCCGACATCCCGGAAGAGATTCAGGCCCGGGTGGTGCGCATGATGGACACGCCGGGCGATTATACGCCGCGCTTTCTCGCCACCAGCCAGTCCGACCTGACCACGGCGATGAAATCGGGCAGGATGCGCAAGGACCTTTACTACCGCCTCAGCGGCGCGACCCTGACCGTGCCGGCGCTGCGCGAGCGGGTCGACGATATCCCGCTGCTGGCCGAGCATTTCCTCGCCAAACTCGAGGCAGCGGGCGGGTCGCTGCGCACGCTGTCCAAGGATGCCGCCGAGATCTTCCGCACCTACAGCTGGCCCGGCAACGTGCGCCAGCTCGAGAATGCCGTGCGCAGGCTCGGGCTGACAAGCCGCGCGGCGGAAATCACCGCACAGGAAGTCGAGCAGGTGCTCGGCGCGCAGCCTGACCTCGAACCGATGCGTGCGGCGGGCGATACCGAGAAGCTTGGCGCCAGCGTCGAGCGGCACCTGCGCCGTTATTTCGACCTGCATGGCAACATCCTGCCGCCGGCGGGGCTGTACTCGAGGATCCTGCGCGAGGTCGAGGCGCCTCTGATCGAGATCGCGCTGGAGGCAACGGGCGGAAACCAGGCGAAATGCGCGGATCTGCTCGGGATAAACCGGAATACCCTGAGAAAGAAGATCACCGACCTCGATATTGAGGTGACACGGCGCCGCAAGTTGATGTAAAACCGCAACATAAGCGTGGCGAACGGGGGACACCCCGTGGGAAGACCACAAAATAGAGCGGTTGGCGCGTGCAAGCGCCACATCAGTGTGAGGATAGCGGGTGGCATCCCGGACACGGAGCACGCTGGCGACGAGGGTGAGCCACCTTCGCAACGCCAGGCGCCTGCGCAGGTATGCGTCGCTGGGGCTGGTGGTCCTGGGGCCGGTGCTCGCGCTGTTGACCTATACCGTCCTCGGACCGCTGGCGCAGGTGGCGAACACGCTCAGCCTGCGCCTGATCCTGCTGACGGACCTCGTCTACATCCTTGCGGTTGCGGCGCTGGTGCTGGTCCAGGTCGGCCGCCTGATCGCGGCGCGGCGCGCCAAGTCGGCCGGTTCGCGCCTGCACCTGCGGCTGATCGGCGTCTTCGCCCTGCTGGCGCTGATCCCGACGGTCACGGTGGCCATCTTCGCCGGCCTCACCGTGAACGTCGGTCTCGAGGGCTGGTTCTCGGACCGGGTGCGCAGTGTCGTGGGCTCGTCACTGGCCGCCGCAGAGGCCTACGAGGAGGAAGAGCGAAGCGCGCTGCGCGAGGACGTCATGGCGCTCGCGCGCAGCATCGACCAGGCCCGGCGCAACGGCGTCGCCGCGCCCGATACCGAGCTTCTGGGCGAGGGCCAGCGCCTGATCCAGCGCGGCCTGCGGGAAGCCTACATGATCGACGGGACGGGCCAGATCCGCGCCCGGGGCGACCGGTCCTACCTGTTTGATTTCGAGCAGCCGACGCCGGACCAGATCGCCGCCGCCAATGCCGAGGAGGTCGTGGTGATCGAGGACCTCGCCAACAGCGAGTATCGCGCGCTCACGCGGCTGGCTTCCTATACCGACCGCCTTCTCTATGTCAGTCGCGACGTGGACGGCGACATCCTCTCCCTGCTCGACGAGACGCAGGAGACGGTGCGCCTGTATCAACAGCTCGAGAGCGAGCGCGGCAGGCTGCTCTTCGAGTTCGGCCTGCTCTATCTGGGCTTTGCGCTGATCCTCATCCTGGCGGCGATCTGGCTCGGCCTGCTTTTCGCCGAACGTCTCTCGGGACCGGTCGGCCGTCTCACGGGGGCGGCGCAGAGGGTGGGGGCCGGTGATCTCGATGTTCAGGTCCGCGAGGAGGACGGCGACGACGAGATCGCCATGCTCGGGCGTTACTTCAACCAGATGACACGCCAGCTGAAGGGCCAGCGGGAGACACTCATCGACAACACGCGCCAGATCGAGCGGCGCCGGCGGCTCTTTGATTCCGTGCTCAGCTCGGTGACCTCAGGAGTCGTCGGCCTTGACCCGGAAGGGCGCGTGACCTTCGTGAACCGTTCCGCCGAGCGTCTGCTCGACTGGAGCGACGAGCAGCAGTCGCTGGCGCTGGTCCATGCGATCCCCGAATTCGGACCGCTGTTCGAGACGCTGCTCAACGGGCCCAACGAGGTGGCGCAGGGCGAGGTCAAGGTATCGCGGCAGCGCAGGCTCGAGAACCTGCTGGTACGGATGGCGACCCGCCGGGCGGATGACGGAAGGCTCGAGGGCTATGTGGTGGCCTTCGACGACGTGACCGATCTGGTTTCCGCGCAGCGCATGGCCGCATGGGGCGACGTCGCCCGACGCATCGCGCACGAGATCAAGAACCCGCTGACGCCGATCCAGCTTTCCGCCGAACGTCTCAAGCGGAAGTTCACGCCGAAACTCGACGGGGAGGACGCGGCCTCGCTCGAACAGATGACCGGGGTGATCGTGCGCCAGACCGGCGATCTGCGCCGGATCGTGGACGAGTTCTCGAAATTCGCGCGCATGCCCGAGCCCGAGCGCAAGCTCGTCGATCTCACGCAGCTTGTCGCCGACGCGGTGCTGCTTCAGCGCGAAGGCCAGCCGGACGTCGAGATCGCGGCGTCGCTTCCCGAGGGTCCGGTTCTGGCGGACCTCGATCCGACGATGATCCACCAGGCGCTGACGAACCTGATAAAGAACGCAGGGGAAGCCACCGAAAGCCTTGCAAAAAGGGGCGCTCCGGACGGGTTCGAGCCGGAAATCCGGATCGCCTTGACGCTGCCCGAAGGCAAGGCGCGCATCACCATCTCGGATAACGGCATCGGACTGCCGGAAGACCGCGCGCGCCTCTTCGAACCCTACGTCACGACCCGCAGCGAGGGCACCGGTCTCGGTCTGCCTATCGTCAAGAAGATCATTGAGGAGCATGGCGGCAGCCTTGGCCTCGAGGACGCCGAGCCGTTCGGGCAGGCGTCGCATTTCGGGGCAATGGCAGTCGTCTTGCTGCCACTTAGCGGTGCCCCCGTCGAAACAGCTCCAGAACTGGAAGGAACCGTATGATGAGCGATATTCTGATCGTCGATGACGAACGCGACATCCGTGAACTGATCTCGGATATCCTGCAGGACGAGGGCTACAGCACGCGGCTCGCCGGCAACTCCGATGAAGCGATGGCGGCGATCAACCGGGACGCGCCGGCGCTGGTGATCCTCGACATCTGGCTCAAGGACAGCCGGATGGACGGCATCGACATTCTCAAGACGGTGAAACGCGACAATCCGGATGTGCCGGTGGTCATCATCTCGGGGCACGGCAACATCGAGATCGCGGTGGCGGCGATCCGGCAGGGTGCCTACGACTTCATCGAAAAGCCCTTCAACATCGACCAGCTTCTGGTGGTGATCCGTCGGGCGATGGAAACCGCCCGTCTGCGGCGCGAAAACTCCACCCTGCGCCGGAAGGACACGACGCCCAGCGACATGATCGGCCAGTCCGCGGCCTTCAGGGCGTTGATCGGACAGCTCGACAAGGTCACCAAGTCGAACGGGCGCGTGATGCTCACGGGCCCCGCCGGGGCGGGAAAGGAACTGGCCGCCCGTTACATCCACGCGCATTCGAACCGTTCCACGGCCCCCTTCGTCACCGTGAACTGCGCCGGTGTGGCGCCCGACCGGATGGAGGAGGTGCTTTTCGGACGCGAGACCCCCTCGCGCGGGATCGAGCCGGGACTGCTGGAGCAGGCGCATGGTGGCGTGATCTATTTCGACGAGGTCGCCGACATGCCGGTCGGGACCCAAAGCAAGATCCTGCGGGTGCTCGTCGATCAGCAGTTCACCCGTGTCGGCGGCAACGACAAGGTTCGCGTGGATCTGCGCGTCATTTCGAGCACGAACCGCGATCTCGAACAGGCGATCCGGGACGAGACGTTCCGGGAAGAACTCTATCACCGCCTGAACGTGGTTCCCATTGCCGTGCCGTCACTTGCGGACCGGCGCGAGGACATCCCGGTCCTGGCGCGTCACTTCATCCAGGAGATGCACGCCTCTCAGGGTCTGCCGATGCGTGAACTGGCCGATGACGCCGCGGCCCTGCTGCAGACGATGGTCTGGCCGGGAAACGTCCGCCAGCTGAAGAATCTTGTCGAACGCGTGCTGATACTGGGCGACGGCACCGGGCCGATCGAGTCGCGCGAACTTCCCGGAGAGGACGAGGGGGCCCCGGAGGAGGGGCGGGTCGTGCTCTCGGGCGCATTGGCGGCGCTGCCGCTGCGCGAGGCGCGCGAGGCCTTCGAACGCGAATACCTCCTGACGCAGATCAATCGCTTCGGCGGCAACATCTCGCGAACGGCAAATTTCGTCGGGATGGAACGCTCGGCCCTGCACCGGAAACTGAAGTCCCTGGGCGTCGTGACCTCCGTCAAGGCCGGAACCCGGGTGGCGCAGAGGGACGAGGTGGAAGAGACGGTCGACTGACCGCGCGCGCTCAGAGGCCGGGTGAGACGATCTGCCACCGCCCCTTGCCGCGGCGTATCGCGCAGCTCTGCGGGTGCAGCGGCGGAAGTTTCGTCGTCACGGCCGATTGTACCGAGCTTGCGACCGCGGGCGCACAATCGGGCAGCGTGATGCGCGTGTATCCCTTCTCGGCCATGCACATGCGGGCAGCCCTGTCGCGAAGGCCGCGGTTGACGTCGACCGTGTAGATTTCGCCCGGGATCCAGTAGCCGCCGTAGGCCCGGCAATGCCCCCGCCCGTTGCAGCGCCGCTCCGCCGGTATGTAGTAGGGCGGCTCGCGGCGGATCTGGTTCGACGGCGGAACGCTTTGCAGCGCGTCGATTTCGCAGGTGGTCTGATCCGCGTTCAGCCGCGAGACCTCGACCCCTTCCCTGTAATAGGTGCTCAGCGGTGCGCAGGCCGAGAGCAGCAGCGCGACGATGGGCAAGAAAGGGGCAAACCGGTATCTCATCTGCCTGATCTTAGGAGAAAATGGGCGCAGGACAATTGAATTGACCGCCTTCGGGCCATCTGCCATGCAGAGGCCTGCGAAAGACGACTGAAGGGCTTCGCGATGAAAGTCATCATCTGCGGTGCGGGTCAGGTGGGCTGGCAGATCGCCCGTCACCTCTCCGGCGAACGCAACGACGTCACTGTGGTCGACAGCAACCCCGACCTCGTGCGCCGCGCGACGGATTCGCTGGACGTGCAGGGAATCGCGGGTTTCGCGAGCTACCCGGATGTGCTCGAACGGGCCGGCGCCCGCGATGCCGACATGATCATCGCGGCCACCCATTCAGACGAGGTGAACATGGTGACATGCCAGGTCGCCCATTCGGTCTTCGGCATCAACCGCAAGATCGCGCGCCTGCGCAGCCAGTCCTATCTCGACGCGATCTACTCGGATCTCTACCGCCGCGATCACCTGCCCATCGACGTGGTCATCAGCCCCGAGCGCGAGGTGGCGGCGGCGGCGCTTCAGCGTCTGGCAGCGCCGGCGGCCTTCGATACCGAGATCTTCATGGACGGGCAGGCACATCTGCTGGGCATCTCGATCGCCGAGGACTGTCCGATCGTGAACACGCCCCTGCGCCAGCTCACCGATCTGTTCTCGACCCTGCGCGCCACCGTCGTGGGCATTCGCCGGGAGGGCACCCTTTTCGCGCCCGAGGCGGAGGACCAGCTTTTCGTGGGCGACGACACCTATGTCTTCAGCCACGTTGAGGACATCAACCGCACGCTCGAGATCTTCGGCAAGAAGATTTCCAAGCAGGAGCGGGTCGTTCTGGTCGGCGGCGGCAATGTCGGGCTGGCGGTAGCGCATGCGCTTGAGGGGCGGACCCAGCGGGTGCGTGCCAAGGTCATCGAGCTCAGCCGCGAATGTGCCGAGCGCGCGGCGGAATCGCTGGAGCGGACCATCGTGCTGCATGGCGACGGACTGGACGCCGCGCTGCTCGCCGAAGCGGGCGTGTCGCGCGCGGATGCGATGTTGTCGGTGACCGACGACGACAAGGTAAACATGCTAGCCTGCGTGCGCGCCAAGGCCGAGGGCTGTCCCTATGTGGTGGCGCTGATCAATGATCCAACGCTGGTGCCGCTGATGGGGCCGCTTGGCATCGACGCCTATGTGAACCCCCGCGCCACCACCGTCAGCTCGATCCTGCGCCACATCCGCCACGGGCGGGTGCGCGCGGTCTATTCGATCGGGGATGCCGAGGCGGAAGTGATCGAGGCCGAGGTGCTGTCGACCTCTCCCATGGCCGGCAAGCGCATTTCCGAGATCGACTTTCCCGAGGGCGTTCTGGTCGGGGCCGTGCGCAGCGGCGACAAGGTCATAAGGCCGACAGGCCAGACGCGCATCGACGAGGGCGACGTGATCGCGCTGTTCGCGCTGGCCGAGGATGTCCCCGAGGTGGAGCGCCTGATGCAGGTCTCCATCGACTTTTTCTGAGCCGTGCGGCACAGCGAAAACATCCCCCGGCGTCGCCGCGGTCCCGCTGCGGCCCTGATGGACCTGCCGCTGTTCCTGCTTCTCTTCGGTGCGGTCTCCTTCTCGATGCTGGTGCCGGCAGGATACGGAGCGATCGCGCGCGAGCTCGATGCCGCGCGCGGTTTTCTCTACACCGGCCTGCTCGGGATCGTCGTCTTCGTTCTCATCGGCATCGCGCATGCCGGGCGCAAACCCCGCCACGGCGCGCTGGGGCCGCTTGTTTCGCTCAGCTCGGCCTTCGTGCTGTTGCCGGTGGTACTGGCGGTGCCTTTTCGAGAGGGTGCGCAGGACACCAGTTTCTACAATGCCTATGTCGAGATGGTCTCGGCCATCACCACCACCGGCGCGACGATGTTCGACGCGCCCGAGCGTCTGCCGAAGACGTTGCACCTGTGGCGCGCGCAGGTCGGCTGGATGGGGGGACTGCTGATGTGGGTGGCGGCGTCGGCCATCCTTGCGCCGCTGCATCTGGGCGGCTTCGAGGTCACAGCGCGGGCAGAACCCGGACGCCGCGACACGCTTTACAGCCTTGTCGAGCGCGCCGATCCCCGCTCGCGGCTGTTGCGGGTCCTGTCGGTGCTGTTCCCGATCTATTTCGGCCTGACCATCCTGCTCTGGACGCTGCTCTACATCTGCGGCGATACCTCGCTGGTTGCATTGAGCCACGCCATGTCGGTGATGGCGACCTCGGGCATCTCGCCTGTGGGAGGTATGGCGGGAGCCACCTCGGGCGTGGCGGGCGAGATGGTGATGTTCCTGTTCATGCTCTTCGCCCTGTCGCGCCTGACCTTCACCCGCGATACCGTCACCGACACGCAGGGCGGTCTAAGGGCGGATCCCGAATTCCGGATCGGTCTTGTCATCGTCTTCGGTGTGCCGACCGTGCTTTTCCTGCGCCATTTCATCGGTGCCATCGAGGTCGCGACGGAAGAGAATTTTGGGCAGGCCCTGCGCGCCTTCTGGGGCTCGCTCTTCACCGTCATGTCCTTCCTGACCACCACAGGCTTCGCGGCCGACGACTGGTCGCAGGCCCGCAGCTGGTCGGGCCTCGCGACGCCGGGCATGATCCTGCTTGGCCTGTCGGTGATCGGGGGCGGGGTCGCCACCACCGCCGGCGGGGTGAAGCTGTTGCGCGTCTTCGCCCTCTATCTCAACGGCAAGCGGGAACTCGAGCGGCTTGTGCATCCCCATTCGGTAAGCGGTGCAGGGCCGGTGGAACTGCGGGTTCAGCGCGACGGCGCCTTCATCGCCTGGATCTTCTTCATGCTCTTCGCCCTGACGCTGACCGGGCTGACGGTCATGCTGGCGATCCTCGGCGTTTCCTTCGAGAATGCGCTGGTGCTGAGCATCGCAGGACTGTCCACAACCGGACCGCTGCTCGACATGGCGGCGGACGCGCCCATCCGCCTCATCGAGCTTTCCGCTGCGGCAAAGGGCGTATTCTGCGCGGCGATGGTTCTGGGCCGGCTCGAGACCCTCGCCGTGATCGCGCTGCTGACACCGGATCTGTGGCGCAATTAGTGGCAACCCCGCCATAGATCCGGTCCGGACGTTTTTTTGGGGCTGGAATCTCGGAAAGGCCGTCGACATAATCGGCTGCGAGGGAAGGGGCCGGTCCGCGGGTACCTAAAGAAAAAAAGGCAACAAGAACAATGGCGTCTGATAGACAGAACCTTCAGGATGCGTTTCTGAATCACGTCCGCAAGACAAAGGTCCCGGTCACTATTTTCCTTATCAATGGTGTCAAGCTTCAAGGCGTGATCACCTGGTTCGACAACTTTTGCGTCCTGCTGCGCCGCGACGGTCAGTCCCAGCTGGTGTACAAGCACGCGATCTCGACGATCATGCCGAGCCAGCCGATCAGTCTTTACGAGGGTGAAGAGACTACTTGAGCCGTCAGCCATTCCAGATAGACGAGACGGACGGACCGCGGACGACTCGCGCCTGGGTGCTTCATCCGGATCTGAAGGCCTCGGCCGCGTCGCGTCATCCCGGTCACGCGCTGGAGGAGGCCGTGGCGCTTGCGCTCGCTCTGCCCGATATCGAGGTGGTGGGATCGGAGATCGTGCCGCTCAAGACGGTTCGGGCCGGGATGCTTTTCGGCTCCGGCAAGATCGAGGAGCTGAAGCAGCGATTTCATGACGCCGAGGTCGAGCTTGTGCTGGTCGACGGACCGGTCAGCCCGGTCCAGCAGCGCAATCTCGAGAAGGAATGGGGGGTCAAGCTGCTCGACCGGACCGGCCTGATCCTCGAGATCTTCTCGGACCGCGCGGCCACCCGCGAAGGCGTGCTGCAGGTCGAGATGGCGGCGCTTTCCTATCAGCGCACAAGGCTGGTGCGGGCATGGACCCACCTCGAGCGTCAGCGCGGCGGGCTCGGCTTTGTCGGCGGTCCCGGCGAGACCCAGATCGAGGCCGACCGGCGTGCCATCGACGAACAGCTTGTCCGGCTGAAGCGTCAGCTCGACAAGGTCGTGAAGACGCGCAGCCTGCACCGTGCCGCGCGCGCGAAGGTGCCCTATCCGATCGTTGCGCTGGTCGGCTACACCAACGCCGGCAAGTCGACGCTCTTCAACCGGTTGACCGGGGCGGACGTGATGGCCAAGGACATGCTCTTTGCCACGCTCGATCCGACCATGCGCCGGCTCGAGCTGCCGGACGGACCCGAAGTGATCCTGTCGGACACGGTCGGGTTCATCTCGGATCTGCCGACCGAACTGGTGGCGGCGTTCCGGGCGACACTGGAAGAGGTGCTGGCGGCCGATATCGTCTGCCATGTGCGCGACGTTTCCCATCCTGAAACCGAGGAACAGGCCGCCGACGTGCGCGAGATCATGGCGGCGCTCGGTGTCGACGAGGATCAGCCGGTCTTCGAGGTCTGGAACAAGGTCGACCTGCTGTCGCCGGAGGCGTCCCAGGCGATGCTGGCGCGCGCCGAGCGCGATCCCGACGTCTTCGCCATTTCGGCGCTCACGGGGGAGGGGATCGACGGACTGCTCGCGGCGGTCGCCGAGCGGCTCCAGCTCACCACGCGGCGCGAGGATCTCAGTCTCGATTTCGCCGAAGGGCGCAAGCGGGCCTGGCTGTTCGATCACGACCTGGTCGAGGCGGAGCGCCAGACCGAGACCGGTTTCGACATCCGCGTGCGCTGGACGACGGCCCAGTCCGAACAGTTCTCCCGTCTTTGATCCGGCGAAGCCGGCGGGGCGTATCACATTTGAGGCCCTTGCAGGAATTCCGGAGTCCAATCATGACACTCGCGTTGCTCTACGTGCTGACATTCGCCATCTTCCTGGGGCTCGATTTCCTGGGGCTCAGCTACATCGTGAAGCCCGTGTTCGAACGCGACATCGGCAATCTGCTGCTCGAAAGCCCCCGCTACGGGCCCGCGCTGGTGTTTTACGCCTTCTACGTCGTGATCCTGCTGTTCTTCGTGTCCTGGCCTGCGATGCAGCAGGAATGGTCCATCGGTCGGGTGTTCGTCTACGGAGCGCTGATCGGTGCGATGGGCTATGGCACCTACGAGTTCACCAACCTCGCCACCCTGCAGGGCTGGAGCTGGCGCATGGTGATGACCGACCTGGTCTGGGGGACGCTGCTGACGGGCACCTCCGCCGCGCTTGGTGTCTGGCTGACGCGGACCTTCACGTGACGGTTCAGGGCCCCGAGGCGGATGCGTAGCGCCAGCTTCCGGGCGTCAGCGCGTTGAGCTTCCAGTCACCGATCTGCACGCGGATCAGGCGCAGGCAGGGAAGGCCCACATGGGCGGTCATCCGGCGCACCTGCCGGTTGCGGCCTTCGCGCAGGGTGATGCTGAGCCAGGCCTCCGGGACGGTCTTGCGGAAGCGGACCGGGGGATCGCGGGGCCATAGCCACTCGGGTTGCGCGATCTGAGAAACGTCCGCGGGCTTCGTGGGACCGTCCCTGAGCACCACCCCCCTGCGCAGCGCATCGAGCGCTGCCGCATCGGGTGTGCCTTCGACCTGAACCACATAGGTCTTGGCCAGCTTGTGCCTGGGATCTGCAATCCGGGCCTGAAGCGCTCCGTCGTCGGTCAGCAGCAACAGTCCCTCGCTGTCGCGGTCCAGACGCCCTGCGGCGTAGAAGCCCTTTTCGTCGATGAAGCCGGAGAGCGTGGGCCGGGGAGACCCCTCCGTTCCACGGTCGGTGAATTGCGACAGCACGCCGAAGGGCTTGTTGAAGAGGATCACCCGGCTCATGCCGTCAGTCCCCGGGCGGGCGCAGCAACGTCACGCCGACGGAGGCCGCCCGCGCCAGCCCCGCGTCCAGCGACATGGGAATGTATTCGCCCCGCCGCCAGAGCTGGGCCAGGTCGTCGTAGTGGCGCGACAGGAAATGCCCAGATTGCCCAGTGGAGATGACGAATACCGAGCTGTCCGGGTCGGCGAAGTCGTAGACGCCGCGATAGCCCGCGCCATGCACGTTGTAGAACGGGTTGGGCAAGGTCCCCTTCGTCCGGCCGCGCTGAAGAGTGAAATCGCCGCCGCTGGTCGATTGCTGGATGTCCACGAAATAGCGCAGCACGGGCACCGAGCCGAGCACCGGGTGATCATGGACCGCCTGATGCGCGTCGCCCCAGCGCAGCCCCTCCAGATTGTCGCCCCAGGTCTCGTCGATCCAGACCAGCGCATCGTCGAGCGCGAGCCGCGCGAGTTCGGGGCAGGTCTCGACAGGCGCGGATTGCATCACGTCGCACCAGACCGCGGCGCCGTCCACGTTCCGGAACGCGCGTTCGATGAACAGCGGCTCGATATGGGTGAACTCCGCGGCGAGCGGGCCGAGCTCGTCCTGGATCATCCGGGCCTGGAGGCTGCGCAGCCAGGCCATGTAGATCAGCGGTTCGGGCAGATGCTCGTTCATCTCTCCCGACCAGCCGGCAAGCAGCGTCAGCGCCCGCTGGCGCTGGCGTTCGGGGGTTCCTTCGGGCGCGGCCTCGCCGGTGAACCACAGCTCCTTGCCGATCAGCGGCAGCAGCGAGCGTGCCGCGAAGCTCACGGTGTCGAGCTGCGCCTCGATGAAGCTGTCGCGGGTGTGGACCTCGCGCGACTGCATCAGCCGCTGCCAGCGCTGTATGCGCTGCGTGTCTCCCCAGAGAAACGAGACGTTGTCTGGGAAGGGCCGGTCGATCATCTTGTTGTTGGTATTGCCGAGAATGCCGCCCGCAGGCGCGACGAATTCGGGGTTGGTGTCGTAGGGCATGCGGCCCTGCCAGCGATTGGCCTCGATCCAGCCGGGCGAGGGCAGGCGGCCCTGGCTCTGGTTGCGCGGGTCGCGGCGCGGGATGACCCCGATGGTCTTCATCGCGATGGTCTCGCGGTCCACAAGCATCAGGTTCTGCGAGGGCGCGATGAATTTCTCGCCCGCTGCGATGCCCTCGCGCACGGTCTTGGCTTCCATCAGCTCCAGCGCGGCCTGCATCGAAGTGTCGCGCGGGCTGAGCACGGTCCAGGACAATGCGGCCACATGGCCCGGAGGCGTGATCGTGCCTATCTCGTAGTGCGAGGCGGGCATCACCGGTCCGTTCTCGGTCCAGCGCAGCGTGACGGTCACCGGTGCCTCGTCCTTGATGTAGACGATCGAGCCGCGCGTCCTGAACGGCTTGTAGCCTTCGGGCGTCCGGTATTCCTCCGGGTTGTCGGGATTGAGCTCTTCGATCCGCAGATCCTGGTCATCGGCGTAGGACGAGGTCAGTCCCCAGCCCAATGCGGCGCTGCGGCCGGTCAGGACCACGGGCATGCCGGGGATGGTTCCGCCGATCACGCCTCCCGATTGCAGCTCGAGCCGGGCGAGATACCAGATCGCGGGGGCGGTGAATCCCAGATGCGGGTCGTTGGCAAGAAGTGTCCCGCCCGCCGCCGAGCGCGAGGGTGCGGCGGCCCAGGCGTTCGAGGCGCCGGCGAATTCCATCGACTTGAAGGGGGACAAGGGATCATCGGGACGTACTTCGGTCTCGGCGTAGCGCTGGACAGTCGGGATCAGATCGGCGTATTTCGGCAAGGCCGCCACGCCATTTCCCGGCGCGTCGGGGAGAATGTCCACCAGCCGGTCAGGATCGGGCAGGGCGAGCGAGACACGGGCGCGCAGCACTTCGGCGTCGAGATGACCCGAGAGTTGCAGGCCCATCAGCTTGATGATCGCAAGCGAATCCGCGGGCCTCCAGGGCGCGATCGGCGCATCGAACAGGAACATCTCGGGCGCCCCGCGCCCCAGCGCCTCGGTGTTGATCTGCTCGAGGCGCGTGTTGACGCCGGTCGCGTATGCCTCGAGCACGGCGCGGGTCCGCTCGTCCTGCGCCTCGAGCGAGGCGACCGAGAGATTGTAGAGGTCGAGCCGGCGCATCAGCATGTCGATTTCGGCGGTGCGCCGCCCGAAAACCTCGGACAGCCTGCCCTGGGCCGTCCGGCGCATGATCGTCATCTGCCAGAGCCGGTCCTGCGCATGGGCGAAACCGAGCGCCCGGAAAACGTCGAGGTCGTTCTCTCCGAAAATATGCGGGACGTTGGCGTTGTCCCGGACGATCTCGACCGGGGCCGACAGACCCGGAGAGACGATCGTGGCGTCGTAATCGGGCAGCGAGCGTGAGGCCAGGTAATAGACCACGCAGACGCCGGCGACGGTGAGCATGACCATGACGCCCGCGATCCGCAGCAGCCATTTGAACACCAGACCCAAGAACGACTCCTCATCAAGCGGCCGCCCGGCCTTCTCGGAACCCGACTGTTAGGCGCGGTGATCGGTCATTGCAACCGTCTAGCCAGCCGCGCCCCGCCCGCTGCCCGCCTAGTCGGTCCCGGGCCGCCTGAAGGCACGATCACTGCGTGCGATCACTGCACGCGATATGCCTCCCTCAGCAGCTGCACCGCTTCGGAAAGCGGGCGAAACCGTCGGCCGGGAACATCGTGGTCGGCACATATGGGCCGGCGCACAGCTTCTGACAGTCGCGGCAGTTGCAAGCGAGAGCCAGCAGCGCCGGTGAGGGCGCCAGTATCCGCATCGAACCGCAAGCGCACGCGCCGTGGCAGGGCGGTCGAGGCGGCGCGGCGCACATCGCACGATGCTCCGGTCAGGGAATGATGCGGGTGTACTTGGTGCCCTGCAGGGTCGCGCCGGCCTTCAGCCCCGCGCGTCCGAAGACCGCCGCCAGAACGGGGGCCAGAGCCGTCGTGGTATCCGCGCTCAGACCGTCCCCCTTGTCGGAGAAGACATATTCGATATCTCCGCCCGCGGACCAGCCCGGCGAGCTGCGGAAGTCGCTGAGCGCGCCCTCGGTCATGAAGAAGAGCACATGGGCGTATTGCTGGGCGCCGATCTGGAAGCCGCCGCTGATCTGGGTGGCGGAGTAGTAATCCACCGTAATGCCGCCGACCCGCAAGGCGCCGCGCCCGTAGGAGCCCCCGAAGCCGAAGCCCGCGTCTGTCACCAGCGGCATGATCAGCATGCCGTTGGCCTTGTCGGCCAGCCCGCGGGTGTTGGGATAGCTGCTGTACATCTCGGCCAGCGCCGCATCCACGCGCGCGTCGATCATGGCCGCGCCCTGGCTGCCGATGCCGTTGCCGCACCCTGCGAGCGTCGTGCCGACGCAAGCCAGCGCGCCGAGGGTGAAGGTCCGCCTCGAAAGGAACATGTTGTCCATGTGATTGTGCCTGTCCGTCATTGCCCAGATGCCGGTTGCCCCGACTTGGTCGCGACAATACCCGGAATGGTCCGCCCTGTCACCCTCAAGCGCGCGCCGCGCCCTGTTCAGGCGGATTTTGCCAGCAGGCGGGCGACGGCGGGGGCGAAATAGGTCAAAACCCCGTCGCAACCGGCCCGCTTGAAGGCCATCAGGCTTTCCATCATCGCGCGCTCGCCGTCGATCCAGCCGTTCTGCGCCGCAGCCTGGATCATCGCGTATTCACCCGAGACCTGATAGGCGAAGGTGGGCGCGCCGAAGGTGTCCTTCACCCTGCGGCAGATGTCGAGATAGGGCAGGCCGGGCTTCACCATCACCATGTCTGCCCCTTCGCGCAGGTCCCGCTCGACAAGGCGCAGGGCCTCGTCCGAGTTGCCCGGATCCATCTGATACGTCTTCTTGTCCCCGGTCAGCGCCGCCGAGGCGCCGACGGCGTCGCGGAAGGGTCCGTAGAAGGCGGAAGCGTATTTCGCGGCATAGCTCAGGATCATCACCTTCTGGTGGCCCGCGTCCTCGAGCGCGCGCCGCATGGCACCGACGCGCCCGTCCATCATGTCCGACGGTCCGATGATGTCCGCACCCGCCTCGGCCTGCGCCAGCGTCATCCTGACCAGCGCCTCCACCGTCCGGTCGTTCACGATCTCTCCGTCCTCGACGAAACCGTCGTGGCCGTTGATGTTGTAGGTGTCGAGCGCGACGTCGGTCATCACCGCCAGCTCCGGCGCGACCTTCTTGATCGCCCGGATTGCCCGGTTGGCGTGGTTGTCGGGGTCCCAGGCCCCCGCGCAATCCTCGGTCCGCTCCTCGAGCGCGGTATAGGGAAACAGGCAGATGGCGCGGATCCCGAGGTCCGCCGCCTCCCGCGCCGCCTCAGCGATACGGTCGACCGAGCGGCGCATGACGCCTGGCATGGACGGTACCGCCTCTTCGATCCCTTCGCCCGAGCGGACGAAGACCGGCCAGATCAGATCGTCCACGCCGAGGCTGTGCTCGCGCACCAGTGCGCGGACGCCCGCGTTCTGGCGGAGGCGGCGGAAGCGGGTGGCGGGGTATTCGGCCTGGCTGGGAAGCATCGGGGGGTCCATCCGGATCTAGGGCGCCTCTGCTTGGCATGTAAAATTCGCCAAGCCAAGGGTAGGAATTGCCTGAGGGCCCGGTTATGAGGGGCCGGTAGACTATGAAAAGAATATCGCCGAAGCACGCTCCTTGGACTGGTACGACACTCTCTTCGAACTGATCGACATGCGCTCATTCTCGAACCTGTGGTTCTGGATCGCACTTGCCGTATTCTGGTCGAGTGCCAGCTACTGGATATTGGGAGTGCCTTTCGATCTCGTCCAGCGTGCCCGTCAGAAGGGAGGCCAGGCCGAGGTCGACCTCGAGGACATGGTGCGGGTCTGTACCAACCGCATATTCTACATCGTCGAGGTGTCGGGCCTTTGGATAATGGGATTCAGCTGCTTCTTCGGCACCCTGCTCGCGATAACGGGTTTCTACTACGGCTTCGAGTTCGCGCAGGCCGTTTTCCTGCTGTTTCTGCCCATGTGCCTCATCTCGCTGCTGTCGATGCGCACCGCGCGCAGGATCAGGATCGAGGAGGCGCGCGGCGATCTCCTGTTGCGCCGCCTGATGCGTCACCGCCTCTTCGTGCAGTTCCTCGGCATGCTCTCGATCTTCGTCACGGCGATGTGGGGAATGTTGCAGAACATGAACATCGGCGCTTTGCTCGGTTGACATTCGGGCGCGAAGCGCCAAATCGGGGAACCCATGGCTGAGCCCGCCCATATCACCCTCTCCGGGGCCCCCGAAGGTTTCGACGCGCGCCTCCTCATCGAGGAGACGGAGCGCTCGGCCGGACCCGTGCTCCACGTCGCGCGCGACGACCGCCGCCTTGCGGCCATGCGGGCCGCGCTGCGCTTCTTCGCGCCCGACTTGCCCGTCGTCGTCTTTCCCGCCTGGGACTGCCTGCCCTACGACCGGGTGTCGCCGAACGCCGATATCTCGGCGCAGCGCATGGCGACGCTTGCCGGGCTCGTCCATGGCATGCCGGACCGCTACGTCCTGCTGACAACGGTGAATGCCGCCACGCAGCGCGTTCCCGCCCGAAGCGTGCTGCGCGACGCCGCCTTCTCGGCGCGGGTGGGCTCGCGCATCGACGAGGCCGCCCTGCGCGACTTTCTCGTGCGCATGGGCTTTGTCCAGAGCCCGACGGTCACCGAGCCGGGCGACTATGCGATCCGCGGCGGCATCATCGACATCTATCCGCCCGGCGATCTGGGCCCGGTGCGGCTCGACCTCTTCGGCGATGTGCTCGACGGCGCGCGCCGCTTTGACGCAGCCACGCAGCGCACGACCGAAAAGCTTGACGTGGTCGAACTTGCGCCTGTCTCGGAAGTCATCCTGGACGAGGCTGCGATCACGCGCTTCCGGCAGAACTATCGTATCGAGTTCGGTGCGGCGGGCAGCGACGATCCGCTTTACGAGGCGATCAGCGCGGGGCGCAAGCATCAGGGGGCCGAACACTGGCTGCCCTTCTTTCACGACAGGCTCGAAACGATCTTCGACTACCTGCCGGGCGCATCGATCACGCTGGACGATCAGGTCACGCCGACCCGGCTGGCCCGCTGGGACAGCATTGCCGACCAGTACGAGACGCGCCGCATCGCCATGTCCGACCGCGGACGCATGGACAGCGTCTACAAGCCTGCGCCGCCAGAACCCTTCTACCTTGACGATGACGCCTGGCAGAAGGTCGTCGCCGAGCGCCGCACGGTCCAGTTCGCCGCCCTGCCGCAGCCCACCGGGTACCGGGTGCTGGATGCCGGCGGACGGATCGGGCGCAACTTCGCACCCGAGCGCCAGCAGGAATCGCTGAGCCTTTTCGGCGCCTTGGCGGATCACGTCCGCAAGCGCATGGAACACGGGCCGGTGGTCATCTCCTCCTATTCGGAAGGCGCGCGCGAACGGCTGACGGGGCTGATCGAGGACGAGGGGCATTTCGAGGCGATCCCCGTCATGGACGCGCGCGGCGTCGGCAAGCGCGGGCTGCACTTGGCTGTCTGGGCGCTCGAACATGGCTTCGAGGCGCCGGGGCTTACCGTGATCTCCGAGCAGGATGTGCTGGGAGACCGGCTGATCCGCTCGACCAAGCGCAAGCGGCGGGCCGAGAACTTCCTGACCGAGACGCAATCGCTCAGCCCCGGCGATCTGATCGTGCATGTGGATCACGGGATCGGGCGCTATCAGGGGATGGACGTCATCACGGCGCTGGGTGCGGCGCATGAATGCCTGTCGCTCGAATATGCGGAAGGCGCCAAGCTGTACCTTCCGGTCGAGAACATCGAACTGCTGTCGAAATACGGGCATGAGGAAGGCCTTCTCGACAAGCTGGGCGGCGGGGCCTGGCAGGCGAAGAAATCGAGGCTCAAGGAGCGCATCCGCGAGATGGCCGAGCGGTTGATCCGGGTCGCTGCCGAACGCGCGCTGCGCCACGCGCCGGTGCTCGAGCCGCCGCCGGGCATGTGGGACGCCTTTTCCGCGCGTTTCCCCTATGAAGAGACGGACGACCAGCTGTCGGCGATCTCGGACGTGGTTGGCGATCTGACCTCGGGCAATCCGATGGACCGTCTGATCTGCGGCGACGTGGGTTTCGGAAAGACCGAAGTCGCGATGCGCGCTGCCTTTGTCGCGGCCATGTCCGGCACGCAGGTTGCCGTGATCGCGCCCACGACCCTGCTGGCGCGCCAGCACTACAAGAGCTTCGCAGAGCGCTTCCGGGGCTTTCCCATAGAGGTGCGCCCGCTCAGCCGTTTCGTCACGGCGCGCGATGCCAATCTTACGCGCGAGATGATGGGCAAGGGTACCGTCGATATCGTCATCGGCACCCACGCCCTGCTTGCCAAGGGGGTGCGCTTCAAGAACCTCGGGCTTCTGGTGATCGACGAGGAGCAGCATTTCGGTGTCGCCCACAAGGAACGCCTGAAGCAGTTGCGCTCGGACGTGCATGTTCTGACGCTGACCGCGACGCCGATCCCGCGCACGCTGCAACTGTCGCTGACCGGCGTGCGGGACCTGTCGATCATCGGCACGCCCCCGGTCGACCGGCTCGCGATCCGCACCTATGTCAGCGAATTCGACGCGGTCACCCTGCGCGAGGCGCTGCTGCGTGAACATTACCGGGGCGGGCAAAGTTTCTACGTGGTGCCACGCATCTCGGACCTGCCCGAGATCGAGGAGTTCCTGAAGGCGCAGCTGCCCGAGCTGAGCTACGTCATCGCCCATGGCCAGCTTGCGGCCGGAGAGCTCGACGACCGCATGAACGCCTTCTATGACGGGAAGTTCGATATCCTGCTGGCCACCACCATCGTCGAATCCGGCCTCGATATCCCGACCGCGAACACGATGATCGTGCATCGTGCCGACATGTTCGGGCTGGCCCAGCTCTACCAGATCCGGGGGAGGGTGGGGCGGTCCAAGACCCGCGCCTACGCCTATCTCACGACCAAGCCCCGTGCGAAGCTCACACCCGGCGCGGACAAGCGCCTGCGGGTGCTGTCGAGCCTCGATACGCTGGGAGCTGGCTTCACGCTGGCCAGTCAGGACCTCGACATCCGTGGCGCGGGCAACCTGCTGGGCGAAGAGCAGTCGGGGCAGATGCGCGACGTGGGGTTCGAGCTTTACCAGTCCATGCTCGAGGAGGCGATCGCCAAGATCCGCTCGGGCGAGATGGAGGGGCTGTCGGAGGCCGACGACCAATGGGCGCCGCAGATCAACCTCGGCGTGCCGGTGCTGATCCCCGAGGAATACGTGCCCGATCTCGACGTGCGCCTGGGCCTTTACCGGCGATTGAGCTCTCTCACCACCAAGGTCGAGCTCGAGGGCTTCGCCGCCGAACTGATCGACCGCTTCGGCACGCTGCCGCGCGAGGTGAACACGCTGATGCTGGTGGTGCGCATCAAGGCGATGTGCAAGCGCGCTGGAATCTCAAAGCTGGACGGCGGGCCCCGCGGCGCGACGATCCAGTTCCATCAGGACAAGTTCGCCTCACCCGAGGGGCTGGTCGAGTTCATCCACGAGCAGCGCGGGCTGGCGAAGGTCAAGGACAACCGCATCGTTATCCGGCGCGACTGGAAAAGCGATGCCGACAAGATCAAGGGCGCTTTCGCCATCGCGCGCGACCTCGCCGAGAAGGTCGAAGCCAGGGCCAAGGCACGCAAGAAGGCGGGCTGAGGGCTACTTGCCCGACAGCCGACGCTCGACCCGCGCCATCCGCAGCATCAGCAGCAGTCCAAGGACGGCGAAGGCGAAGACAGCCAGGATCAGCGGCCGGATCGTGCCGTCGAACAGCAACCCGATGGGCGAGGCGATGGCTGCGGCGAAGACGGTCGAGAAGGCCCCCACCACGCTTGCCGCCATGCCCGCGATATGGCCCATCGGCTCCATCGCGATGGCATTGAGATTGCCGACGGTCAGCCCGGCTTGCGCGAAGAGCAGGAACTGCCAGCCCGCGAAAAGCGCAAAGCTGTAAGGTCCCGCATAGCCAAAGCTCAGTATCATCAGACCCGAACAGATGACCTGCGCGCCAAGGGCGGCGGTGACGAGGCGGCGCATCCCGAATTTTCCGACGATGACAGCGTTGAGCAGGCTGGCGGCCCCGGACGCGAGCGCAATGGCGCCGAACCAGTAGGGAAAGGTCTCGGCCTTGTCGAAGACGATATCGTAGATCGGCTGCACCAGCGTCAGGAGAGAGAAGAGCATCGCCATTGCCAGCGTCTGGGCGAAGATCGAGATCCGCACCATCGGATGCGCGAACATCTGGCGCACCGCATCGATCATCAGCGGCAACCGGATGGGACGGCGTTCTTCGGCGGGCAGGGTCTCGGGCAGGCGCAAGCCCAGCCAGAGGACGCAGATCACGGAGAAGACGACAAAGGCCCCGAAGATCGCACGCCAACCGGCCAGATTGATGATCGCAAGCCCCATCGCCGGCGCGAAGGCGGGGATCAGGGTGAAGATGATCATCACGATCGACAGGATCCGGGCCATTTCGCGGCCCGAGAAGAGATCACGCATGATCGCGACCGAGACGACGCGAGGGCCGGCTGCGCCGAGGCCCTGGACCAGCCGCGCCAGCAGCATCAGTTCGAGCGAACGGCTGAAATAGGCGACGGTTGCCGCGGCGATATAGAGCGCGGCGCCGGAGAACATGACCCTGCGGCGTCCGAAGGCATCGGAGAGAGGGCCGGTGAAGAAGGTGCCCACGCCCATGCCCAACACGAAGGAGGTAATGATCAGCGCGGCGTTGTGGGGGTCCTTCGGGCTCAGTTCCAGACCGATCACGGTCAGAGCCGGAAGCATCGCGTCGATGGAGAATGCAATCGTGGCGAACATCATCGCCATGAGCGCAACGAACTCGCCCTTCGGCATCGGAAGGGCAACACTATGCTTGGTCAAACGTACAGCTCCGATGCCTGGCGGAAAAAATCCCTCACCAGTAGCAGTCTTTCCTTCCGAGGTGCAAGTTTTACAACTTTAGAGGGAAATGGCGCGGACGTAAACCCTGTCGACTGTCAGTTGGTCCCGGACACTCGCGCGAGGGCGCCCCGGGCCTGGGCCCGCGTCGCTCCTGCGTCGGGGGCGATGTAGACGACCTCGACCAGATCGCCGAGATGGTCGAACGTCCCGGCCCACGCGCCGCTCATGGCAAAGACCGCGACATCGTAGTTCACGATGTCCGTGCGCTTCTGATCCCAGCTCATCTCGGGAATGACGCGCGAAACGAAGCGACAGGCCTCGAGGGTCGCGCGGCGCTGCGCAAAGTCGATCCGGCAGGGCGTGCCGCGCGCGGCGGCGAAGGCATCCGTCGCGCAACCGACGATCAGCTCGGTGCCCATGCCGCAAAGCCGCCTGAGGAAAAGCGCCTCAGCCGGGCCGAACATGTCGAAGCTGCCGTAGGTCAGGACGGTACGGCGCAAAACGGCGGATCCGGTCATTTGCCCCGGACCCCGCTGCCGCGATCCTCGCCCGACTGTAGTGACATGAAAATTCTGCCGGCAAAAGCCGGGCGCAGCTGTTCGCGCATCCTGTAACCTGCTCGCTTTCATTCGCTGCGGGTTGGTCCCCGCTTGTCACCGAGGTTACGCCATTCATTCCGCCGTGGCAAAAGATTTGCGGTACATCAGGGCCCGGTTTCGGCACCCGTTTCTGCCCCCGCAAGCTCGTCGATCACCCTGGCCCAGAGCTCGGGCGGCTGCGCGCCAGGCACCGCGTGACGCTGCGCGACGATGAACGTCGGCACCGAGGAGATGCCCATCTCGCGGCTGTGGGCATCGCGGCGACGGATGTCCTCGACATCGGCGTCCGAGTCCAGAAGGCGCGCGACCACCGAGGCGTCCATGCCGATCCCGTCGGCGATGTCGGCAAGCACCTCGGGGTTGCCGATATCGCGCGTCTCGACGAAATAGGCCTTGAAAAGGGCCGAGACGGCGGCGGTCTGGCGGCCCTCTATCCCGGCCCAGTGTATCAGGCGGTGTGCGTCGAGGGTGTTGGGCGTGCGCTCGATCCCGGCGAAGTCGATGACGAGCCCGGCCTTCGCGGCATGTTCCACGACGGGGGCGTAGGCCTTCAGCGCGCCGTCCCGGCCGCCGAATTTCGCTTCGAGATAGGCCCGACGATCCATGCCCTCGCGCGGCATGTCCGGGTTCAGCTGAAAGGGGTGCCATTCGATGATGAACGGATGATCGGGATGCTGCGCGAGCGCCCGGTCGAGATGAGCCTTGCCGATGTAGCACCAGGGGCAGATCGGGTCGGACATGATGTCGAGCTTGACGGTCGCGGTCATTTATTCGCCTCGAAGCCGGATCGCAGGGCGCGTCTCAGCAGCTTGCCGTTCGCGCCATAAGGCAGTTCGGACATGTGGATGTAGAGGCGCGGTTGCTTGTAGCGCGCCAGGCGTTCCCCGGCATAGCGTCGCAGCGCATCCTCGTCCAGTGCCTCGGGCGCGGTATAGAAAGCGGCGATGACACGTACATCGGGCCGGATCTCGACATCGACGACGCCGATCGAGGTCACGCCAGGAAAATGCAGGAGCGCCTGTTCGACCTCGATCGGGGACACCCGGAAACCGCCTGCGTTCATCATGTCGTCGCGCCTGCCGAGATAGGCGATGCTGCCGTCCTCGGCCATCACGCCCTGATCTCCCGTCACGAACCAGTCGCCCTGAAACCGCGCGCGGGTCTCGTCCGGCGCGCCGAGGTAGCCCAGCATCAGCCCCGGATCGTCGCGGTGCACGGCAATGCTGCCTTCCTCGCCCCGCGCCACCGGCCCGTCGGGGCCGAGGATCGCGACCCGGCGGCCCGGCTGGGGCCTGCCCAGGCTTCCTTCGGGCGCGGGACGGTCGGGGCTGGACGAGATGAAGGTCGATATCTCGGACATGCCGTAGGCTTCGAATACCGTCGTTCCCGTGGCCGCGCGCCATGCCGCCGCGATGCGCGGCGCCAGTTTCTCTCCCGCGCTGAGACCATGGCGCAGATCCGGCAGGACAAGCCGGTCCTCCTGCTGGAGCATCTGGCGGTAGATCCCGGGGGCGGCGGCGAAGATGGTTGCACGGTGGGCCCGCAAAAGGGCGGGGAGGGCCAGCGCCGGGGTGCCCGGCGCCGCGATCAGGGCGGTGGCGCCGCGCGTCCACGGATCCATCAGCCCGGTGCCGAGCGTGTAGGTCCAGTTGAAGGCCCCCGCATGCAGCAGCCTGTCCGCGGGGCGCAGCCCGTACCAGCCGTCGAACATCATCTGCCGCGCCCAGATGGCCCGGTGCGCATGGGCGACCGCGCGGGGCAGACCGGAGGTGCCGGAGGTGTAGATGACATAGGCCAGCCTGTCGGGATCACCCATGTGGAAATCTGCGGGGGGCAGGGTGCGCATGCCCCGCAACGTCTCGAGCGAGATGGTAAGCGGATGCGGGGGGCAGGCGACGGTGGGATCTCGCAGCACGGCAGCGGGGGCGAGATCGGTCAGGATGCGCGCGGTCTCCGCCTCGGTCAGCGCGGCGGAGGTGGGGCAGGGTACGAGACCCGCGGCAAGCGCGGCGAGATAGGCGATGGGAAAGTCGACCGTGTTCCCGAGGCGCATCAGAACGATGTTTCCCGGCACCAAGCCTTGCGCCAGAAGGCCGGTCGCGGTGCCCAGGACGGCGGCGCGAAGCGCGCCGAAGCTCCAGTCCTCATGGGTGTGTTCGGACAGGACCGACAGGGCAGTCGCTTCGGGACGGGTCTCGCCGGCCGCAAGAACATGCGCGGCCATGTTGAAGGGGCGCGGGCAGGCGGGCGGGGGACCTTGATCGAAGATCGAGAGCATGCCACGCCTGCTAGCCGCGCCCGGCGCACGTTGCAAGCGCCCGCGCGCGGGCCTATAGCGATGCGATGGCAGGACATGACCCCAAGACCCTGATTTCCATCGCGCGCGAGAACGGCCTCAGCGAGGCCGGCGCGCCGCTCGACCTCGGGGCGCGGGTCAGGGAGCTGCGCAAGGCACGCGACTGGACGCTTGAGCAGGCCGCCAATCAGGCCGGACTGGCGCGCTCGACGCTGTCGAAGATCGAGAACGGGCAGATGTCGCCGACCTATGACGCGCTCAAGAAGCTCGCCGTCGGGCTCGAGATTTCGGTGCCGCAGCTCTTCACGCCACCGCGGCAAGGACAGGTCAACGGGCGCATGGCGATGACGCGGGCCGGACAGGGCAATGCCCATGCCACGGCGACCTACGAGCATGAACTGCTGGCGGAAACGCTCACCAAGAAGCAGATGCTGCCCTACCGGGCGCGGGTGAGGGCGCGGTCGATGGAGGAATTCGACGGCTGGGTGCGCCACGACGGCGAAGAATTCCTCTACGTGCTGACTGGGGTCGTGCGGCTTTTCACCGAGTTCTACGAGCCGGTCGAGATGCGGCGCGGCGACAGCGCCTATTACGACGCGACCATGGGGCACAATGTCGTCTCGGTCAGCGACGAGGATGCGACGATCCTCTGGGTGACCTCGCTGGCCTGAGCGGCCGGGCGATCGTCCTCCCGCCTCCCGGTCAACGAAGCGCCCGGTTCAGTCGGCCTCGTACCACCAGATCTCCGGCATGTAATTGTTGCCGTCGCCAAGTGCCGGGAAGGGTTGGGGATATTTCATCTGCCGGACATGGGCGATGCGGCTGGTCGAGAACTGCCAGAACGGGATCACGTAGCGCCCGGCGGTCAGCAGGCGGTCGAGCGCGCGCGTTGCAGCGGTGAAATCCTCCTGTTCGGTGGCTGTAAGCATCGCGTCGATCATCGCGTCGATGGCCGGCGACTGCGCCCCCATCCAGTTGCGCGACCCCGGCTGGTCGGCGGAGTCCGATCCCCAGTAGTAGCGCTGCTCGTTCCCGGGCGAGAGCGACAGACCGCGGCGATAGAAGGTCATGTCGAAATCGAATTCGTTCGTGCGCGCCACGAACTGCGCGTCGTCCACGACCTCGACCCGAACCGCGATCCCGAGACGTTCGAGGGCGCGTGTGTAAAGCTCCGCCACGGCCATGTTCTCGCTGCTGCCCTGTTGGAGCAGGATTGCGAAGGTCATGGGCTGGCCTGACGCGTCGCGCATGCTGCCGCCCTCGGCGGACCAGCCGGCCTCGCGCAAAAGATCCAGCGCGCGGGATATGCCCTTGCGATTGCGCGCCGAGCCGTCCGAAACCGGAAGCGCGTATCCCTCGAGGGTGCCCGGGGGCAGATCGGCGGCGAAAGGCGCAAGCAGCTCGGCAACCTTGCCGGTCGCGGGGCCCGGTCGCATGGCAAGCTCGGAGCCCGAGAAATATGAAGTGATGCGGGGCTGGGCACCGCCGGTCATGGTGTCGTTAATGAACTCGAAGTTGAAGGCCTGGATAAGCGCCTCGCGCACGCGCCAGTCGTCGAAGGGCGCACGGCGGGTGTTCATCACGAAGCCGGTGATGCCGGACGGCAGGGCGTTCGGAATCTCGGTCTTGATCACGTCGCCGCGGCTGACTGCCGGAAAGTCGTATTGCGTGGCCCAGGCATCCCCGTTGAATTCCCGAAGCGCCGATATCTCGCCGGCCTTGAAGGCTTCGAACATCACCGAGGCATCGCCGTAGAAGTCGAGCTTTACGCTGTCGAAATTGTTCGTCCCGCGCCGGATCGGCAGATCGGCGCCCCAGTAGTCAGGGTTGCGTTCGAGCGTCACATAGCGGCCCTGCTCGTAGCCCGAGACCACGTAAGGCCCCGAGCCGATGGGGATTTCGGAAATCGGCGCATTGGCGAAATCGCGCCCTTCCCATTGCGCCTTGCTGAGGATCGGGCGCATGCCGGCCAGCAGGGCCAACTCGCGGTTGTCGGTGTTGAAGGTGATCCGGAGGCTGCGCGGACCGGTCTGCTCGATGCGTTCGATCTGGGTGGCGAGACTGAAGTAGCGGGGGTGGCCCTCGCTGCCCAGAAGCTCGTAGGTAAAGATCACGTCCTCTACCGTCACCGGGCTGCCGTCGGAGAATCGGGCCTCGGGGCGCAGGGTGAATTCGACCCAGGACCGGTCGGATGGCGTCTCCACCGATTCGGCGATCAGCCCGTAAAGCGTGAAGGGTTCGTCGAGCGAACGCGCCATCAGCGTCTCGTGGGTGAAGGTCGATAGCTGCCAGGGAACGGTCCCCTTCCGGACGAAGGGATTGAGGCTGTCAAAGCCCCCGGTATTGCCAAGCGTGATCGCGCCTCCCTTGGGTGCGTCGGCGCGGACATAGGGCAGCGACACAAAATCCGGTGGGAGAGCGGGCGCGCCATACATAGATAGCCCGTGCTGCGGTTCCGCGGCGAGGGGCAGTGCTGTCAGAATCAGCATTGCACCCGCGAACAGGGCCCGGGTGTTATGGAAAGTTCGTGCCGTCATTTTCCCGACCGTGCCGATCTGCTCTTGTTCTGCCTTCCCGGAAACTACTGGTGAATTTACGTCTTATCAAACTTTTAGCTTGGAGACCGGCATCCGAACGCTTATATAGGGGTCACTGCTCGATAGGTTTCTTGCCTGTATGAAACCTGCCTCAATAACTTAACGCCTGCCTCTGGCAGGCGTTTTTTTTTTGCGCCGGTGGCGCGGTCCGGCACGCAGGTACGCGGGCGCGGCTGGTCCTTCTACGATGCGGCCATTCGGGTGGAAACCTTCGCACTTGCAGCATATATGAATCCCAGAGCCATCGCTCAGGAGCATTGCCATGTCCTTCGCTGTCGATCTGTCCGGCAAGACCGCCATCATCACCGGCTCGAATTCGGGAATCGGGCTCGCCATCGCGGAGGGGATGGCGCAGGCAGGCGCCAATGTCGTCCTCAACAGCTTCACCGATCGCGAAGAGGACCATGCCCTGGCCAGACGCATCGCGGATGAGCACGGGGTGGACGCCCGCTACATCAGTGCCGACATGTCAAAGGGCGCCGACTGCCGGATGCTGGTCGAAAAGACCGGAAGCTGCGACATCCTCGTAAACAATGCCGGGATCCAGCATGTCGCGCCCATCGACGAGTTCCCGATCGAGAAATGGGACGCGATCATCGCGATCAACCTGTCCTCGGCCTTCCACACCACCGCTGTCGCCCTGCCGATGATGCGCAAGGCGGGCTGGGGGCGTATCATCAATATCGCCTCCGCCCACGGGCTGCGCGCCTCGCCCTTCAAGTCGGCCTATATCTCGGCCAAGCACGGGATCGTCGGGATGACCAAGACCGTGGGCCTGGAGACCGCGAAGGAAAACATCACCGCCAACACGATCTGTCCGGGCTACGTGCTGACCCCGCTGGTGGAGGCGCAGATCCCGGACACGGCAAAGCGGTACAAGATGTCGGAAGACGAGGTGGTCGAGAAGGTGATCCTCGAAAAGCAGCCCTCGAAGACCTTCGTCACGGTCGAGCAGGTCGCGGGCACGGCGATCTTCCTGTGCTCGGACGCGGCGGCGCAGATCACCGGCACCGAAATAAGCGTCGACGGCGGCTGGACCGCTTCTTGAGCGTCAAACGGATCAATCTGGCGCTCCAGGGCGGGGGCGCTCATGGCGCCTTTACATGGGGCGTGCTGGACCGTTTGCTGCTCGACGAGGATATCGAGATTGCCGCCATCTCGGGCTGCAGCGCGGGATCGCTGAACGGCGCGGCGCTCAAGTCCGGCTATGTGGCGGGCGGGCGCGAGGGCGCGCGTGCGCGGCTGGCATGGCTCTGGGGAGAGGTCGGCGCGCGGCCCGAACTGAAGCTGCAGGAGTGGATGACGCCCTTCTCGCTTTCCGATGTGTCGCGCGCCATGGAATATTCCTGGCCGGTCATGGCGGCGGACGCCTGGTCGCGGGCGGTATCGCCCTATGCCCTCGGCCCCCTCTATACGAACCCCCTTGAACCCATCGTCCGCCAGCTCGATTTCGATCATGTCTGCGCCGAAACCGGAAGAGCGCCAGAACTCTACGTCTGCGCCACTCGGGTCCGCAACGGCAAGGTGCGCGTCTTCAAGGACAGCGAGATCAGCGCCGAGGCAATCCTCGCCTCGGCCTGCCTGCCGACAGTGTTCCAGGCGGTCGATGTCCAGGATGAGGAGACGGGTGCCATCGAGGCCTTCTGGGATGGCGGGTACACCGGCAATCCGGCCCTCTTTCCGCTGTTCCGCAAGGATCTCCCGCGCGATATCGTGATCATCAACATCAATCCGCTGGAGCGCACCGAGCTGCCGCGCACCACGCAGCAGATCCAGAACCGGATCAACGAGATCAGTTTCAACTCGTCGCTCCTGCGTGAGCTGCGCGCCATCGAATTCGTGCAGCGTTTGCTGGATCAGGGCAAGCTGCAGGAGCCCGAGAAGTCGCGCGTCCTCGTCCACATGATTTCCGACGATGCGCTGATGAACCAGTTGTCGGTCGCGACGAAGCTGTTTCCGACGCCCTATACGCTCGCCAAGCTGAAGACGGCGGGGCAGCACGCGGCGGAACGGTTTCTAAAGGGGCACAAGCGGGATCTTAACCAGCGCAGCACCGTCGATCTGGTCGAGATGTTCGGCTGACGCGCCCCGCAGGGCTCAGCGATCTTCGGCGACATTTTCCGAATGCCTGTCGGACTCTTCCGGAAGCTGCGGATCCGCCAGGGGCCACCAGCCGTTCGCAGAGTTCCCATCCGGCAATTCGCGCTGGTTGGGATAGACCAGCCCGGCCGATATCACCAGCTTCGCCGCGTCCTCGACCGTCATGTCGAGGGGAACGACATCCTCTTCGGGCACGAAGAGCAGGAAACCCGAGGTCGGGTTGGGGGTCGTCGGAAGGAAGACGGACAGCATCGGCTTTCCGCCGCTGGCGCGATGCGCAAGCTCTCCGCGCGTCGTGGTCGACACGAAGCCGAGCGCCCATAGGCCCTTGCGGGGGTATTCGATCAGACAGGCTGTCTCGAAGGACCGGTCGGACTGCGCGAATACGGTCTCGGAAATCTGCTTGATGCCCGAGTAGACCGAGCGGACGACGGGCGTGCGCTCGACAAGGCTTTCGCCGAAGCGGATGAGCGAACGGCCGATGATGCCCTTGGCTGCCCAGCCGACGAGGGTGGCGAAGACAAGGAATATGACCACGCCGATCCCGCGGATGTTGACCTGCACCGAGGGATCGAGCCCGAGATAGTCCTGGAGCAGCCGGTCGGGCTTGTAATGTTCCGGAACGAAGGGCAGCACCAGACCGTCGATCCAGCCGACGACCGTCCAGATAAGCCAGATGGTCAGGAACACGGGCGCGATGACGACGATGCCCGTCAGAAACGATGCCCTGAGCCGGGCGAACATGCCGCGGGACTTGATGGTAGGCTCGTGATCGAAGGGCGTGTTCATCCGGGTTCCGTCATGCGCTCGGGACTAGGTAAGCAGCTTGTAATGCCACAACAATGCCCCTGCCCATATGGTTGCGCCTTTTCAAGTGGAGCGTGCAATCTTGCCCAGTTCCTGAGCGATGCGCGCGGCGAGCCTCGCATTGTTGCGCACCAGGGCGATATTGGCCGTCAGCGAACGCCCCTCGGTCAATTCGAAGATCCGCTGGAGCAGATAGGGCGTAACGGCCTTGCCGCGGATGCCGTGGGTCAGGGCGTCCTGCTGGGCCTTGGTGATTACCGGTCCCATGATATTGGCGGCGATCTCGTCCGCCTTCGGGATCGGGTTGGCGACAAGCTGGCCACCCGGCAGGCCGAGCGCCCCGCGCAGGCGGTGGCTGCGGGCGATCTGGTCGGGACCGTCCATGCGCAGCGGCGCCTTCAGCGGCGAACTGGCCGACCAGAACGCGGGAAAGCTGTCCTGACCGAAGGCGATCACCGGAACACCCTGCGTCTCGAGCACCTCCAGCGTCTTTTCCACATCGAGGATCGCCTTGGCTCCTGCCGCCACGACGGTCACCGGAGTCTGGGCCAGCTCCATCAGGTCCGCCGAGATGTCGAAGCTCTGCTCGGCTCCCTTGTGCACGCCGCCGATGCCGCCCGTCGCGAAGACCTCGATCCCGGCCAGATGCGCTGCGATCATCGTCGCGGCGACCGTGGTCGCACCGGTGCCGCCGGTGGCGAGGCAGGCGGCGAAATCCGCGCGGGAAAGTTTTGCCACGCCCCTTGCCTGCGCCAGTTCCGCAAGCTGCTCGGGGTCGAGCCCGATGTGGAGCTTGCCTTCCAGCACGGCGATGGTCGCCGGCACGGCCCCTGCGGCGCGGATATCCTCTTCGACCTGGCGCGCCACCTCGAGGTTCTGCGGATAGGGCATGCCGTGGGTGATGATGGTGCTTTCCAGCGCCACGACGGGCCGGTCCTGGGCCAGGGCGGCTTCGGTCTCGGCGGAGCGGACAAGGGGAACGGTCACAGGGCGGTCTCTCCGGATACATAGGCGGCAGCGGCCTCGAGTGCCCGCAGCAGGGCAGTCTCCGGATCCGCGCCGGCGGTCTCGGCGGCGATATGCGCCGCCATGAAGGTGTCGCCCGCCCCGGTCACGCGGGTGACGAGGACCCGCGGCGGTGTGAGCGACAGGATGGCGTCCGTACGGCCGTCGCTGGCGTCTTCGCCGCCGGCGGTCACCAGAACGCGCGCGGCGCCTCGGGCCAGCAGCGCCTCGGCGGCGGCGCGCGAGGTCTCGAAGCGGGCGTGGCAGAGAAGGCCCGCCTCCTCGAGGTTGAGATAGAGCGTGCCGCGCCCGTTCTGCAGGAACGGCGCCAGACGCTCGGCCTTGCCGGGCGAGGCCGGGGCCACCCGCAGGTCGGCCTCGGCCAGCAGCGGGCCCGAGGCGATCTCGCCCAGCAGGTCCAGCGTGAGATTGCCGTCAAGCGCCGCCGGACCCCGATAGGGATTGTCGGCGTCCGCCAGCCTGCCGTCCCGGAGCGGGCTCAGGATCTTGGCTCCCGCCGCTTCGAGAGAATGCGCGTCCGCGATAGCGGCGATCAGACCGTTCGCGCCCTCCACGGCCATGTAGCGGTCGGTCGGCAGGTCGTCCGAGCGGTAGATGCTGTCGGTGATCAGCCCGCGCGCGACACAGGCGGCGAGAAGGTCTTCGCCTTCCGCGTCGCGGCCCACGGCGCTCAGCAGCGCGGGCTTCATTCCGAAGCGGGCGAGCGTCATCGCGATGTTCATGGCGACGCCGCCGGGCAGGCGGGTGATGCGCCCCGGGACGTCCGATCCCTGCGACATGACGCTGGCGGAACGACCGATCACGTCCCAGAGAACGGATCCGATGCACAGGATGTCCGGCGCGGCCTTCATGGCGGCCTTTTGCCGGGGAACGGCTGAGGGATCAAGAGGGTTCGGCGGGGGCGGTAAGGTGCGGCCCGCCGCACCTTCGGGCAATATCTCAGGCCATCGCCCGGGACAGCCGGCTCAGCGTGGCGAGAGGGTCCTCTTCGTGCCAGATCTCGTCGCCGATGCCGAAGAAATCCGCGAAGGGGGCGAGGTCACGGATCGTTTCCTCGTCGAGCCCGCCTTCGGCCACCACCGGGATCTCGATCACTTCGGACCACCACTGGAAAAGATCGGCCTCGGCAAAGCTGCCGTCGCCGAGTGGGGAGGCGCGCACCGGTCCGAGGCTGACATAGTCCGCGCCGGCCTCTCCCGCGCTCAGCCCGTCGTGGCGCGAGCCGCCGCAGAAACTTCCGACGATCGCATCCTCGCCCAGGGTCTTGCGCGCTGCGCGGACAGACCGGGCGGCATCCGGCAGATGCACGCCGTCGAGACCGAGGCGCTGCGCCAGAAGCACATGCTCGGACAGCACAAGCGCCACATCGCGCGCATGGGTCACTTCGCGCAGGGCGTCCGCCGCGCGCGCAAGCGAGTCCTCGTCGCGTGTCGAGAGCGCAAGGCGGACGCAGGCGATGTCGATGCCGTCTAGCAGGCGGCCCAGAAGATCCGGAAAGCCCTCGAGGTCGACCTGCGGCGGGGTGACGAGATAGATCTGGGGCGCGTCTTCTTCGGACATCGTGGCTCTCCGGTAGGTGCTGCGCCGGTCCGACAGGGCCGCGCGGCAGGAACGGCTATGCCTCCAGCGGGCGTCTTTGGCAACACCGGATCCCGCCGGGATTTCTTGCAGGCCACCGGTGCGTTGCGTATGAGGCGCGCATGACAGACCCGATCGCTCCGCCTCCCATCCCGGCCATGGTGCTGGTGCGCCCCCAGATGGGCGAGAACATCGGTGCGGCCGCGCGCGCGATGTGGAACTTCGGTCTCGATCGCATGCGTGTCGTGGCTCCGCGTGACGGCTGGCCGAATCCGGCCGCGGTCGCGATGGCAAGCGGTGCGGGGCGCCTGCTCGACGAGGCCCAGCTCAGCGATACGCTGGCCGAGGCCGTGGCGGATTGCGACTTCGTCTTCGCCACTACGGCCCGGACGCGGGACCTGACCAAGCCGGTCTACAGCCCCGAGGGGGCCATGGCGCTGGCGGCTGAACAGATCGCACAAGGCCGGCGGGTCGCGGTGCTTTTCGGACCCGAGCGCGCGGGCCTCGAGAACGAGGATATCGCGCGGGCCAACGCCCTTGTCTCGGTACCGGTGAACCCGGAGTTCCCCTCGCTCAATCTCGCGCAATGCGTGCTTCTGGTCGGCTACGAATGGCGGCGGCGGCAGGGTGGGATCGTCGATCAGCGCATGGAGATGGCCGGCAGCCCATGGGCCAGCGTCGCCGAAGTCGAAGCGCTGTCGGCGCATTACGAGGGTCGCCTCGAGGAAGCGGGTTTCTTCTTTCCCGAACACAAGGTCCAGTCGATGAAGATCAACCTGCGCAACATGTGGAGCAGGATGCCCCTGACGCGCGCCGATGTGCAGATGCTGCACGGGATCCTGCGCCAGCTTCTGCGACGCGCGCCGCGATAGATCCGGTGGTGCTGGACGAAGACCGCGGCAGGGCTTAGGACTGACCCGACGCAGCAGGCTGGAGGTCCGATGGCCGGAAATCGCAAGCTTTTCGAAGAGGTCGGCGACGCCGGTACGGCACGCTCCGCCGCGCAACCGGGGCTCATTGATCGGGGCAGGGGCGGAGCGCGCGGTGCGATCCGGATCTGGCTCATGGTGCTGTTCGTGCTTGTCGTGACGATGATCGCGGTCGGCGGGCTGACCCGTCTGACGGACAGCGGGCTCAGCATCACGGAATGGGACCCTGTCATGGGTGCGCTGCCGCCGATGAGCGCGCAGGACTGGCAGTCCGAATTCGAAAAGTATCAGGAAACCGACGAATTCCGCATCCAGAACAGCTGGATGGACATCGAGGACTTCAAACCGATCTACCTGTGGGAGTGGGGCCATCGCAACCTGGGCCGCCTCGTGGGTCTCGTCTGGGCCCTGGGCTTTGCGTGGTTCGCGCTGCGCCGGCAGATCCCCGTCGGCTGGAGCGGCAAGCTGGCTCTGCCCGGGCTGCTGGGGGCCTTGCAGGGCGGCGTGGGCTGGTGGATGGTCTCCTCCGGCGTCACGCCCGGAGAGGGCGCCCTTGACGTTGCGAGCGAGCGCCTGGCCTTTCACCTTGGGCTCGCCTTCGTCATCCTCGGCATCATCGCCTGGTACATCTTCGAGCTGGGCCGCGAAGCGCGCCTTCTCATGCAGGCCCGCCGGGCACGCGAGGCCGGGCTCTGGGCCGTATCGACGGGGCTCATGCATTTCGCCTTTCTCCAGATCCTCATCGGCGCGCTCGTCGCCGGGATCGACGCCGGGCGAAGCTACACCGACTGGCCCCTGATGGGTGGCCATTTCGTGCCCGTGACCGCCTTCACGCTCGAACCCTTCTGGCGCAACTTCCTCGACAATCCCGGCCTCGTGCAGTTCATCCACCGCATGACGGGCTACGCGCTGTTCGCCTTCGCCGTATTCGCCTGGACGCGCGGTCGCCGGTCGAGCCATCCGCGCACACGCCTGGCCTTCAACGCGGTGCTGGCGGCGATGTCGCTGCAGATCCTCCTGGGAATTGTCACAGTGCTTTACGGGGCGCCGGCGGAGATCGCGATCCTTCATCAGCTCATGGCGGTGGCGGTCTGGGTGCTGATCCTGCGCGCCCGTTTCCTGAGCGGCTATCCCATTGCAACGTCCCTGAGAGGAAGATGATCCGTGCCGGCATTTGACGAGTTGATGGCGCATGTGCGCGAGACCGAGGCGCTGGCGCAGGTCGCGGGACGGCTGGGCTGGGACCAGGAGACGATGATGCCGCGCGGCGCGGCGCCGCAGCGGGGCGAGGAGATGGCGGCAATCGAAGGGGCGCTGCACGCGCGCCGCGTCGATCCGCGTCTGGCCGCCTGGTTGGAGGCAGCCGAGAGCGAGACCATCGACGCCACGGGCCGCGCGCAGCTTCGCCATATCCGGCGCAGTTTCGAGCGCACCGCCAAGGTGCCCGCGGCGCTGGCCGCGCGGATCGCGCGTGTGACTTCGGAAGCGCAGGGAAAATGGGCCGAGGCACGGGCGGCAGACGATTTCTCCGCATTTGCACCGGTCCTGCAGGAGGTCATCGCGCTCAAGCGTGAGGAGGGCGCCGCGCTGGCGGCGGGCGGGGACGTCTATGACGCGATGCTGCAGGATTACGAGCCCGGCCTGACCGGCGCCGAGCTGCAGACGATGTTTGACGCCATGCGTCCCGAGATTTCGGAGCTTCGCGCCGCGGTTCGCGCCGCGCCTGCCCCGAAGACGATAAAGGGTCTTTATGACGAGACTGCACAGCTCGAGCTTTCACAGCAGCTGGCGCAGGTCTTCGGTTACGATCTGCGGCACGGTCGCGTCGACAAGGCGGTCCATCCTTTCTCTTCGGGCTCCGGGCTCGATGTGCGCATCACCACGCGCACCAATCCCGCCGATCCGTTCAACTGCTTCTATTCGACCATCCATGAGGTCGGACACGCGGGCTACGAGCAATCCATCGACCGGGACTACCTGCTGACGCCGGTCGGGCAGGGCGTTTCCATGGGCGTGCACGAAAGCCAGAGCCGCATCTACGAGAACCAGCTTGGGCGCAGCCGCGCCTTCACGGGGTGGCTGTTCGAGCGGATGCGCGAGACCTTCGGCGATATCGGGCTCGACTCGGCCGACGATTTCTATGCGGCCGTGAACCGCGTGGCGGACGGTCATATCCGCACCGAGGCGGACGAACTGCAGTACAACCTCCACATCATGCTGCGCTTTGACCTGGAACGCGCGCTGATGTCGGGCGATCTGGTCGTCGGCGATCTTGAGGCCGCCTGGAACGACCGTTTCGCGTCGGATTTCGGCTATCCTGTGGACCGGGCCTCGAACGGGGTGCTGCAGGACGTGCATTGGTCGGTCGGGCTGTTCGGGTATTTTCCGACCTACAGTCTGGGCAACGTCTATGCCGGATGCCTGTATCAGGCCATGCGCGAGGCGCTTCCCGCGCTCGACGACCAGCTTGCCGCCGGCGACACTTCGGCGGCGACGGGGTGGCTGCGCGAGAACGTCCAGCGCCACGGCGGGCTGTTCGAGCCGCGCGAGGTCATCGAGCGGGCCTGCGGGTTCGCGCCTTCGGAAAAGCCGTTGCTGGCCTATCTCAAGACGAAGTTCGCCGGGATCTACGGGCTCTGAGCGTCTGCCCGACAGGGCGAGGGGGTCGGGCGGGAGCCTGGCCCGGTCAGAGCAGCGCCATGCGTTCGGATCTTTCCGGGTCCGGGAACGGCCTGTAGAGGGCGAACTCGGCCCGGCCGACGAGATCATGCACCGCGCGATGCAATGCCTCGACCTGCTCGTCATGGGATCCGGTGCGGCGGAAGGCGAGGTCGAGCTGCGACAGCCCGTCCACCTCGATCTCGAGCAGGAAATCGCGGTAACAGTCGGCATTGAGGTTGAGTTTGCGCCGCAGGAGGCGCCACCCCATGATCAGCTCTTCCGCCTGGAGGTAACTCATCCAGTCCTCGACCGCCTTGGCGAAGGCGAGCGCCTTGGCATCATCCTTCAGGTCGATGAGACAGCTGTAGACGTTCATGTGATCCTCCCGGCGCTACGGTCCGGGAAGATGCACGCAAGTCGTTTCGGCCGGGTTAATCTGTGCCGTTGTCCGGTGCGCCGGGCGTCTCGGGGTCTTCGGCGACCTCCACGGCGGCCTGCTCGGCGATGCGCGCGACGCTCACCACCTCCTCACCTGCGCCGGTGTCGAAGACCTTGACCCCGCCCGCGGTGCGCGACCGGAAGGAAATTCCTTCGACCGGCACCCGGATCGACTGTCCGCGCGAGGTGGCCAGCATGATCTGGTCGTCGAGATCGACCGGGAAGGAGGCCACGAGCCTGCCGCCCCGCATCGCCTTGTCCATGCCCATGACGCCCTGGCCGCCGCGTCCGCGCACCGGATAGTCGTGCGAGGAGGACAGCTTGCCCGACCCGCTCGCGGTGATGGTCAGGATGGTGTCTTCGGCCGCCGACATGCGCGCATAGTCGTCGCGGGTGAAATCAACCGCCTCTTCCGCCGCATCCTCGTCTTCCTCGACCTCCGCATCGTCCGCCAGCCCCGCCATCGCACGGCGCATCTTGAGATAGGCCGCGCGCTCTGCGGGCGTCGCTTCGTAATGCCTGATGACGGACATCGATACCACGCTGTCGCCCTGGGCAAGCCTGATGCCCCGGACGCCGGTCGAATCGCGGCCCTTGAAGACGCGCACGTCGGTCGTGGGGAAGCGGATCGCGCGTCCGAGCGCCGTCACCAGCATCACGTCGTCGTCGGTCGCGCAGATCCGCGCGTTCACAAGGCTCGTGCCTTCGGGCAGTTTCATGGCGATCTTGCCGTTGCGCATCACGTTGGTGAAATCGCTCAGCGCGTTGCGCCGCACGTCGCCTGCAGAGGTGGCGAAGACGATCTGCAGATCGTCCCAGTGTTCCTCGTCCCGGTCGACGGGCATGATCGCCGCGATCGAAACACCTGTGGGGATCGGCAGGATGTTCACGATCGCCTTGCCCTTGGCGGTGCGCCCGCCCAGCGGCAGGCGCCAGGTCTTGAGCTTGTAGACCATCCCGTCCGTGGTGAAGAAAAGCAGCTGCGTGTGGGTGTTGGCCACGAAGAGCGTGGTGACAACGTCCTCGTCCTTGGTTGCCATGCCCGAAAGGCCCTTGCCGCCCCGGCGCTGGCTGCGGAACTCGCCCAGCTGGGTGCGCTTGATCCAGCCGGACTGGGTTACCGTGACGACCATGTCCTCGCGGGCGATGAGGTCCTCGTCATCCATGTCGCCGGACCAGTCGACGATCTCGGTGCGGCGCGGCTGAGGAAACAGCTCCTTCACCTCGCGCAACTCGTCGGCGATGATGCCCATGATCCGCTCGCGCGAGCCCAGGATTTCGAGATATTCCTTGATCTTGCCTGCCAGTTCCTCGAGCTCGTCGGTAACTTCCTTGACCCCGATCTGGGTCAGGCGCTGCAGCCGCAGATCGAGGATCGCCCTCGCCTGCGCTTCGGACAGGTTATAGGTCCCGTCGTCATTGGCCGGGTGGGTCGGATCGTCGATCAGCGCGATGTAGGGCAGGATATCCCGGGCCGGCCAGCGCCGCGTCATAAGCCGCTCGCGCGCTTCCGCAGCATCCGCCGAAGACCGGATCGTCGCCACGACCTCGTCGATGTTTGTGACCGCAACGGCCAGACCGCAGAGGATATGGCTCCGCTCGCGTGCCTTGCGCAGCAGATAGGCCGTTCGGCGCGCGACGACCTCTTCGCGGAAGTCGACGAAATAGGTGAGAAAATGCCGAAGCGTGAGCTGCTCGGGACGGCCCCCGTTGAGCGCCAGCATGTTGCAGCCGAAATAGGTCTGCATCGGCGTGAAGCGGAAGAGCTGGTTCAGGACCACCTCGGCCACCGCGTCGCGCTTTAGCTCGACCACGACCCGAACGCCCGAGCGGTCGGATTCGTCCTGAACATGGGCGATGCCTTCGATGCGCTTCTCGCGTACCTGCTCGGCGATCTTCTCGATCATCGAAGCCTTGTTGACCTGATAGGGGATCTCGTCGACGACGATGGCCCAGCGATCCTTGCGAATCTCCTCGACCCGGGTCTTGGCCCGGATGATGACCGACCCGCGCCCCTCGAGGTAAGCCTTGCGCGCCCCGGAGCGGCCCAGCATCAGCCCCCCTGTCGGGAAGTCCGGACCCGGCACGTATTCGATGAGCTGCTCGGACGTCAGGTCCGGGTTCTCGATCAGCGCCAGTGTCGCGTCGACCACCTCGCCGAGGTTGTGCGGCGGTATGTTGGTGGCCATGCCGACGGCGATGCCGCCTGCACCATTGACCAGCATGTTCGGGAAGCGCGCCGGCAGAACTGTCGGCTCCTTCTGCTTGCCGTCGTAGTTGTCCTGGAAGTCGACCGTATCCTTGTCGATATCCGCCAGCAGGAAGGCCGCCGGCTTGTCCATGCGCACCTCGGTATAGCGCATGGCCGCTGCGTTATCGCCATCCATGGAGCCGAAATTGCCCTGACCGTCGAGCAGGGGCAGCGACATGGAGAAATCCTGCGCCATCCGCACCAGTGCGTCGTAGATCGCGGAATCCCCGTGCGGGTGGTATTGGCCCATGACGTCGCCGACGGGGCGTGCGGACTTGCGATAGGGCTTGTCATGCGTGTTGCCGGTCTCGTGCATGGCATAGAGGATACGCCTGTGCACCGGCTTCAACCCATCCCGCAGGTCCGGGATCGCGCGGCTGACGATGACCGACATCGCGTAGTCCAGATACGATACGCGCATCTCCTGCTCGATCGAGACGCTCGGTCCGTCATAGGGCGGACGCTCCGGGCGGTCGCCCCCTGTTTCGTCACCGTTTTCAGGGGGTTCTGGTATATCGTTCACGTGCTTTTGCCTGATATTTGTGCGCGCTATATCTTGTGGGAGCACCCTATCAGACTGCGTACATCAGGTGCAATCCCTGCGACGCAAATGCCATGGCAGCCGCCGGGTGTGAGTGCCAACATATTGTATTCATTGAAAACTAACCGGAGCGTGGCAAACTGATTCACGGGTGGCCGTGAGAGGTGCGACATGTCACGAAACGAAACCGAACTGATGCTGAAGGGATACGGGCTGACCACAGCGGAATTCTTCTACCGCATGCCCGATTTCACCCATGTGCTGAATACCTTTGTCTGGCAGGACTACGATATCGCCCCGGACCATCCGCGGCTCTTCAAGTTCGTCGAGTTCTGGCAGAAGGAGATCGAGGGCCCGCTGCACTCGGTCCGCTTCATTCATCGCAAGCTGGTATCGCCGGGCGAATGGCGCAACGTCAAAGGAGAATTCCTGCTGAACTGACGTGCAGCATCGCCAGGCGTGGTCAGGCCGGCGGCGGCACCGGCCTTTCGCCTGTTCGATTTGGTGACGCGCGATGCTGCGTTGTTTGCTGGTCGCAACAAACGGCTGACCGGTCCGGGAACCGTAGTGCGGCCGTCTTGCGCGCGGGTCGAGCGCGTCACGCCGAGCAGGAGGCGCCACCTAGGACACAGAACTTTGCGCAATGCGGATGGTTCAGCGCCACGGGGCGTTCTGCCTCCTCCAGCGTCCGGCCCAGCTCGAATGCCGTGTCATAGGGCAGGAGCGTACAGGCCAGCACCACCGGATGGTCCGCGCCCTTGCGCCTGACCACCATGCGCGAGGACGCGCACATCACCGAGGATGGCGACTTGCCGAGAATGCCCCAGCAGTCAGTGGTGATCTCGGGGACCTCCACCGACACGTCCATTTCCGGAAAGAGAACGGTCTGCACCGGATCGAAAGCGTCGATCGGGAAACGCTCTGCGTCAAAGAGCGCCGCATAGCCCTTGCGACAGGCCGCCTCGTTCTCGGCCATGGCCAGCCGCCCTGCCACGCTCATCGCGATGCCGTTGTCGCGCAGCCACCGCATGCCCTCGAGCGTCTTGTCGTAGCTTCCCGCGCCGCGTTCCGCGTCATGCGCCGCGCGCGCATGATGGTCGAGCGAGACGCGCAGGGTCAGCCGTCCGGGGTGATCCTTGCTCAGCCGACGCAGACGGGCCTGCACGGCGGGGCGCATCATCGGGCGCATGGCATTGGTGAGGACCAGAACCTCGAACCCGCGTCCGAGCGCCGCTTCTGCCATGGCGATCATCTGCGGATTGAGAAAGGGCTCGCCGCCGGTGAAGCCGATCTCGTCGACAGGCCAGCCGCGTTCGGCGATCTGGTCGAGATAGTCGCGGACCTCGGGCTCGGTCAGATAGACCAGACGGTCGTTCGTCGGGCTGCTTTCGATATAGCAGTTCGCGCATTCGATGTTGCAAAGCGTGCCGGTATTGAACCAGAGCGTCCTCGGATTTTCCAGGGCCACGGTCGCCCGTTGCTCGCCGTTGGCGGTCAGGGCGGGATCGCGGAATTTTCCGGCGTTTGCAGGCGATCCATCACCAGCTCCGAAGTCTTTCATGAGCGATATTCCCCAATGCCGTCGACTGACGTGAAAATGTGCTAGGTACGCAGCGAAAGCAATGATACCCCGACGCCCGCGCATGCACTCTCTTGTGATGACCGCGCTCGTACTGCATGTTTGCGCTAACGGCGGCAAAGTCCCAGCCGCCCGTGTTAGGGCCTTCGGGCCGAAAAGACGTCGAAAAGACAAGGTGCCGCTGTCATGGTCTCTCGCGTAATCCCCGTTGATCCCTTCGATCTCGTCATCTTCGGCGGGACCGGCGACCTTGCCCGCCGCAAGATCCTCCCGGGGTTGTTCAGACGCTTCGTCGCCGGGCAGATGCCGCCGGAGGCCCGCGTGATCGGCGCGGCGCGCAGCGACATGTCGCCGGATGAGTTCCGGGATCTCACGGCCGAGGCGATCGGCGAATTCGCCTCGGACGCCGTGGACGGTGGGGACGCGCTGAAGAGCTTCCTTCAGCGCGTGGATTATGTCGCTATCGACGCGCAAGGCGACAAGGGATGGGCGGAACTGCGGGAGAAGATGTCGGGCGAGGACCGCATCGAGGCCTATTACTTCTCTGTCGCCCCCTCGCTGTTCGGTCAGCTTGCCGAAAAGCTGCAAAGCCACGGGATGGCGGACGACAATGCCCGCATCGTGGTCGAAAAGCCCTTCGGGCGCGACCTCGAAAGCGCCAAGGCGCTCAACGCGACGCTGGCGAAATATTTCGACGAGGCGCAGATCTACCGGATCGATCACTATCTCGGCAAGGAGACGGTGCAGAACCTGATGGCGGTGCGTTTCGGCAACATGCTTTTCGAGCCGCTGTGGAACAGCCAGTATGTGGATCATATCCAGATAACCGTGGCCGAGACCGTCGGCGTTGGGGGGCGCGGCGAGTATTACGACAAGTCGGGCGCGATGCGGGACATGGTGCAGAACCATCTCATGCAACTTCTCTGCCTGATCGCGATGGAGCCGCCCGCGCGCTTTTCGCCCGACGCGGTGCGCGACGAGAAGCTCAAGGTAATCCGCGCGCTCGATCCGGTGCCGCCCCATCACATCGTTCGGGGGCAGTATGACGCCGGACGCAACGGCGACGATCATCCCGACTATCGCACCGCCGTGGACGATCCGCGCTCGAAGACGGAAAGCTTCATCGCGATCCGCACCATGGTGTCGAACTGGCGTTGGGCAGGAACGCCGTTCTACCTGCGCACCGGCAAGCGGATGATCGCGCGCTCCAGCGAGATCTGCGTGGTCTTCAAGGAGACGCCGCATTCGATTTTCGGCGAGGAAGCGGGATCGCACCGCAATGTGCTTTCGATCCGTCTGCAACCCAACGAGGGCATCACCCTCGGGGTGACGATCAAGGAACCCGGACCGGGGGGAATGCGTCTTGTCGATGTGCCACTGGACATGACATTCGCCGACGCGCTCGGCCCCGAGAATTCAGAACAGGTCGAGGCCTATGAGAGGCTCATCATGGATGTGATCCGGGGCAATCAGACCCTCTTCATGCGCGGTGACGAGGTCGAGGCCGCCTGGGCCTGGACCGATCCGATCATCGAGGGCTGGACCCGGCGGGGAGACGTGCCGAAACCCTATGACAGCGGCAGTGCGGGGCCGACGGATTCGGACCAGCTGCTGAAACGCGAAGGCCGCGAATGGCGGAAGCTGGTGCCATGAATTTCGAGGAATACGCGGACCGCGAGATGCTGGTCATAAACGTCGCCAACATGCTCGCGGGCGAGCTGAGGAGCAGCTTGCAACGCCACGATTCCGCAAGCTTTGCCGTGCCGGGCGGCACGACTCCGGGCCCGCTTTTCGATGCGCTCTGCTCTGTCGAGCTGGACTGGTCGCGGGTGCATGTGATGCTGACGGACGAGCGCTGGGTGCCCGAGGCGCATCCGCGCTCGAATGCGGCTCTGGTGCGCGACAGGCTGCTGACGGATCGGGCCGCCGCCGCGAGATTTCTGCCCTTCTATCGGGAGGGCATGGGCATCGCGGAGGCCGCCCGCGCGGTGTCGGACGAGCTTCTGCCGGAATTGCCGCTTTCTGTCCTCCTGCTGGGCATGGGCGAAGACATGCACACGGCTTCGCTCTTTCCCGGGGCGGCGGGTCTGTCCGAGGCGCTGGACGAAGCCGCGCCCGCGCTGGTCCCAGTGTCGCCGGACAGCCAGCCGGAACAACGCGTCACGCTGAGCGGCCCGGTGCTTGACGGCGCCATGTGCAAGCATCTGGTCATCTTCGGCGAGGCCAAGCGCGCGGCGCTGGAACGGTCGGCAACGCTCGGCGCGCTGGAGGCACCTATCGCAGCAGTCATCGGAGGGGGGACGGTACATTGGGCCGCCTGAGCAGGGAATGGGAGGCGCTCGAAGCGCGCCGGGCAGAAACGGCGGAGCGCAGCATCCTTTCGCTCTTCGACAGCGAAAGCAGGGCAGAGACGTTCAGCGTCCGCGCTGGCGACATGCTGTTCGATTATTCCAAGACCAATATCGACGCGGCGACGCGCGCTGCGCTGATCGCCCTGATCGAGTCGGCAGGGGTCGCGGACAAGCGCGAGGCGATGTTCGAGGGTCACCCGATCAACGACACCGAGGGACGGGCGGTGCTGCACACGGCCCTGCGAAACCTCGACGGCGGTGGGATCATGGTCGACGGTCAGGACGTGATGCCGGGCGTGCTCGAGACGCTCGAGAGGATGCGGACATATGCCGAAGTCGTGCGCGAGGGCATGTTCACGGATGTGGTCAATATCGGTATCGGCGGCTCCGATCTGGGACCCGCGATGGCCGTACAGGCGCTGTCGCCCTATCACGACGGACCACGCTGCCATTTCGTCTCGAACGTCGATGGCGCGCATGTTTCGGATACCCTTCGGGGGCTCGATGCCACGACGACGCTGGTGATCGTGGCCTCCAAGACCTTCACCACCATTGAGACCATGACCAACGCCCGCACCGCAAAGGCCTGGATGGTCGAGAACGGCGGCGATCCGGCGCGACAGTTCGCGGCCCTCAGCACCGCGGCGCAGAAGACCGCCGATTTCGGCATCCCGCCCGAGCGCGTCTTCGGTTTCGAGGACTGGGTCGGGGGGCGCTATTCCATGTGGGGGCCGATCGGGTTGTCGCTGATGATCGCGATCGGAGCGCGTCAGTTTGACAACTTCCTGCGCGGCGCTCAGGAGATGGACCGCCATTTCCGTGCGGCTCCGTGGGAGGAGAACATGCCGGCGATGCTGGCGCTGGTGGGAATGTGGCACAACCAGGTCTGCGGCTGCGCCACGCGCGCCGTGCTGCCCTATGACCAGCGGCTGGCGCGGCTGCCGGATTACTTCCAGCAGCTCGAGATGGAATCCAACGGCAAGGGCGTCACCATGGACGGGACTCCGCTTGATCTCCCGTCGGGGCCGGTGGTCTGGGGCGCGGCGGGGACCAACGGCCAGCATGCCTTCTACCAGCTCATCCATCAGGGCACCCGGGTCATCCCCTGCGAATTCATGGTGGCTGCGCAGGGCCATGAGGCCGAGCTTGCCCATCATCACCAGCTTCTGGTGGCCAACTGCCTGGCGCAGTCCGAGGCGCTGATGCGCGGTCGCTCGCTCGAGGTCGCGAGGGACATGATGGAGAAGAAGGGCTTCGAGGGCGACGAGCTGGAAAGGCAGGCGCGCCATCGCGTTTTTCCGGGCAACCGGCCGTCGACGACGCTGATCTATCCACAGCTCGATCCGTTCACGCTGGGCGCCATCGTGGCGCTTTACGAGCACAGGGTCTTTGTCGAGGGCGCGATCCTGGGCATCAACTCGTTCGACCAGTGGGGCGTCGAACTGGGCAAGGAACTCGCCACGTCGCTCCAGCCCGTGGTCGAGGGCAAGGAGTCCTCGGGCGATCGGGACGGATCCACGGCTCAGCTGGTGGAATTCGTGCTCGGACACCGGACCTGAGCGGTAGGGTGCGCCAGGGCGCACCTTACGGGAACATCACCCTTCGGACACCGCCTGGTCCAGCTCGGCGAAACGTTTCTTCAGCACCTCTGGCAAGGCGAAACGTCCGCTTCCGTCAGGCTTCAGCAATACGACGACGCAGTCGAATGTCGCCCGAAGGGTGCCCCCGGACCAGAGCCTCTGCGCCAGCGAGAACGAGGTGTTCCGGTATGCCGTGCAGCCGCAGGTGGTGACGTAGCTCTCGTCCATCAGCATTTCCTGCCGGTAATGGATCGTGCCCGAGCGGATGACGATGCGGGGATTGCCGTTGTCCTCACCTTGGCGCGAAAGCCCGTATTCCTGCGCATATCGGACCCGCAGGCGTTCGAACCACTCCATGTAGACGGCATTGTTCACGTGCTGCAGCGCATCGAGTTCCGAGAACCGCACCTGGTCGGCCATGGCAAGCGGAGCGGGCGGCTCTATCCCGAATGCGCGCTGTTCCTCTGCCGAAAGCGGGGTGTGATAGCGTAGCTCCATCGCCTTCGGATAGCCGTTGCCAGGCCCCTTGCCAATACTTGTCAGACGAACGCAGCGCGTGCAGGCTGGTCACAGGGAGCGGGCGCGCCGGCGCAAGGCGACGGGGCACGCGGAAACCGGAGGGAGGTGCCGATGCTTGGCCAGATGATGCAGACCCAACTGCTGATCTCGACGCAGATCGACCATGCCGCACGCTATCACGGGGCGGCGGAGATTCATTCCGTCTGCACCGGCGGCGGGGTCGAGGTCACGAACTGGCGCGCGGTGGGGGAGAACGCCCGGCGGCTGGGATCGGCCCTTGCCGGTCTCGGACTCGGCCCGCAGGCGCGATGCGCGACCATCGTCTGGAACAATCGCCGGCATCTCGAATGCTACTTCGGCGTCTCGGGGGCGGGCTTCGTGCTTCATACCCTCAACCCGCGTCTCTTTCCCGAACAGCTTGTCTACATCATCAACCATGCCGATGACCGGGTGCTCCTGATCGACCGGACCTTCGTTCCGCTGGTCGCCGCGATCCGCGACCGGATCCCCTGCGTGCAGCACCTCGTCCTTCTCGAGCCTCAGGTCGACGCGGAGGCGGCCGCGGCACTGCCCGGCCTGCGCGCCTACGACGATCTGATCGCCACGGGCGATGCAGGTTTCGCCTGGCCGGATTTCGACGAGAACACGGCCTCGAGCCTCTGCTACACCTCGGGGACCACCGGCAACCCCAAGGGCGTGCTCTACTCGCACCGCTCGACGGTCCTGCACAGTCTTGCCGCCAACACGCGTGACATGATCGGCTTTTCCGCCCGCGACACGGTGCTGCCCGTGGTGCCGATGTTTCACGTCAACGCCTGGGGCACGCCCTATGCCTGTGCGATGTCGGGGGCGCGCATGGTGCTGCCCGGACCGGGGCTCGACGGGGCGTCCCTGGTCGATCTGATCGACGCCTACCGGGTTACGGTCGCCCTTGGCGTTCCCACCATCTGGCTGGGTCTGCTGGGCGAGGCGCAGAAATCGGGCAGCCGGCTCGAAAGCCTCGAACGCACGGTCGTGGGTGGCTCGGCCTGTCCGCCGTCGATGATCGCGGCTTTCCGCGACCGCCATGGCGTCGATGTGATGCATGCCTGGGGCATGACCGAGATGTCTCCGCTCGGCTCGCTCAACCAGCCGCTTGCCAAGCATCTCGACCTGTCCGCCGAGGCGCAGCATCGCCTGCGCGAGGGGCAGGGGCGCCCGCCCTGGGGGATCGAGCTGGATATCCGCGGCGAGGACGGTGCTTCCCTGCCGCATGACGGCAAGGCGCAGGGCAGGCTGGTCGTGCGCGGGCCCTGGATCCTCGGGGCCTACTATGGCCTGTCCGCTGAGGACACGCTCGAGGACGGCTGGTTCGACACCGGCGACATCGCCACGCTGGATCCGGACGGATATCTGAGCGTCAGGGACCGGGCAAAGGACATCATCAAGTCCGGCGGGGAATGGATCAGCTCGGTCGAGCTCGAGAACCTCGCGATCGCCTGCCCGCAGCTCAAGGACTGCGCCGTGATCGGCGTGCGGCATCCGAAATGGGACGAACGCCCGGTGCTGGTGGCCGTACGCGCCGACGGCGCCGAGCCCACCCCGGAACAGGTGCTTAAGATATTCGAGGGCAAGGTCGCGCGCTGGCAGGTGCCCGACACGGTCGTCTTCGTCGATATGCTCCCGCGCAACGCGACGGGCAAGGTGCTCAAGCGCAACCTGCGCGAGGAATTTGCGGATGTGCTGATGGGGTGATGCCTTCCGCCATGTCCCGCCGCAAGCGGGGCAATGGACAAGCCGCGTCATCGCCTTCCAGGGCGACGGCCTGCGGAAGTATCATCGGATTGAGTGTTCGGCTGGAGCGGGTAGAGGGAATCGAACCCTCAACTGAAGCTTGGGAAGCTTTCGTGATACCTTTTCACCATACCCGCCGGGCCTGCGCTGAGTAGCACTCCGGGTCCGGGCGGATCAAGGGGATTCGGCGGCGCGTTAAGGTTGGGGAGGGCGTGCGGGGGACGGAGGCGTGCCGATCAGGATGGCGCGGAAATCGTTCACGTTGGTCAGTGTCGGGCCGGTGACGACCTGCGACCCGATGGCCTCGAAGAAGCGGTGGGCGTCGTTTCGCGCCAGCGCTTCGGAGGCGTCGAGCCCAGCGGTCGCGGCATGTGCGAGGGTGTCTGGCCCTATGAGCGCGCCCGCAACTTCCGCTGCGCCGTCCACGCCGTCCGTATCGCAGGCAAGCGCGGAGATGTGGGCTGCGCCGTCCAGCGCGATGGCAAGGGCGAGGCAGAATTCGGCGTTGGGTCCGCCGATGCCGTCTCCGCTGCGGGTCACGGTCAGCTCGCCTCCCGAAAGCAGCAGCAGCGGGGGGGCGCCGGGACCTCGCCCGGCGGCCAGCTCGACTGCCATTGCAGCCTGCGCGCTGGCCACCTCGCGAGCCTCGCCCTCGATCGCGTCGCCCAGCACGCGCACCTCGCAGCCCGCGGCGCGGGCCATCTCGGCGGCGGCGGCGAGCGACTGCGAGGGGGCGGCGTAGATCACGTTCTCGACCCGTGACAGACGGGGATCTCCGGGCGGCACAACTCCGCTTGGCCCCGCAAGCGCCGCCGTCACGCTGGGGGGTGCGTCGATTCCCCAGCGGTCGAGCACCGCGCGGGCGTCGGTCGGTGTCGAGGCATCGCCGACGGTGGGGCCGGATCCGATGAAGGCGGGATCGTCGCCGGGCACGTCCGAGATCATCAGCGACAGCATTCGGGCCGGGTAGGCGGCGGTGGCAAGCTGGCCTCCCTTGACCCGGCTGAGGTGCTTTCTGAGCAGGTTCATCTGCCCGATGGGCGCGCCGGAGGCGAGAAGGGCGGCGTTGACGGCCTGTTTCTCCGCCAGCGTGATGTCGCCCGAGGGCGCGATCAGCAGCGCCGAGGCACCGCCGGAGATGAGTGCGAGGACGAAATCCTCTTCTCCGAGTCCATCCAGAAGGTCCAGCATGCGTCGCGTGGCCGCTACACCGGCAGCGTCAGGAACCGGATGCGCGGCCTCGACGATCTCGATGCCCCGGCAGGAACGGGCGTAGCCGTAGCGCGTGATGACAATTCCTTCGCAGGGACCCCAGGCGGCTTCGACCGCTTCGGCCATGCGGGCCGAGGCCTTTCCGGCGCCCACGACCACGACACGCCCTTCGGGCTTCGCAGGAAGGCAAGAGGCCAGCGACCGCATCGGGTCTGCTACCTCGACCGCGCGGTGGAAAAGATTGCGGAGGAAACCGTGCGCGTCGCTCGTTTTTCGTTGCACTATACCGCTACCCTTGCACGGAAGAGGTTGATCATCGCCGGGATGCGGACGCCCTGCGGGCCGACGAACCCTGCGAAGCGTGCCTCTATTTCTCGCCTGACGGCTTCCACCTGAACGTCGTCCGCCTCGAAATGGGCGATGGCGCGCTGCGCAGGTCCCACCAGGGTGCTGACACCCGCGACTTCGGCGAGATCGCCGGCCGGCGTCAGATCGAGCGCGACGGCGCGACCTTCGATTTCAACCAGCCCCGCAGCATCGAGCATCGCGACGACGCGGGGAATGTGGCGGAAGGCAAAGGGGCCGGGGTCATCCGGATCGACGGAGGGCGGGGCACTGAGCACGGTCTTGGCCGCCTGTGCGGGCGAGGTGAACCATGGATTTTCCTCCACCGGGCCCCAGGCGGCAAAGACCATCCGGCCCCCGGGCCGGAGCCCGCGTGCGATATTGGCGAAGGCGGCGGGCGTGTCTTCGAAGAACATTACGCCGAAGCGCGAGATCATGGCGTCAGCCCGTTCCTCGCCGAAGTCGTGGCGCGCGACGTCGGCCAGCAGCGTGCGGGCCTGTGGCAGATCGCGGATCCGCTCCGCCGCCGCTTCGAGCATCGTGCGCGAGATGTCGGCGCCGGTTGCGAGGCCCGTGGGGCTCACGGCTTCGGCTGCCTGTCGCAGGCTCGCGCCGGTGCCGCAACCCACGTCGAGCACGCGCTCCCCGGGCACGAGCGCGGCAGCGCTCAGCAAGACATCCAGCACGGGCTGCATGGTGGCATCGAGCATGGGTGCCAGGCGGACCCATTGCTGCCCGGCCCCGGAGTTCCAGTATTCTTCCTGGTCGGCGCTTTGCCCGTCGCTCACGTGACCGTCTCCCCGCGATCGCATTCGTCACGAAGACTAGGAGGAGAGGACGCGGAAAGTCGAGAGTCCCTCACCCGTTCAGCCGCGCCTGCGCCTGCGTCCGCCGCCCTCGCTGCCGCCGGTGTTGAAGCTCACCTCCGGCAGGGCGACGATCGAATTTAGGATCGGGAAAGGATCGACCGCGTTTGGCATCGCCGATGCATTTACGAAATGCTCCTGAAAACGCGGCTCGATGGCTGTCTCGACCTTGTGGATCGCCTTCACGGTGGCTTCGATTTCGGTCCGGGCCGCCCGATTGAGCAATGCGATGCGCGCGCCGGTTCCAGCGGCGTTCCCGGCCGAGGTGACCTTGTCCAGCGGAGCATCGGGAATCATGCCGATGACCATCGCGTGCTTCGGACTGATATGCGCCCCGAACGCCCCGGCGAGCACGACGCGATCCACTTTCTCGACCCCGAACTTGTCCATCAGCAGGCGTGCCCCGGAATAGAGCGCGGCCTTGGCCATCTGGATCTCGCGGATGTCGCGGTTGGTCACGGTGATGCGGGGACCGCCCTGCGCACTGGCGTCATGGACGAGGTAGCTGTTGGTGCGACCGTCGAGAAAGCAATTCGCCGATCCGGTCTGTTCGGGCGATCCGATCAGACCGCTGGCATCGACAATGCCGTTCAGGCGCATCTCGGCCACCATCTCGATGATGCCCGACCCGCAGATGCCGGTGATGCCCGTGACCGCGGTCGCCTCGTCAAACCCTTCCTCGTCCGACCACAGATCGGAGCCGATCACGCGGAAGCGCGCCACCTTGGTCGCGGGGTCGATCTCGACCCGCTCGATGGCGCCGGGGGCGGCGCGCTGGCCCGAGCTGATCTGCGCGCCCTCGAAGGCGGGACCGGTAGGCGAGGAGCAGGCGAGGACCTTCTCGCGATTGCCGAGCAGGATCTCGGCATTGGTGCCCACATCCACCACCAGCACCAGATCCTCGGATTTCTCGGGCGCCTCCGACAGCGCGACGGCGGCGGCATCGGCGCCCACATGGCCCGCGATGCAGGGCAGCAGATAGACGCGGGCAGAGGGGTGGATATCGAGCCCCAGTTCCTCCGCCCGCAGGTTCAGCGCGGCATTTGTCGCCAGCGCGAAGGGGGCCTGGCCCAGCTCATAGGGGTCGATGCCCAGGAAGAGGTGATGCATGACGGGATTGCACACGAAGACTGCATCGACGATCAGGCCGCGCTCGATGCCCGCTTCCGTCGCGATATCGGCGAAGAGGGCGCGCATCGCCTCGCGCACGACCCGCGTCATCTCGGCGGCGCCTCCCTTGTTCATCATCGCATAGCTGACCCGGCTCATCAGATCCTCGCCGAACCGGATCTGCGGGTTCATCACACCCGATGATGCCAGAACCTCTCCGGTAGACAGGTCGCACAGATGCGCCGCGATGGTGGTCGACCCGAGATCGACGGCCATCCCGTAGAGCGGGCCCTCGAAATACCCCGGCCAGACCTGCAATATCCGCGGCGTTGCGCCCGCATGACCGAGATGGACCGCCACTGTGACCTTCCAGCCCCCCTTGCGCAGCACGGGCTGCATCTGCTGCAGCACATTGAGGTCCGCTGCGACATCCTCGAGTTCCCATTGCTCGGAAAGCGCGGCGCGCAGGCGCTCGAGGTCGCCGCTGGGCTCGTGCATGTCGGGCTCGGCCACCTCGACGTAGAAAAGCCGCACGGATGGGTCGAGCGTTATCTGCCGCGCTTCGGCGCGTTTGCGCACGACCTGACGGTGCACCTGGCTCTCGGGCGGAACGTCGATCACCACATCGCCCTGGATGGCCGCCTGGCAGCCCAGCCGGCGCCCCTCGATCATACCGCGCTTGTCCTTGTAGCGCTGCTCGGCCGCGTTCCAGGGCGACAGCGCATCCGGGCCAACGGTTATCCCGTGCTTGGAAAACGTTCCATAACCCGGGCTGACCTGGCATTTCGAGCAGATGCCGCGCCCGCCGCAGACCGAGTCGAGGTCGACCCCGAGCTGGCGCGCGGCGGTCAGCACCGGCGTTCCCACCGGAAAACGTCCGCGCTTGCCCGAGGGCGTGAAGAGCACGAGGGGGTCGGTTGTCATGGGGTCTGCTGTTCCTTGGCCTTCAATTGACACGCACCATAGCGTCCGGAATGCAAAGCGAAAGGCGCCCCGCGTCGCTTCCCGCGCCGTCCACGCCATCCTCGGGCATCGCGCCGACCGTTCGCCTGCCCTTCCTTTGCTGTCAAGTATCCCGGGGGAGACGCGCAGCGCGCGGCGGGGGCAGAGCCCCCTGACCCGCCTGCCGCGCAGGGCAGCGTCCCGCAAGGCGCAATCCTTGGCCCTTTCCATTTCCCCCCGAGCATGAGATAGGAACCCGCCAAATGAATGTTCCAGCGAGGTTGTGATGGAGATTCGTGAGGCTCTCACTTTCGACGACGTGCTTCTTGTGCCGGCGGCCTCTTCCGTCCTGCCGTCGACGGCAGATACCCGCACCCGCGTCACCCGTGCGATCTCGCTGAACATTCCGCTGCTCAGTTCCGCGATGGACACAGTCACCGAAGCGCGCATGGCCATCGCGATGGCCCAGGCCGGAGGGATGGGGGTTGTCCACCGCAATCTCAGCGTTGACGAACAGGCCGAGCAGGTCCGCCGAGTCAAGCGCTTCGAGAGCGGTATCGTCTACAATCCGATCACCCTGCGACCCGACCAGACGCTCGCCGACGCCAAGGCGCTTCAGGAACGCTACAATGTCACCGGCTTTCCCGTGGTAGATACGTCCGGGCGGGTCGTCGGCATTGTGACCAACCGCGACATGCGCTTCGCCAGCGATGACCGCACCCCCGTCTCGGTGATGATGTCGTCGGACAACCTCGCCCTCCTTCAGGAGCCCGCCGACCGCGACGAGGCGATCAGCCTGATGAAGGCGCGCAGGATCGAGAAGCTCCTTGTGACCGATACCCAAGGCAAGCTCACCGGGCTGCTGACCCTCAAGGATACCGAACAGGCCGTCCTGAACCCGACCGCCTGCAAGGACGGCCTCGGCCGGCTGCGCGTCGCTGCCGCCACCACTGTCGGCGATGCGGGCTTCGAACGCTCGCAGGCGCTGGTGGATGCAGGCGTGGACATGATCGTCATCGACACCGCGCATGGCCACTCCGAGGGGGTGGCCGCGGCCGTGCGCCGCGCCAAGTCGCTCTCGAACGAGGTCCAGATCGTTGCAGGAAACGTCGCGACCGCGGCCGCGACCCGCGCCCTGATCGACGCGGGTGCGGACGCCGTGAAGGTCGGGATCGGGCCGGGATCGATCTGCACCACGCGCATGGTGGCCGGCGTCGGCGTCCCGCAGCTGACCGCGATCATGGATTGCGCCGGCGCGGCGGGCGACATTCCCGTGATCGCCGATGGCGGCATCAAGTTCTCCGGCGACTTCGCCAAGGCCATCGCCGCCGGCGCCTCCTGTGCCATGGTCGGCTCGATGATCGCCGGCACCGACGAAAGCCCGGGCGAGGTCATCCTCTATCAGGGCCGCAGCTTCAAGAGCTACCGCGGCATGGGCTCCCTGGGCGCAATGGCGCGCGGATCCGCGGACCGCTACTTCCAGAAGGACGCGGCCTCGGACAAGCTGGTGCCCGAGGGCATCGAGGGCCAGGTGCCCTACAAGGGCTCGGCAGGGGCGGTGGTTCACCAGCTCGTCGGCGGCCTCAGGGCAGCGATGGGCTACACCGGCTGCGCGACGGTCGACGAAATGCGCCGCAACTGCCAGTTCGTGAAGATCACCGGGGCGGGGCTGAAGGAGAGCCACGTGCACGACGTGCAGATCACGCGGGAGTCGCCGAACTACCGGATCGGATGACCTTGGTTTCGCAAGGCTCGCATCCCGCGTCGGAGCCCGGCCGATGACCCCGGGCGCCCGCGTACAGGCGGCGATCGAAGTCCTCGACACGATCTCGGGAGGCGTCGCTGCCGAGCAGGCCCTCACGCAGTGGGCGCGGCGCAGCCGCTTCGCCGGATCGAAGGACCGTGCCGCCGTGCGCGATCATGTCTTCGACGTCCTGCGCCGCAAGCGCGCCGCCGCCGCGCTTGGAGGTGGCGAGACGGGCAGGGCGCTGATGCTCGGGCTGCTTCGCATCGAAGGTGTGCCCCCGGAAAGCCTTTTTACCGGCGAGGGCCACGCACCGGCCCCGCTCGGCCCGGACGAAACCAATCCAAAGGCGCGCGGCCTCGGAAAAGCCGAGGCCTGGAACCTGCCGGACTGGATCCTGCCCGAATTCACGCTCTCTCTGGGCGCGCAGGCCGGCGAAATCGCGGGACTGCTTCAGAAGCGCGCCCCCGTCAGCCTGCGCGTCAATCTTCGCAAGACCGATCTCGCGGGCGCCGGCGCGGCGCTTGCAGCCGAAGGGATAGAGGTCCGCCCCAATCCGCGCGCCGCGACCGCGCTGACCGTCACCGAGGGCGCCGGCAGGCTGCGCAACGCGCGGGCATATCGCGACGGGTGGGTGGAATTGCAGGATGCGTCCTCGCAGGCGGCAATCGCGGGTTTGCCGCCGGGAGGACGCGTGCTCGATTATTGCGCGGGCGGAGGTGGCAAGGCCCTGGCGCTGGCGATGGATCCGGACCGCCGAATCGACGCCCACGATGCCGATCCGCGCCGAATGCGCGACCTGCCAGCGCGCGCCGCGCGGGCGGGGGTCGAGATCCGGCAGGTTTCCGGCAAGCAGGCCGCGCAGAGCGCGCCCTACGACCTGGTGCTCTGCGACGCGCCCTGTTCGGGCAGTGGCGCATGGCGTCGCGCACCCGAGGGCAAATGGTCCCTCGACGCCGCACGGCTGAGCGCGCTCAACGTCGTGCAGGACAGTATTCTCGACACGGCCTCTCGAATCGTCGCAGCGCGCGGTCTGCTGGTCTACGTTACCTGCTCGGTCCTCGAATGCGAGAATTCCGCGCGGATCGACCGTTTCCTCGCTGATCATCCCGACTGGCGCTGCGTGAGCACCCAGCGCTTTCTTCCCGACGCGGATGGCGACGGGTTCTTCGCAGCGCACTTGACGCGCGACCATGGCAATGTGTACTCAACCTGAGGTGTGTGCCCGAGCAGGTTAAACACGGGTTAACTCCGCATGCGCGTAAATGCCTGAGTGATTCGCAACCACAGGGAGCGCCGATGTGCCGCGCGGCGACGTGACTTCTCCGAAGCTGATCCATTTCGCGGAGGCTGTTCTGGGCCGGATCAGCGCGCTCCTGCTGGCCTCTATCGCCATCGCGTCCGCGGGTTTCTTCTTGCCGCTGGAATTGGCCCGACAAGGGCTTTACACCGCCGCGCTCGCAATCTCCCTTTTCGGCTGCGTTCTGGGTGGCTTTGCGCTGCATCAGCGCCGTCGGCGGCTTGCGTCCATTTCGGCGGTGGGGGACCTGATCGCGAACGACGGCGCGGCAAGCTTCGTGACGCTGGCGAACGGCGAGATCCGGTCGCGCAACGCGGCGGCGAAGGCGCGGTTCGGCGATGATCTTGACGACTCCCTCACCGGCACGCTGAGCAGGTGCTTCGCCAATCCCGGCGGGATCGTCTTCCGCCTTCAGGCCCGCGCCGACCATGACGGATCGGCATTCGAGGACATGATCACCCGGCGCGGCCAGATGCGGATATCGGTGCATAGCATCGGTGTGGAATGCTATCTCTGGCGCGTGGAGGATATCGGTTCGCTGAGCCATGCCGCCGAGGGCCCGGCCTTGCCCATGCTGATGGTGGGGCGCAGCGGTGCCGTGCTCTACATGAACGAACCTGCACGCAAGCTGGCCGGTGGCCGGGTGCGATCGCTGGACCGTCTGCTCTCCGATCCCGAGGCAAAGGCCGGCAGCGTCTGCGAGCTGAGCGGCGCCGAGGGAAAGCCCCGGGTCCTGATCGCCGAGGTGGACGCCGGCGGCGGACGGCGCGCTGTCTACCTGCTGCCGCCCCCGGCCAGCGTGGGGGCTGCGGGGGCCGACGGCTGGAACGTGTTCGAGAACCTGCCGGTCCCGCTGCTGAAGGTCGGCACCGACGGAACCGTTCACGCGTTCAACCGCATGGCAGAGACGCTGATCGGATCGTCGCTCGAGGACAATGTCCACGTGTCGGACCTGATGGAAGGTCTGGGACGGTCGATGACCGACTGGCTCGGAGAGGCGATCTCGGGGCGGGTGGTGCAGCACACGGAATTCCTCAGGCTGAAGAGGGCCGATCGCGAGGTCTTCCTCAAGGTGACGCTCAACCGGGTGAGCGAGGACGGACAGCCGACCCTCATCGTGGTCCTGCACGACGCGACCGAATTGAAGACGCTCGAGGCGCAATTCGTGCAGAGCCAGAAGATGCAGGCCATCGGCCAGCTCGCCGGGGGTGTCGCGCATGACTTCAACAACCTGCTCACCGCGATCTCGGGCCATTGCGACCTGCTGCTGCTGCGTCACGATCAGGGCGACCCGGACTACAGCGATCTGGTGCAGATCAACCAGAACGCCAACCGCGCGGCGGCGCTTGTGGGACAATTGCTGGCATTCTCGCGCAAGCAGACCCTGCGGCCCGAGACGCTGGACCTGCGCGACACGCTGTCGGACCTCACGCATCTGCTGAACCGGCTGGTTGGCGAGAAGATCACCCTGACGCTCAGCCACGATCCCGTGCTGCCGCCGATCCGGGCCGACAAACGCCAGCTGGAACAGGTGCTGATGAACCTCGTGGTCAATGCCCGGGACGCGATGCAGGGCGGTGGCGAAATCAGGATCGTGACCGAGGCCGCGACGCTGTCCGAGCCGATGGAGCGTGACCGGGTAAGCGTGCCTCCGGGGCGCTACGTCACGGTCAAGGTATGCGACGAGGGTGTCGGTATCTCGCCGGACAAGCTGCAGAAGGTGTTCGAGCCGTTCTTCACCACGAAGCGCACAGGGGAAGGGACCGGCCTTGGACTGTCGACGGCCTATGGCATCGTCAAGCAGACCGGCGGCTACATCTTCGTAGACAGCGTGGTGGGCGGCGGGACCTGTTTCACCCTCTACTTCCCGGTGCTCGAACTGCCCGAGACGGAGGCGACCGTCCCGCGCGTCAGCCTGCCCAAGTCTGCGACCAAGCAGCGTGACGGCGTGATCCTTCTGGTAGAGGACGAGGCGCCGGTGCGCGCCTTCGCAAGCCGTGCATTGCGCCTGCGCGGCTATACGGTGCTCGAGGCGGACTCCGCCGAGGCTGCGCTCAAGACGCTCGAGGACGCCTCGCTGAACATCGACGTCTTCGTGACCGACGTGGTCATGCCCGGTATGGACGGTCCGAGCTGGGTGCGCGAGGCCCTCAAGAACCGCCCCGGCGTCCGCGTCGTCTTCGTGTCGGGCTATGCCGAGGACAGTTTCGGCGAGACGCAGATGAAGATCCCGAATTCGGTCTTCCTGCCCAAGCCCTTCTCGCTCACCGATCTCACCGAGACCGTGCACCGCCAGTTGCACTGAAGGTGCGCGCGCAATCCCGGGCCCCGTTCCGAACCCGTATCAGACAAGCGCGAGACGTCGCGACATCCGCCTGACCGGCTTCCGGCTGACCCGGTACCGGCAGATCAGGCATCGAGGCGGACAGAAAACCGGGGCGGATGGGCGTCTCGTCTCTCGAAGCCGAGCGATGTGTAGAACGCCTGAGCCCGGTGATTGTCCGGATGGGTTCCGACCGCCAGATAGCGGCATGAAAGGGAGATCGCCTCGATCCTGCAGCCTTCCACGAGACTTCGACCGACGCCTGTGCCGCGAAACTCCGCGGCTGCAAGGAGGTGATGCATCTCCATCCCTCTTGCTCCGAACTGGAGCTGGATTACCGGGTACATCGCCGCATATCCGATCAGGCGGTGGCCACACTCGGCGACGACGACGGAAATCCAGGGTCTCTTGCCGGCAAGGTCGCGCCTGAGATCATCTGGCGTAAGGCTCGCCACATCGCCGTGATGCGCAGCCAACTGGCCGACCATCTCGAGGATACGTCGATGATCCGCCCGGCGCGCGCGTCGCACCACTCCGAAACCGGTATGAAGGGGAAGGGACCGTTGTTCCATGCCAGGCTCCTGATTCGCCGCAGGAGCCGAACCGAGTGCCACCATGCGGCGGCAAATGTCGAAGTTCACCGCGCTCGAATGAGGCGGCAACGATAGGTCATGAAGTTTGTCTTGAGCATGATCATCCGTACATCGTCGGTAAAGCGGCGGGAGCTGTCAATGGCCATGCGGTCCCACGGCTCGCGCCAGACCGTGAGGGAGGCGAGTCTTCTTTTGCCGGGGCCGCCACGGGGGGAGGCCGATTGTCAGATTGCGTCCTTCCGGACAGATGACGGGGGAGGCCCAGGGCTGCCCGCGGCGTGAGCGTAAACCGGACCTTAACCTGTCGCGCTCAATCTGGATCGCGAGAATTCGATTGAAATGTTCTCCTTTTGATCTCATAAGGAACACAATGAGAACATCCCGCGTCACCGGTGCCGGTCGGATTGCCGCCACCGTCCGAGTATGACATCAAGAGGAAACATAAATGGCATCGGCAGATCTATTGAGCATGGACAACAAGAAATCCGCGGACAAGCAGAAGGCACTCGAGTCGGCCTTGGCACAGATCGAACGCCAGTTCGGCAAGGGTTCGATCATGAAGCTGGGCGCGGAAGGCGCGGTTCAGGACATTCGGGCAAGCTCGACGGGTTCGCTCGGTCTTGACATCGCGTTGGGCATCGGCGGTTTGCCGATGGGCCGCATCATCGAAATCTACGGGCCTGAAAGCTCGGGCAAGACGACGCTGACGCTGCATTGCGTGGCAGAGCAGCAGAAGGCGGGGGGCGTCTGTGCGTTCGTCGATGCGGAACATGCGCTTGATCCGTCCTATGCGAAGAAGCTCGGCGTCGACATCGACGAGCTGCTGATCAGCCAGCCCGACACCGGCGAGCAGGCGCTCGAGATCACCGATACCCTGGTGCGCTCGGGGGCGGTCAACATGGTGGTGGTCGACTCGGTCGCGGCACTGACGCCGAAATCCGAGCTCGAGGGCGACATGGGCGACAGTTCGGTCGGCGTGCAGGCCCGCCTGATGAGCCAGGCGATGCGCAAGCTCACCGGGTCGATCAGCCGGTCGAACTGCATGGTCATCTTCATCAACCAGATCCGCATGAAGATCGGCGTCATGTTTGGCTCGCCCGAGACCACCACGGGCGGCAACGCGCTCAAGTTCTATTCCTCCGTGCGTCTCGACATCCGCCGCATCGGATCGATCAAGGACCGCGACGAGGTGGTGGGCAACCAGACCCGTGTGAAGATCGTCAAGAACAAGGTCGCAGCGCCCTTCAAGCAGGTCGAGTTCGACATCATGTACGGCGAGGGCATTTCCAAGACCGGCGAGCTGCTGGATCTGGGCGTGCTGGCGGGCGTCGTCGAGAAGTCCGGCGCCTGGTATTCGCATGGCGACGAGCGGATCGGCCAGGGACGCGAGAATGCCAAGCAGTTCCTGCGCGACAATCCCAAGGTGGCCTACGATATCGAGGACAAGATCCGTGCCGCGCACGGTCTCGATTTCCATTCGCCTTTCGATGAGGGGGGTGGCGACGACATTCTCGAAGCCTGATCGGTCCCGATCGACAACGAAGCCCCGGCGATCCTTTCCGGATGTCCGGGGCTTCGCTGTATCCGAACCTTTGGAAAAAGATGGTTTAGGCCGGCATCTTGCGGTCGGTCCCATGTGTTGCCACTGTGCCGCCCGAATCCTCGTTAGCCGGCGGCTGACCCCTGATGAAAAGCTATATCCTCTGCGCGACGCCCCGCTCGGGGAGCACGATGCTGTGCGACCTGCTGAGTGCGACCGGCGTGGCGGGCGTTCCCGATTCCTACTTCATGCGCGCGCCAGGTCCGGAATGGGCGGCCGCCTGGAGATTGCCGGACGAGGACGGGCGAGGCACCGCAGAACACGCTCGCGCGTACCTTGACGCGGCGATCGCAAGCGGAACGGGAAGCACCGGGGTTTTCGGGCTGCGGCTGATGCAGGAGTCGCTCGACGATCTGCGGGAACTCATCGATTTGCGCGTGCCGGGCTGCCCGGACGACCGGACCCGGCTTGAGGCGGTTTTCGGCGAGGTGACCTGTCTCCATCTTTCGCGGACCGACAAGCTCGCGCAGGCCGTCTCGCGCGTCCGGGCCGAGCAGACGGGGCTCTGGCATGCAGCGCCCGACGGTACGGAGATCGAACGCCTCGCTCCGCCCGCCGAGCCCGAATACGATCGTCCCCGGATCGCCGCCCGGCTTGCCGGGATCGAGGCGCAGGATCGCGCCTGGGACAACTGGTTCACCCGCGAGGGGATCGAGCCGCTGCGCCTTCGATACGAGGATCTCGCCGCCGACCCCGCCTCGGTGCTGCGGAGGATCTGCGACCGGTTAGGGGTTGCCCTCCCGGCGGATCACCGGATTGCGCCCGGCACCGCGCGTCTGGCCGATGAGACCAGCGCGCGGTGGATGCGCCGCTTCCGCAGCGAAACCGCCCGGTCGGCCGCGCCCCGAGCCTGAGAGCGAGTGCCGGGACGCGGCGGCGCGCTGCCCTCGCGTTTTGGGCGCCGGGACCTCCGGACCTGTGGACAGCCGACCGCAGAAGCCCTATTCCACAGCAGACCTAGACGCTGCTTCAAGGGCCCGAGCGCGATGAAAACGCTGAACGATATACGTTCCACCTTCCTGTCCTACTTCGAGCGGCAGGGCCATCAGGTGGTTGCGTCAAGCCCGCTCGTGCCGCGAAACGATCCGACGCTCATGTTCACCAACTCGGGCATGGTTCAGTTCAAGAATCTTTTCACCGGCGTCGAGTCGCGGGACTACAAGCGTGCCACCACTGCGCAGAAATGCGTGCGGGCTGGCGGCAAGCACAACGATCTCGACAATGTGGGCTATACGGCGCGCCACCATACGTTCTTCGAAATGCTGGGGAATTTCAGCTTCGGAGACTATTTCAAGGAAGATGCGATCCGATTTGCCTGGGAGCTGATCACCAGGGATCTCGGGATAGACAAGAACCGTCTGTGCGTCACGGTCTATCATACGGACGACGAGGCGGCGGCGATCTGGAAGAAGGTCGCGGGTCTGCCGGACGAGAAGATCATCCGGATCGCCACGATGGACAATTTCTGGATGATGGGCCCGACCGGGCCCTGCGGTCCCTGCACCGAGATCTTCTACGATCACGGCGATCACATCTGGGGCGGCCCGCCGGGCAGTCCGGAGGAAGATGGCGACCGCTTCGTCGAGATCTGGAACCTCGTATTCATGCAATACGAGCAGTTCGAGGATGGCACCCGGCGGGATCTGGAAGCCCAGTCGATCGATACCGGCATGGGGATCGAGCGGGTGGCGGCCCTGCTGCAGGGGACCAACGACAACTACGCGACCGACCTGATGCGCAGCCTGATCCTGGCCTCGGCGGAGGCGACGGGCACCGACCCTGACGGGCCGGGCAAGACGCATCACCGGGTCATCGCCGACCATCTGCGCTCGACCTCCTTCCTGATCGCCGACGGCGTGATGCCCTCCAATGACGGGCGCGGCTATGTGCTGCGCCGGATCATGCGGCGGGCCATGCGTCACGCGCATCAGCTGGGCGCGAGGGAGCCGCTGATGCACCGGCTCGTTCCGGCGCTGGTGCGCCAGATGGGTGGCGCCTATCCGGAGCTTGCGCAGGGCCAGTCGATGATCGAAGGGATGCTGCTTCAGGAGGAGACGCGCTTTCGCCAGACGCTCGACCGGGGGCTGCGGCTGCTGGACGACGAACTGGCGGGCCTGCCGGACGGAGCGGAGCTGCCGGGCGCGGCGGCCTTCAAGCTGTATGACACCTACGGCTTCCCGCTGGACCTGACGCAGGACGCCCTGCGCGAAAAGGGCCGGGCCGTCGAGGTCGCGGGTTTCGACGCGGCCATGGCCGAACAGAAGGCCAAGGCGCGTGCGGCCTGGGCCGGATCGGGCGAGGCGGCGGATGCCTCGGTATGGTTCGACGTCGCCGAAGCGCATGGCACGACGGAATTCCTTGGGTACGAGACCGAAGAGGCCGAGGGCCAGATCGTGTCCATCGTCCGGGACGGCGAACTGACGCAGAAGGCGCGCTTGGGCGAGAGCGTGATGATTGCGCTCAACCAGACGCCTTTCTATGCCGAATCCGGCGGACAGGTGGGCGACACCGGGACGCTTCGGACGGCAAGCGGGCGCGTCGAGATCACCGATTGCCGCAAGACGGCGGGGGTCTTCATCCATTTCGCGAAGGTCGTGGAAGGCGAGATCTCGACCGGCGATGCCGCGCAGCTTGCCGTGGATCACGCACGGCGCAGCGCCATCCGGGCCAACCATTCGGCCACGCATCTGCTGCACGAGGCCCTGCGCAGCGCGCTTGGCGATCACGTGGCGCAACGCGGATCGCTCAATGCTCCGGACCGCCTGCGCTTCGACTTCAGCCACAATCACGCTGTCACGCGCGAGCAGATGGCGCAGATCGAGGCGGAGGTGAACGATTTCATCCGCCAGAACGCCGGCGTCGAGACGCGGATCATGACGCCCGACGATGCCCGTGGCCTCGGGGCGCAGGCGCTCTTCGGCGAGAAATACGGCGACGAGGTGCGCGTGGTCTCCATGGGGCGTCAGACGGGTTCGGGGAAGGGCGCGGACAGGTCGACCTATTCCATCGAGCTCTGCGGCGGCACCCATGTGCGCCGGACCGGCGATATCGGCGCCTTCGTCCTGCTGGGCGACAGCGCAAGCAGCGCGGGCGTGCGGCGGATCGAGGCGCTGACGGGCATGCCGGCACTGGCGCATCTGCGCGCGCAGGAACGAAGCCTGCTGGATGCGGCAGAGGCGCTCAAGACATCCGCCGCGGATGTGCCGGAGCGGGTGCGCTCATTGATTGAGGAGCGGCGGAGCCTCGCCAACGAGGTCGCCCAGCTGCGCCGCGAACTGGCGATGTCGGGCGGCGGAGGCACCGCGCCCGAAGCGCGGCAGGTGAACGGAACGGCCTTCATGGCGCAGGTGCTGTCCGGGGTGACAGGCAGGGACCTGCCCGCGCTGGTGGACGAATACAAGGCGCGGCTGGGCAGCGGTGCGGTCCTTCTGATCGCGGATGCGGACGGCAAGGCGGCGGTTGCCGCAGGGGTCACGCCGGATCTGACAGCGAAGCTGTCAGCCGTGGACATGGTGCGCGCGGCGGTCGAGAAGCTGGGCGGCAAGGGCGGTGGCGGCCGGGCCGACATGGCCCAGGGCGGCGCTAAGGATACCACGAACGCGGACGCGGCCATCGCGGCCGCCGAAGCTGTGCTGGGAGGATAAGGCGATGGCTGCACTCTGGATCGCTCATGTGACGGTGACGGACGCGGAGGCCTACGGCAGATATGCCGAGCTGGCAGGTCCGGCCATCGCGAAGCATGGCGGAACTTTCGTGGCACGGGGCGGGCGTTTCGTGCAGCTTGAGGGCAAGGAGCGTCCGCGCAATGTCGTGGCGCGGTTTCCTTCCCTCGAGGCTGCGGTCGACTGCTACAACTCCCCGGAATATCAGGAAGCGCTGAACCACGCGCGCGGCGCGTCAGAGCGCGAGCTGATCGTGGTCGAAACGTCGGAGTGACAGAGTAAGGTGCGGCAGGCCGCACCCTACGGCAGCTCTGCTCAGCTGGCCTTCGCCATCCGCTTGCGCTCGTGCGGGTCGAGATAGCGCTTGCGGAGGCGGATCGAGTTCGGAGTGACCTCGACCAGCTCGTCGTCGTCGATATAGGCGATGGCCTGCTCCAGCGTCAGCGTCACCGGCGTGGTCAGTCGAACCGCCTCGTCGGTGCCCGAAGCCCGCACGTTGGTGAGCTTCTTGCCCTTTAGGGGGTTCACCTCGAGATCGTTGTCCCGGCTGTGCTCGCCGATGATCATGCCCTCGTAGACCTGCTCCTGCGCGCCGATGAACATCTTGCCGCGCTCTTCGAGGTTCCAGAGCGCATAGGCCACGGATACCCCGTTCTCCATCGAGATCAGCGCGCCCTGACGGCGCCCTTCGATCGGGCCCTTGTGCGGGGTCCAGCCGTGGAAGACGCGGTTCAGCACGCCGGTCCCGCGGGTGTCGGTGAGAAATTCCCCGTGATAGCCGATCAGCCCGCGCGACGGGACATGGGCGACGATGCGCGTCTTGCCCGCGCCGGCCGGTTTCATCTCGACCAGTTCGCCCTTGCGGGGTCCGGTGATCTTTTCGATCACGACGCCGGAGTAATCGTCATCCACGTCGATCGTGGCTTCCTCGACCGGCTCCATGCGCTGACCGTCTTCCTCGCGGTAGATGACGCGGGGCCGCGAGATCGAGAGTTCGAAGCCCTCGCGCCGCATGTTCTCGATCAGCACGCCCATCTGCAGTTCGCCCCGGCCCGAGACGATGAAGGCCTCTCCGCCCGGGGTATCCTCGATCTTGATGGCGACGTTGGACTCGGCCTCTTTCATGAGCCGGTCCCGGATGACACGTGACTGCACCTTCTTGCCGTCGCGCCCGGCGAGCGGGCTGTCGTTGATCCCGAAGGTGACGGAGATCGTCGGCGGGTCGATGGGCTGGGCGGGCAGGGGCTCGTTCACCGAGGTGGCCACGATACTGTCGGCCACCGTGGCCTTGGACATGCCGGCCAGCGTCACGATATCCCCCGCCTCTGCCAGATCGATCGGTGTCTGGTTCAGGCCGCGGAAGGCGAGGATCTTTGTGACCCGGAAGTTCTCGAGCAGATCGCCCTTGCGCGAGAGCGCCTTGACCGTCTCGCCGACCTTGAGGGTGCCGGATTCGACACGGCCTGTCAGGATGCGGCCCATGAACGGGTCCGCGCCGAGCGTGGTGGCGAGCATGCGGAAAGGTTCGTCGCGTTGGGATACCTGCTTCGGGGCGGGGACATGCTCGACGATCAGGTCGAAGAGCGCGGAGAGGTCCTTGCGCGGGCCGTCGAGTTCCATGTCCGCCCAGCCGCTGCGGCCAGAGGCGTACATATGCGGGAAGTCGAGCTGTTCGTCATTGGCGCCGAGATTGGCGAAGAGGTCGAAACACTCATCCAGCGCACGGTCGGGCTCGGCCTCGGGCTTGTCGACCTTGTTGAGCACCACGATGGGGCGCAGGCCAAGCGCAAGCGCCTTGGAGGTGACGAACTTGGTCTGGGGCATCGGGCCTTCGGCCGCATCCACCAGCAGCACCACGCCGTCGACCATGCTCAGGATCCGCTCGACCTCGCCGCCGAAGTCGGCGTGGCCCGGCGTGTCGACGATGTTGACGCGGATACCCTTCCACTCGACCGAGGTCGCTTTGGCGAGGATGGTGATCCCGCGCTCGCGCTCGAGGTCGTTGCTGTCCATGGCCCGTTCGGTCGTGGCCTGGTTCTCGCGGTAGGTGCCGGACTGCTTGAGCAATTCGTCCACGAGCGTCGTCTTGCCGTGGTCGACGTGCGCGATGATCGCGATGTTGCGAAGGTCCATGATGCCAGCCTTTTTCGGAATTTGGCTGGGCCATAGCGTGCTGCAGCGCAGAAGGCTAGTGGGAAAAGCCTCGCGAGTGCCTGCGGACGTGCCGTCAGTGCATGGTGCTGGAAGAAAAGAGGTGAATGACCAGAATGCCGGCGATGATCAATCCAAGTCCGGCGAGTGCCGGCAGATCGAGGCTCTGGCCGAAACAGAGCCAGGCGATCAAGGCGATCAGCACGATACCGAGCCCCGACCAGATCGCGTAGGCGATGCCGACCGGCATGACCGCCAGGGCATGCGAGAGCAGGTAGAAAGCGCAGGCGTAAGAGGCAACGACCAGCAGCGAGGGCCAGAGGCGGGTGAACTGGTGGCTCGGCTGCAGGGCGGAGGTGCCGACGGTCTCTGCGAGGATGGCGAGGAAGAGGTAGAGATAATGCATGGTCGCTCCTGCTCAGAGGGGAAGTTCGTGGCTGTCCTTGATTTCTTCCATCACGAAGCTGGCTGATACGTCCGACAGCGGGACCTTGCGGATCAGGGACTGGTAGAGCCGGTCGTAGTCCGCCATGTCCGAGACGCGGGCGCGGATCAGGTAGTCGAGATCGCCGGTCATCCGGTAGACCCCCAGGATCTCGGGCATGGAGCGGGTGGCGGCGCTGAAGCCGGCGAGCCAGTCCGGGGCATGGGCATTGGTGCGGATCTGGATGAAGACCATCAGCCCGAGCCCGAGCCGCGCCGGGTCGAGCAGAAGCGCGCGACCCCGGATCACGCCCGCCTCTTCCAGCGCCCGGATACGGCGCCAGCAGGCATTGCGGCTGAGATTGACCTCGGCGCCGAGCGCCTCGAGGGATTGAGCGGCGTCGCGTTGCAACGCTCTCAGGATGCGGCGGTCGGTTTCATCAATTGTCACCATGTCGGGCTGTCTAGGTGGATATTATCCTCTGATCAACGATTTTCGGGCACGGTTTGGGAAATTCGCCCATCGGTTCGGGTGTAGTGTCGCGCAAGGTCACAAACAGAAGGACAGAGTCATGTTTCAACGCATTTTCCTCGACCATCCGGCGACCGTCGATGAAAGCTATCTCGAGCACATGGCCTTCGCCTTCAGCTTTGCGCTGGCGCTATTCGCCGCCGCCGGGGCGGCGCTTGTCCATGCGGTAATCCCCTGCCTCTTCGAGAAGACGGCAAGCGGCATAATCAACAGGCTGCATTCGCGGATACACAACCGGGGCCGGTAGGGGGCTCTGCCCGGCCGCTGCCTGCACTGATCCAACAGGATGTCGGCCTTCTCGGGATCGCGCGGTGACACCGGAATAGGACGATAATGCGATCCTGGCGCGCGCTGGCCAGAAAACCGTTGCATCTTCGAGCATTGCCGTTCTCCTGGACGCATGGTGAAGCTCGTCCTGATCTACAAGGCCGACTCGACCTACGAGGACGAGCCGGACGTCGTCTATGACTTCCCGCGCTCCTACTTGAGGTCCATCCAAGAGGCCGTGGGCGACTGGATCATCTACTACGAGCCGGTCAAGACCGGGCCGCGCGGCTATTTCGCGGTGGCGAAGATCCAAAGGGTGATCCCCAAGCCTGGTGTCGAGGGCCGGTTCCTCGCCATGATCGAGCCCCGGAGCTTCCTTCCCTTCGACCGGGAGGTGCCGCGGCTGATGAACGGGCGCCCCATGGAAGCGGCGCTGACCGAGGTCGACGGGACACCGAAGAAAGGCGGCGCGGTGCAGCTTGCCGTCCGCAGGCTGCCCGAGGCGGACTTTACCCGCATCGTCGATTTCGGGCTGCCTCCGGATCTGGAGCGGATCGAGGCGGCGCGCTACGAAACGCAGCCGGTCGAGTTTGGTGAGGGCGCCGAGCCCTTCGAGCGCCCGGTGCTCGAGCGCCTCACCCGCAGGCCCTATCGCGAGGTGGCGTTCCGCCGGAAGGTGCGGGAGGCCTATGGCTACCGCTGCGCCCTGTCCGGGCTGATGCTGCGCAATGGCGGCGGCCGACCGGAGGTGCAGGCGGCGCATATCCGTCCCGTTGAATGCCAGGGGAGCGACTCGGTGCGCAACGGGCTGGCGCTTTCGGGGACACTGCACTGGATGTTCGATCGCGGGCTGATCTCCGTCGCCGACGATTGCGAGACGATCCTCGTCTCTCACAACAAGGTGCCCGGCGACGTCGTGGGGCGGTTGCTGGCGCCGGACGGAAAGCTGGTCAGGCCCAGGGATCCACGGAACGCGCCGCATCCGGAAAACCTGCGCTGGCACAGGGAGAACGTCTTTGGCCGCAGCCTGCCCGAGGGGCCGACCCCCTGGGCCGACCGGAACTGAGCAGTGGTTCGGACGCGGCGTTGCTTTGGCGGAGGACGAGGGCGAAGCTGCCACAGCAGTTGAGCGCAGTAATCGCTCTGCCCTTGCCTTGACCGGAATGGGGGATCGATCAGGCGCCAGGCCGGCAGCGTGCCTAAAAAAAGGGGCCGTCCGAGCGGCCCCTTCTCGCGTTTTCCGGAAGATCAGCCGGCGAGCGCCTTGCCGAGGTTTTCGTCGACCTTTTCGAGGAAGCCCATCGTGGTCAGCCATTTCTGGTCTGGTCCGACGAGCAGGGCGAGGTCCTTGGTCATGAAACCGCTTTCGACGGTCTGGACGATGACCTTTTCCAGCGTGTTGGCGAAATTCGACAGCGCGTCGTTGCCGTCGAGCTTCGCGCGATGCTTCAGGCCACCGGTCCAGGCGTAGATGGATGCGATCGAGTTGGTCGAGGTCTGCTCGCCCTTCTGGTGCTGCCGGTAGTGGCGGGTGACGGTGCCGTGCGCCGCCTCGGCCTCGACGATCTTCCCGTCGGGCGTCACCAGCTGCGAGGTCATCAGGCCGAGCGAGCCGAAGCCCTGCGCGACGGTGTCGGACTGCACGTCTCCGTCGTAGTTCTTGCAGGCCCAGACGTAGCCGCCGGACCACTTCATGGACGCCGCCACCATGTCGTCGATCAGGCGGTGTTCGTACCAGATCTTCGCGGCCTTGAACTTGTCGGCGAACTCGGCTTCGTAGACTTCCTGGAAGATGTCCTTGAAGCGTCCGTCATAGGCCTTGAGGATGGTGTTCTTGGTCGAGAGATACACCGGGTAGCCGCGGTTGAGACCGTAGTTCAGCGAGGCGCGGGCGAAGTCGTAGATCGACTCGTCGAGGTTGTACATTCCCATGGCGACACCGGAGGCGGGGGCGTCGAAGACCTCGCGTTCGATGGTCTGGCCATCCTCTCCGACGAACTTCATCGTCAGCTTGCCCGGTCCGGGAAAGCGGAAGTCCGTGGCGCGGTACTGGTCGCCGAAGGCGTGACGGCCAACCACGATGGGCTGGGTCCAGCCAGGCACGAGGCGCGGGACGTTCTTGCAGATGATCGGCTCGCGGAAGATGACCCCGCCCAGGATGTTCCGGATCGTGCCGTTGGGCGAGCGGTACATGCGCTTGAGGCCGAATTCCTCGACGCGGGCCTCGTCGGGGGTGATGGTGGCGCATTTCACGCCGACGCCGACTTCCTTGATCTTGTTCGCCGCGTCCACGGTGATCTGGTCGTCGGTGCGGTCGCGTTCCTCGATGCCGAGATCGTAATAGAGCAGATCGATGTCGAGATAGGGAAGGATCAGCTTCTTCTTGATGAAGTCCCAGATGATCCGGGTCATCTCGTCCCCATCCAGTTCGACGACGGGGTTTTCGACTTTGATCTTGGTCATTCGGCAACGCTCCTCTTGGGCTCATGGCGAGTCGGGCTCGGCGCGGTTTAGCGCAGATCGCTCCGGCGGGGAAGATCGCATACGAATGTATACCGAAGTGCGCCGTCGTGTTCCCGACGCGTGGCCGCGCTGTCGGGGCGCCCTGTGCTGGGGCCCCGTCCGAGTGGCGAGAGTCACGCATCCGTGCCCGGAATGAGGTCGGCAGCGGCAGGCGTGCCGCGCCGGCTGCTGTCCGGCGGGGCCGGGGGGCGACCGCCGTCCGTGGGGGCTGGCGGGCGGTCGCCGCCGGCGCGCTGCTCTGACGGTTGCGCGTCGGGATCGATGCCCCGACAAGCGCAGCGGCATAGTGGTCCTTCTGCTCGCGGATGGCGCAGCAGGCACCCTGTCCGGCCTGTTCGGCGATGCCGTCAATGCGGTTGACCGTGTCGCGACTGCCTTCTCTCAGATAGTCGGGAGCATTCTCGTAGAGATATTCGCTGAGCGCGTCGGGAAAGAATATCTGGCTGGTCAGGACGGTTCTTTCGTCGAGATAGATCTTGTAGTGGATGTGCGTCGTGCGACCCCGGTACCATCCCGGGTAGATCGTGCTGAACGTCGCGATGCCGTAGGCGTCGGTCATCTGGGTCCCGCGCAGAAAGGTCTCGCCCGAGGTGTCCAGAGCGCCGTCCGAGCCCTGGCGTTCATAGCCGGAGTAGTTGCCTGCAGCGTCGCAATGCCAGACGTCCACCCGTGCGCCGGCAACCGAGGTGCAATCGGCAGTGATCAGCTGCAGTGAAAGGCGCAGCGCCACGCCCGGCTTGCCCTCGGTGATGTCGGACCGCACAAGGCCGGGATCCACATAGTAGGGGCCCTCGGTGACTTCCGGGGCAAGCGCGCAGACGTTGGAGGATATCAGTCCAAGGCTGGCCGCCAGCTGACCGGGATCGGAAAGGGTCTGGCTGCGGAGGGGCCCTGCGGCCGCAAGGGGAAGTACCGCGGCGGGTGCGCCCATCAGCATCCGCAGGAGGTGACGCCGATCGGCGTCCCTGGGTTCTTGTTCGCGCGTCATCCTGTGTCCTTCTTCGGGGGAAAGACGGTTATACGCACGAAGCGCGCCGATCCGTCGCCCGGGGAAGGGCGGAACCGTCAGGGCCGGTCGGGGCGGTTGGTCCGGAACCAGTCGGCGATGCGGTCCCGGACGTGGTTCCAGAGCGCGGGCGCGCCGATCTCGACCTTGCTGCCGACCCTGGCCTCGACCTGCTCGAAACGCACGCCGTATTCTACCCAGCTTCCGCCCCCCGAGGCGAGGTTCTGCATCGGCGGCTGGAACCGGTCGAGCGATTTGGCGAATTGGGCCGATGGCGTTCGCGCCGCCTCGAATTCCTCCCAGATCGCGCGGAACTCCGTCGCGATGTCCGCCGGCAGGAGCCCGAAGATACGGTCGGCGGCGCGCTGCTCGGCCAGGGCCGTCTCGGCGGGATCGAAGTCTCCGAAGATCGGATTGTCGCCCGCGTCGATCTCAACGAGATCATGCAGGATCAGCATCCGCAGGACCCGTCCGATATCGACGCCCGGCCCGGCCTGATCGGCCAGCACCAGCGCATAGAGAGTCAGGTGCCAGCTGTGTTCCGCACTGTTTTCGCGGCGCGACCCGTCGCAGAGGGTGGTGCCGCGGATCACGGACTTCAGGCGGTCCGCCTCGTTCAGGAAGGCGATCTGTGCGTCGATCCGGTCATTCATCGGCTGGGCGTCGTGCCTGCGCCTTGTACTGCGCCAGCATCGCGCGTGCCCGCACTTCCGCCCGTCTTACCCGGCAGGCCGTCAGGTAGGCCTCTTCCATCGTCTGGGACGAGCCGCCGAGGGCGTCGGCAACCCGCCTTATGATCGAATCGTCCCCGGTCTTCTCGATGATTCCGATTGTCTCGACGGCAAGCTGGTCGGCGATGTCCTCGAGGATACCCATGCGCGCGACTCCTAGCGGGTCGACTCGGTCAGCCGGCGTTTGACGTAGTCGGTCGTGGAATCGATCAGGGTATCGAGCTGGTTCTCGAAGAAGTGGCCCGCGCCCTCGATCTGCTGGTGGGTGATGGTGATGCCCTTCTGCTCGTGCAGCTTTCCGACCAGCGCTTCGGTATCGGCGGGCGGGGCCACGCGATCGGCGGTCCCGTTGATGATCAGCCCGGAGGCCGGGCAGGGAGCAAGGAAAGAAAAGTCGTACATGTTCGCCGGCGGCGAGACCGATATGAACCCGGTGATCTCGGGACGGCGCATGAGAAGCTGCATGCCGATCCAGGCGCCGAAGGAGAAGCCCGCGACCCAGCAATGCTTGGAATTGTTGTTCATCGACTGCAGGTAGTCGAGCGCGGAGGCCGCGTCGCTCAGTTCGCCGATGCCCTGGTCGTATTCGCCCTGGCTCCTCCCGACGCCTCGGAAGTTGAAGCGCAGCACCGTGAAGCCCATGTTGTAGAATGCATAGTGGAGCCGGTGAACGACCACATTGTTCATCGTGCCCCCGAACTGCGGGTGCGGGTGCAGGACGATGGCGATGGGAGCGTCGCGTTCCTTCTGGGGATGGTAGCGGCCTTCGAGGCGGCCTTCGGGTCCGGGAAAGATGACCTCGGGCATAGATGTCCCTGTGACAAGGTCTGAGGGCCCGGAATTCTTGACGAGTTCGCTCGGGCACCTTAGAACGGTTCTAAATGCTTCTCCCTCCGCGGGGCGCGGGGGTGAGACACGGACTTAGGCACTTCGGCGGCGGACGTCAATCTTTAGGCGGCGCCCCGGATCGAATCGGAGAGTCGTCAATGAAGCTGTCGACCAAGGGACGCTATGCGATGGTGGCACTGGCCGACATCGCCATGCAGCCGCAGGACGACCTGGTATCGCTCGGGGACATCGCCGAGCGGCAGAAGCTGTCGCTGCCCTATCTCGAACAGCTCTTCGTCAAGCTGCGCCGCGCAAAGCTGGTCGTATCGGTGCGCGGGCCCGGCGGCGGCTATCGTCTGGCCCGCAGCCCGTCGGACATCCGGGTGGTGGACGTCCTTGCGGCGGTGGACGAAACGGTGAGCGCGATGCACCGCGGCGCGGGCGTGTCCGGCGGCACCTCGGGGAGCCGGGCGCAATCGCTGACCAACCGGCTTTGGGAGGGTCTGTCGGCGCATGTCTACGTCTTCCTGCACCAGACCCGTCTGTCCGACGTGATCGCCAACGATCTCGCGCCCTGTCCCGCGGTGCCCAATCTCTTCGCCGTCGTCGACGAGGCCTGAACATGAGGGCGGCAATCCGTTGAGCCGGGTATATCTGGATCACAACGCCACGACCCCGCTGCGGCCAGAGGCGCGCCAGGCGATGCTTGGGGCCATGGAGATCGTCGGCAACCCGTCTTCCGTCCATGCCGAGGGACGCGCGGCCAAGGCTCTACTGGAGCGGGCCCGGGCCCAGATCGCTGCCGCCATGGGGGCGGAGGGTGCGGATGTCGTTTTCACCTCCGGCGCGACCGAGGCTGCGGCCCTGGCCTGTGCCGGACGGGACCTGCGCGGGTCGGCGGTCGAGCATGACGCTGTCGGCGCATGGGTCGACGCGATGCTCGATGTGGATGCGGATGGTGGCGTGGATGTTGACGAGCCGGGTCGATCGGTCCTGCAACTGGCAAATTCGGAAACCGGCGTGTTGCAGGATCTGCCGCAGGGCCTCGCGGTCAGCGACATGACGCAGGCCTTCGGGAAGCTTGCGCTCGATTTCAACGCCACCGGCGCGCGGATGGCGCTGGTCTCGGCGCACAAGCTTGGCGGCCCGAAGGGCATCGGCGCGCTGGTGCTGCGACGCGGTCAGGACGTGCCGGCGCAGATCCGAGGTGGCGGTCAGGAGATGGGCCGCCGGTCCGGCACCGAGAACCTTGTCGGCATCGCGGGATTTGCGGCGGCGGCGGAAGCTGCGGCACGCGACGTTGCGGAAGGCGCGTGGGAAAGAGTGGCGCAGCTTAGAAATATTCTAGAAAAGGCTCTTGAGGCCGACGCCATGGCGACTATTTTTGTCGGGAAACGTCGGGCGCGCCTGCCCAACACGTCCTGCTTCGTGACGCCGGGCTGGAAGGGCGAGAGCCAGGTCATCCAGATGGATCTGGCGGGGTTCGCGATCAGCGCGGGTTCAGCCTGTTCAAGCGGCAAGGTGCGCGCAAGCCGCGTGCTGAGCGCAATGGGCTTCGACGACACTGCCGCCGGTTCTGCGGTGCGTGTGTCGCTGGGGCTGGAGACGACCGAAGACGACGTGCTGCGCTTTGCTGAAAGCTGGCGCGCCAGGGAACGCAAACATCGCGCCAGAGCGGCGTGAGAGGAGAAACGCACATGGCGGCACTCGATCACCCGGTGGCAGATGCAACGCAGGTCAAGGAGGGCGTCGATCAGGAAACGGTCGATGTGGTCCGTGAGGTCGGCGGCAAGTACAAGTACGGCTGGTCCACCGAGATCGAGATGGACTACGCGCCCAAGGGGCTGACGCCCGACATCGTGCGGCTGATATCGGACAAGAACGGCGAGCCTGAATGGATGACCGAATGGCGGCTGGCGGCGTACGAACGCTGGCTGACCAAGAAGGAACCCGACTGGGCGATGGTCGACTATCCCGAAATCGACTTTCAGGACCAGTATTATTACGCCCGGCCCAAGTCGATGGAGGTCAAGCCGAAGTCGCTCGACGAGGTCGATCCCAAGCTGCTGGCGACCTATGACAAGCTCGGCATCCCGCTGAAGGAGCAGATGATCCTCGCGGGCGTCGAGGGCGCAGAGGACATGCCGGCGGAGGGCCGCAAGGTCGCCGTGGATGCGGTGTTTGACTCCGTGTCGGTCGGCACGACCTTTCAGGCCGAGTTGAAGAAGGCCGGGGTCATCTTCTGCTCGATCTCCGAGGCGATCCGCGAGCATCCCGAGCTGGTGAAGAAGTATCTCGGCTCGGTCGTGCCGGTGTCCGACAATTTCTACGCCACGCTGAATTCGGCGGTCTTCTCCGACGGCTCCTTCGTCTACGTGCCGCCGGGCGTGCGCTGCCCGATGGAGCTGTCGACCTATTTCCGCATCAATGCGGAGAATACCGGTCAGTTCGAACGCACCCTGATCATCGCAGATAAGGGCTCTTACGTAAGCTACCTGGAAGGCTGCACGGCGCCCCAGCGCGACATCTCGCAGCTTCACGCGGCCGTGGTCGAGATCGTGATCGAGGAAGACGCCGAGGTGAAATATTCCACGGTGCAGAACTGGTATCCCGGCGACGAGAACGGCAAGGGCGGGATCTACAACTTCGTGACCAAGCGCGCCGATTGCCGAGGTGACAGGGCGAAGGTGATGTGGACCCAGGTCGAGACCGGCTCGGCCGTGACCTGGAAATACCCCTCCTGCATCCTGCGCGGCGACGACAGCCAGGGCGAGTTCTACTCGATCGCGATCACCAACCACCACCAGCAGGCCGATACCGGGACCAAGATGATCCATCTCGGCAAGCGCACGAAGTCGCGCATCGTCTCAAAGGGGATTTCGGCGGGCAAGGCGCAGAACACCTATCGCGGGCTGGTGTCGATGCACCCGAAAGCGAAGAATTCGCGCAACTACACGCAGTGCGACAGCCTTCTGATCGGCTCGGAATGCGGAGCGCATACGGTGCCCTACATAGAGGTGAAGAACAACTCGAGCCGGGTCGAGCACGAGGCGACGACATCGAAGGTGGATGACGAGCAGCTCTTCTACTGCCGTTCGCGTGGCATGGACGAGGAAGAGGCGGTGGCATTGGTGGTCAACGGCTTCTGCAAGGACGTGCTTCAGGCCCTGCCGATGGAATTCGCCATGGAGGCGCAGCAGCTTGTCGCGATCTCGCTCGAGGGGTCGGTGGGCTAAGCCGCCTGGCAGCAACTATGGAAGAAGCAAGGTTTTCAGTTGAGGAAGCATATCGTATCGCTCGGTTGGCGAGACGTCGACCGGGCAGCGAAGCCGCACTAATCTTTGGGGCTGGCGGCGCAGTACTGTTCGTGTTGTCGTTTTGGTTCGGGCCCTATTTGGCTCTGCCACTTTCGGAGCTTACAGGTCTTCCTTTGCCGGCGATTGCTTTGACTGTTTCGTTCGGGCTGAGCACGCTGCTTTCGCTCGTTCATGCCAAGACACTGAGCAAACGCGTTCAGGCTGCACAGCGGCAGGACGCGGAAGTAAAATACGCTTTCGCGCGATGTGAACAGTCAAAGAAAACGGCCGCGATTGAGAAAATGCAAAAGGAGCGCGGAGAGTGATCTTAACCACCACCAACACCATCGAAGGGCGCAATATCACCGCCTACAAAGGCATCGAAGGTGGATGACGAGCAGCTCTTCTACTGCCGTTCGCGCGGCATGGACGAGGAAGAGGCGGTGGCGCTGGTCGTCAACGGCTTCTGCAACGACGTGCTGCAGGCCCTGCCAATGGAATTCGCGATGGAAGCGCAGCAGCTTGTGGCAATTTCGCTCGAGGGGTCGGTGGGCTGATGTCGGCGATTTCCTGCAACACGCCCGGCCTTCGGGCCCAGTGCTCCAATTCATTCGCGCGGGTTCCCGATGATGCCGCATGTCGCACCTATCCTCCTGCTGTGCCTCAGCAACGTCTTCATGACGTTCGCCTGGTACGGGCATCTGAAATACAAGGCGGCGCCGCTGCTGCTGGTGATCCTCGTGAGCTGGGGCATCGCGCTTTTCGAATACATGCTTGCGGTCCCGGCAAACCGGATCGGGCACGCAGTCTATTCGGCGGCGCAGCTCAAGACGATCCAAGAGGTCATCACGCTCGCGGTCTTCGTGGCCTTCTCCGTCTTCTGGCTGAAAGAGCCGATCAGCTGGACCACGGCGCTGGGATTCTGCTTCATCGCGGTCGGGGCCGCGCTGGTGTTTCGGGGGTAGCCGGATGATCATCACGACGACACCTTCCATCGAAGGCCAGTCCATCACCGAATACAAGGGCATCGTGGTGGGCGAGGCGATCATGGGCGCGAACGTGGTGCGGGACTTCTTCGCCTCGATCACCGATGTGGTCGGCGGACGCTCCGGTGCCTATGAGGGCAAGTTGCAGGACGCCCGCGAGACCGCGCTTTCGGAACTGGAGGAGCGGGCGCGAAAACTTGGGGCGAACGCCGTGGTGGGGGTGGATCTCGACTACGAGGTGATCGGGGACTCGATGCTCATGGTGTCGGCTTCCGGGACTGCCGTGGTCGTCAAGTAGATATGAATGCCGGCCGTTAACTGTCCGGCCGGACTGAATTTTTCCGCCTCCGGGGCGGACGGGTTGCAAAGGACGCGATGATGCTGAAGATCGAGAACCTGCATGTGAAGCTCGAGGATGAGGACAAGCAGATCCTCAAGGGCGTGAACCTCGAGGTCGAGGCCGGGAAGGTCCATGCGATCATGGGGCCTAACGGGTCGGGCAAGTCCACCCTGTCTTATGTGCTCTCCGGAAAGGAGGGCTATGAAGTGACCGATGGTGCCGCCACGCTCGACGGGACGGACCTTCTGGAAATGGACCCCGAGGAACGCGCGGCGGCCGGGCTGTTTCTCGCGTTCCAGTATCCGGTCGAGATTCCGGGCGTGGGCAACATGACATTCATGCGCACCGCCGTGAACGCTCAGCGCAAGTCACGTGGCGAGGAAGAGATGTCGGCGGCCGAATTCCTGAAGGTCATCCGCGCCAAGGCGCGCGAGCTGAAGATCGACGCCGAGATGCTCAAGCGTCCGGTGAACGTCGGCTTTTCGGGCGGCGAGAAGAAGCGCAACGAGATCCTGCAGATGGCCATGCTCGAACCGAAGATGTGCATTCTCGATGAAACCGACTCGGGCCTCGACGTCGATGCGATGAAGCTGGTGGCGGAAGGGGTGAACGCGCTGCGCTCGGACGGGCGCGGTTTTCTCGTGATCACGCACTATCAGCGCCTTCTCGATCATATCAAGCCGGACGTGGTCCACATCATGGCGGACGGGCGCATCATCAAGAGCGGCGGTCCCGAGCTTGCGCTCGAGGTCGAGAACAACGGATATGCCGATATCCTCGCCGAGGTGGCGTGATGGCAGAGCCGGCTCTGAAGCAGGATCCGACCGAGGCGCGGATCGCGGAACTGAACCTGCCCGGGGCAGGGTGGAGCGCGCCCGCGCGCGCAGAGGCGCTGGCGCGGCTCAGGGCCGCCGGACTTCCCGGGCGGCGGGATGAATACTGGAAATACACCCGCCCCGACCGGCTGACGCAGCCCCATGCCACACCGGCGGCGGTTTTCAAGGCGGACGAGGCGCCGTCATTCGGCGGAATCGAAAGCCTGCGCATCGTCTTCACCGACGGTGTTTTCGACGCCGATGCCTCCGACCCGCTCGAGGGCCAGGGCATCCGCATCGATCGTCTGGCCGAAGGGTCCGCCGACATCCACTGGGCGCGTGATCTCTATGGGGTGCTCGAGGCGCGGGGGCAGAGTCCGGTGGCCCGGCCGCTGGCCGCGCTCAACACCGCCTTCGCCAGCGACGGATTGCTGATTCATGTGACGGGGCGCGTGTCGAAGCCCGTCAGCCTGCTTTATCAGCGCAGCGACGCGCGCGCCGATGCGATCCTGCACCACGTCATCCGCCTTGATGCGGGGGCAGAACTGACAGTGCTCGAAAACGGTCCCGCCGCCGCGCGCTTCAACAAGGTGATGGAAGTCGACGTGGGCGAGGGCGCTGCCTTCCATCATGTCCGGCTTCAGGGCCGCGATCACGAGCGTCAGGCGGCGACGCATGTCTTTGCAAGGCTCGCGTCGGAATCCGTGTTCAAGTCCTTCACGCTGACGGCGAACGGGGTTCTTACGCGGAACGAATGCGTGATCGAGCTGACGGGCGACGACGCCGTTGCCCATGTCGCCGGTGCCTGTGTCGGCGATGGCGATTTCCACCACGACGATACGGTCTTCATCACCCATGACGCCGAGCGCTGTGAAAGTCGTCAGGTCTTCAAGAAGGTGCTGCGCAACGGCGCGACGGGCGTGTTCCAGGGCAAGATCCTCGTGAAGGCCGGCGCGCAGAAGACAGATGGATACCAGATCAGCCAGTCGCTGCTGCTGGACGAAGACAGCCAGTTCCTCGCCAAGCCTGAACTCGAGATCTACGCCGACGACGTTGCCTGTTCGCACGGCTCGACATCCGGAGCGATCGACGAGACGGCGCTCTTCTACCTGCGCTCGCGTGGGGTGCCCCATCGCCAGGCGGTGAACCTGCTGACCCTCGCCTTTCTGGCGGAAGCAGTAGACGAGATCGAGGACGAGCGCCTGCGCGAGGATATCGTCACGCGCCTCGAGGGCTGGCTCGGTCGGCACATCGGCTGATGGCGGTGACGCAGGACATATGGCAGACCTACCGGGGGCCGTCCCGTGTGGTCGGGCGCCTGCTGCAGGACGGGCGCCAGGAGATGAGGGCGCTGCTTTTCGTTCTCCTGGCCTGCGGTCTCCTGTTCGTCGCCTTCTCGCCCTATCAGGCCCGGGAGGCCGCGCTGAACCCCGATGGCCCGCTGTCGGTGCGTCTTTACTGGAGCGCGATCTTCTGGATATTCCTCACGCCGCTCCTGCTTTATCTGCTTGCTGCCATCCTTTGGCTTCTGGTGCGTGTTTTCGGTTTCCGGACAAGCGGTTACGAAATCAGGCTCACCCTGTTTTGGGCGCTGCTCGCGGCGTCTCCGATAGCGCTGCTGCTCGGGCTCGTGCTGGGAATCATCGGACCCGGCCTGCAGGCCCAGATCGTCGGGCTGGCCTGGCTCGCGGTCTTTGCATGGTTCTGGATCGGCGGGCTCTCGGGACGGGGGCGGATCGCCGGATGACCCGCCACATCGACTGGGGCGCGCTCGCGCTCATGACTCTGCGCGCGCCGGCCGAGGCCGCGGCGATCATCGCCGCGTGGGAGCTTCCGCGGCAGGTGCTGTGGATGGGGCTAGCGCTGGTCGCGATCCTGAATACCTTCCTGTTCTCGCTTTCCGAGATGATCGTGCCGACGTCGATGCCCTTGCCAGGCGTGATCACCAATCCGCTGGTCTTCTTCGTGACCGTTGCCGGGGGGCTCATCGCCAGCGTTCACGTCTTTTACTGGACCGGCAGGATGCTTGGCGCCCCGGTGCGGGACATGGGTCCGCTGCTGGCGCTCATGATCTGGCTTCAGGCGTTGCGCGGCGTGGTGCAGGCCGCGGTTCTGGTCCTGCTGCTGGTGTCGCCGGCGATTTCCGCGCTGCTGGTCTTCGCGGCCAGCCTCTACGCGGTCTGGATCCTGCTGAACTTCCTGAGCGTCGGGCTTGGCCTGCAGTCGGTCTGGCGCGCGCTAGGCGTGCTCGTCGCCGGCAGTCTCGCCCTTGTGCTGGGGATCTCGATCCTGCTTTCCTTCATCGATGTCGGTGCGATAGGGCTCATTCCCAATGTATGACGTAAACGCTGTCCGGGCCGATTTCCCGATCCTGTCGCGCAAGGTGAATGGCAAGCCGCTTGTCTATCTCGACAACGGCGCATCGGCCCAGAAGCCGCAGGTCGTGATCGACGCCATCACGCGCGGCTATTCCGAGGAATATGCGAACGTCCACCGTGGCCTGCACTTCCTTTCCAATCTCGCGACCGAGAAATACGAGGCTGTGCGCGGAACCGTGGCGCGTTTCCTCAATGCAGGTTCCGAGGACGAGATCGTCCTGAACACCGGCACGACCATGGGCATCAACATGGTGGCCTATTCATGGGCGATGCCGCTGCTTCGGGCCGGCGACGAGATCGTCCTGTCGGTGATGGAGCATCATGCGAACATCGTGCCCTGGCATTTCCTGCGCGAACGTCAGGGCATCGTGCTGAAATGGGTCGACACCGACGCCGCGGGCGCGCTCGACCCGCAGGCGGTCATTGACGCCATCGGGCCGAAGACGAGGCTGGTGGCGGTGACGCATCTGTCGAACGTTCTGGGGACGCGGGTCGACGTCAAGTCCATCTGCGCGGCCGCCCGGGAACGCGGCGTGCCGGTGCTGGTGGATGGGTCCCAGGCGGCGGTGCATCAGCCTGTCGACGTTCAGGACGTCGGGTGCGACTTCTACACCGTCACGGGGCACAAGCTCTATGGCCCCTCCGGCTCGGGCGCGATCTATGTGCGAAGGAACAGGCTTGCCGAGATGCGCCCCTTCCTGGGCGGTGGGGACATTATCCGTGAGGTCAGCAAGGAGGCGGTCTCCTACGCCGACCCGCCGATGAAGTTCGAGGCAGGAACGCCCGGTATCGTACAGACCATCGGCCTTGGTGTGGCCCTCGACTATCTTATGGCGCTAGGGATGGACAATATCGCCGCGCACGAGAACGGCCTGCGCGACTACGCCGTGAAGCGGCTGGGCGGGCTCAACTGGCTGAACCTGCAGGGCACCACGCCCGACAAGGCGGCGATCTTCAGCTTCACCCTCGACGGCGCCGCGCATGCGCATGACATCTCGACCATTCTCGACAGGAGGGGCGTTGCGGTGCGGGCGGGTCATCACTGCGCCGGGCCGCTGATGGATCACCTCGGCCTCACCGCGACCTGCCGGGCGTCCTTCGGACTCTACAACACGACCGCAGAGATCGACGTCCTCGTCGATGCGCTCCAGCTGGCGCATGAGCTCTTCCAGTAGGGAAATTGCGATTGCGCGGAAGGATCGCCCTCGCTATACGAGCCGCATGCTGATCGGACTCCTTTCAGCAAGGCACCCGTAGCTCAGCTGGATAGAGCGCTGCCCTCCGAAGGCTGATGTCAACGGTCCCTTGTGTGAAGACGAGTGAAAATAAACGTTTCGGATCGGTGGTTTGCGGGGCTGCCGATCTTTGCTTTAATCCCGCGGAAAATTGAAGTAAGCACTGCGTAAGCAGTTTGCACCCGTAGCTCAGCTGGATAGAGTGTCGCCCTCCGAAGGCGAAGGTCACAGGTTCGAATCCTGTCGGGTGCGCCACTTCTCCCCAAAACCTGCGTTTTTCTGCCCTGCGACGGTGTCGCTGGCCCCGGCTGTTCGCCGTCTTGAGAGTCAGAGGCGGGCAGGGAGGGCCGTGACGGGTTGAGGGCTGGAGGAGAGGCCTCCGGCGCCCGTCGCGGAGGTTTTCCAATGGACAGGGCTCTGTTGCACAAATCGCGTGAAGGATTCATCTCGTGAATCCAGCGTGGTAGCTGGCCGGTATGAGCAGACCGACACCCCCGACCTACAAGACCAGGAACTGGCCAGGCTACAATGAAGCGCTCAAGCGCCGGGGCTCGCTGACGATCTGGTTCGATCCCGAAATGAACTGGGAGGCTGCGCCGACTGGCAGGCGAGGCCGCCAGCAGAGCTACAGCGACGCCGCCATCCAGACCTGTCTTTCGATGAAGGTTTTGTTCGGCATGGCGTTGCGGCAGACGACCGGGTTCGTCGAGAGCCTACTGCGCCTGGTGGGCCTCGACTGGACGGTGCCCGACTTCAGGACGCTGTCCCGCCGCCAGAAGACTCTTGTCGTGAACATCCCGTATCGCGGCTCCAAAGGGCCGCTGCACCTTCTGATCGACAGCACGGGGATCAAGGTCGAGGGTGAAGGGTGAGGCGCGCCCGGACATCGATCCGGGGGATCGATGTCAGCGCCGAACGGCACGCCCGCAAGCATGGCGGCCCAAAGCGGCGCGTCTGGCGCAAGATCCACCTCGGGATCGACGAGGAAACGTTGGAGATCCGGGCTGTCGAGATCACCGGGAGTCACATCGGCGATGCGCCGATCCTACCCGAACTTCTCGATCAAATCCCGGAGGACCAAGAAATCCGCAGCGTCACGGCAGACGGCGCCTACGACACGCGCAAGTGCCATGACGCCATCGCCGATCGCGGCGCTCATGCCGTCATCCCGCCTCGCCGGAATGCGAAGCCCTGGAAGGCCGTCACCGCTGGCGCCATCGCACGTACCGAAGCTCTACGGGCATCCAGGTATCCGGGCCGCGCCCTGTGGCGGCGATGGAGCGGATACCACCGCCGGAGCCGCGTCGAAACGAAGATGCATTGTGTGAAGCTTCTGGGTCAGCGGTTGATGGCGCGAGACTTCGACCGACAGGTCGCTGAACTCCAGGTCCGCATCGCCGTCCTGAACGGCTACACCGCGCTTGGCATACCCATCACAGAGGCTGCGGGATAAGTCCGTCCGGGGAAAGGGGAGACTTGGCTGTCAGCCGATTTGTGCAACAGAGCCGGTCAGAGGCAATCCGGGACTCTCTTGCTGAAAGTTGTCGTGAGGCAGTGCGACGCAACACAGCGGAACCGTCGAACCGACAAGCGCCCCTGCGCGGAGCGACCATGCGCTGGAAAATCCTTGAGGTGCCGAACATATTACCCGTGCCGACGGGAAGACCGCTGCCCGCAACCCGGACAGATCACCTCGGCATCAATAACCTCGGCGTCAATTGTGGGGATCGCGCCATCCAGGCTTTATCCAGCGGCGCGAAGCGCTTCAGGCAAAAGCCTGGTGTCGAAGCGTCCTCTCATGGCGTTCACCCCCTTCGACATCTACGCCAAATATAGGGGTAAAGCCGACGAACATCACGCGATGTGCGCCAGAGCCGGTTTCTGACCGGCAGGACACATCCGGGGCGGCGCGCTGTCCCCGGTTCGGGCCGCGTCCTCCGCGATTGCGGATTTTCCGCTGGATTACCGCGTGTTGCGGTCTTAGCTTCCGGGATCATGGACAAACCGGACGTCATCCTCTCATTGCTTCCCGCCCGCCTGAAACAGGCGCGGCAGGCGCAGGGCCTTTCGCTCGAGGCCGTGGCCAAGCTGTCGGGAGTTTCCCGCAGCATGGTCAGCCAGATCGAGCGCGGCGAATCCTCGCCCACGGTCTCGACGCTGTGGAACCTGACCCGCGCGCTTCAGGTGGATTTTGCCGGATTGCTGGAGGACCAGCCCGGCAGCCAGATCGAGGTGCTGCGGGCGCAGGAGGTGCCAACCATCGAGAATCGCGGCGCGGGTTGTACCATCCGGATCCTTTCGCCGCCCGAAGACGCCGGGCATCACGAGGTCTACGAACTGCGCTTTGCCGAGGGCGGGGTGCTGGATTCCGCGGCCCATGCACGTGGCACGCAGGAAAACCTGACGGTGATCGAGGGCGCGCTGACGGTGGTCAGCGGCGAGGCCATGGACCGGTTGGATACCGGCGAAACCGCCAGATATGCCGCCGATGTTCCGCACAGGCTGCAGGCTGAAGGGCGGGCGCGGGCCTTTCTGGTCGTGAAGGGCGGCTGACCGGTGGGCGACCGAAAAACGGAGACATGGCAGTTTAGCGGACAGAAATCCGTTACGATGTAATCCATGATTGCGGACATACTTCCGTTATGGTAGATACGGGCCGTAACATCGAGGAGGCGCCCATGCCCGACCGTTTCATTGCCGATCTGCAAACCACGCTTGCCCGGATCGAGGCCGATGGCCTGATGAAACGCGAGCGCATGATCACCTCGCCGCAGGGCGCCGAAATCTCCGTTGGCGGGCGCGACCTGATCAACCTTTGCGCCAACAATTACTTGGGGCTGGCCGACCATCCGGACTTGATCCGCGCCGCGCGCAAGGTGATGGACGACAAGGGCTTTGGCATGGCCTCTGTCCGGTTCATCTGCGGCACGCAGGATCTGCACCGAGCGCTTGAACAGAAGCTTGCGGCCTTCCTGAAGAAGGACGACTCGATCCTGTTCGCCGCCTGTTTCGACGCCAATGGCGGGCTGTTCGAGCCGCTTCTGGGGCCGGATGACGCGATCGTCTCGGACAGCCTGAACCACGCCTCGATCATCGACGGCATCCGGCTGTGCAAGGCGCAGCGCTACCGCTATGCCAACAACGACATGGGCGATCTCGAGGCCAAGCTGAAGCGGGCGCGCGAGGGCGGCGCCCGGCACGTGATGATCGCCACCGACGGCGTCTTCTCGATGGATGGCACCCTTTCGAACCTGCCCGAGATCACGCGGCTGGCCAAGGCCTATGAGGCGGTTGTCATGGTCGATGACTGCCACGCCACCGGCTTCATGGGGCCGAGGGGCGCCGGGACGCCGGATCACTTCGGGGTGGATGTGGACATCCTCACCGGGACGCTGGGCAAGGCGCTTGGCGGGGCCCTGGGCGGGTATATCGCCGGCCCCCAGCCGGTGATCGACCTGCTGCGCCAGCGCGCGCGGCCCTATCTGTTCTCGAACGCGCTGCCGCCGTCCATCTTGGCCGCCGGGCTGGAAGCCATTCGCCTGGTGGAAGAGGGGGGCGAACTGCGCAGGCGGTTGGTCGAGAATGCCGCCTACTGGCGCAAGGGGCTGGCAGAGCTGGGCTTCGACTTGCTGCCCGGCGAGCATCCGATCGTGCCGGTGATGCTGGGCGAGGCGCCGCTGGCGCAGAAGATGGCCGCCGGACTGTTCGAAGAGGGGGTCTATGTCTCGGGCTTCTTCTACCCGGTGGTGCCGCATGGGCAGGCCCGCATCCGCACGCAGATGAACGCAGCCCTGACCCGCGACCAGCTTGACCGTGCGCTGGCCGCTTTCGCCAAGGTTGGTCGCGCGCTGGGAGGGATCCAATGACCCTGCCCAACACGATGAAATCGCTTGAGAAATCGCGCCCCGAAGAGGGGATGTGGATGGTGCAGGCGCCGGTGCCCGAGATTGGCCCGGACGAGGTGCTGATCCGCGTCAACGCAACCGGCATCTGCGGCACCGATATCCATATCTGGAACTGGGACGACTGGGCGCGGGCCACGGTGCCGGTGCCGATGATCACCGGCCACGAGTTCGCCGGCGAGATCGTCGAGATCGGGCGCAACGTGACCGGGCTGGAGATCGGCCAGCGCTGTTCCGGCGAGGGGCATCTGGTGGGGACCGAAAGCCGCCAGAGCCGGTCGGGCAAGTTCCATCTGGATCCGGGCACGCGCGGCATCGGGGTCAACGTGCAGGGCGCCTTTGCGGAATACCTGAAGCTGCCGGCCTTCAACGTGGTGCCGCTGCCGGACGATATCCCCGACGAGATCGGCGCGATCCTCGACCCGCTGGGCAACGCGGTGCACACGGCGCTGAGCTTCGATCTGCTGGGCGAGGATGTGCTGATCACGGGCGCGGGGCCGATCGGGATCATGGCGGCGGCGGTGGCGCGCCATGCCGGGGCGCGCCATGTGGTCATCACCGACATCAACCCGGACCGCCTGACGCTGGCGCAACAGGTCTGCCGCAATGTCCGCACGGTCGACGTGACCCGCGAGGACCTGCGCGACGTGATCCACGAACTGGGCATGAAGCAGGGGTTCGATGTCGGGCTGGAGATGTCCGGTAGCCAGCAGGCGCTGGACCAGATGGTCGAAAGCCTGATCATGGGCGGCAAGATCGCCTTGCTGGGGATCCCGCCGGGCAAGTCACCCGTGAACTGGTCGCGCATCGTGTTCAAGGCGATCACCATCAAGGGCGTCTACGGGCGCGAGATGTTCGAAACCTGGTACAAGATGATCGCCATGTTGCAGAACGGGCTGGATGTCAGCCGGGTGATCACGCACCGGATGGGCGTGGATGCCTTTCGTGACGGCTTTGCCGCAATGAAATCCGGCCAGTCCGGCAAGGTCGTGCTGACCTGGCGTTGAGCGGGGCGGAGGGCGTTTCGCGGTGGCCGGACGGCGGTGGGGACGCGCCTCGATGCGCCCCGATACCGGCGACGCGGGCCGCCCCGCTACCGAAGGGAGATCGGGCGCTGCTCTTCGATCGCTTCCATCGCGAAATAGGAGGTCACGGTTTCCAGCTCGATGTTCTCGATCAGCCGCTTGTAGACATCGTCGTAGCCGGCCATGTCCCTGGCCACGATCTTCAGCAGGTAGTCGTATTCGCCGCCGATGCGGAAGAAGTCGATGACCTCGGGGATGGCCGAGACATGCCTGCGGAACAGCCGCAGCCACTCTGCGGAATGGTGCCGCGTCTTGATCAGCGAGAACACCACGAAGCCGCCGCCCAGGCTTTCGCGGTCGATCACCACGGTGCGGTTGCGGATCGCGCCCGACGCCTCAAGCGCCTTGAGCCGGCGCCAGCAGGCGTTCTGCGACAGCCCGACCTTCTCGGCCAGCGCCCGCTGGGAGAGGCCCGCGTCGCGCTGCAGTTCTTCGAGGATTCGAAAGTCAAAATGATCTGGTTTATGCTTCATTGTTCGATCATATGACACAAGAAGGCGAAATCAACGGCAAATAACTGTGAAGATTCTTGCAAAACTTGCGTCATACTCGATCCGGTCAAACCAGGAGACGACATGACTGCGCTCGACGATTTCAAGGCCGCGCTGCAAGGTGCCGACGTTCACGACCGGATCCGCGAGGGGCTGATCGGCGAGGATGCGCAGATCGACGGGCCGTTCGGGGCGCGGCCGTTGATCTATGCCGATTACGTGGCCTCTGGGCGGGCGCTGGCGCAGGTTGAGGATTTCATCCGCGACCGCGTGCTGCCCTATTACGCCAATACCCACACGCAGGCCTCTTTCTGCGGCGAATACATGACCAAGCTGCGCGAGGCCGCGCGGGCCGAGATCGCCCGGCTGACCGGTGCCGCCGCGGGCATGAGCGTGGTGTTTGCCGGGTCGGGCTCTACCGCCGGACTCAACCGCATCGCGGGGCTGCTGGATCTGGCGGCGCTGGTCCGGCAGGGGCAGCGCGTGGTGGTGCTGACCGGCCCCTACGAACATCATTCCAACATCCTGCCCTGGCGCGAGACCGGGGCCGAGGTGATCGAGATCGCCGAGGCGCCGACCGGCGGCGTCGACATGGGCGAGCTGGAGCGCGCCCTGATCGCGGCGCGGGGCGCGGCGCGGATCGTCGGCACCTTTTCGGCGGCGTCCAACGTGACCGGCATCCTGACCGATGTGGACGCGGTGACGCGGATGCTGCGCGCGCATGGCGCGGTGTCGGTCTGGGACTACGGCTGTGCCGGTCCCTATTGCGCGATGGACATGAAGGCGGGCACCGATGCGCAGAAGGATGCCATCGTGTTCTCGGTGCACAAGTTTCCCGGCGGCCCCGGTTCCAGTGGTGTCGCGGTGATCCGCGACGGGATCGCGCTCCGTGCCAAGCCGACCCTCCCCGGAGGCGGCACGGTCAGTTTCGTGTCGCCCTGGGGGCATGTCTATTCCGGCAACCTTGCGGCGCGGGAAGAGGGCGGCACCCCGAATGTGACCGGCGATATCCGCGCCGCGCTGGCCATGCTGGTCAAGGAGGCGCTGGGGCAGAGCTGGCTGGACAGCCGGCAGGCCGAATTGCGTGCTCGGGCGCTGAAGGTCTGGGCGGACAACGACCGGATCGAGCTGCTGGGCATTCCCGGCGCCGAGGCGCTGCCGATCTTTTCCTTCCGGGTGCGGGACTGGCAGGGGGGGCTGGTGCATCACCAGTTCTTCACCCGCCTGCTCAGCGACCTGACCGGGGTCCAGGCGCGCGGCGGCTGTGCCTGCGCGGGGCCCTATGGTCACCGGCTGCTGGGGCTGGGCCGCGCCGAATCGGATGCCACCATCGCAGCGCTGAAAAAGGGCGAGGAAACCGCCAAGCCCGGCTGGGTGCGCCTGAACCTTTCCGCCCTGATGAGCGACGAGAAGGTGGATTCGATCATTGCGGCTGTGGACAATCTGGCGCGGATCGCCCCAGAATATGCCGCTCAGTACCGCGTTGATACCAGTACCGCCCGGTTCAACGCCAACGGCCTCCCACAGGATACGCTCGTTTCATGACCGCAGCCCGGATCAGCCTGATAGCCAATCCCGTCTTCCGGACGCTTTTCGCCGCGCAGGTCTGTTCGCTGCTGGCGATTGGCCTGATGACCGTGGCGATGTCGCTGGCGGCCTATCGCATCGGCGGCACGGCGGCGGCGGGGCAGATCCTGGGCTTTCTGCTTGCGGTGAAGATGGTCGCCTATGTGGGCATCTCGCCGCTGGCCGAGGCGCTTTTCGCCGGGCGCTCTCGCAAGCGGGTGATGGTCGGGCTGGATATCGCGCGCATGGCGCTGTTGCTGCCGATGGCCTTTGCCACCGAGACCTGGCAGATTGCCGCGCTGGCGCTGGTCTTCTTTGCGGTCTCGTCCGGCTTCACGCCGATCTTCCAGTCGGTGATCCCGGACGTGCTGCCCGAAGAGCGCGCCTACAGCCACGCGCTGGTGTGGTCGCGCATCGCCTATACGCTGGAATCCGTGCTTTCGCCGGTGATCGCCGCCACGGTGCTGCACGTGGTTGCGGCCGAGTTCCTGTTCTGGGTGGCGGCGCTGGCCTTTTCCGGGTCCATCGCGGCGCTGCTGGTCACGCGTTTCCCCGCCGGGGCGGGCGCGCCGCGCCGGGGGCCGTTTTTGGCCCGGGCGCTGACGGGGCTGTCGATCTATCGCCGGACTCCGCGGCTGCGCGGCCTGTTCCTGCTGAATTTTGCCCTGTCGCTGAGCATGGCCTGGGTGCTGGTCAACTCGGTGGTGCTGGCCGGTGCGCAGCTGGGCGACGCCGAGCGGCACTACCCGGTGCTGATGGCCTTCTACGGGCTGGGCGCCGCGACCGGCGCAGTGCTGGTGCCGCGACTGATCGAGACGCTGGACGAGCGCCGCGTGATGGCCCTCGGTGCGCTGCTGCACGCGGTGCTGGGATTGGGTATCGCGCTGCCGCTGGCCTATGCCGGTTACATGGGTTTGTGGGCCGGCTTCGGCCTGGCCGCCTCGCTGGTGCTGACGCCGGGCGGACTGGTGATCGCGCGCTCTGCCGGGGCAGGGGACCGCGCCTCGGTCTTCGCGGCGCAGTTCTCGCTGTCGCATGCGGGCTGGCTGGTGGCCTACCCGCTGGCGGGCGAGCTGGGCGCGCGCGTCGGGCTGGTGCCCGCGCTGCTGATCCTGTCGGCGCTGACTGCCGGCGTGGCGGCGCTGGCGCTTCGGTTCTGGCCCGCAAGCGATCCGCTGACCCGCGCACACGATCATCCCGAATTGCCGGGTGACCACCCGCACCTGCGCGAGACCCCCGCGCATGGGCCGCGCCAGCGCCATGCCCATGCCTTCCATATCGACGATCTCCACCCGGACTGGTTCGCCAGCCGGCCCGCCTGAGCGTGCCGCGACCGGACAGTAGAGTTACAGGAAAGACGACATGACACATGACACCGCTTCCCCGATCGACGGCCAGGGCCTGCCTGTGCTGGAGGCGCGGCTGCGCGAGGATCTGAAATTCCTCTGCTGGCCGGGCAAGGACTGGGTGCCCGCCCGCGAGGGGGTCAGCGACGTTGTGATCATCGGCGGCGGCATGTGCGGCATGGTGGCCTGGATGGCGCTGAAGACCGGCGGCATCCACAACATGCGGGTGCTGGAGCGCAGCCCCAAGGGGCTGGAAGGCCCCTGGCTGACCTATGCGCGGATGGAGACGCTGCGCTCTCCCAAGGAGCTGACCGGCCCTGCCTATGGCCATGGCGCGCTGAGCTTCCAGGCGTGGTATCGCGCGCAGTTCGGCACCGCCGACTGGGAAAAGCTGGACAAGATCCCGCGGCCGATGTGGATGGAATACCTGAAGTGGTATCGCAGGGTGCTGGCGATCCCGATCGAGAACGGCGTGTCCGTCGACCGGGTCGAGCCCGAGGGTGACCTGCTGCGCCTGCACCTGTCGGGCGCGGACGAGCAGTCGATCCTGACCCGCAAGCTGGTCTTTGCCACCGGGCGCGACGGCACCGGCCGCCCGAATATTCCGGGGTTCGTGCAGGACCTGGACCGGTCCTTCTGGGCGCATAGCGCCGACGAGATCGACTTCGGCCGGCTGAAGGGCAAGCGCGTGGCGGTCGTGGGGGTTGGCGCCTCTGCCGTAGACAATGCCGCCGAGGCGCTGGAGCATGGCGCCGCCGAGGTCCGCCACCTGATCCGCCGCAAGGAGATGCCCACCGTCAACAAGATGATGGGGATCGGCTCTTTCGGCTTTACCGCCGGTTATGCCAGCCTGCCCGACGAATGGCGCTGGCGCTTCATGCAGTATTCCTTTGCCACCCAGACGCCGCCGCCGCATGGCTCGACCAACCGGGTCAGCCGCCACCCCAATGCGTATTTCCATTTCGGCAAGGCGGTGGAAAGCACTGTCGAGCGGGACGGCGCGGTGCGGGTCGGCTTTGCCGACGGCACGGCCTACGAGGCGGATTTCGTGATCCTGGGCACCGGCTTTACCATCGATCCGCTGTCGCGGACCGAGTTCGGCGAGGCGGCGGGCGATATCCTGCTGTGGCGGGACGTCTATACCCCGCCTGCGGACGAACCGTCGCGCGACTTGGGGCTGTTTCCCTATCTGAACGAGGACTTCACCTTCCGCGAGAAGGTGCCCGGGCGGGCGCCGTGGCTAACCAATGTCTATTGTTTCAATTACGGGGCTTCGGCCAGCCTGGGCAAGGTCAGCGGCGATATCCCGGGGATCTCCGAGGGGGCGGGATGGATGGCGCGCGCGGTTGCGTCGAAGCTTTATGCCGAGGACGTGGCCGCGCACTGGCAAGCGATGCTGGCCTACGCCAAGCCGGAACTGGATGGCAGCGAATGGGTGCCGTCGGAACTGGTCTGCGAGGACAAGAAGGGGAAGGTGGCCTGATGGCTTTGGATACGACCGCATTGAAATGCGCCGGGCTGGGCGCGGGCCGCGCGCCCGGAGCCGCCATCGAGGGCCGCGCGAGCATCTTCGAGATGACCCAGGAGGCCGAAGTGGCGGTGTTGCGGCCGCAGGATTGCGGGGCCTGGTCGCACGCGCTGCGCGCGGCGCTGGCGGCCCGCATCGCGATGCTGAACGGCGAAGAAGCGCTGGCAGGGCAATATGCGGCGGATGCGGGCGACTATGGCGCGCTGGCCGACCCCTCTGACGACGGGGCAGGGCAGGGGCTGGCGCCGGTCGTGGCCTTCATGGACAAGGTGGCCGCCGATACCCGCAATGTCGCGGCGCCCGATATCTCGGGCCTGCAGGCGGCGGGGATTGCCGATGCCGATATCGTGCGGCTGTGCGAACTGAACGCGTTCCTGGCCTATCAGCTGCGGGTGATTGCCGGGCTTCGCCTGATGAAGGAGGTCTACCCATGACCAAGGTGATCACGAAATTCACCCGCAACGTGCCGCATTGGCAGCCGCGCGTGAAGCCGGTCGACCTGAAGGAGGCCAGCGCAGAGCAGCTGGACGCGCTGAAGGTCACGCCCTCGAACACTAAGGTGTCGGAATACGTGCTGACGCTGGCGCATGACGTCGAAAGCCTGAAGGTGCGTTCGCCGCTGTTCAACGGCATCATGTACGACAAGGGCGGGATGAGCCGGGCCGAGCGGGAACTGGGTGCGCTGGGGGCCTCGATGGTCAACCATTGCATCTATTGCGCCGCCGTCCATGCGGCGCGGCATTCGCAGCTTGAGAAATCCAATGAAGTGACGGACAAGCTGTTCCGCGACGGTCCCCGGGCGGACCTTGGGCCGCGCGACCGTGCGATCTTTGACTTTGCCGTGGCTTTGTCCGAAACCCCGTCGCAGGCCGGGCCGGAACACATGGCGGCACTGAACGATGCGGGGCTGGACGAGGCGGAGGTTCTGGACCTGATCCTGTCGGCCTCGCTGTTCGGCTGGGCGAACCGCCTGATGCATGTGCTGGGCGATCCGGTGCGGCTGCCGGAAACGGCCTCGTGAGGTAAATTCCGTTATAACGGAATGCAATCTGCTATAATGGTGTAGAGTACGGAAGACGATTCATAGAGAATCAGGGGGAAATGTGAGCAGGACGGTAGGATTGGCGGGCGCGGGCTCGATCGCGTTCGGTACGGCGGCGGTGTTGCACGATGCGGGTCACGACCCGATGCTGTGGTCGCCCTCGGGCGCGGGCACGGCAGAACTGGCCCAAGGGGCGGCCTTGCGCGCCACCGGCGCGGTGGAGACCACGCTAACCCCGCGGATTGCCGACAGCGCGGCCACTCTGGCGCGCGAGAACGATGTGCTGATCATCGCGCTGCCCGGCTATGGCCACAAAACCGTGCTGGACGCGCTGGCGCCGCATATCGAGGACCGGCACCATGTGATCGTGTCGTCCCATGCCTCGCTGGGGGCGGTCTACCTGATGCAGCTTCTGGCGGCGCGCGGCGTCGTCGCGCCGATCACCGCATGGGGCACGACGATCTGCACCGGGCGGCGGCAATCGGGCACCGAGGTCAAGGTGAACACAGTGCGCAGCCGCGTCGACCTTTGCACCGTGCCGGAAGACCGCTCTGCCGACGCGCTGGCGCTGTGCGAGGCGCTGTTCGGTGATCGCTTCCAGCCGCGCGACGGGCTGCTGGCGATCTCGCTGTCGAACCTGAACCCGCAGAACCACATGGGCATCGCCCTGGGCAACATCACCCGGATGGAGCGCGGCGAAACCTGGTCCCAGGGCCAGAACGTCACGCCCAAGGTGGGCCGCCTGCTGGAAGAGCTGGACCGCGAACGGCTGGAGATCGCGCAGGCGCTGGGGCTGGAGGTCCGGACGATCTTCGAACATTTCCACCTGTCCTTCCACGTGTCGGTCGCCTCGATTTCCGAGATGAACCAGCAGATGCACGCGCAGGGCAATGGCGGCACCGGTCCGGCCACCGCCGACAGCCGCTATGTCACCGAAGACGTGCCCTACGGGCTGGTGCTGACCGCCGTGCTTGGCCGGTTGGCGGGTCATCCCGCGCCGCTGCACGAGGCCGGCATCCGGATCTTCTCCGCCATGTACGGGCGGGATTTCGAGGCCGAGAACCAGATCCTCGCGGCGCTGGACCTGGACCGGTTCAGCCTGGACGAGCTGAAGGCGGCCGCGAAGACGGGGCTTTTGCGTGAGCCTGCCTGCGTGTGACGCGCGCTGGAGACATAACCAAGAAGACCCCTCACCGGGGCAATAAGAAGAACCACCACTGGACCAACAAGGAGACAACACCATGTCGAGACTGATATTCAACCGCCGCCGCTTTCTCGGAACCGCCGCCGCCACGGGTGCGGCTCTGGCCTCGCCCGCATATCTGCGCCGTGCCTCGGCCCAGTCCGGCGGAGAGGTGAACATCTGGACCTACAACAACTTCGTGCCCGAGGCGTTCAAGGAGCAGTTCGAGGCCGAGACCGGCATCAAGGTCAACGTCCGCCTCGTCGACGACCAGGGCAAGCAGTTCAACCTCCTTGCAGCAGAGCAGCCGAACCCGACCGTCGACATCATGACCGTCGCCGGCCACCGCTTCCTGCAGTTCATCGAAAGCGACCTTCTGGCGCCGCTCGACACCGATCGTCTGAGCAACTGGAGCAACATCAATCCGACCTTCTCGGAAGGCGACTGGGCGACGATCAACGGCGAGAAGTGGGGTGCGCCGATCCTGTCGGGGATGGAAGTGCTGGCCTACAACAGCGACTACGTCTCGGAAGAAGAAGCGATGACCTGGGACACGCTCTTCAGCGAGAAATACGCGAACCAGACCGCGTATATCATCCAGGACATGATGTCGATCATCATGCTCAAGATGGGCTATGACGGCAACATGGTCGAATACAAGGACGACCCCGAGAAGGCCGCGCAGATCGTCGAGGAGGCCAAGAATTTCCTGATCGAGCACAAGCCCCTGGTGCGCAAATATTACGACGGCGGCGCCGAGTTCCAGCAGATGATGGTGAATCAGGACATCCTGCTCGGCCATTCCTGGAACGGCCCCGCGGCGGCGCTGATCAACGACGGCTTCCCGCTCGGCATGACGATCCCGCGCGAAGGCTCCTACGGATTCGTCTATACCTACAACATCGCCAACAACGCGCCCAACGCCGAGAACGCCTACACCTTCCTCGACGCGATCCTCGCCTCGCCCGAGATCGGCGCGGCGATGACGAAGGCGTCGGGCTTCATCTCGACCTACAAGGACGCGGACCAGCATCTGAACGATCTTGAGAAGAAGTCGACCTCGTTCCCTGAAGAGCAGCTGGCCAACATGCAGTTCTTCCGTGCCGAGGCGAACGAGCTGAAATACAGCCTCGTCGATCCGGCCGTCGAGGCGATCAAGGCCGCCTGATCGCGCCTCATTTCGCCTGAGACAGCCCCTGCGACGCCGTGTGCGGAGCAGGGGCCCCACCACATTCGAAAGACGAGCGCATGACAGTTGATGCATCCGCAGAGCGGGACAGGCGATCCATGTCGAAACCGGACGGGGACCGGACGTTCTGGGGGCGTCTGGCCGGTTGGGGCCCGTACCACACGCTGATGCGGCTCGCGACGGCGTCGCCGCGCCGCCAGTTCCTGATCCTCGCCGTCATTCCGGTGCTCTGGGTCCTGACCCAGCATCTCGGCCCGATGCTGCAGATGGTGATCGTGTCGCTGACCGACGCCTACCCTGTGGCGCCGGGCGTCGAGCAGCACTTCACGCTGGACAATTACAGCCGCTTCTTCGGTGACAGCATTTTCTGGATGCCGTTCTTCCGGACGCTGATCTTTGCCGGCGTGTTCACCTTCTGCACGCTGATCATCACCTATCCCGTGGCCTATTTCCTGGCGCGGCATGTCAGCCGCAAGAACCAGATGCTCTTCCTGCTGCTGCTGCTGATCCCGTTCTGGGTGGGCGAGATCGTGCGCACCTATGCGATCATGATCCTGTTGGGCAATACCGGCGCCGTGAACCTTCTGTTGAAGACCCTCGGCCTGATCGACCGGCCGATCCCCTTCATGTACACCAGTTTCTCCATGGGGCTCGGGATCGTTTACCTGACAGCGCTTTACATGCTGCTGCCGCTGTACTCGGCACTGGAGAAGCTGCCCAAGAGCATGAACGAGGCCGCCGCCGATCTGGGCGCGGGCGCCTGGACCCGGTTCCGCCGCATTTCCCTGCCGCTGACCATAGAAGGCATCTCGTCAGGCTGCACGCTGGTGTTCCTGATCTCGACCGGCTTCTACGCCACGCCGGTCCTGCTTGGAGGGCCCTCGACCACGGTCTTTGCCGAAACCATCGCAGGCTTCTTCCACGCGGCGGGGGATGAATGGCCCACCGGGGCGGCCTTTGCCACGATCATGTTCGCGGCGGCGCTGGTCCTCACGGCGACCTTCCAGAAGCTGATGAGCGCGCTGCGCAAGGGAGAGAAGAAATGAACGACCGTCCCGAGATGTTCCGCGGCAACCGGATCTTTCTTGCCTGCGTCTACTGGGCCTTCGTCCTCTATGTCTTCGTGCCGCTGATCCTGATGGTGGTGATGGGCTTCAAGGACAGCAAGTTCATCGGTTTCCCGATCCGGTCCTGGACACTGGACTGGTACACCGGGGTCTTCGCCGATGCCGCAGTCCTGTCGACCTTCGGCTATTCCGTCGCCATCGCGGTGCTGTCGACGCTGATCTCGATCTTTGTCGGCACCTGGATCGCGGTGCTGCTGGAAGGGCGCAGGTTCTGGGGCCGCACCGCTGTCTTCGGCATGACGGTGCTGCCGGCCCTGGTGCCGGGCATCATCTCGGCCATCGCCTTTCGCATCTACGCCCGCTGGCTGGGGATCGAGCCCGGCATGGGCGCGATAGTCTGGGCCCATGCGGTGCACAACGTGCCCTTCGTTGTGCTTGTGGTCATGGCGCGGCTGTCGACGCTGCCCAAGAGTCAGATCGAGGCCGCCCGCGACCTGGGGGCCGATCCGCTGATTTCGTTCATCCGGATCACGCTGCCCTATCTGGTGCCCGCGATCCTCGGTGCCTCGATCTTCTGCCTGCTGCTGTCCTTCGACGACTTCGTGCGCTCTTTCTTCCTGGGCGGTTACGAGCCGACGCTGCCGGTGCTGATCTTTGCCAAGCTTCGTTCCGGGATGAGCCCCGAAATCAACGCCATCGCGACCGTTGCGCTGGTCCTGACCGCCGTCATCGGCATCTGGGCCGAGCGCTTCACCCGCCGCATGAACAAGGAAACCTGAGCCATGACCGACCAGACACCGCTTGTCCGCATCGAGGGCCTGTCCAAGCATTTCGGCAAAACCGTCGCGCTGGACAATCTGACGCTGGACATCGCGCAGGGCGAGTTCGTCACCTTCCTCGGCCCGTCGGGCTGCGGCAAGTCCACCACCCTGCGTATCCTCGGAGGGTTCGAGCGTCCGACCTCGGGGCGGGTGCTCCTCGACGGCGAGGACGTGACCAACCAGCCGCCGGAGAAGCGCCACGTGAACATGGTGTTCCAGGACTACGCATTGTTCCCGCATATGACAGTGGCGCAGAACGTGGCCTTCGGGCTGGAAGTGAAGGGCATGGGAAAATCCGCGATCCGGCGCCGCTCTGAAGAGATCATGTCCTTCCTGGAGCTGGATTCCTACGCATCGCGCTACCCGGTGCAGCTTTCGGGCGGGCAGAGGCAGCGGGTTGCGCTGGCGCGCGCCCTGGCGCCCGACCCGTCGCTCTTGCTGCTGGACGAACCGCTGGGGGCGCTGGACGCCAAGCTGCGCGGTCAGGTTCAGCAGGAACTGAAGTCGATCCAGCGCCGCACCAACAAGACCTTCTTCTTCGTCACCCATGACCAGGAAGAGGCGCTGACCATGTCCGACCGCATCGTGGTCATGAACAAGGGCAAGGTCGAGCAGGACGGCACCCCGGAAGAGCTGTACTTCCGCCCGGCCAGCCGCTTCGTGGCCGAGTTCATCGGCGAGACCAATCTGCTGTCGGGTCGGATGCGCGGCACCGAGGGCGACAAGGTGGTGATGGACTGGGAGGGCACGACCCTTCTGGGCAAGGCGCCGGCGGGTCTGCCCGCCACAGGCGATCCCATCACCGCCTCTGTCCGGCTGGAAAAGCTGGGCTTCAGCGCCGAACGTCCGCAGACCGCCAACGCGGTGCAGGGGCGCGTGGTGGGCAAGACCTTCCTCGGCAGCCGCATGGCGATGCAGATCGCCGTGGGCGAGGGCGACGCGCTGCTGAAGGCCTACGTCGACGCGGAAACCGGCCAGTCGGTCGGCACCGATCCGGTCTGGATCGGTTGGGAAGCGGACAACATGGCGGTTCTGAACAACTGACCCCAAATACCGACCGCCCCGGTGACGGGGTTTTTGCGGTACAGATCCGGCGGCGGGCCCTGCTGCGCAGGCAGGCGCCGCCAACTGCTGTCCAGCTCCCGGCGCCACACTGACTGGCGGGCGGGGCGCGCACCGGTCAAAAGCGACATCGGGCGGGCCGGTGCCGGACATACCGGTCCTGCGCCATGCGGACAGGGCAGGCACATTCCGCTTCTAACCGTCACCCCGGCAAGGCCCTACGAAACCCGAGGAGGCTGTCGGAGAACTCGCGCCTGCGGGCCACGTCCGCCACCATGCGCAATGGACCGCGCCGCCGTGAAACCGGCAGGCCGGGATCGGGCGCGCCACCCTCGCAGCCGTTGGCGTGCGCGGGGCAGGGCTGTACGAGCGGGACAAACATAGAAGGAGATTGATGCGCTGAGGTCCTGATTTTTCCGCCTTTTGCGGCATCGACCGGAACCCCTGCGTGCCGACCCTTTCGTGCATCACATTCTAGGGAGTCCTCATGGAGACCGGCTCTGTAGCAAAAATCGGTTGAACGTCGAGGTTCCCCTTACCCCGGACGGATTTATCCCACGGTCTCCGTGATGGGTATGCCAAGCGCGGTGTAGCCGTTCAGGACGGCGATGCGGACCTGGATCTCGGCGACCTGTCGGTTGAAGTCCCGCGTCATGAGCCGCTGACCCAGCAGTCTGACACAGTGCATCTTTGTCTCGATGCGGCTCCGGCTGTGGTATCCGATCCATCGTCGCCAGAGCGCGCGACCCAGGTATTTCGCCGCGCGCAGGCCTCGTTTCGCGCCACGGCTCCCTCGGTGACGGTCTTCCATGGCTTTGCATTCTTGCGGGGCGGGACGACGGCGTGGGCGCCGCGGTCAGCGATGGCATCGTGGCATTTGCGTGTGTCGTGAGCGCCGTCTGCCATGACGCTGCCGATTTCTTGGCCCTCCGGTATCTGGCTGAGAAGGTCGGGCAAGACCGGTGCATCGCCAATGTGGCTTCCGGTGATCTCGACAGCCCGGAATTCCAAGGTTTCCTCGTCAATCCCGAGGTGGATCTCGCGCCAGACCCGCCTTTTTTGGGCCCCCATGCTTGCGGGCGTGCCATTCGCCTTCGCCCTCGACCTTGATGCCAGTTCTATCCGCTGAACGGCAGTGGTTTGCTTGCAAACCATGAGAGGGGATCAACAAATGCAGCGGCCCATTGGAACCGCGATAGGGGATATTGAGGGCCAGCGTATGCTGGCGGCGAGATAGCGTGCTGACGTCGGGCAGCGACCAGTCGAGGCCCACCAGTCGCGACAGGCTTTCGACAAACCCGGTCGTCTGTCGCAGGGCCATGCCGAAAAGCCCGAGGCGCCGCCCGTTCAGGGCTGAATTGATCCACTGGATCAATTCCGAAAACGCCCTTCACCCTTCATTGTCAGACACGATTGGATAGCGGCGTCGCTGTAGGTCCGCTGGCGGCCGCGCCTGCCTGTCGGCGCGGCATCCCAAGTCATGGTGGGATCGAACCAGATCGTCAGCGAGCCCCGGTGCTTCAGCGCTTCATTGTAGGCTGGCCAGTTCCTGGTCTTGTAGGTCGGGGGTGTCGGTCTGCTCATGCCGGCCAGCTACCACGCTGGATTCACCAAATGAATCCCGTCACGGGATTTGTGCAACAGAGCCGTTTGGATACCTGAGGAGATGGGGCATGACAAAACCGACCGTTTCAGATAGCGTCCGAGCGGCATCCATAATTCACAATTTTCGCGTTCAATATCGATGAAAAAATCTTTATTCTTATTGGTGACAGTACTGGCGTCGATATCAGCAGCATGGTTTATATTTGTACAAGTTTGTAAACCAAGCGACCAAGATTATCTTGAAACAGCCACATCCAACTATTTTAAGCATATGTCAGAATTCGGCTTAAACGAGCTAGCATCCTATGAAGATTGTCGCCTTGATCAAGGTGATCCTGAAGACAGACGGCAAGGTGTATCGATGTTTGGATTATGCCGGACAGAAAGCGACACTAGGGATTTTCATTATATGATCGCAATGAGTCCGACAGCTTCTTTTGTATATTCCGACCTTGAGGAGATTGCCAAATGAGTGGAAGTGGAACTCAGAGCGACCCATTCACCGTGTTCACGCGTGAGCAAGCCGACGAGTGGCCTGCCCCTATCGGGTGGTCCGGTTTCAATCTTGGTGCATGACGGGTTTCCCTGCCAAGGCGGATGCCTGCGGCGGGGCTGATCCCCGTCCGCGAGACGGCCAGTGGACAGCCTCCGGCGCTGGCGGTCGGTAGCCCGGCGACGAATGGGGCCTGACCGTGTTGTAGTGGACCCGCCATGCCTCGATCACGGCGCGAGCCTCCGCCAGCGAGTAGAAGATCTCGCCGTTCAGCAGTTCGTCGCGGAGCTTCGAGTTGAAGCTCTCGCAGTAGCCGTTTTCCCAGGGACTGCCTGGTTCAATGAACGCCGTCTTCGCGCCGACGGCATCGATCCAGTCCCGCACGGCCTTGGCGATGAACTCGGGGCCGTTGTCGGATCGGACGTGCCCGGGCACACCGCGCAGGATAAACAGGTCGGTCAGGACATCGATCACGGCGGTCGAATTGAGCCTCCGGTCGATCCGGATCGCCAGGCACTCCCGGGTGAACTCGTCTATGACATTGAGCATGCGGAACTTCCGACCGTCATGGGTCCGGCTCTCGACGAAGTCATAGGACCAGACGTGGTTCGGGCGCTCTGGTCGAAGGCGGATGCACGACCCGTCGTTCAGCCAGAGACGCCCCTTCTTCGGTTGCTTTTGTGGCACTTTCAGCTTCGTCGGGAAAACGGTCCCCCGGACCGTTGTCTGATCCTCCTCAGTCCCGCCGCCAGATCCGCTCGACGCGCTTCACGTTCACGGCCCAGCCGGCGTCTCGCAGCATGGCTGCGATCCGGCGATAGCCGTAACGTCCATACTGGCTGGCCAGCGCGACGATGTCCGCGGTCAGCGCCTCCTCGTCGGCCCGCCCGCGCGGCGCCTTCCGCTGGGTCGATCGATGCTGCCCCAGAACGCGACAGGCAAGACGTTCGGAGATCCGAAATTTCCGTCTGACGTGATCGACGCATGCTCGGCGGCGGGCGGGGCTTAGGGGCTCCGCCCGTTCGGGCCTGAAACGGTCCCCCGGACCGTTTCCGAGACGGCCCTCACTCCCGAGGCCGCCTCCCGCAGGATCAGCTTCTCGAGCGTCAAATCCGACACGGCCTTCCGCAGGCGCTCGTTCTCTTTCTCGAGCTCCTTCAAGCGCTTCACCTGGTCGGTCTTCAACCCGCCGAACTCCTTGCGCCAGCGGTAATAGGTGAACTGTGTCACACCGATGGATCGCACCGCCTCGGCCACCGATCGCCCCTGCGATACCAGAACGTCGACCTGCCTCAGCTTCGCGACGATCTCCTCAGGCTTATGTCTCTTCTGTCCCATTCCTTGTCCTCCATACGGCTCGAAAGCCTACTCCAGGAAGGACCACTTTCCAGGGGGCAGACCAGTATTCTGCACGTCACCGACGATCCAATACCAGCCCTGCTTGCGGCCGTTCGAGAGGTAGTGGCGGCAAACGGTCTCCGCCTCCTCGGCAAGACGGCGGGCGATATCTGCGGCGGGGCTGTGCATGCTCTGTGCCTCCTGTCGTGGATAGAAAAAGGGGCTCGCCATTTCTGGCGGACCCCGGCAGCCGGAACTCGGGGGAAGGAGCTCCGACCTGCTTGAAGGTCACTCGGCGGCTGTCTTGGCGAAGGCGTCACCGGCGACGGGATCATCTTCCTCCATCAGGTCGGAGTCTCCGATAGCCGGTTCACCGCCGTCTTCCGCCGATTGCGCTTCGCCGCTGTCGGGATCGTCTTCCGAAGCGTCATCGTCGGCGCGGTCCGCCTCGTCGACCAGCTCGATCTCCGGTGCGTCCTCTTCCGGCAGCGGCGGCGTGCGCAACGGGTCCGGCAGCCAGCCGGTGCCGACGAGCAGGTCCTCGGGGGCGGTCACCATCTCGGCCTTCTTCAGCCCGGCGATCCGGTCAGCGGCGTTCTCACCCTTCGCCTCGTGCACGGCTTCGAGGATGCGCGCCTTGGTCACGCGGCCTAGGTAGCTTTCACCCGTCGCCGTCCAGCCCGCCTTTTCCATGTCGAGCCCGACGGTCCCGGCCAGAACATCCGCATGCGCGATGGCGCGGGGCCGGCGCTGGTAAGGGTCGTGGACGGCATTCACGCTCATCGCCACGCAATGGGCGAAGAGCGCCTCGCGGCTGCAGCTGTCGAACTCGGTCAGGGCCTCCCAGAGGTCCTCGGATGCATTCGGCAGGTTCCGTGCCCAGGTCTCGTGGCGCTGGTCGATGGCCTGCACATAGGCCGTGTCGCCGAGGCCCGGCACGTGCGATCCGAACCCCGCGTTGCGCGGTTCGATCTCGACGCAACTGTCGACGGCGTAGCGATAGAAGAGCCGCAGGACCATCGCGTGCAGCGCCGCGAGGAAGGCGACCTGCGGATCCTGGGCCAGCGCATTGCGCAGCGCCAGGGTGCGATGGGCCGTCAGTTCCATGACGAGGCGGTCGGAGAGCGGTTTCAGGCCGTCGTTCTCTTCCTCCTTGTCAGCGGTAGACACGACGGTGTCGTCGATGTCCTCTTCCGGCGCCGTTTCCGGTGCGACCTCGCCCACATCTTCCACCTCCTCGACCGGCTCATCCTCGGGCCGCATATAGCCGCGTTCGACCCGCAGCCGCCCGGAACTGTCGATGCTGACGAACGCTCCGGCCAGCGCGAGGTCTTCCGCCTCGTACCGGATCGGACGCGCCTCGAGTGCCTCCATCGCCTCCTCGATCCCGCCCAACCGGGCATCGACATCGTCGGGCAGCTGGTCGGCCTCCGCATGCTCGGCCTCGAGCGCGTCGTATTCGGCCTTCAGCGACTGGTAGTTGGCCTCCTCCTCGTCGCTCATCGGCACCGCCTCGCCATGGACCCGGCGCATCCCGAAGGTGTGGCCATAGGGGAACTCGGTGTCGACCTCGACCCAGTTCCAGCCCTCGGCACGGATCGCCTCGGCCTCCTCGGCCAGCTTCTCGCGCACCATGACGTCGAGCAGGGCGGCATCCTGCAGCCAGCCGCCGTCGTCCTGCTGGAACAGATCGCGCAGGATCTCGCCCCCGGCCTCGACGTAATCGTCGAGCCCGACGAACTGCGCACGATTGTCCGAGGCCCGCACCGCACCCTCGGTCAGCATGCGACGGATCTCGTAGGGCTGCCGGGAATAGTGCCGTTGCAACGCCTCCCAGACCTGCTCCTGCCGCGCGTGATCGGGATTGACTGTGAAGGCCATGAGTTGGTCGAGGGTCATCTCTTCCTCGGCATAGGCGTCGAGCAGCGAGGGCGCGACCGCGGCCAGCTTCAGCCGCTGCTTGACCACGCTGGCCGAAACGAAGAAGGCCGCTGCGATTTCCTCCTCGGTGCGGCCTTTCTCGCGCATCGCCTCGAAGGCGCGGAACTGGTCGAGCGGATGCAGCGGCGCGCGCTGGACGTTCTCGGCGAGGCTGTCCTCTTCGGCGAGCCCGTCGGTGCGGACGATGCAGGGGACAAGTGCTGTCTTGTTCATGCGCTTCTGCTTGACGAGCAGTTCGAGCGCCCGGAACCGTCGTCCGCCGGCGGGGATCGTGTACATGCCGGTCTCGGCGCCGCTGTCGTCCAGCACGGGCCGCACGGTGATGGAGCTAAGCAGCGTGCGCCGCGCGATGTCCTCGGCCAGTTCCTCGATCGACACGCCCGCCTCGACATGGCGCACGTTCGAATGGCTGAGCATCAGCTTGTTGAAAGGGATGTCGCGCGAGGCGCTGAGGGTGATCTTCTGTTGCTTGGTCATCGGGATATCTCCGCGACAGGCCAGCCGGGAGCCTCTCTCCCGACCTCCAAACCCGTCACGGAAAACCCGGCAACCCTCTAACCCTTGAGGCACAACATGGATCATATGGACTTGCAAAACAATCCATATGAGCTTATATCATCAGTCAAACTAGGAAGGAGCGCCAACATATGGAAAACGTTGTTCTGGAACGTCCTGCGCCGGATCGGCAGGGGGTCGCTCTTAAGGCCTTCGCCCGGATCGCGGACGCCTGGTCGCTCACCTTGCGTGAGGCGGCGGCACTGGCGGATATGTCGGACTCGACCTGGAAGAGAGCGAAGAAGCCCGATTTTGCGGGGGATTTGACGCGGGACCAGATGCTGCGCCTGAGCGCGCTGATCGGCCTCTACAAGTCGCTTGAGCTTTACTTCAACGAGCCGATCTCGCGGGACTGGGCGAAGCTGCCGAACCGAGGTCCGGAGTTTGACGGCGCGCGGCCCGTGGACGCGATGATCGAGGGAGGATTGCCCAAGATCCTGCGCGTGCGGGGCTATGTCGATGCGCTGCGGGGCGGGGTTTGAGGATCACGTCGGTCAATGACCGTGCCCTTGTCAGGCTGATTTCCGAGACCCATCACAAGCCGCCGGTGCTGCGGGGGCTGGTCGACAGCGACGAGGAGGCCGCGATTCTCGCCGAGATCGAAGGCGAGACCAGTGACCGCCTGATCGCCGAAGCGCAGGGCAGTCCCGCGCTCGACCGCCGAGAACTGGCCTTCGCGCGGCGGTCGCTTGACCTGACCCTTTACGGTCAGAGCCATATCAACGCGGCATTCACCTACACGAGGCCCAACGGCAACCGGTTCAACACTGGCGACCGCGGTGCGTGGTACTGCGCTTGGGACATGCTGACGAGCGCGCAGGAAGTTGGGTTTCACCGGACCCGCGAGTTAGGTTTCATCGGCCGCTACGAGGACGAGGCACGCTACGTCGAGTTGCTGGCGGATTTCATCGGGGATTTCCCGGATCTGCACCCAGACCTGCACGGCGAGGCGCATGCGGCGCTCGATCCGGCCCCCGAGCGGGGTTACCCGGCCGGCCAGCGTCTCGCCGCCGACTTGAGGGCAGAGGGGCATCGTGGGCTGATCTACCCATCCGTGCGTCACCCGGGCGGGCGGTGCTTCGTCGCGTTCGATCCCGGTATCATCCAGAATGTCCGCCCGGGCGCGAGCTGGAAGCTGGTCTGGCAAGGTGCACCCGAGTTCATGATCGAGGGGCTATAGCGCCCCTCGAAATCTTCATTCATTGCGTGAGCTTATATTTGCAGAGCATTGAATATAAGTCATATTAAACGATATCATGACTTCTCCAGCAACGCCTTCGCCTTGCCCTCCATCACCAGCCGCGCATCTTGCTGCGGCTTTGACCGGGCCACCGCGGTGATCCCCTGCACGAAGTCGAAGACGCTTTCGGGCGGGCGGCCTTCCTCGGCCAACACCGTCTCGACGATCCGCCCCGTCTCCACCTTCGAGAACCCGCGTTTGCGCAAGAATTCTTCCCGGTCCCCGTCTGTTCGTGCGACGATCTTTTCGCGTGATGCCCGGATGCCGTCGATGAAGGGGGCAGGCGAGGAGTTGGCAAAGCGGGTGAGCGCCGGGGCCGCCTCATGCGCAAAGCGGGACGCGGCATATTTGGAGTGGCGGATTTTGATTTCCTGGAAATCCTCGACGCCCCACAGATTGCGATTCTGGCACACCGCGCGGAGATAAAAGCTAGCGATGCCAAGCGTCTTGGCACCCACCTCGGAGTTCCAGCAGTAGAACCCCCGGAAATAGAGGTCGGGCGAGCCGTCGGGCAGCAGCCCCGCCTCGATCGGGTTGAGATCGTCGACGAGGAACAGGAAAACGTCGCGGTCCGAGGCGTAGAGTGTCGTCGTCTCCTTCGTCACGTCCACGCGCGGGTTGTAGATGCCGGTCGACCAGTCGAGCACGCCCGGCACCTTCCAGCGCGTGTCGCCCGTGCCGTTGCCTGCGATCCGCTGCACGGCGGATACCAGTTCGTGGTCGTAGATGCGCCCGTAGTCGGGGCCGGTCACGGCGCGCAGCTCGGTGCGGCCATTCGCGACCTCCATGGTCTTGATCTGCTCGGCCCGGTGGTTCGGCAGCCCGTATTGCGGGTTGATGCCCGCCAGCGGCGCAGGCAGTTGCCGAAGATAGGCCGCGGGCGCGCCGACGAGGCTCGAGAGCTGACCGAAGGACCAATGCGTCGGCGCGATCGGCTCATCCGCACCTGGCAGGACCAGCCCCAGCTTCTCCGGGTCGTCGCGATGCGCCTCGACCCGGATCGCCGCACTCTCCACCGTGCGCGTCCGGCTCCGCTCCGCCCGGCCCTTGACCGAGGCGAAAAGGTCGTCGAGCGACAGATACCGCTCGTCATCCGGCCGCGAGAACCACTCGGACGACACGCGGTCCACGTTTGTGCCGCGCGACACATCCACCTTGTAGCCGCCGCTGATATCACGCCCGGCATCGATAATTTCGGTATCCATGGGTTTTCTCCCGCGACGGGCGGCCGAAAGCCTCTCTCTCGACCTCCAAACCCGTCACGGGCCGGGACGGCACCCCTCTGACTCTCCGGTCACTCGGCTGCGCGGGTCTCGAGCGGGGAAGGGGCGCGCGACGCGGCGAGCCGGTGCAGCGTTTCCGGGCGGATATCCGTGTACCGGCGCAGCATTTTCCAATCCTTGTGGCCAGTGACCAGCGAGACCTGTTCAATGGCGAAGCCAGCCTCGAACAGGCGGCTTGTGCCCTCATGGCGTAGATCGTGGAAATGCAGGTCCTTCACGCTGACCTCGACGCAGGCGCGCCGGAAAGCCGTTCCGACCGATTTCGAGTTGTAGGGAAAAATCCGGCCCCTTGCGTGCCCGAGTTCCTTGGCCTGTTCGGTGATCAATGCCCAGGCATCGAACCCCGTGGCGGCGAAGAGTGGGATCCGCTGGTCGTTCCCGGTCTTGTTGCGCGGGTCCTTCCTATCGCGAATCATGAGCATCCGGCGGTCGACGTCGAGATCGGTCCATGCGACGCGGCATATCTCGTCGAGCCGCATGGCCGTGGCCACGGCGAACTTCACGATCCGTGTCATCGGCAGGGTCAGGCGTTCGTTGTCATCGAAGCAGCGGAAGAGGCGGTTCAACTCGTCCGTGGTGGGGCGACGATCCCGCTCTGTGCCCTTGCCGATCAGCCCGAGGCGCTTGAGCGCGACGCGCGCCAGATCAACCGGTTCCGGAGAGATATCGAGCCCGTGCACGGCTGCCGCATGGGTGATGATCATCTTGATCACGCCGATATCGATCCCGAGTGTCACCGGACCTGCGCCCTGATCTGCACGCTTCTTGCCGTAGTCGATCAGCCTCGAGCGGTCGAGGTGCCCGATCTTCTCCTTGCCCAGATCGCGCTTGAGCGTCGTGAGCGTGGCGGCCTTGCTGCGACGCGGCGGTTTCCCTACTTCGCACATATCGGCTATATGAAGGTCGATGAGGTCTCCAAAGGTCTGAAGGCGGGAGACGGACGACTTGTTCGGCGCCAGCCCCTGATCGACCCGGGTCTCAGCTTGGCGGGCCCAACGATGGGCGTTGTCGCGGCGGAGGAACGTCTCGCTCGCGTAGCGGCCCTTTCGTCTGATCTGGACCCGGTAGGCACCGGAGGGGAGCTTGGTGATGGAGGCCATTTTCGTGTGCGGCTCATGTGTGCAATGAGTCGTCGTGAGATTGGGCAAATTCGGGGATATTGGGGCGTATTCCAGCGTAGCAGCATCCGCCGCCAACAGTTTGAAGATACAAAAAATGCAAATAAATCAACACGCTAGATTATCCTGTGCCCCTATGATGGACTGGACCGACCGCCACTGCCGGTACCTGCACCGGCAGTTGAGCGGGCAGGTGCTGCTCTATACCGAAATGGTCACCGCTCCCGCGCTGGTTCGCGGGCGGGCGCTGCATCTGCTGGGGCATTCGGACGCGGAGCAACCCGTCGCGCTGCAACTGGGGGGGTCGGACCCGGTCGAGCTTGCCGAGGCGGCGCGGATGGGAGAGGCGGCGGGCTATGTCGAGATCAATCTCAACGTCGGCTGTCCCTCCGACAGGGTGCAATCGGGCTGTTTCGGGGCGGTGCTGATGGAGCAACCGGCGCTCGTCGCCGAATGTGTCAGGTCGATGCGCGATGCGGTCTCGGTCGACGTCACCGTGAAATGCCGGATCGGGGTCGATGACCAGGATCCCGAGACCGTGCTCCCGGATTTCATCGCGCGCATGGCGGATGCGGGCTGCGAGCGCCTGACGATCCATGCGCGAAAGGCCTGGCTGCAGGGGCTGAGCCCGAAGGAGAACCGGGACGTTCCGCCCCTCGATTATCCCCTTGTGATGCGCATGAAGGAACGGTTTCCTGAGCTCCACATCTCGGTCAACGGCGGGATCACCTCGCTCGGGCAGGCGAAGTCCTTCCTTGACGCGGGCCTCGATGGCGTGATGATCGGCCGGGCGGCCTATCATGAGCCGGCGAACATCCTCTGCGAGGCCGATCCGCTGATTTTCGGGCGCGGCGCGGCGAGCACCCCCGAACAGGCCGTGCGCAGGATGATCCGCTACATCGAGGCGCATCTCGCCGAAGGCGGCAAGCTCGCGCAGGTCACGCGGCATATGCTCGGACTCTTTGCCGGTCGGCCGGGCGCGCGGATGTGGCGCCGCAAGCTCTCGGAAGAGGCGCACCGGCCTGGCGCGGATGTGACCCTGCTGGAGGAGGCGCTGTCCTTCGTGACGCCACTGGCGCAGGAACGGCGGGCCGTGTAGGCATCCCGGGCCGAGGCCAAGCGGGGACGACGGATGCCGGACATGGGATTGCTGCTGCTGATGATCGCCCTTCTGCTGGTCATCGGCGGGTTTGCGGGCATCCTCGCCGGGCTGCTGGGTGTCGGCGGAGGGATCGTGCTGGTTCCGGCCTTCTTCTACGCCTTTCAGACGCTCGGCTATGACGGGCCGCAACTCATGCAGATCTGCGTTGCCACGTCGCTGGCCACGATCATCGTCACCTCCGTCCGGTCGGTCCTCAGCCACAACCGCAAGGGCGCGGTGGATTGGAGCATCCTGCGAAGCTGGGCTCTGGGGATCATGATCGGCGCGCTGGCCGGCATGCTGGTGGTGGCGCAGCTGCGCACGTTGACATTGCAGATCATCTTCGGCGCCCTGGCACTTTGTGTCGGCCTCTACCTCGGTCTCGGGCGCGCGGAGTGGCGTCTGGGAGAACGGATGCCGACGGGTCTGATCCGCGCCGTTGTGTCGCCGCTTGTGGGGTTTCTGTCGGTGCTGATCGGGATCGGCGGGGGCAGTCTCGGGGTGCCGCTGATGACACTGCACAACGTGGCGATCCACCGCGCCGTGGCGACTGCGGCGGGCTTCGGTGTGCTGATCGCGGTGCCGTCGGTGGCGGGATTCCTGCTCGCGCCAGTTGATCCGGCATTCCGGCCGCCACTGACGTTGGGCAGCGTCAATTTCGCGGCTTTCGCCGTGGTGGTCGCCATGACCTTGCTGACGGCACCTCTTGGCGCGCGGCTTGCCCATGCGACCGACGCGGCCCGCCTGCGGCGTATCTTCGCGGTCTTCCTCGTGCTCGTGGCGCTGAACATGCTGCGCAAGGCGATCGGCTGGTAGCCGATTTCGCCGGGCGATCACCGAGCGGGGCCCTTGGCAATGGACCGCCGCGCGCTTATACGCGCGGACTGACTTAGAAAGGCGGGACCGATGGTAGGCAGTGCTAATCTCAACATCATGCTCAAAGCCGCGCGGCGCGCAGGCCGGTCGCTGGTCAAGGATTTCCGCGAGGTCGAGAACCTTCAGGTTTCGACCAAGGGGGCAGGGGATTTCGTCTCGCGCGCCGACATGGCCGCCGAGAAGATGCTGAAGGAGGACCTGCTCGGGGCGCGTCCGACCTACGGCTGGCTTGGCGAGGAGACGGGGGGGCAGGATGGCGAGGATCCGACCCGGCGCTGGATCGTAGACCCGCTGGACGGGACGACGAACTTCCTGCATGGCCTGCCGCATTGGGCGGTTTCAATCGCGCTCGAACACAAGGGTCAGATCGTGGCCGGCGTGGTCTATGATCCCGCCAAGGACGAGATGTTCTTTGCCGAGAAGGGTGCGGGCGCCTGGATGAACGAAAGCCGCATCCGGGTCTCGGGCCGGTCCAGGATGATCGAGTCGATCTTCGCCACGGGTCTGCCCTTCGCCGGGCGTCCCGAACTTCCCGACACCCTGAGAGAGCTCGCGCGCGTGCTTCCCGCGACGGCGGGCGTGCGGCGCTGGGGGGCGGCGGCGCTTGATCTCGCCTATGTGGCGGCGGGGCGCTTTGACGGTTTCTGGGAACGGCGACTGCAGCCCTGGGACGTGGCGGCGGGCCAGCTCATCGTGCGCGAGGCGGGCGGTTTCGTCGAGACAATCGCTCCGGGCGGCAATGTCGTCGAGGATCGCACCATCATCTGCGCCAACGAGGCGCTGTTCCCACAGCTGACGAAGCTCGTCAGGGGGTGAGGCCGCTGGCTCAGCGCCGGCGGATCTTCGGTATCCGGCTTTCGCTGAGCGGGTAACGCGCCTCGGGATGGGGCGGGTGGCCATGGGTGCGCTGCCAGAAGCGCATGCCGCCCAGACGGAGCCAGAGCGGAAGTGTCAGCACGATCCCGGCGACGAAGCCCCCGGCATGGGCCCAGTATGCCACGCCGCCCGCTTGGGGATCCGCACCGACTCCGCCGACGAATTGAAGCGCGAACCAGAGTGCCAGCATGATCCAGGCTGGGACAGGAAAGACGCGGAAGAAGATCACAAATATTATCAGCACATCGACCCGTGCCTTCGGGAAGAGAAGCAGATAGCTGCCCATCACGCCCGCGATCGCGCCCGAAGCCCCGACCGTCGGAATCTGCGAGAACGGCTCGGTGACATATTGCGCCAGAGCCGCTGCGACGCCTGACGCGAGGTAGAACGCCAGATAGGGACCGTGACCCATCTCGTCCTCGATATTGTCGCCGAAGATCCAGAGGAACAGCATGTTCCCGGCCAGATGAAGCCAGCCCCCGTGCAGGAACATCGACGAAAGCAGGGTCCCAAACCCTTCGCCCGCGCTGATGCGGGCCGGGATCAGGGCCCAGCTTCCGAAGAAGGCGTTGATCGCGCGCGGGTCCTGCATGATGCCCACATAGCTGAGGAAGATGACGATGTTCGCCGCCATCAGCGCGTAGGTGACATAGGGCGTGCCGCCGGAAGGATTGTGGTCGCGGATCGGAAACATGGGCGCACGCTCCGCCATCGCGCGCCCCGGGTCAAGCGCGGGAAGGGGCGGCGCGGGCTTCCCCGCGCCCGCCGCCCCGGTCCATGTCAGGTGGCTGCGCCAAGCAGGGCCGCGTTGCCCCCCGAGGCGGTGGTGTCGACGCACAGATGACGCTCGGCCCGGACCCGCGCGGTTTCGGGAAGTCCCGGGATCAGCGGTACGATGGGGCCCCTGCGCCGGGCCAGCGCCTGCTCGATGGCGCGCCCTGTGGCGTCGTCGCCCCACCAGAGCACACCGCCGTAGCCGGGACCGTGCTCAAGCGTCACGGGGTCGATCCGGCCCGTCGCTTCCAGCGCCACCCCGCCAAGCGCCCGGATCGCGCGGGCCTGTCGGGCCGCCGCCTGGGCGCCGGGTCCCATGCAAAGCAGGGCTGGGCGGGGCAGGGTGCCAAGCCGGTTCGATTCCCCCGTCGGCCCGGGCAGGCTCAGCGAGACGAGTGGCTGAGGGGTGGGGCGCGGCAGGTCTGGAAGGCTGTCCTGCGGGCCTTCCCAGTCGGTATCCACCTGCGCGCGGTCCGGTTCGGCGAAGCGCGGCAGGTAATTCGGTCCGCCGGCCTTCGGTCCGGTGCCCGACAGGCCCTCGCCGCCGAAGGGCTGCGAGCCGACGATGGCGCCGATCTGATTGCGGTTGACGTAGACGTTCCCCGCCTCGATGCGCTCGGACACATGCTGGACCCGGTCGTCGATGCGCGTGTGCAGTCCGAAGGTCAGCCCGTAGCCGGTGCCATTGATCGCGTCGATGACCCTGTCGAGATCGCCGGACCTGAAGGTGGCGATATGCAGAACCGGCCCGAAGATCTCGCGCTCGAGATCGGCGATCCCTTCCACGCGGATCAGTGTGGGCGCGATGAAGGTGCCGGAGGTCGGCGCATCCAGTTCGGCCAGCACCCGGCCTTCGGCGCGTGCGCTGTCGACATGCGCGGCGATCGTGGCATGGGCCTCGGCGTCGATCACCGGGCCGACGTCGGTCGACAGGTCCCAGGGATTGCCCATCCGCAGCGTGTTCATCGCTCCCACCAGCATCTTCCGGAATTCCGGCGCGATATCCTCCTGCACATAGAGGCAGCGAAGGGCCGAACAGCGCTGACCGGCTGACTGGAAGGCGCTTTCTATGACCGACTGGACCGCCTGCTCGGGCAATGCGGTGCTGTCCACGATCATGGCATTCAGTCCGCCCGTCTCGGCGATGAGAGGCGTTCCCGGCGCGCAGTGTTCGGCCATCGCCTTCCGGATCCGCTGGGCCGTGGCGGTCGAGCCTGTGAAGGCGACCCCGTTCACCCGCGGGTCGGACGTCAGCAGGGCGCCCACCTCGGCGCCACCGGGCAGCAGCTGAAGCGCGTCACGGGGCACGCCGGCCTCGTGCATGAGACGCACGGCGAGATGAGCGATCAGCGGCGTCTGTTCGGCGGGCTTGGCAAGAACCGCATTCCCCGCCGCGAGGGCCGCGCTGACCTGACCGCAGAAGATGGCAAGCGGGAAGTTCCAGGGCGAGATGCAGGTGAAAATGCCGGCCGGCGGGGCGGCGGTCGCCTGGGTAGCATAGTAGCGCAGGAAGTCGACGGCCTCGCGCAATTCGGCGACGCAGTCGGGCAAGCCCTTGCCGGCCTCTCTGGCGAGGAGCGCGAAGATCTCTCCGAAATGCTCTTCGAGCAGATCGCTGGCTTTCACCAGAACGGCCTGGCGGTGGTCGAGCGGCGCATCCCAGGGCCGCGCGGCGGTGAGCGCGGCCTCGACATCCGGCGCGGTCGCGGCCACGACCGTGCCGGGCCGGTCGGAGCCGTCAGCGGGATTCGAGACCGCCTGCGGCGTCTGGCCGTTCGAAGCACCGTCTGCCAAAAGCGGCGTGGCGTGCCATTCATGATCCGCGAAACGCGCACGGGCGGCTTCGATGGCATCGAGCGTCTGGCTATGCGCCAGATCGAAGCCCCGTGCATTCACCCGGGACGGAAGGAACAATTCCGGACCGCGCGGGATGTGGGGGGCAGGCGAGGCGAGTGCCGCGAAGGGATCGGCCGCGACGTCCTCGGGGGCAATGCCTTCATCCACAATCTGGTTGACGAAGCTCGAATTCGCGCCGTTCTCCAGCAGGCGGCGCACGAGATAGGCGAGCAGGTCGCGATGCGCGCCGACCGGCGCATAGATCCTGCAGCGCGTCCCGTTCTCGCGCAGGACGATGTTGTGAAGCGTTTCGCCCATTCCGTGGAGACGCTGGAACTCGAAGGCTTCGGGATCGGCCGCCATGTTCAGGATCGCCGCGACGGTATGGGCGTTATGCGTGGCGAATTGCGGGTAGATGCGGTCCGTCATGCCCAGCAGCGTCCGCGCATTGCAGATGTAGGACACATCCGTCGCTGCCTTCTGCGTATAGACCGGAAAGCCCTCGACACCGGCAACCTGCGCGCGCTTGATCTCGGTATCCCAGTAGGCGCCCTTGACGAGCCGCACCATGATGCGCCGGTCGTGCCTCGCCGCCATTTCATGGAGCGCGTTGATGACCGTGCCGGCGCGGGGGCTGTAGGCCTGCACCACGATTCCGAAACCGTCCCATCCCGTCAGCGCGGGCTCGGACATGACGGCGTCGATCACCTCGAGCGAAAGCGCCATACGGTTGGCCTCTTCCGCGTCGACGTTGAGCCCCATGCCGGCGGATTTCGCCAGAAGAGCCAGCGCCCGGAGCCGGGGCACGAGGTCGGTCATGACGGCACCCGCCTGTGCAACCTCATAGCGCGGATGGAGCGCGGACAGCTTGACGGAAATGCCCGGGTTGCGGCGAATGTCATCGGACGTGCAGGCGGTCGCGATGGCCGAGATGGCCTGCGAATAGCTGAGGTGATAGCGCTTTGCGTCCGCCTCGGTCCGCGCGGCTTCCCCGAGCATGTCGTAGGAGTAGGTGAAGCCGTTCTTCTCCATTCCCTTCGCCCGCTCCATCGCGGCGTTGATGTTCTCGCCCAGCACGAATTGACGCCCCATTTCCTTCATCGCCCGGCTCACGGCGGTGCGGATCACCGGCTCGCCCAGACGCTTGATCGCCGCCCGCAGATGACGCACGGGCCCGGGCTGGTCGTCATCGAGCACGCGCCCCGTCAGCATGAGCGCCCATGTCGAGGCATTGACGAGGCTCGAGGTCGACTGTCCAAGGTGGCGGCCCCAGTCCGACGGCGCGATCTTGTCCTCGATCAGCGCGTCGATCGTATCGGCGTCCGGCACCCGCAGAAGCGCCTCGGCAAGGCACATCAGCGCCACGCCCTCGTCGGTCGAAAGGCCGTATTCGGCAAGGAATACCTCCATCATGCCGGGCGCGGTACTGGACCGGATCTGTCGCACCAGCCGTGCCGCGCTCTCGCAGATCTCGCGCCGCTGCACTTCGGACAGATCCGCCGAAGCGATCAGTTCGCCAAGCACGTGGTCGGGATCGGCATAGGTTCGCGCGTCGATCCGGTGGCGCAGGTCAGTGGCATCGCTTTTCATGGGTGTGCTCCGGGCATGAATTGTCCTAGCATACAAGGTGTCCGGCAGTCATAATTCCCGAGTAAGCCCATCTGGCAGGTCAAATGAATGGAAATCATGGCAGTGCACGCTTCAAGTGAACGGGTCGACATCGATCGCATGGACCGCAGGATTCTTTCCGTGCTGGCCGAGGACGGGCGTATCAGCGTGACCGAGCTCGCGCGGCGCGTCGGTCTCTCCAAGTCGCCGACGCAGGCCCGCCTGCGCCGCCTCGAGGAGACCGGGGTGATACTGGGGTATCGCGCGCTGCTCGATCCCATCCGGCTCGGGCTCGATCACGTCGCTTTCGTCGAGGTTCGCCTGAGCGACACCAGAGAGGCCGCGCTCAGGGCTTTCAACCAGGCCGTGGCAAAAGTACCCGAGATCGAGCAAGCCCATATGATCGCGGGAAACTTCGACTATCTGCTGAAGGTGCGGACGCGCGACATGAACGATTACCGCCGGATTCTCGGCGAGACGATCTCGGCCTTGCCGCATGTCGCGGGGACGTCCACATTTGTCGCGATGGAGGCCGTCAAGGAGACGGTCCTGGCCGAGACGGCTTGACGGATCAGCGCGCGAGGCCAAGATCGCTGCATGAGAGTCATTTCAGCCTTCCTTGCCCTGATCCTCGCCGCGTCCTCCTCCGCAGGTGACTGTCCGTCGCCTTCGGACCGCTCGTCGGAGCTGGACACGCTCATCGCGCAGGCGCGCGCGGCGGCGGACGAAGCGGCAGGGCGCGAGATTGCAGGGCGCATGTGGGAGGTCTGGCTGACCGCGCCGGACCAGGCCGCGCAGGAGGTTCTCGACCGCGGTCTCGCAAGGCGCAACAGCTATGACTACGTCGGCGCCTACGAGGATTTCGACCGCCTCGCGGCCTACTGTCCCGACTATGCCGAGGGCTACAACCAGCGTGCCTTCATCAGCTTCCTGCGCGAGGACTATGGCGCCGCGCTCGTCGATCTTGACCGGACGCTCGACCTGTCACCGTCCCATGTGGGCGCGCAATCGGGACGTGCGCTGACCCTGATGCATCTCGGACGCATTCCCGAGGCGCGGGCGCAGCTTCAGGCCGCGCTGCGAAACAACCCCTGGCTTTCCGAGCGGACGCTGCTGTCGAATGGCGGTCCGCTGGCTCCTGACGGCAAGGACATCTGAGGGGCACGAGCCGCATCCAGACTTGAACGGACGGCGCGCTGCACCTATCGAAGGGGCGTGCGGGCGTGATGGAATGGTAGACATATCGGACTTAAAATCCGAAGGCCTTGTGCCGTGTGGGTTCGAGTCCCACCGCCCGTACCAGCTCTCCGGCAAGGCCTTTCGTCCCGACTATCAGCGCCATGGGCGGCAAAAAACGTTCAAACTGGTCCCGTTAAGCCCGCCGTAAGACCTTGGCGCTACTGCTGCGCCAATTGGTCGGGCGCAACTCATGTCCCGGACTTACCTTCTACGCTCAGAGGCAAATCGAAAATGGCAGATACCCGCGAAGGCCGGAGCAACCCGTTCAACAGCCTGTTTTTCAAATGCGCATCGATGGTGGTGGTCTGCATCGGGACGGTCGTTGCGACGATCGTGTTCCTCGAGACGCGATCGTTCAAGCAGATGTCGCATGCAATCATCGCGGATCGCGCGGACGAGATCACGTCGCTTCTGGGCAAGCAGCTGGGCGGCGCGGTCAAGTTCGGCAAGACCGACACGCTCGACGATATCGTGGGTGAAGCCATGCGCGCCGCCAGGCCCGACAGCGTCGGCGGCGTGGTCATCGGCGCGGACGGCAGCGCAATCTATTCCGAAACCGGCGATAACAGCCTGTCTGAAAGCCTGCTTGCAGTTGCCAGAAATGCGATGGCTTCCGGGGAACGCACGGTATCTCCCGACGGCATGCGTGTGGCCGATCCTGTATTCTTCGGACAGAACAACGAGGTAATTGGTGCTGTCGCGACGGAGTGGACGGACGAAGCGCAGATGGAAAGTGTCGCCGCGACCCTCAGGACGATGCTGCTCGCCGCCTTCGGTGTGACGGCGATCGCCGCCATTGTGTCGGCGATTTTCCTGAGGAACTACATGTCCCAGCCGCTGCTGCGTGTCGAAGGGGCGATGAAGCGTGTTGCCTCGGGCGATTTCGATTTCGATGTGCCCTACACGAGGCGCGGGGACGAGGTGGGCAAGCTTGCTCGCGGTCTGGACCGTTTCCGCATCGATCTGGCCGACGCAAAGGATGCGCAGCTCGAAGCGGCCTTCAAGGGGTCTGCCTTCAACGGATCCACAGCGGCGATGATGATGGTCGACGAGGGGCTGAAGGTGATCTACGCCAACCCCGCCAGTGTGGCATTGCTTGAGTCGGCGTCTGCCGGTCTTGCAAAGGCCTGGCCAGGACTGGATCCGTCCAATCCAGTCGGTGCCATGCTGTCTGACTTCAAGCCTGTGTCAAAGCCGGCGGGTGCGATGCTTGGTGGCGATGTCAGCGCGCTTCCGTTGACGCAGATGGCGCAGATCGGGGACATGGTTATGGCCGTGAGCCTGAGCGTGGCCTTCGACGAGCAGGGCAAGTCGATCGGCGCTGTCGTCGAGCTGAGCGATCGAACCGAGGAACATATGAACGGGGCGCTGCTGGCGTCAATTGACCAGAACCAGCTGAAGATCGAGTTCCGGCCGGACGGCAGGGTGGCTATGGCCAACCGCAATCTTCTCTCCCTTACCGGTCATTCGCAGGACGCGCTGTCGCGGCAGGCGCTCGCCGAGATGTTCAGGCCCGAGGAAGGTGGCGCGCCGGACCCCAGTGTCGCGCGGGCAGTGCTGGCCGGTGAACCTCTGCACGGCCGGTTCGGAATACTGCACGCGGACGGACAAACCGCGCTGGTCGTCGAAGGGGGGTTCACCGCGGTGAAGGGCGTGGAAGGTTCTGTGGAACGCGTGATCTTCCTCGGGACCGATGTGACCGAGGCCTCGCAAACCATGCGGCGCACGCAACTCGAGAACGAGGCGAAGTCAAAGAGCCAGCACCTCGTGGTGGACTCGCTCAGCACCGCGCTCACCAAGCTGGCGGAGGGCAATCTCGCCTGCTCGATCGACTCCGAGTTCTCGCCGGAATACGAGACGCTCAGAGGCAACTTCAATGCTGCGTTGTCCGAATTGCGCACGGCCATGAGCAGCGTCGTCAGCAACGCCGAGTCAATCCGCCGCGAATCAGATGAGATCACCAGCGCTGCGGACGACCTGTCGCGTCGGACCGAAAAGCAGGCGGCCACGCTCGAGCAGACCGCGGCAGCCCTGGACCAGCTCACCCGTTCCGTGCGCTCGGCCGCGGGGGGAGCCGACGAGGCCAGCAAGATGTCCGCAGAAGCGAAGATCAATGCGGAAACCGGGGGCGAGATCGCGCGTGATGCGGTGAAGGCGATGGACGGTATCCGCAACTCCTCGGTCGAGATCTCGAAGATCACGACCGTCATCGACGATATCGCCTTCCAGACCAACCTGCTGGCCCTCAATGCGGGCGTCGAGGCCGCGCGCGCCGGCGAAGCCGGTCGGGGTTTCGCGGTCGTCGCAACCGAAGTCCGTGCCCTTGCGCAGCGTTCCTCTGAGGCCGCGCGCGAGATCAACGCCCTGATCAACAGCTCGTCCGACCAGGTGCAGCATGGCGTGGATCTCGTGGACCGTACGGGCAAGGCTCTGAGTTCGATCGTGACGTCGGTGTCGGAGATCTCGAACCGGATGGCCGGCATCGCGGCATCGGCGCGGGAACAGTCGAGCGGTCTGAACGAGATCAACTCGGCCATGAACGATCTCGATCACGTCACGCAGCAGAACGCGGCCATGTTCGAGCAGACGACCGCAGCAAGCCATTCGCTTATCTCCGAATCGGAAGCACTGGCCGCAGCGGTCTCGCGCTTCCGCATGGACGGCTCGACGCCGAGCATGGCAGAGCGCACGCCGGACCGCACGGACCGGTCGTCGCCGGCAGCCTCTGCCGCGACGGTGGCCAGAGCGACGCAAGGGTCGGCGGCTCTCAAGATCGACGAGGACGCCGATCAGCGGGGATGGGAAGATTTCTGACCCCCACGCGGCGGACAATAGCGGCAGGGCCGGGAGGATCTTTCTTCCCGGCTCTGCCCTTTCATGGCGGTCCGCCTGTGGCCGGCTCAGCGGATACCGGCGAAGCGGGTCTGCCACTCCTCCCGGTCATCATCGGTGATCTTCGCAAAGAGGACGTCCGGTACGTCGAAGGCATGTCCGGCCGCCAGCTTTTTCAGAGCGGCCTCGACGTCGTCCGGCCAGGCCAGCGTATCGAGCCGCAGCGCCCTGCGTATGATATCCGCTGCATCGGGAATGAACGGCTCTGACAGGGAGGCGTAGAGGGCCACGAGGTTCAGGCCCAGCCGCGTCTGCATCGCGGCCTTTTCGGGCGACGTCTTGATCGTGGACCAGGGCGCAACCGACTGAAGATATTCGTTGCCCGCAACCCAGATCGCGCGCAGTTCCTGGGCTGACTTGCGCACCTCCATCGCGTCCATGAAATCCGCATAGCGCGAGACGCGCATCGACAGATCGGCCGCAAGCGCCTCTTCTTCCGGCCCCCATTCCCCGCCCGCCGGGACGGCTTCCGCGAACTTCGAGCGGCAGAACTTGGTGATCCGGCTGACGAAATTGCCGAGCACGTCCGCGAGGTCCTTGTTCACCGACGCCTGGAAGTTCTCCCAGGTGAATTCGGAATCGCTGTTCTCGGGCGCGTGGCTCAGCAGCCACCACCGCCAGTAATCCGCCGGCAGGATCTCGAGCGCCTGATCCATGAAGATGCCGCGCCCCTGGCTGGTCGAGAACTGGCCGCCATCGTAGTTCAGGTAGTTGAATGACTTGAGATGATCGACCAGCTTCCACGGTTCGCCCGAGCCAATGATCGTGGCCGGGAAGCTGAGCGTGTGGAAAGGAACATTGTCCTTGCCCATGAACTGCGTGTAGCGGACGTCCTGCGCGCCTTTGTCGGTACGCCACCAGCGTTCCCAGTCCGCGGCCTGCAAACCGTTCGCCTCGGCCCATTCCCCGGCGCAGGCAATGTATTCGATGGGCGCGTCGAACCAGACATAGAAGACCTTGCCCTCCATGCCGGGCCACTCCTCTTCGCCCTTGCGGACCGGGATGCCCCAGTCGAGGTCACGCGTGATGCCGCGGTCGCGCAGCCCTTCGCCGTCATGCAGCCATTTCTTCGCGATCGAGGTGGTGAGCACCGGCCAGTCCGACTTGCTGTCGATCCAGGCGTCCAGGTCGTCGCGCAGGGCAGACTGGCGCAGATAGAGATGCTTGGTTTCGCGGATCTCGAGCTCGGTCGAGCCGGAAATCGCCGAACGGGGCTCGATCAGGTCGGTGGGATCGAGCTGCTTGGTGCAGTTCTCGCACTGGTCCCCGCGTGCGCGGTCATAGCCGCAGTTGGGGCAGGTGCCTTCGATGTAGCGATCCGGCAGAAAGCGCCCGTCCGCGACGGAATAGACCTGCTTCTCGCTGACTTCCGCAATCAGACCCGCATCGGCCAGCCTGCCCGCGAAATGCTGCGTCAGCGCGTGGTTCTGTGCGCTGGAGGAACGGCCGAAATGGTCGAAGGAAAGCCGGAAGCCGCGGGCAAGTTCCGCCTGCACCGCGTGCATCTCGGCGCAGTAATCGGCGACCGGCTTTCCGGCCTTCGCAGCGGCAAGCTCGGCCGGGGTGCCATGCTCGTCGGTGGCGCAGAGGTAAAGCACCTCGTGACCTCGACCGCGCAGGTAGCGCGCGTAGAGATCGGCAGGAAGCTGGCTGCCCACCAGGTTGCCGAGATGCTTGATCCCGTTGATGTAGGGAATGGCAGAGGTGATAAGGTGACGTGCCATCTGGGGACCTTCGCGGACTTGTTTCGTTTCGCCCTCGTCTAGCGCAGCTTTTGCGCAAGGACCACTTGCAAATGCCGCTTGCCGGGCGGCGCGCAGGCAGGCGATGTCTACTTCCCGCCGCGGCTGAGCCTGGTGAGGACGCCGATCAGGAAGGAGGTGCGTGGCACATAGACATAGCGCGTGCGCTTTTCTGGCGCGGGGCGGGCCTGCATCCGGGTGAAGCCGAAGATCACGAGGATGGCGTGACCGACCGCGATCATCGCGAACATGGCGTCGGGACCGTAGCCGGCGATGAGGATGGAGGCGAGGTAGGGTGCCGCGATGGCGCCGAGCGCGAAGTGAAACATCAGCGCGGCGGAAAGCTCGACCCTTTCGTCGTCGCTGGCGAAATCATGGGCATGAGCAGCGGCGACGGAGTAGATCGGAAAGGTCGTGGCCCCGAACAGAGCGGCGCTCAGCATGACGCCGGTTGTCCCGAGGCCGGCTGATGCCATCGTGACCCCGGAACTCAGGATGGCCGCGACCGAAAGCCAGATCAGCACCCAACGCCGGTCATACCGGTCGGCAAGCGCGCCCACTGGGAACTGGGCAAGCGCGCCGCCCAGGACGAAGGCCGCCAGGAAAAAGGCGATCTGATCGGCGGAGAGGCCGACCTCGCGTCCGTAAAGGGGACCGATCATGCGGAACGAGGCGCTCGACAGGGCGGCCACGATGACACCGGCGGCCGCCAGGGGCGAGCGTCGCACGGCAAGGCCGGGACGCAGCCGCGGCGACGCCGGCGTGTCGGGCTGCTTGGCCGTGGTGAGCGTGATCGGCAGCAGCGCGGCGCAGCAGAGGATGGCGAGCAGGTTGTAGGATATGTAGGATGCCGGCTCGAGCACGCCGATGATGAGCTGTGCGGCAAGCGATCCGGTCAGGTCGACCACCCGGTAGACCCCCATCGCCCGACCGCGCGTCTCGTTGGTGACCTTGGACTGGAGCCAGGCCTCGATCACCGTATAGCAGCCGGCGACGCACAGTCCGGAGGCGACACGCATGACGGCCCAGGCTATCGGGTCGATGACCACCATATGCGCGATCAGACCGATGGCGCCGGTCGCGGTGAAGGCGGCGAAGGCGCGTGAATGTCCCACGCTGCCCATCAGGCGCGGTGCCCACCAGCAGCCGAGAAAGAAACCCAGGAAATGAGCCGAGCCGAGCAACCCGATGGCCTGAGCCGAGAAATCGAGCGCCAGCCCGGAAAGCGCGTCCAGCGGGCCGACTCCGCCCGACGAAAGCTGCAGAAGGATCACGGACAGAAAGAGGGCGGCGAAGGAAATCAGAAGGCGCATCTTGGCGTCACTCTGACCGGTCGCGCGGGTCGCTCCAAGACGTTGCGAAGGGTTTTTGCGACTTTTTTCTCCCGCCTGTCCGCGTCAGGCGGCCGCGATGGCGGCGCGGATGTCGAGGTCCACCCGGTCGGCCACGATGTCGGAATAGCCGCTCGCGCCGAAATCGCTTCGGGCGAGACTGCCGGACAGGCGGATGTAGAGGCGCGCGAGATCGGTCTCGGCGGTGCCGGGCGGGCGGGTCAGTTGCGCAGCGAGGCGAAGCGGGCGCGTGATTCCGCGCATCGTCAGCAGACCGTCCACCGTCGCGCCATCGAAGATCTGCCCCGAGCGTCCCAGATTGATGCGCTGCGTGACATATCGCACCAGACGGTGGTTGCCGGCATCAAGGACCTGCGGGCTCTTGAGCGCCTCGGTGGCGAAGAAGAAGCCGGTCTTCGCGCCGCGCAGGTCGGCGGAAACGTCGGCGCTGGACGCGGCGAGGTTCCCCGTATCGACGGTGAATTCGGCCCGAACGATCGGAACGGTGCCTGTCTGCGGGCTGCCATTGAGGCGGAAAGCGAAGACGATTGAGGATTGCGACGGCACCAGGACATAGCGGCGCGGGCCGGCTTCGGCGATGTCCGCCAGCGTCAGGAGTGTCAGCGCGGCGGTGCGTGAAAGAAGGGTTCGACGGCTGAGCTTCCGTGGCATTCGAAACGATCCCCTGTCTGGGCGTTTTCGGCTTCATGATAGCGCCTGCCTGCGCCGCACGGAATTCACATGGCGTCGCATCGTTCACTTCGGTGCGGGGAGGGCCCGTCGGCGCGATGAATGTCAGCGCGCGCAGAATATCGTGCCCTCGCGCCGGAGCGCGGTTAACCCGCCCGAAGGATTCGCTGTGTCAAACACTGCTTGCACGCAGTGCGTCACGCGCTAACGTGTCTGCCCTGATGCCGGAGGAAGATTGGATGAAGATGAACCAGCTCGGTCGGACCGGCATAGAGGTTTCGCAATTCGGTCTGGGAACGATGACATGGGGCCGTCAGACCTCTGCGCGCGACGCGCATAACCAGATCGACCGGGCTCTCGATGCGGGCATCAATTTCATCGATACTGCCGAGATGTATCCGGTGAACCCCGTCAAGGCCGAATCCGTAGGCCGGTCAGAGCGGATCATCGGGCTCTGGCTCGATCTCGGGATGCGTCGGAACGACGTCGTTCTGGCAACGAAGATTGCCGGAGAGGGGCTTGAGCAGATACGCAACGGCGCGCCGATTTCGCCCAAGACGATCGCGACGGCGGTCGAAGGCTCGCTGCGCCGGCTCAAGACGGAACATATCGACCTCTACCAGCTTCACTGGCCAAACCGCGGCAGCTACATGTTCCGCCAGAACTGGACCTTCGATCCCACCACGCAACTGGCGCAGGATACGCGCCAGCACATGGCCGACACCCTTGGGGCGTTGCAGGAACAGGTCAAGCGCGGCACGATCCGGGCTTTCGGCATCAGCAACGAAAGCGCCTGGGGCCTAACCCAATGGGTAGCGACGGCCGAACGCGACGGAGGGCCGCGCGTGGCATCCATCCAGAACGAATATTCGCTGCTCTGCCGACTCTTCGATACGGACCTCGCAGAGGCAAGCGTTCAGGAAGACGTGCCGCTGCTTGCATTCTCGCCTCTCGCCGCGGGCCTGCTGACCGGGAAGTATCAGGGAGGCAAGGTGCCCGATGCTTCGCGCATGTCGATCAACGGCAGCCTCGGCGGGCGCAAGACCAAGCTGGCGTTCAAGGCGGTGGACGCCTATCTCCATATCGCCAAGAAGCACGGTCTCGACCCCATCCAGATGGCCCTCGCCTGGTGCGCCACAAGGCCGTTCATGGCCTCCGTCCTGATCGGCGCCACCAATGAGGAACAGCTCGAGAACGCGCTTGGCGCGCGCGACGTGACCCTGAGCAAGGATGTGCTCAAGGAGATCGCAATCGCCCACAAGGCCAATCCGATCCCCTACTGAGCCGCGGCCCGACGGGTCCGGGCGGGCATGCCGAAGGCCCGGGCATAGGCGCGCGAAAAGCTCGATTGCGAGGCAAAGCCGGTGGCCAGCGCCACGACCTGCAGCGGCGTCGCGGTCTGGGTCACCAGACGGTCGGCCTCGGCCAGGCGCAGTCCGAGGTAGTGCGCCTGAGGCGTGCGGCCGAGGCGGGCGCGGAATTGCAGCTGGAGCGCACGTTGGCTGACCCCGAGCCTTCGCGCGATGATCTCGAGCGACAGGGGGTCCTCCAGGGCGGATGCCATGATCTGCTGCGCGCGCGCGGTCAGCGGTGAATGCGGCAGGCGCGGGCCGACGCGGCTTTGCGGGCGCGCGGGGCGGGCGTCGCTGTCGTGAATGAAGCTTGCCGCGACGCTGCCCGCAAGTCGGGCGCCGAAGCGCGCCTCGATCAGGCTGAGCATCATGTCGATTGCGGGCGCCGCGCCCCCCGAGGTCAGACGTGTGCCCGAGTCCACGAACCGCGCGTCGCGCAGCCTGACCTCGGGAAACTGCTGGGCGAAGCTTTCCAGATCCTCCCAATGGGTCGTCGCCTCGACCTGGTCCAGCAGACCGGCGCGGGCCATGATCCAGGGACCGCCGTCGATCCCTGCGACCAGCACGCCGGGTGCGGCGAGGCGGCGCAGGCTCGCGCATAGCGACGGTGTCGCCTGAGCATCGAGATCGAAGCCCGCCACCACAAGCAGAAGATCGCAGTCCGTCACCCTGTGAACCGGATTGGCCGGCACCACGAGGCCGCTGGTCAGCCGCACGTCGGATTCGCCCGGTGTCGCGAAGCTCCAGTCGAAAAGCCGCGTGCCTGCCTGCCGGTTCGCCGCACGCATCGGATCGACCACGGCCGCGAAGGACAGCGTGTTGGTCTGCTCGAGCACAAGCACGACGGTGCGGATGATTTCTGCGGATTTCGACATCATGGCTTCGTTTTGTGTCAAGTCTCCGGGGCATTACTCCGCCATCCTGCGTCCCGGAACAAGAGGAGCAATCCATGCCACTTGAAATGAATCGCGAGGTCTTCATCACCTGCGCCGTGACCGGATCGGGCGGATCGCAGGACCGGAGCCCGCATGTGCCGCGATCCCCGGAACAGATCGCGAATTCGGCAATTGCCGCGGCAAAGGCGGGCGCCGCGGTGGTCCACTGCCACGTGCGCGATCCCGAGACCGGAAAGCCGAGCCGCAGGATCGACTATTACCGCGAAGTGACGGAACGCATCCGGGAGGCCGAGGTCGATGTGGTGCTGAACCTCACCGCCGGCATGGGCGGGGACATGATCTTCGGCCCGACCGAGAAACCGTTGCCGCTGATCGAGGGCACCGACATGGCCGGCGCGGCAGAGCGCGTGGAACATGTGGCGGTATGTCTGCCCGAGATCTGCACGCTCGACTGCGGGACGATGAATTTCGCCGAGGCCGATTACGTCATGACCAACACGCCCGGCATGCTGACGGCGATGGGTCGGATGATGACGGGTCTGGGCGTGAAGCCCGAGATCGAGGCCTTCGATACCGGGCATCTGTGGTACGCCAAGCAGCTCGTGAAGGACGGCGTGCTGGAGGCTCCGGCGCTGGTGCAGCTCTGCATGGGTGTGCCCTGGGGCGCTCCGGATGACCTGAACACCTTCATGGCGATGGTCAACAACGTCCCCGAGGACTGGTCATTCTCGGCCTTCGCGCTGGGGCGCCACCAGATGGCTTATGTGGCGGCGTCGGTGCTTGCGGGGGGCAATGTGCGCGTCGGGCTCGAAGACAACCTCTGGCTCGACAAGGGTGTGTTGGCGGAGAACTGGCAGCTGGTGGAGCGCGCGGTGGGGATCGTCGAGAACATGGGTGCGCGGGTGATCGGCCCGCAGGAAGTGCGCGACAAGCTCGGCCTCGTGAAGCGGGCGCCGAAATCGTGAAGCGTGGGCAGGCGGGGCGGCGCGCGATCCTGGGCGGCATCGGGGCGCTTGTGCTTCTCGCAGGCTGCGCCCGGACGCCGCCGGCACGGGAGGGCTATCGCGACACGACGGTGCCGATCGGCGGGACGGTGCGGTTCGACCCGAAGCGTTTCGAGGGAGACTGGCAGGTGGTGGCGCATATGCCGGACGCTTCGGCCCACCCGCGGAATTTCAGCTACGACATCCTTGGCGGGATGACCGAATCCGGAGAGGGGCCGGCGCGACGCTACAGGCTGCGCGAGGGGTCAGTCCTGCAGGAGGTCGCGACGGACGTGGACACGCGGCTGGTGGTGATGTGGGTCGATGACGATTTCCGCACGGCTGCACTCGGCACCGTCGACGGCAGGCGCGGCACGATCTTCGACCGTGTGCCGGGCGGCTCGGCCGACCGGACGCAGGCCGCGGTCGAAGTGATGCAATTCTACGGCTGGGATGTCAGCCAACTGATCGGGGTAGCGAAATGACGAAGACGGCGGCAATCATCGGGGGCGGCGTGATCGGGGGAGGCTGGGCGGCGCGGTTCCTTCTCAACGGCTGGGACGTGCGGATCTATGACCCCGACCCGCAAGCCGAGCGCAAGATCGCGGAAGTGCTGGCCAACGCCCGGCGTTCGCTGCCCGGTCTGACGGATGTGGCGCTTCCCGACGAGGGCGCGCTCAGCTTTCATGCGACCATCGCCGAGGCGGTGCAGGGGGCGGACTGGATCCAGGAAAGCGTGCCCGAACGGCTCGACATCAAGCACGCCACCTTCGCCGAGATCGCGGCAGCTGCGGAACCGGCGGCGATCATCGGCTCCTCGACGTCGGGCTTCAAGCCCTCTCAGCTGCAGGAAGGTGCAGTGAACGCGGGGCAGATCATGGTCTGCCATCCGTTCAATCCGGTTTACCTGCTACCGCTGATCGAGGTCGTTCCGACCGGTCGCAACGCGCCGGAAACGATCGAGAGGGCGAAGGAAATCCTGACATCGGTCGGCCTTTACCCGCTGCATCTGAAGAAGGAGATCGACGCGCATGTGGCGGACCGTTTCCTCGAGGCGGTCTGGCGCGAGGCGCTCTGGCTGGTGAAGGACGGAATCGCCACGACCGAAGAGATAGACAACGCGATCCGCTACGGATTCGGAATCCGCTGGGCGCAGATGGGGCTGTTCGAGACCTATCGCGTGGCGGGTGGCGAGGCGGGCATGAAGCATTTCATGGCCCAGTTCGGCCCCTGTCTGAGCTGGCCCTGGACGAAGCTCACGGATGTGCCGGAATTCACCGACGAGCTGGTGGACCTGATCGCGGGACAGTCAGACGCCCAGTCGGGCGCCTATTCGATCCGCGAGCTGGAACGTATCCGCGACAACAACCTCGTGGCGATGATGCGCGCGCTCAAGCAGCAGAACTGGGGCGCGGGGGCGTTGCTTGCCGATCACGACGAGGCGATGCGCAAGGGAACGGCTCTGAGCGCGACGGCAGACGATATTGCCGATGCGACCCAGCCGGTGCTGACGGCGCGCCGGGCGGTGCCGCTCGACTGGACGGACTACAACGGGCACATGAACGAGGCCAAGTACTTGCAGGTGTTTGGCGACGCGACCGACCGGATCATGGAGATGGTGGGCTGCGATGCGGCCTACATCGCGACCGGCGGCAGCTATTTCACCGCCGAGACGCACATAAGGCATGTCGACGAAGTCCGGGCGGGCGCGGTGATCGAGGTGCGCACGCGCTTCCTTGGCGGAACAGGCAAGAAGATGCACCTCTGGCACGAGATGACCGAGAACGGGCGGTTGCTGGCCACGGGCGAGCATTTCCTGCTGCATGTGAGCCTTCAAAGCCGCCGGCCGTCGGACCCGTCTCCGGCAATCACGGCGGCGGTGATGCGCTTCGTCGAGGGGCACGCCGGATTGCCGGCGCCTGAAGGTGCAGGCCGTGCGGTCGGAGCGCCGCGGTGAAGCATGTGCTCATCACGGCCGGCGCTTCGGGCATCGGACGCGCGATGGGCGAGGCCTTCGCGGGGGCCGGCTGGCAGGTTTGGGTAACAGATGTCGACTCCACCGCGCTGGAGGCCTGTCCCCCGGACTGGCAGCGCCATCATGCCGACGCGGTGGACGAGGTGGCCATGGCGTCCGTCGTTGCGGCGATGCCCGAGGTCGACGCGCTGTGCGCCAATGCCGGAGTCGCCGGCCCGACGGCTCTGGTCGAGGATATCAGGCTCGAGGACTGGCGACGCTGCGTGAGCGTGAACCTCGAAGGCGCCTTTCTGGCCGCCAAGCACGTGGCCCCGCGCATGAAGGGGGCGGGCAGGGGGTCGATTGTGCTGACCTCCTCGACGGCGGGCATCTTCGGCTACCCCAATCGTGCGCCCTACGCCTCGGCGAAATGGGCGGTGATCGGTCTGATGAAGACGCTGGCGATGGAGTTGGGACCTTTCGGCATCCGTGCCAATGCGATCTGTCCCGGGGCGGTCGAGGGCGCGCGGATGGAAGGCGTGCTGGCGCGCGAGGCCGCGGCGAAGGGGATGACCCGCGACGAGGTCTACAACGGCTATGCAGCCGGCACGTCGATGCGCACATTTGTCGAGGCGCGCGACGTGGCAGAGATGGCGCTGTTTCTGGCCTCGGACGCGGCACGGCGTGTGTCGGGGCAGGTGATCGCGGTCGACGGGCATACGGAAAACCCCGACCCCAAGCCCTAGTCGCAATCAGATTGCGAGAGGCCTTTCGCGCGCTCGCGGAGCCAATGGCTAGAGGGCTGCGAGAAGAGCCTGCGCCTGGGATGCGCAGCTTGCCAGGGCGTCGCGGTCTTCTCCGGGGAAGAAGCGGGCGCGTGTGGCGGTGGGCATCGCTGCGGGCTCGAGTATCCTGACCTTTGGACCGATCCGCACGCTCTCGGCGGCCCAGCTGCGGGCAAGGCCGATCTGGGCGGCCTTGGTGGCGCCGTAGCTGCCGAAGAACTTCTGCCCGGCGCGCGGATCGTCGAAGAAGACGGCGGTGCCTTCTTCTCCGAGCAGGGGCGAGACGTAGTTGATCAGCCGGGCGGTGGCGGTCACGTTGCAGTCGACGGATTTGGCGAAATCCTTGGCATCGACATGCGCAGTCGGCGCGAGCGGTGCGGCATGGATCGCGCAGTGCAGCCAGAGGTCGATCTTCCCCCAGCGGTCATGGATGCCCCGGCAGAGCACGGCCATCGCATCGGCATTGGTGATGTCCATGGGCGCGAGCGTGGCGCTGCCGCCCTTTGCCTTGATCCGGTCGTCAAGCTCTTCCAGCGCGCCGGTGGTGCGCGCCACGGCAATCACGTGATGCGTGGAAGCAAGGGCCTCGGCCAGGGCGGCGCCAAGGCCGCGCGAGGCGCCGGTGACAAGAGCGGTCTTCGTGGTCATGGGCCGCGTGATGCGCGGGAATGCCCGCGTCGTCAATACCTCGCCTCGAGCGTCAGCCGCCGGGAAGCTGCAGGACGGTGTTCCTGCCGCCACGCACCAGCGCGATCCTGTCGTCGCCGATGGCCAGAACGGTCGCGTTGCCGACCTTGTCACCGGTCTTGACGCGTTCGATGCGCCCATTGTCGAGGCGCAGGAGAGCTACCTTGTCGCCGGGTTTTCCGAAGACACCGATCAGGGTCGTGTCTTCGAACCGGATCTTACGGGTGGCGAATTGCGCCACCGCGGGGTTTGTCTGCGATGTCATATGGATTGTCCGCCGGGTGGCCGCCTGCCGCGGGTCCCGGGCCTTCGTTGTTTCAGCGAGGGCCGGGTAACACGTACCACCGGTAGTGGAAAACCGATTCGTGACGGCTCGGCGGGCCATCGCGCAGACGGCGCTTGGAGCCTCGCTATTCGGCCGCAGGCTTCATCTGGAAACCCTGGTCGATCTGATCGGCAGGGGTCACGGGATATTCACCCGAGAAGCAGGCGTCGCAATATTGCGGTTCGTTCGGGTTGCGTCCCTTTGCCTCGCCCACGGCGCGGTAAAGCCCGTCCAGCGAGATGAAGCGCAGGCTGTCGACCTGAAGATGGTCGCGCATCTCCTCTTCGGACATAGTCGCGGCGAGAAGCTTTTCGCGCTGCGGCGTGTCGACGCCGTAAAAGCAGGGCCAGGCCGTGGGCGGCGAGGCGATGCGGAAATGCACCTCCTTGGCGCCAGCGTCGAGGATCATCTCCTTGATCTTTCGCGATGTCGTGCCGCGCACCACGGAATCGTCGACAAGGATGACGCGCTTGCCCTTTATCAGGGCGCGGTTCACGTTGAGCTTGAGGCGCACGCCCATGTTGCGGATCTGCTCGGTCGGTTCGATGAACGTGCGGCCCATGTACTGGTTGCGGATAATCCCCATTGCATAGGGAATTCCGCTTTGCAGGCTGAAGCCGATGGCGGCGGGGGTGCCGCTGTCGGGCACGGGGCAGACGAGGTCGGCCTCGACCGGGGCTTCCTTGGCCAGTTCCCGCCCGATGGCTTCGCGCGTCTCATAGACCGAGCGACCGCCGAGGATCGAATCGGGTCGCGAGAAGTAGACATGCTCGAAGATGCAGAAGCGGGGCTTGCGTGGCCGGAAGGGGAAGGAACTGTCCACACCCTTTTCGGTGATGACCACCATCTCGCCGGGGGCAATCTCGCGCACGAATTCCGCGCCGATGATGTCGAGGGCACAGGTCTCCGAGGCCAGCGCCCAGGCACCCGATCCGCTGCCGCCGAAACGGCCCAGCACCAGCGGACGCACGCCCAGCGGGTCGCGCACGCCGATCAGCTTGGTGCGGGTCATGGCGACGACGGAAAACGCGCCCTCGACCCGGCGCAGGGCGTCTTCCATGCGTTCCGGGATGTTGCGCTGGAGCGAGCGGGCCATCAGATGGATGATGCATTCGCTGTCCGACGAGCTTTGGAAGATCGAGCCGCGCTCGATCAGCTCGCGGCGCAGCGCGTTGGCGTTGGTGATGTTGCCGTTATGCGCGATGGCGGCGCCGCCCATGGCGAATTCGCCGAAGAACGGCTGAACGTCGCGGATCGCGGTCTGGCCCTTGTTGCCGGCGGTGGAGTAGCGGACATGGCCGATGGCCAGCGCGCCTGGCAGGGTCTCCATCACCGATTGCGAGGTGAAGTTGTCGCGCACATAGCCGAAGCGGCGGGCCGACTGGAAACCGGCTTGCGGGTCGTAACTTACGATGCCGCCTGCTTCCTGACCACGGTGCTGAAGCGCGTGGAGGCCAAGCGCGACGAAGTTCGAGGCATCGGTAACGCCGATGACACCGAAGATGCCGCACTCCTCCTTCAGCTTGTCGTCATCGTCCACGTCCCGCAGGGCGGACGTATCGAACGGGTGGGAGGGGGGCATGATCTTGGACAAGGTGGGTTCCGAATCCAGGGGTTTCGGTACTCTGTTTAGGCGCTGAGCGTCCAACTGTCACGATCCTTGCCGGATGACCAGAGGTAATCGGGCATGTTCGCGGCGCATGGCTTGCGACGTGGGCGATCGGGCCCGCCATGCGGCATCGGCGACGAAGCGATGGCGCCGGGCGGGGAACGTCAGCTCAGCCGGCGCAGGCGTTCACAAGCGTTTCGTAGCGCGTCGTGACCCACCCAAGTGCCTTTTCGGGATCCGCTTCCTCGATCTTGGCGGTGAAGCGGCTGAAGACGGCGGCGGAACGGCTTTCGTCGACCATCGTGTAGGACTGGCTGGTGATCACCGTGTCGTAGACGAAGAAGGTGATCGCGACGAGCAGGACGCCGCGCACGACGCCGAAGAGGAACCCCAGGCCCTGGTCGACGCCGCCGAGCGCGGAGCGCTGCACCACAGAGGAAAACAGCGGCGTGAACAGCGACACGATCACCAGCGCCACGGCGAAGACGAGGGTGAAGGCGGCGATCATGGACAGCTCGCAGCTTCCGGTGAGGAATTCGCCGACGACGGGCAGCTCGCGCACGATGGGTTCGACCGCCGGGGCGAAGAGAAACCCCAGCACCGCGGCGGCGATCCAGCCCAGAATGGCCATGAGCTCGCGCACGAGCCCGCGCCCGTAGGCCAGCAGGGCCGAGAGCACGATGACAAGCGCGACAACGCCGTCGATGATGGTGAAGCCGTCCATATACTTTCCGCCTTTCCTCGAGGCGCTAACCGGCGCCGAATATCTCACCGACGAAGCCGGTCAGATCCGGCATGGTGGCAAGGGCGATCCCGGGCACGCCCGCAGCCTTGCCCCCCGCCGGTGCAATCGCGGAGGTGAAACCAAGTTTTTGCGCCTCTTTCAACCGCAATTCGGTTTGGGTGGCGGGCCTGAGCGCTCCGGACAGAGAGATTTCGCCGAAAACCACCGTCTCGCTTGGCAGTGCCGTATCCTCTCGGGCGGACAGGAGCGCTGCAGCGACGGCCAGATCGGCGGCGGGTTCCGAGATCTTCAGGCCGCCCGCGACATTGAGATAGACGTCGAGACCGGCAAAGGGGATGCCGCACCGCGCCTCGAGCACGGCGAGTATCATGGCGAGGCGGCCCCCATCCCAGCCGACCACCGTTCGGCGAGGCTGGGCCTGCGGGGTCGGGGCGACAAGCGCCTGGAATTCCACGAGCACAGGGCGCGTGCCCTCGATCCCGGCGAAGACGACCGATCCGGCGGCAGCGTCGCCGCGCTCGGACAGGAACAGCGCCGACGGATTGGGGACTTCGGCAAGTCCCTGGCCGGTCATCTCGAATACGCCGATCTCGTCGGCGGGGCCGAAGCGGTTCTTGACCGCACGCAGGATCCGGAACTGGTGTCCGCGCTCGCCCTCGAAGTAAAGCACCGTGTCGACCATGTGCTCGACCACCCGGGGACCGGCGATCTGGCCCTCCTTGGTGACGTGGCCCACAAGGATCACCGAGATACCCTTGCGCTTGGCGAAGCTCGTCAGCTCATGCGCGGCGGCGCGGACCTGGCTGACCGAACCGGGGGCGCTTTCGACATTGTCGGCCCACATGGTCTGGATCGAATCGATGATGGCGAGACCCGGGCGCTCGGTTTCGAGCGTGGTCAGGATATCGCGCAGGTTGGTCTCGGCGGCAAGCTGCACGGGGGCGTCGGAGAGCCCGAGGCGTTTCGCGCGCATGCGGACCTGTGCGCTGGCTTCCTCGCCCGAGACGTAGATGGTCTTGAGCCCCCCGCGCGCGAATTGCGCGGCCGCCTGCAGAAGCAGCGTCGATTTACCGATGCCCGGATCGCCGCCGACGAGGATGGCCGAGGCCGGTACCAGACCGCCGCCAAGCACGCGGTCGAGCTCCTCGATCCCCGAACGGGCGCGGGGCGGCGGGGCCTCTTCGGTGGAGAGATCGGTGAGCGCAACACTGCTGCCGCGCTTGCCGCCAAGCGATTTCGCCGGGCCCTTCGAAATGCCGTCGTCCTGCTGGATGGTATTCCAGGCGCCGCAGGCCTCGCAGCGTCCTGTCCATCGGGCGTAGGAGGCCCCGCATGCGGTGCAGGAGAAGGTGGGGGATTTCGCCATGCCGCCTAGATGCCCGAGCGCGCCGGGACGGGCAATGTCGAATTCATGCGGACGGGCTTTTGCGCGAAGATTCGGTGCGCCAGCCGATCCAGAGCGAGGCGAGGATGAGCGCAGTGAAGAGGTAAAGCCCCCAGGCGGTCTCGATGCGGCCGACGCCCACGCCCTTTGCCAGCACCACGTAGAGGGCGATCAGGAAGATATCGGCCATGGCGAGGCGGCCCAGCAGGCCAAGCGCGGGCAGGAGGCGGTGGGACGCGACGCCGAACTGGACAAGCGCCAGACCGATGGTCTTTGCATAGGGAGCCGCGAAGGCGAAGAGTCCGACGAGGAGGGCGAGGAAGATGTCGCTTTCCCAGAGCTCGCGGAAGCCGGTGAGGACGGAAATCTCGGACAGCGAGAAGAACGGCAGGAGGCCCGCGCGCAGCAGGGGGGCGGTCCAGGCGACGGGATAGAGGATGAGGAGCGAAAGGTTCAGCCAGCGCAGCATGGGCGATGGATGGGCGCGACGGCGGCTTCTGTCAAGCGACGGCGTCCGTGCGGAAAGGGCGTGCGGGTCCGTCGCCCGGAGAGGGCAAGGCCGGGCCGGGCCGCGAGTTTTTGACTTGCAGGCGCTTTGGGTGGATAGTCGCGCCATCCGCGCGGGGGTGACGGCACGATGCCGGTGGGCGCGTCGATGGGGAGAGCGCATGGGCAAGCATGTTCTGCTGGTGGAGGATGAGGTCAACATCATCGAGGCGATGCGGTTCCTGCTCAGCCGGGACGGCTGGCAGGTCGATACGCATGGCGACGGGACCGATGCTGCAGAGGTCATCCGCAAGACCGGCCCGGATCTTGTCGTGCTGGACGTGATGCTTCCGGGCAGAAGCGGCTTCGAGATCCTGGCCGAATTGCGGGGCGCGCCCGAAACTGCCGATCTGCCGGTGCTGATGCTGACGGCAAGGGGCCAGAAGCGGGACCGCGAACTCGCCGAGCGCGCCGGGGTGAGCCGGTTCATGACAAAGCCTTTCTCGAATGCCGAAGTGCTGAAGGCGGTGCGGGACCTCGTGAGCCTCCAGCAGCAGCGGGCCTGACACGTGGCCCGGCGCGGTTCGCCGCTCTTTGTGGAACGGCGCACCTACCGCATGCGCCGCCTCATGGACGCGGTGCGGTGCTGGCCTGTGTTCGGAGCGGTTCTGTGGATGCTCCCGCTGGTCTGGCCGCATGCGGGCGAGGATGATGCCCTGCCGATGTCGCGCGCGCTTCTGTACCTGTTCGGTGTCTGGCTGGTGCTGGTGATCGGCGCCTTCGTCAGCTGGCTGCTGCTGCGCCGCTCTCCGGGCGAGGCCGGGGCGGACGCGCAGGAGGGGGATCCGGGCTGATGGCGTCGCTCAACACGCTGGTGCTGGTCTGCCTGGCCTATGTGGCCTTCCTGTTCGGAGTGGCCTTCGCGGCAGAGCGCGCGGGCGTACGCGGACGCGCGGACTGGCTCCTGCGCTCACCGCTGGTCTACACGCTCTCGCTGTCGATCTACTGCACCGCCTGGACCTTCTACGGTGCGGTGGGGTACGCCGCACGCTCGGGTCTCGAATATGTGACGATCTATCTCGGACCCAGTCTCGTGATGCTGGGCTGGTGGTGGGTGCTGCGCCGTCTGGTCCGGATCGGGCGCAGCCACAAGGTTACATCGATCGCGGACCTGATCTCGTCGCGCTACGGCAAGTCAAACATGCTGGCCATCGTCGTGACGCTGATGGCGGTGATCGGCGTGACGCCCTATATCGGGCTGCAGCTCCAATCGGTCACACTCTCGCTCGGGATCTTCGCGGGCTCCGAGAGCGCGGCGGCCATCGACACCGCCTCTGCGGCATTCTGGGTGGCGTTGGGACTTGCGATCTTCACGGTGCTCTTCGGCACCCGCAACCTCAATGCCAACGAACGCCACCACGGGGTGGTGATCGCCGTCGCGGTGGAGGCGGTGGTCAAGCTCGTGGCGTTGCTGGCGGTGGGAATCTTCGTGGTGTGGGGCGTCGCGGGGGGGCTGGGGGACACGCTTGCACGCATCGACGCATCGCCCATCGGACACTGGAACACGGATGGCTCGCGCTGGGCCGCTCTGACGGTGCTGTCGGCCGCCGCCTTCCTGTGTCTGCCGCGCATGTTTCAGGTCATGGTGGTCGAGAACGACGACGAGAACCACCTCAGGATCGCGAGCTGGGCCTTTCCCTGCTACCTGATGCTGATGAGCCTGTTCGTCGTGCCCATCGCGGTCGTGGGCCTCGACCTGTTGCCGCCAGGGTCGAACCCCGACCTGTTCGTGCTTTCCGTTCCGCTCAGCCAGGGGCGCGATACACTCGCGATGCTCAGCTTTCTCGGTGGCTTCTCGTCGGCTACCTCGATGGTGATCGTGGCGACGCTGGCGCTTTCCACGATGGTCTCGAACCATGTGGTCATGCCGATCTTCCTGACCGTGCGCCAGGGCGGGGCCTCCCAGTCCGGTGATGTGCGCCATGTGGTCATCCTGTCGCGGCGCCTTGCGATCCTCGTCATCATCGCGCTGGGCTATGTCTATTATCTCGCGTCGGGCGGATCGGGGGCGCTGGCGGCGATCGGACTGATTTCCTTTGCAGGCGTTGCCCAGTTCCTGCCCGCCGCGCTGGGCGGCATCTTCTGGCGCGGCGCCACCCGGATCGGGGCGATGGCCGGGCTGGTCACCGGCTTTTCGGTCTGGCTCTATTCCATGCTGCTGCCCAGTTTCGGGCCCGACGCGGTCATGTCTGCGGATCTGCTGGTAAACGGCCCATGGGGACTGGGCTGGCTCAGGCCCGAGCAGCTCTTCTGGAGCCCGGGGCTGGATCCGACGGTCCATGCGGTCTTCTGGAGCCTCGCGCTGAACGTGCTGGCGTTCGCCTTCGTATCGATCCTGACGTTTCCGGGGCCGATCGAGCGGTTGCAGGGGGCGCAGTTCGTGAATGTCTTCGATCATTCGGGCCAGGCGCGGGGCTGGAACGCGTCGGTCGCCGAATCCGAGGACCTGATGGTGATGGCGCAGAGGATCCTCGGCGCGGGCGAGGCGCAGCGCTTCTTCCAGCGCGAGGCCGAGGCGCAGGGTCGCAACGGGCACTTGCCAGAGCCCACGCCGGATTTCGTCGAACGGCTCGAGCGCACGCTGGCGGGATCGGTCGGTGCGGCCACGGCGCATGCGATGGTGGGCCAGATCGTCGGCGGCACCTCGGTGTCGGTACAGGACCTGCTGGCAGTGGCCGACGAGTCGGCGCAGATGCTGGAATATTCCAGCCAGCTCGAGGCGAAGTCGCGCGAGCTCAGCCAGACCGCCGCGCAATTGCGCGAGGCCAACAGCAAGCTCACGCAGCTGTCGCTTCAGAAGGACACCTTCCTGAGCCAGATCAGTCACGAGCTGCGCACGCCGATGACGTCGATCCGGGCGTTTTCGGAGATCCTGCGCGACGACGTGGGGATCGGGAAGGCGGATCGGGAGAAGTTCGCCGGCATCATCCATAGCGAGGCGATACGGCTGACGCGGCTGCTGGACGATCTGCTGGACCTCTCGGTGCTCGAGAACGGCCAGGTGGTGCTGAACCGGCAGGTCGGCACGCTGGATGTCGTGCTGGACCACGCGGCCACCACGGCGCAGGCAAGCACCAGCCGCGCGCTTGTGATCCGCCGGGACCGGACCCGGGAGAAGATCATGCTCGATACCGATCTCGACAGGCTTGCGCAGGTCTTCATCAACCTCATCACCAATGCCCAGAAATACTGCCGGGCGCAAATCCCGGAATTGCGAATCGAGGTGAGCACGGAGGCGGCGGCGATCAATGTCGATTTCATCGACAACGGGAAGGGCATCCCCCGCGAGGAGCGCGCCATGATGTTCGAGAAGTTCTCGCGCATCGGGGCTTCCGACCAGAATGGCGCGGGGCTTGGTCTGGCGATCTGCCGCGAGATCATGGCCCGGCTCGGCGGCGACATCTCCTATCACGACGGGACGGGGGGGACGGCCTTCCGGGTCATGCTGCCGCGTCCGCAGGCATTGGCGGCACAGTAGGGCGTCGTTGGCGAAGACCTTACCGTGTCACGATGCGGCTAAAGGCCATGGTAACTTATGCCGGATATCCCCGACCGGAAGCACAACGCGCCGACAATCGGTGCATCTCTGCCATTCGGGACGACGGATCGCCTCATGTCGGCATTGCAGCGCAAGGCCCAGTCAGGCCGTCAGGAGCATCAGGCGCGGGCCATGTCCGTGCCGAAGGCCCTGCGACTGGCATCCGCACGCGTGGCGGACAAATTATACGGGCTCGCTTTGGCGACGATCGCGCTTACCCAGGAGGTGCGCGACAACGCCGCCATCAAGGAAGCGCTCGAGCAGGAAGGGCTCATGCTGGTCTTCGACGGACCGGACGGACCGGTGGGCGCGGCGGTTGCAGATCTCGTTCTGGTCAGCGCCCTGATCCAGCAGCAGACCACGGGACGGGTCTTTCCCGGCGAGCCGATGCAGAGGGCGTTCACGCCGACGGATGCCTCGCTTTGCGCGCCGCTCTTCGTCGAGCTGCTGAAGACCGCGACAGGCCTTCTGGAGACCGAAGAGGACAGGCGCGTTCTCGAGGGCTTCAGCTTCGGTGCACGGGTCGAAAACAGGCGGCTGCTGGAAATGGCGCTTCAGGCGCAGGACTACAACGTCATCCGTCTGACATTCGACATCGCCGGAGGCATGCACCAGGGGTCGTTGAGCTTCTACCTGCCCAAACGCCCGCCGATACCGGCTCCCTGGAGCGATGCGGGCGAAACGGCTGATGCGCCGGTCGATTCCGCTTCGGCGATGGAGGAGGTGGTCCTGTCGCTCAACGTCGATCTCCCGATCGTGCTCCACCGCTTCCGGCTTCCTCTCACGCAGGTCGGTCTGCTGGCGACGGGAGATGTTCTCACGCTGCCGGAGGACTGTTTTTCCAAGGCGCAGGTGGTGGTGCCCGGCGGGAGGGTGATCACGACCGGTACGCTGGGCCAGTCGGGCGGCAAGCGTGCGCTGCGCCTGAAGCCGGGCGGGCGGGGCGGACAGACCGTCCGCATGCAGCCTGAAGCGAAAGACGATTTCGACGGTCTGACGCTCGACGGAACGCTGGCCGCGCCGCCTTCCGGTGCGATGGCGCTGGACATGCCGGACCTCGGCGGCGGGTTCGGCGATCTTCCGGCCCTCGACGCCAATTTGGATCTCCCCGACCTGCCGGATCCGGGCGAATTACCCGATCTGGGCACATTGCCCGAGCCGGGCGAACTGCCGGACCTCGGTGACATGCCCGACCTGCCGGATCTGCCCGAACTGGGGGATCTGCCACAACTCGATGGCCTGCCAGACCTGCCGAAAATCGACATCGACTGACCCTTGAAGCTGACACCGCGCCCGGCCGGAGAGCAACCGGCCGCCTTGCACACTCATCCGCGACCGCGGCTTTCGAAACGCGGGAGCATGGCCGAAAAGTCACGCCCGCGCCCATCCTCCTCCTCGACGAACCGGCGATAGAGCGACAGGGCGAGGGCGCCCATGGGGGTATCGGCGTCCGCCGCCTCCGCCGCCTGCTGGCTGAGGCCGAGATCCTTCAGCATCAGCTCGGCCGCAAAGCCGGGCCTGTAGCCATCGTCCGAGGGCGACACCGGACCGACACCGGGCGCCGGACAGTAGCTGTTCATCGACCATGACGACCCGGACGAGGTCGAGACCACGTCGAACATCTTCTGGCGGTCCAGTCCGAGCTTGTCGGCAAGCGCGAACGCCTCGCAGGTGGCGATCATGGTCGCGCCGAGGATCATGTTGTTGCAGATCTTGGCCGATTGACCGGCGCCCGCGCCCCCGCAATGCACGGCCTTCTGGCCCATGACGTCGAAGAGCGGTTCGGCCCGGGCGAAGGCGTCGTCGCTGCCGCCCGCCATGAAGGTGAGCGTGCCTGCCGCCGCCCCGCCGATGCCGCCGGACACGGGCGCATCCACCGCCAGGATCGCGCGCGCCGCCGCCTGTTCCGCCACCGCGCGGGCGCTCTGCACATCCACGGTCGAACAGTCCATGAAAAGCGCGCCTTCCTGCATGACCGGAAGGATTTCGGCGGCGACCGCGCGCAGGATTTCGCCGTTGGGAAGCATGCAGATGACGGCCTCTGCCCCGGCTGCGGCCTCCGCCGCGCTCGATGCGGGCGCGATGCCTGCCGGTGCGGGGGCGGACGGATCGAAGCCCGTTACCGCGTGGCCTGCCGCCGCGAGGTTGGCCGCCATGGGCGCGCCCATGTTGCCAAGCCCGATGAAGCCGATCTTCATGTCCTGCCCTCCCCGCAAAACGATTGTTTCGTGCTGCCCGGCGCGACGTCAGCCGCGGGCATGGCCTTCAAGCGCCGGGCGCAGGTTGCTCAGGTCGTAACCGCCCTGGCGCGCCGCGGCGATGATGTCGTCGACCGGCATGTCGCCCGCACAACCCAGCGCCCAGGCGATGGTGGAGCGTGTGCCGGAGGCGCAATAGGCCAGCACGGGGCCCTCGGCCGCGTCGGCCAGCGCCTTGTTCCGGGCGATCACGTCAGGGGTCATGGTCTGGTGGGTAAGCGGCTGCACCGCGAAGGCGATGCCCGCCGCCTCGGCCGCCTTGCGGATTGCATCGGCCTGATGGCTGGGCGGAACCTCCGCGTCGGGACGGTTGCAGATGATCAGGGCAATCCCTGCCGCGGCCAGTTCAGGCATGTCCTCGGCCGAGATCTGCGGGGCGGCGTAGAAGCGGGGCGTGATCTGGCGAATGTCCATGGGGCCAAGGGTTACGTCAGCGCCGCAGCCCTGTCTAGACGGTTGCGAAAGGGGGGCGCCGCCCACATGCCGGCGAGCATGGCCGCCAGGAAGACAAGGCCGCCGGTCCCGCCGTAGCTGAGCGAGGCGATGGCCGGGCCGGGGCAAAGCCCGACAAGGCCCCAGCCCGCGCCAAAGAGCAGGGCGCCCGTGACAAGCGAGCGGTTGATCCCGGTTCCGGCGGGACCCGGGAAGGTGCCGCCCGAGAGCGGTGCGCGGCCGGAAGTGAGACGCCAGGCAAGGGCCATGGGCAGAAGCGCCCCGCCCATGACGAATGCGAGGGTCGGATCCCACGCGCCGAAGACATCGAGAAATCCCCGGGTCCTTTCGGTGTTGGTCATGCCCGACAGATGCAGGCCGGCGCCGAAGAGGCCGCCCGCGACGGTTGCGATGAGAAGGCGCATGGATCAGATCCCCAGGACGGTGCGGCCGAAGGTGACGGCAAGCGCGCCCGCGGCCATGTAGACGAGCGTGGCGACGATGCCGCGGCGTGACAGGCGCGAGATGCCGCAGATTCCGTGGCCCGACGTGCAGCCACTGCCAATCCGCGTGCCGATGCCCACAAGGAGACCGGCGAGTATCACGATTGCCCAGTTGCCGGGGATGTTGGTGTCGACCGCCGCGCCGCCCGCCCATTGCAAGACCGCAGGCACCGCGACGAGACCCGCAAGGAAGCAAAGGCGCTCAAGCGCTGCATCGCGCGCCGAGCCGTCGACCAGCGAGCCGATTATTCCGCTTGCGCCCATGATGCGCCCGTTGCCGAGCAGGTAGACCGCTCCGGCGAGGCCGATCAGTCCGCCTCCGACAATACCCCAGATCCAGTCCGCCGGCATGACGCTCTCTCCCGTATCCTGACGCCGCTCAGACGCGCTGCGGCACCGCCACGCAATACATATCAATTCTTGAATATGTTTCAAGCCCCGGCGTTCAGCCGAGCGATATGCCAAGGATGACCATCATCAGGCCGATCACCGACAGGAACAGGGCGCCGAGGTTCACCGGCAGCACGGACCGTATCAGCTCCTTCATCTGGGCGTCGTCGAGACCCAGGCGCTTTGCCCGGGAGACGCGAAAGATGCACCAGATGATCCCGGCGAGGCCGAACAGCGAAACCGCGGCGCCGCCCCAGAGGAGCATGTCGAAGATCGGGGAGGGGGCTGAACTGTCCATTTTCACCGGCTAGCGAATGCGCGCGGCACTGGCAAGCGCCTGCGCGCCGGAAGATGACGCGCGGCGCGCAAGACCGGGTGAAGATGCTTGCGGGCGGGCCTGCGCGCGGATAGTCAGACCCGACCCCCACAACGCACCCGCCAAGAGGAGCTGACATGAGCGACAGTGCCCCCGACGACATCATCGAGTCCCAGAAGGACGCGACCTATCGCGTCACCGCAAACGAGTTGCGCCAGTTCGTCGAACGCATCGAACGGCTCGATGCGGAGAAGAAGGACCTCGCCGAGCAGCAGAAAGAGGTGATGGCAGAGGCCAAGTCGCGCGGTTATGATACCAAGGTCCTGCGCAAGGTGATTTCGCTGCGCAAGCGCGAGCCCGACGACATCGCCGAGGAGGAAGCGGTTCTCGAGATGTACAAGCAGGCTCTCGGAATGTAGCAAGGTCCGCCGGGGCGGGGTCGGGCGTTGTCCTCTTCCGCCCCCGAGCTAGGTGGTCCGCGAAGGAGAAACAGCCCAGATGCGCATGCGCGATACCTTCATAAAGCCGATGCACCCGGAGGGCCGGGTCTTTGTCGGGGTCTTCGCGGTCGTTGCGATCGTTCTCTTCCTGATCTGGAAACCGCTCGGCTGGATCGCCCTCGGTCTGACGGTCTGGTGCTATTACTTCTTCCGCGACCCGGAGCGCGTGACGCCGCTGGGAAGCGATCTGGTCACGAGTCCGGCGGATGGCGTGGTGTCGCTGATCGAGCCTGCGGTGCCGCCGAAGGAACTTGGACTTCCCGACGTCGCGCTGACGCGCGTCAGCGTTTTCATGAACGTGTTCAACTGCCATGTGAACCGCGCGCCCGTGTCGGGCCGGGTGACGGCGGTCGCCTACCGTCCGGGCAAGTTCCTCAATGCGTCGCTCGACAAGGCGAGCGAGGACAACGAACGCAATTCGCTGGCGATCGAGATGGCTGACGGGCGCAGCATCGCCGTGGTCCAGATCGCGGGCCTGGTGGCGCGGCGGATCGTGTGCTGGGTCAAGCCCGGCAGCACCGTCGAGACGGGTGAGCGGTTCGGCCTCATCCGGTTCGGTTCGCGCCTCGACGTCTATCTGCCCGAGGGCGTCGAACCTGAGGTGCGGCTGGGCCAGACGATGGTGGCCGGCGAGACGGTGATCGCCCGTCTGGGCGGGGTCTGAGGCATGGCACGCCCCGATGTCCCGCTGACGAACATCCTGCCGAACCTGATGACGGTGACGGCGATCTGCGCCGGACTGACATCGATCCGTTATGGACTGCAGGGCAACTTCGAACTCGCGGTGCTCCTGATCCTGCTTGCCGCCTTGCTCGACGGGCTGGACGGCCGGCTTGCCAGGTTGCTCGACAGCGACAGCGCCGTGGGGGCCGAACTCGACTCGCTGGCCGATTTCCTGAACTTCGGCGTGGCGCCGGGGCTGCTTCTGTATTTCTGGGCGCTGGACGAGACGCCGCGCGTAGGCTGGATCGCGGTGCTGGTCTATGCCGTCTGCTGCGTCCTGCGGCTGGCGCGCTTCAACGTCACGGCAAAGTCCGGCGAGGCGCGCGAGGACGAATACTTCGTTGGCATCCCGAGCCCCGCGGGTGCGATGCTGGTGCTGTGGCCGATGTTCCTGTCCTTCGCGACCGACAGCGGGCCGATCATCCACGGGCATCTGCTGGCGATCTACATGGCGCTGATCGGGGGGCTGCTGATCAGCCGCATTCCGACATGGTCGTTCAAGACGCTGAACATTCCGCGCGACGGGGTTCGCTATGTCCTGGTGGCCTTCGCCTTCACCGGAGCGGCCGTGCTGACCTATCCCTGGGTGACGCTGGTGCTGGGGACGCTTTTCTATGTGGGTCTGGTGATCTGGTCGCTGATCGGGGCCGGTCGCCGGGGTTGACCGGTCACGGCAGCAGCAGCCGCAGGTTCGGTATCGACTCGATACGCAGCATGTCGCGGTCATAGGTATCGGTCATTTCCGCGACAAGGTCCTGTGTCCAGTGGGGCATGTCGATTTCTTCCTCCAGCGCTTCCTCGATCGCGAAACGGTCCAGGAATGCGCGCATGACCCGGCGCCTGCTGGCCTCCGGCAGATCGTCATGTTCTTCCAGATAGGACTTGAAACGCGCCATTCCCTGCGGGGTCATGATCGAGGCGAGCAGGTCGAAACCGCCGGTGATCTCGTCATGCTCTCCCAGCCCCGCCATTTCGCGGATGATCTGTCCCCAGAGCAGGGGCGCGTCCTCGCTGCACCAGATCGTCATGGGAAGATCCGGCAACGCTTCGCGGATCGCGATCAGCGTGTCGGACCAGCGCAGGCTGCGCGGATCGGCGCAATCGAGGAACGCGGCGACGTCGTCCAGCCGGGATTGGCTGAAACAGGCGGGAACGAAGCTTGCCGGGTTGCGCAGGGCCATGAAGAGGCGGATCTCGATCCCCGAGAAAAGCGCTGCGACCTGCCGCAGCCGTTCCGGCGCACTGGCGTAGATCATCCCGCCACGCAGCGCGCCACGGGGCGCGGCAAAGAGGTTCGCGTTGGACAGCACCAGCCGCCGCGCCTTCTCGTCGTCCAGAATGGCGTCGAGAAGGATGTCCGGCGACTCTTGCGATGCGGGCGAGTCGCGCAGTGCCGAAAGGCTGTCGCGCAAGAGCTGGCGATAACGTCCCGGCCCGGGGACGGACACACCGCGCCGCGCGAAATCGGGCTTGTTGCGCAAGAGGCATTTCATCAGGCGGTCTTCCTCGGTGAAATGCGCGCCCGCGTGCAGGATTATCTTCATGTCCGGTCGCCATCGAATTGCGGTCCACGCGACGCTAACGCGCGCCATCCGGGCGGGAAAGCCCGAATGGGATGCCCCCTGCCTGCTCAGGCCTCCGTCTCTGCGTCGAGAACCTTGCGGGCGACGCGGAAGCATTCGAGCGCCTGTGGAACGCCGCAATATATTCCGACAACATGGATGATGGCGCGGATTTCGTCGCGGCTCACGCCGTTGCCGAGCGCGCCCCGGCAATGGATTTCCCATTCCTGCATCTTTCCCAGTGCCCCGATCATCGCGAGGTTCATCATCGAGCGCGTCTTGGCGTCGATGACGTCATCGCCCCAGCCGAAGCCCCAACACCAGGCGGTCATCGCTTCCTGGAAGGGGCGGGTGAAATCGTCCGCGGCTTCGAGATTCCGGTCCACGTACTGCGCGCCCAGCGTGGCCCGCCTGCGCTCGAGCCCCTTCGCGAAGAGGTCCTCGTCGAACGTATCCATGTGCGCCACTCCTTCCCGGCAAATGCAGGGGTAAGCTTACAGGCTTCGCAACCGGTCTGCCGGGAAAACTCGGTGTCTGCGGTGATCGGGCGCAAATCCCCGCGGGCATTCCCCCTCCACCCCTTGCACAGGGGCGTTGCTGCAAATAGAAGGACGCAAATTTGAGGATGCGGCCCGGCCCCCGGGGCGCCCATGACGTTATGGAGCATACATGCAGGTCACCGAGACGCTGAACGAAGGTCTGAAACGCGGCTACGTCATCAAGCTGAGCGCGGCGGAACTGGAGGCCAAGGTCAACGAGAAGCTGGCCGAGGCGCAGCCGCAGATCGAGATGAAGGGCTTTCGCAAGGGCAAGGTTCCCATGGCGCTTCTGAAGAAACAGGTGGGTCCGCGGGTGATGGGCGAGGCGATGCAGGAAAGCATCGACGGCGCCATGTCCGAGCATTTCGAGAAGACCGGCGACCGTCCGGCGATGCAGCCCTCGGTCAAGATGACCAACGAGGACTGGAAGGAAGGCGACGACGTCGAGGTCGAGATGTCCTACGAGGCGCTGCCGGAGATCCCGGAAGTCGACTTTTCGGGCATCGAGCTCGAGAAGCTCACGGTCAAGGCTGAGGATGCCGCCATCGACGAGGCGCTCGGCAATCTCGCCGAAACCGCGCAGGACTTCAAACCGCGCAAGGCGAATTCCAAGGCGAAGGACGGGGATCAGGTCGTGATGGATTTCGTCGGCAAGATCGACGGCGAGCCCTTCGACGGCGGGTCGGCCGAGGACTATCCGCTGGTGCTGGGCTCGAACTCGTTCATTCCGGGCTTCGAGGAACAGCTCGTCGGGGTCAAGGCGGGCGAGGAGAAGACCGTTACGGTCAGCTTCCCCGAGAATTACCAGGCCGAGAATCTGAAGGGCAAGGAAGCGACCTTCGACTGCACGATCAAGGAGGTGAAGGAACCCGTCCCCGCCGAGATCGATGACGAACTGGCCAAGAAGTTCGGGGCGGAAGATCTTGCCGCGCTGCGTGGGCAGATCGCGGAACGGCTCGAGGCGGAATACGCCGGCGCGGCCCGGGCGGTCCAGAAGCGCGGCCTGCTCGACAAGCTCGACGCACTTGTCAGCTTCGATCTGCCACCGTCGCTGGTCGACGCCGAGGCGAACCAGATCGCGCACCAGCTCTGGCACGAGGAGAACCCCGATCACCACGGGCACGATCACGGTGAGATCGAGACGACCGAAGAACACCGCAAGCTCGCCATCCGTCGCGTGCGTCTCGGGCTGCTTCTGGCAGAGCTTGGCCAGAAGGCGGAAGTCACGGTTTCCGACGCCGAGATGACGCAGGCGATCATGAGCCAGGCCCGCCAGTACCCCGGGCAGGAACGGCAGTTCTTTGAATTCGTGCAGCAGAACCAGCAGATGCAGCAGCAGCTGCGTGCGCCGCTCTATGAGGACAAGGTCGTCGATCACATCTTCGCGAATGCGAAGGTGTCCGAAAAGGCCGTGACCAAGGAAGAACTGCAGAAGGCGGTCGAGGAACTCGACGAGCTCTGAGGCCTCGGCGCGACCCCCGGACGCGCGAACGATAAAAAGCGGGCCGCCTTGGGGAAGGCGGCCCGCTTTCTTCATGGAAGGTCAGTTCCGGTGCGGATCAGGGAATGACTCCGCAGGCGATCTTGGCCCCGCTCTTTCCGTCGACGTCCTCGCCCAGATGAAGCATCAATGCGCGCCCGCGGATATCCTCAAGGGCAAGGCGCCGATGTTCAAAGACTGTTCCTGACGTTCCGTCCGGTGCTACCCGGAACGGCTGCAGATCGCCCACGGGAAGCGCGGAAGCATCGGCCACCATGGCCGCGTGTTCATGTTCCGCCACCTGGATGATGCCACCGTCCTTGCCATCGTCCTGGCCGCCCGTCTGCATCGCCGCGTGGTCATGTTCTGCCAGCTTCTTCGCAGCATCATCATGCGCCTGTGCCTGCATGGCGCCGTGATCGTGGCCGGACATCTCATGTCCGTAATGCGCGCCGGCAAGACTGCCCGGGGTGCTGGCTCCCGCGCCGCAATTGGCGTATTCGTGCACATGAGAGGCATAGGCGCCCTCGGGCAGGTCTTCGAGCTTTCCGGTGAACTGCACTCCGCCTTCGATGTCGTCCAGCACGATGCGTCCGATCGGCTGACCCTCGAAACCGGCGTCGATGCGGTGCATTTCGACAATGACCGGAGGCTCCGGCGCAAGCGCGGCATAGCGGGCGCGGGTGTCGGCGACGTTATGGGTGTAGTTCGGGCCGCCGAGCGCGCGCAACAGATGCTCGCGCGCCGCATCCGTGTTGCCGGCCGTCTGATGGGCGACGCCGAGGTGATACTGTATCGTGACGTCGTCCGGTTCTGCTGCGGCGGCGGCGTTGAGCAACTCGAGTCCGCTGTCGATTTCGCCCTTGCGCACGAGGGTCCAGCCCATGATGTCCTGGTTGATCGCCTCGTCGGGCGCCATGGCGCTTGCCCGTTCGATCATCGCCTGCGCGGTCTGGAGATCCTGATCGATATCCGCCCGGGCGAGGGCCCCGAGAGAGAGCCCGGCCATGTGGGAAGGATTGTTCTTCACCGCCTCGTCGAAGCGCGCGATGGCCTCTTCGACCCGACCGTCCGAGAGATACATGAGACCGATCTCGGACTGCAGGTCGGCGTCGGACGGGTTCGCCTCGATCGCGCGCGCGAGAAGCGCCTCGACATCCTCATGGCCGCCTTCGCCATGGCCTTCCGATCCGACATAGCTGCCGTGTCCATGGATCACGCCGGCGAGCGTCAGCCAGACCAGCGGTTGTTTCGGGTCGATCTCCAGTGAGCGCTCGAGTGCGGTCTTTCCAGCCGCCTTGTCGCCCGAAGCCGCCGCGATCACACCAAGCATCCGGAAGGCTTCCGCGTTGTCAGGGAAGTCCGCGGTCAGCTTCCGAGCCTCTTCCAGCGCTGTCTCGGTGCGGGCGGTCTTCCCGAGGATCTCTATCGCCAGCATCCGAAGGTCGAAACGGTCCGCGTGTTCCTGCCCGAGGGCAAGTGCGCGATCGCCGGCACCCTCCAGGTCGCCAGCCGCGATCTCGGCAAGCAGGGCCTCGCGCAGAAAGGGGACCTCGTCGCCCGCATGGGCCTGTCCCGCGAGGCCGGACCAGACCACAGCGGCTTCCGTGTAGCGACCGGCGGCGTTGAGCGTCGCGGCCCGGTCCGGCAGGAACTGGGTCGCCATGTCCGGGTGCGCGGCGCTTGCATCGTCGATCAGCGCCAGTGATCCCTGTGTGTCGCCTTCAAGCCTCAGCAGGCGCGCGCGGGTCAGCATCACCCTCGGGTCCTCGGGGTTCACCAGCGGGACAAGAGCTTCGTAGGCCAGACGCGCGTCGTCGGCCTTGCCTTTCGCCATCGCGGCGTCGAGAAAACGTCCGTAAAGTTCGAGCCGGGCGTGGTCCGGGATGGACAGATCGGGGTTCGTCACGGCGGGCCGCAGAAGGTCGAGCGTGTCACGGTGTCGATGCAGGCGGCTGTAGATCTCTGCAAGGTCGAAATGCGCCTGGTTGACCGTTCCCTCCGGCAGTCCGAAGACGCGCAGCGCACGTTGGGAGTACTGAAGCGCGAGGGGAAGGTCGTCTGCCTGGACAGCGAGCTGCGCAAGGTGGCGCAGGGCAAGCGGATTGTCCGGATCCAGCCGCAATGCGGCCTTGAGCTCGGTCGCGCCCAGTTCGGCCTGGCCGTCGACGATGAGCGCGGCCCCCAGTTTGGCCCGCAGCCAGACATTCGCGGGTTCGAGCACCAGACCCTTGCGGAAAGAGATGATGGCCTTCTGGGTGTCCTGCTTGCGCATCAGCTCGACGCCGGCGAGATCGAAGGCGGCGGCATCGCGGGGATAGCGCGAGATGTAGTTCTGAAGCGCGAGGGCGGCGCGGGGATCATTGGCGCTCAGCAGCCGGGCGACTTCGGCCAGCGCCGCGCTGTCGCCTTTCGCGAATCCCAGCAGCTCCGGGTTCATGAGCCATCGGTAGTCGTTCCCGAAGTATTCTTGGCCGACGGTACCGTTGAGGGATCGCGACATCGTGGGCTGCGGCAACAGGGCCAGCAGGGCCACGAGAAGGACGGGCGCAGCGCGCGCGGATATGAGGGTCGATCGCATCTTGGTGAAACTCCAACTTGCAACGGGCGGCCCGTGCTCAGGTTTTCGACGGACCGCGAAAAACAAGTCAGGGGCGAACCATTGGCCCGCCCCTGTGTTGCCTGGACCTTGCGATGTCCGGCCTTACTTCTTCTGCCGCCGGCGCATGAGTCCGAAGCCGCCAAGGGCCGACGCCATCAGGAGGAAGCCGGCGGGAAGCGGGACGGTGCCCGGGGGCGGCGTCGTGCCAAGGTTGATCGTGATCGTGCCCTGGTCGGTCAGACCGCCGTCGGAGCCGAGGATCGTGGCGATGTAGGTGCCGGGAGCGAAACCGGTGGAATCCCACTGGAAGTTTCCGGTCGTCGGGCTTCCTGCCATCGGCATGCCAGGGCTGAACATGCCGCCCGCAACCGGCCCGCCCGGACCGTTGAAGCTGAGGAAGGAAAGCGTCACCGGGTCGCCATTGGGGTCCGTGCCGATGATATTGGTGTCGATAAAGTCACCGACCTGGGCGTTGATCACCACGTCGCCCACATCCGGGACCTGGTTGCTGCCCTGCGCGACGGCGTCGAAGAGCCAGTCGAACTGGACCGACGCGATTTCGTCACCTCCCTCCTTGGCGATGATCTGACCGTAGAATGCCATGTCTGCGCCAGGGTTGGCCGGCTGCGGGTTGTCCGCATAGCCTGCCGTGTCGGTGCCGGGTATCATGATCTGTCCGCTGTTGCTGATCGTGAACCCGGGGGCCTGATACAGGATTCCGACCGGTACGTAATTGTCGTTGTAGGACAGGTTGGCCCCGTCCGGCGAGGTGACGTCCAGGTTGTCGGAATAGGCCTGCCCGCGCACGACGTTGGGCTGGATGTTCTGGATGTCGAACTGAATGGGCTTGGTGCTGCTCGATCCGTCCCAGAAGATCGTCGACGTCGTGCCCATGTTCTGGTCGCCGGCATTGGGAATCCCGCCTGCGCGGCAGCAGCTCGCCCAGGAGATCGTGTAGAGGCCCGCGCCCCCGTTCGAGATGCTGGTCGACGCAGTTTCATCCACCCGTGTGAAGCGGGTGTCCGACGTGTTCACGGTGTCCGGACCCATACTGAGCGCGGTAAAAAAGCCGTTCGGGCCGGTGATGGTTACGCTGTTGACCGCATCGACGAACGATGTCCGCCAGAAGGATGTCGCCTCGATGGTCAGATTTCCCTGGGCGTCCACGGAAGGGATCAGCACGGATCCCCTGTTGTGGCTTGCTTCGGCTGTGCCGGCGGCGAAAAGCGCGGCGGACACAGCAATTACTAACTTTCGCATAAATAATACTCCGGAAATGCAGAGGTCGCCCTCTAATTGGCTAGGCCTAAAAATGACCAGCTGGTAACAATGGTAAAATTTTCACCCCGTTGTGTCAAACATTAGCAAAGTGGAAAGCCCGGTCCGGCTTGGAATCGATCGCCTACAGCCTCAGGCAGCGATGGGATCGCCGATCTGGCAGGGCCAGATCGTCCCGCAACAGGTCTGGGAGGTGCGTTCCGACCCTCTGCTGCGGGGATGGTGATTCCTTCTTTGGCCGCGCGCGGCAGCCCATCCGCTGTATAAGCTGTGGGCGCTGCCGGGCGCGCTGTGTCGGAACTGCCACTTATGCGTCAGGCTTTGTCAGAGCGTGATTCGATAAAGCGCGAACCCGTCCTGACCTTCCCCGGCCGGTTCGATCGACACACCGGACACTTCCGATATGTAGTCGACCGCCTTCGGTCCGGTTTCGAACAGCACGGTGGTTCCGGGCATCGGCGCGAACGACCAGTTCGCATCGGCCCTGGGGCTGATCGTGCCCTTGGCGACGATGTAGCGCACGATGACGTCGCGGTTCGTGTCGGGCGCCTCGAAGATGATGGTGTCGCCCATGGCGCCGGGAAAGCTGCCTCCGCCGCCCGCCCGGTAATTGTTGGTCGCGACCACGAACTTCGCCTCGGGATCGACCGGATCGCCTTTGAACGACAGGCCAGTGATCCGGTTGGCGTCGGGGTTGATCTGTTCGCCGCTGGCGGAGAACTTCGAGGGCTGGCTCAGGTCGATCTGGTAGGTGACGCCGTCCATGACATCGAAGTTGTAGGAGGGGAAGTCGGGGTTGAGAAGGCTCTGATCGCTGCTTCCGGGCTCGATCCGGTTGAACATCCCGGCCGAGCGTTCCAGCCAGTCCTTTACCTGCGCCCCAGTGACCAGCACGGCGCGGACGGTGTTGGGATAGAGGTAGAGGTCGGCCACGTTCTTGATGGCCACGTCGCCCTTGGGGACGTCGGTGTAATAGTCGGGTCCGCCGCGGCCGCCCGCCTTGAAGGGCGCCGCCGCGGAGAGGATCGGCAACGCCTCGTATTCGGTGCCCTTCAACATTTCCGCGATGTACCAGGACTGCGCGTTCGAAACGATCTGCACTGACGGGTCATCGGCGACGAGGGCGAAATAGCTGTAAAGGTTCGCGTCGGTCTTGCCGACGGGGCGGCGAACATATTCCAGGGTCTGCTCGTGCGCCTGCGCCACGGAGGCAAGGACTTCGGGATCGCTTTCGACCAGCGCTGTAACCGAGCGATCCTCGTTGCGCTTCGAAATCGGACGTGCCTCGGCACCGTGGCCGACGATCCGCCATCCTGCGCCGTCGCGTTCCAGCATCAGGTCGATGATGCCGAGGTGACTGCCCCAGAAACCGCCCATCGTCGCGGGCTTTCCGTGGATGGTGCCGGCCGCGACGTCGACGGCCTCGAAATCGAGATATGTGTCGGAGGGAAAGACGAGGTGGCTGTGCCCGGTCATCACCGCATCGATGCCCTCTACCGCTGCGAGCGGCACCGACGCGTTCTCCATCATTTCGAGCTCGGTCGCGTCACCGATCCCGGAATGCGACAGCGCGATCACGATATCCGCCCCTTCTTCGCGCATCTGCGGGACCCAGGCACGCGCAGCGGCAACGATGTCGCGTGTCTGGACATTGCCCTCGAGATGCTGGCGGTCCCAGTTCATGATCTGCGGCGGCACGAAGCCGATGATGCCGATCCGGATGGGGTGCGTTTCGCCCGCCCCGTCGGCAAGGCTGCGGTCGAGAATGATGTAGGGTTTGACAAGTGTCGCGTCGCCGGTCGGCTCGGGGGCCATCTGCGTGACCACATTGGCGCAAACCACGGGGAACTGAGCCCCGGCGAGCGACTTGGCGAGGAAGCCGAGGCCGTAGTTGAACTCGTGGTTGCCGAGCGTCGCGCAGTCATAGCCCACGGTGTTCATGGCCTCGATGACGGGATGCATGTCACCGTCCTTCATGCCCCGTTCGTAGGCGATGTAATCGCCCATCGGATTGCCCTGAAGGAAGTCGCCATTGTCGAGCATCATCGAGTTCGTGGCCTCTGCCCGGATCGCTTCGATGATGGAAGCCGTGCGGGCAAGCCCGACAGTGTCGATCTGCTTGTCGGCATAGTAGTCGTAGGGAAAGACGTGAACGTGCAGATCCGTCGTTTCCATCAACCTGAGATGCGCCTGATTGGCCGCAGCCCGGACCGAAAAGGGATGCAGCGCGAGCAGGCCCGCGCTGCCGGCGATGAACGAGCGGCGGGAAAGACGGAGAGTCATCGGCATGTCCTCGTAGAAAGGCTTTGGGTATCAGCCTGACCCACGAAGGCGACAGGCTCATGACGGATCGGCCTGGCGGGCCGATGGCATGAGCCTACAGCCGCGACTGTTGTTCAGGAAGACGTGCCGCGCTTCAATCCGGTTTCTTCAAGCATGCCGCGGCGCTTTGCTTCGTAGTAGTAGCCGCGCGCATACCACTTGATCGCCGTCGAATGATCGCCATCGGACAGCATCCAGGCGCCCTTGAGATACTTCAGCGCATACTTCAGGTTCGTCTCTGCATCGAGCAGGTCCTGCGCCTGACCCTGGAAGCCCATCGAGCGGGCCGTCGCCGGCAATATCTGCAGAAGCCCGTAGTAGGGACCGTTCCGCGCGGCAGGGTTATGCGTGCTTTCCCTGATGGCGAGCCGGTGAACCAGGCTCGGCGGGATGTCATAGGCCTCGGCGTATTCGTTGATAAGCGCCCTGAGTTCGGGCGTCTCGTTCGGAAAGAGCGGGGGTTCGGGCTGGGTGGGGGCCTGGACGGCTGGGCTGCAAGCCCCCAGTGAAGCGACAAGGGCAAGCGCGATGGCAAGCGGACGCAGATATGGGCGCATTGGTTCGGCACGTGCGTTGTTGACGATCGTGGCACCGTAGCGGCGTCGGGAAAGGCTACAAGCGCGGGATACGGCGCGCAGTCGGCATATCGGCAAGCTCTTGCCAAGAGGAAGGCGGAATCACGCATTTCTCGGCGGGATCTTGCCGCCATGAACAAGCGGTCATCTTTTGGTCACAATTTACAAGACTGCGCAGCCAGATGCCCCGGGTCCGAATTCCGACTGCAGAAACACTGCGGGCAAACGCAAAGCGCCGGACACGAGGTCCGGCGCCTGGCTTGTTGCAATGCGCTGGCGTTCAGCGTGCGGTGTCGTCGTCCCGCTCGGCGGAACGGCTGTCGCTGTCCTCGATCGTGTCGACGAGGCCGGCATCATCCGAACCCGCGCTGCCGATATCGTCGAAGAGCTCGGCGATCTCGAATTCGGCGGCCGCTTCTTCTTCAGCCGCGAGTTCCTGGATCGACTTGCCAGCGGCCTGAAGTTCGGCCTCTTCGGGAGAGCGCGCGACGTTCAGCTTGATCCCGGCTGTGACTTCGGGGTGCAGCACGACGCTGACCGAGTGGAGGCCAAGCTCCTTGATCGGCTGCAGAACCACCTGCTTGCGGTCGATGCTGAAACCGGCTTCGGTCGCGGCTTCGGCGGCGTCGCGGGTCGTTACGGAGCCGTAGAGCGAACCCGAGTCGGAGGCGGAGCGGATCACGACGAACTGCTGTCCGTCGAGACGTGCGGCAAGCGCCTCGGCCTCTTTTCTCGTTTCGAGGTTGCGTGCCTCGAGTTGCGATTTCTGCGACTCGAACTGCGCGATGTTCGTCTCGGAGGCCGAGAGCGCCTTGCCCTGGGGCAGGAGGTAGTTGCGCGCATAGCCCGGCTTGACGTTCACGACGTCGCCCATCTGGCCAAGCTTGGCCACGCGTTCCAGAAGTATGACTTGCATGGATCTGTCTCCTTACTTCACGGCGTAGGGCAGAAGCGCGAGGAAGCGGGCACGCTTGATGGCGCGGGCCAGTTCACGTTGCTTCTTTGCGGATACTGCGGTGATGCGCGAGGGCACGATCTTGCCGCGCTCGGAAATGTAGCGCTGCAGCAGACGCGTGTCTTTGTAGTCGATCTTCGGCGCGTTGTCTCCCGAGAAGGGGCAGACCTTGCGACGGCGGAAAAACGGTTTGGTGGCCATGGTTTATGTCCTCACTATCAGGGTCGGGCTCAGCGACGTTCGCGGCGATCGCCGCGGTCGCCACGGTCACGTTCGTCCCGCTTCTGCATCTGGACCGAGGGAAGCTCCTCATGGCCGTCGACCTTGATCGTCAGCACGCGCATCACGTCGTCGTGCAGGCGCATCAGGCGTTCCATCTCCTGAACGGCGGGCGCGGGAGCGTCCGAGCGCAGGAAGGCGTAGTGGCCCTTGCGGTTCTTGTTGATCTTGTAGGCCATCGTCTTGACGCCCCAGTACTCGTGATCGACGAGTTTGCCGCCGTTGTCGGAAAGGACGGTGCCGAAATGCTCGATCAGCCCCTCGGCTTGCGTGCTGGACAGGTCCTGGCGCGCGATCATGACATGCTCGTAGAGTGGCATGCGGACTCCTCATTTATATCAGGGCGCATTTCATAGGTGGGACCATTTCCTTCTGCGGTCCCGCCACGAGAGACTGCGCGGTTTGGTAAGTTGCAGAAGGAAGCGCCCGTATACACGCTTTCGCCATCGGCGCAAGGGCGCAGCCGGCGAGATATCAACTGCTGATCAGGCCCGGTCCTGCCTGATTTGCGGGCACCCGCAGGGAGGTGCGATGTGCGGAGCCGCGCAGAGAATGTTGGCCCGCGCGGAATTGTTCGTCTCGCCCGGGTCGTCATCTTCCGGCGGCAGATGCAATTACGGAGAGAGCAAACCATGAAGACACTCATCATCGCCGCCCTGGTGGGCGCCGGCGCGACGGCCGCGGCGGCCGAAGCTCAGGATTTCGTCATCGATCCCAGCCACAGCCAGGCAGTCGTGTCCTACAACCATGCAGGATTCTCCACCACGCAGGCGATGCTGTCGGGTTGGGAAGGCACCATCTCGTTCGATGCCGACGCACCGGAGAATTCCGCGGTCTCGGCTTCGATCCCCGCCGATGCGCTCTACACGGGCTGGGAGGCGCGTGACGCGCATTTCCTCGAGTCCGGCGATTTCGTGAAGCTCGGGGAAAACCCGCTGATCACTTTCGTTTCGACGGGGATCGAAGTGACGGGGGACAAGAGCGCGAAGATCACCGGCGATCTGACGCTCAACGGCGTGACCAAGCCAGTGGTGCTGGACGCCGTCCTCAACGGCACGACGGACGCCTATCCGTTCCCGCCGAACGACGGCAAGGCGGCCATGGGCTTCAACGCGACAACCACGGTCATCCGTTCGGACTACGGCCTTGGTCTTTATGCACCCTTTGTCGGGGATGAGCTTGCAGTCGAGATCTCGATCGAGGCGGTCGCGGCGGACAATCCGGGCAACTGATCCGGCGAGAACGAAGGTGAAGCAGCCGCCGGGCGAGAAATCGCCCGGCGGTTTCCTTATGGCGCTGCGCGCGTCGCCGTCAGCGCCACATCGACGCGGACCGGGAACTTCAGTGTCTGTTCGTCCGGAAGGCTGTTGCCGATGCCGAAGTCCCGGCGGTCGAGCGTCAGGGCACCCGTCATGGCGGCGGTGTCGCCGTTCATGTCAAGATCGAACGGAAGCGTTGCGGGCACAGCGGCATCGCGGATGGTCAGCGTCCCCCGGGCCTCGTAGGCGTCACCCTGCGCGTATATGTCGCCCGCGAAGGTCGCCGTGGGATAGCCCTCGGCATTCAAAAAATCTGCACCGAGGGCCTGAGAGGTGACGGAGCCGAGCGAAAGTGATCCGACCGAGATGGTGGCGACGACATGGCCCATCGTCTCGGCTGTCGGTTCGGGGTCAAAGCTGATGTCGGCGGTCCAGTCGGCGAAGCTGCCTGACACCTGAGAGCCGAACTGGTCGACAGTGATGGTGATACTGCCTTCCTGCACCTGCCAGTCCGACTGAACCTGCGCGAGCGCGGGCAGGGCTGCGCGCTGCGTGGCTGTGGGGGCCGCCAGAAGGCCGGCGGCGATTACGCACAGCCAGACGACGATCGCGGCAATCGCCGGCGCGGCACGGTGCTGGGGGGCTGTGGCGGGCGTCCCGGCGTCGGATCCTGACCACATCCGCGCCAGGGTCGCATCGCGATCCATCACGGCATGCTTGAGGGCACCGGCAACGTGAAGCGCGAGTGCGCCGACAAGGGTCCAGGCAAAGAGTCCGTGCAGGCTTTCAGCGGCTGCGGCAAGAGCTTCAGACTTCGGCACGAAGGGCAGCGACTGGCCGAAGGGCCACAGGATCGGGGCAAAGCCGCTGGCGGCGGCATGTCCGATCCAGCCGGTAAGGGGGACCAGCACCAGCGATATATAAAGCAGCCAGTGGACCGTATCGGCGAGCCATGTCTCGACCCTCCGCGCGGGGTGGAGCGGAGCGGGCTTGGGCTGCGTGATCGCCCAGAGGATGCGCAGCAGCGCCACGAGGAAGATCGCGACCCCGAGCGTCTTGTGCAGCGAGAAGACCTCGGCCTTGAGGGCGAGCTGTCCGGCGGTCTCGTAGGGCATCTGCTCGGCCACGAGTCCGAGCGGGATCTGGGTCAGGATCAGCAGCGCGACCAGCCAGTGAAAACAGCGCGCGACGATCCCATAGCGGCTGGCGGTGTTGACAAGCGTCATGATCGGTTCCTTCGATGCGGTTCGCCATGGCGTCGCGGAAGATACGCGGCAGCCGGCAATCGGCAATCCCCGCTTTCGCACAATCCTTGCGCGGTGAACCGGAGGGTCCCTGCACCGTGAATTGGATGGTGTGCGTTGCGGCTTGGCGGGTGGGGGGCGTTGCACGCAGCGCCGGCACAAGTTAAGCCGGAGCACAATCGTATGCCGAGGGGGCCCAACATGAGCATTGCCTACGTCTTTCCCGGGCAGGGGGCGCAGATCATCGGGATGGGGCAGGCGCTGGCCGATGCCTATCCGCAGGCCAAAGCGGTCTTCGACGAGGTCGACGATGCGCTTGGCGAGAAGCTGAGTGCGCTTGTCTGGGAAGGCGACATCGAGACGCTTACGCTGACCGAGAATGCGCAGCCGGCCCTGATGGCGACGTCGCTCGCGGCGTTCAAGGCCCTGGAATCGGAAGGTTTCGGGATTTCCAACGCGGCCTATGTCGCCGGCCACAGCCTTGGCGAATACTCCGCGCTGGCCGCGGCGAAAAGCATCACGATCGGGGACACCGCGCGTTTGTTGCGCATTCGCGGGCAGGCGATGCAGACGGCGACCCCGGTGGGCGAAGGCGCGATGGCGGCGATCCTCGGGCTTGACTTCGACACGGTGGCGAAGATCGCTCAGGAAGCCGCAATGGGCGAGGTCTGCCAGCTTGCGAACGAAAACGATCCGGCTCAGATGGTCGTGTCGGGCAACAGCGGGGCGGTGGGCCGGGCGGTCGAGATGGCCAAGGAAGCAGGGGCGAAGCGGGCCCTGATGCTGCCCGTCTCGGCACCTTTCCACTGCACGCTCATGATGCCCGCGGCCGCGAGGATGGCAGAAGCCCTTTCGCATGTGGATATCCTCGAGCCGAAGGTGCCGCTGGTATCCAACGTGTTGGCCTCGGGCGTCACCAATCCTGCGCTGATCCGGTCGCTGCTGGTCGATCAGGTGACGGGACGCGTGCGCTGGCGCACGAGCGTGCAGTGGATGGCGCGTCACGGGATAACGGAAATCTGGGAAATCGGCGCCGGAAAGGCGCTGTCGGGCATGATACGGCGCATCGACAAGGATCTGGTGACCCGCAATTTCGGCACGCCGGCGGATATCGCGGCAGCGAAGGCCGACCGAGGAGAATAACATGTTTGATCTTTCAGGGCGGACGGCGCTCGTAACCGGGGCGTCAGGAGGCATCGGTGCGGAAATCGCACGGGTATTGCACGGGGCAGGCGCCGAGGTCGCGATCTCGGGCACGCGTACCGAGCCGCTCGAGGCGCTTGCGGCGGAACTGGCGGATCGGGTGCACGTGCTGCCCTGCAACCTGTCGGACCCCGAGGCGGTCGAGGCGCTTCCGAAACAGGCCGCCGAAGCGATGGGCGCGGTCGACATCCTGGTCAACAATGCCGGTATCACGCGTGACAACCTTTTCATGCGCATGTCGGACGATGATTGGAACGCGGTCATCGGCGTGAACCTCAGCGCGACCTTCAAGCTTTGCAAAGGCGTGATGCGCGGGATGATGAAGAACCGCTGGGGCCGGATCGTCAACATCTCGTCGGTGGTCGGTGCGACGGGCAATCCGGGTCAGGCCAATTACGCGGCATCGAAGGCGGGAATGGTGGGCATGACCAAGAGTCTTGCCTATGAGGTTGCGAGCCGCGGGATAACCGTCAATGCCGTCGCGCCCGGTTTCATCGCCACGGCGATGACCGACAAGCTGAATGACGACCAGAAGACTGGAATAATGGGACAAATTCCCGCCGGCCGGATGGGGGAACCTTCCGAGATCGCGGCTGCCGTTCTCTATCTGGCCAGTCCGGAAGCCGCCTATGTCACAGGCACGACCTTGCACGTCAATGGCGGAATGGCCATGTTGTGAGCGGCGCGTTCAAAGCGTTTGCCATCCGTTTCGCTTGTGCTAAAGGGGGCGAAGATTTCGATCGGTGACAGGTGACTGTAGCCGCAACGCCCGTTAAGACGCAGCGCGAGTCGTGTAACGTCAGGGACAGAGCCGCCCCGGCTGGGGCATACTCCGAGCGACTCCGCCATGACCGGGGCGCAACGAAACCGAAGGGGTCCAACGCGACCCGAAAATGAGGACTGAAAATGAGCGACATCGCAGAGCGCGTTAAGAAGATCGTGGTTGAGCATCTCGGCGTGGAAGAGGACAAGGTGACGGAAAACGCGTCGTTCATCGATGATCTGGGTGCCGACAGCCTCGACACAGTCGAGCTCGTGATGGCGTTCGAGGAAGAGTTCGGAATCGAGATTCCGGACGATGCGGCCGAAACGATCCAGACATTCGGCGACGCGGTCAAGTTCATCTCCGAAGCCTCCTGAGGCACATGCGGGCCGCAGTGCGGCCAATGCGAAAAAGCTCGGCGCCTTCCCCTCGGGAACGGCGCCGTTTCCGTATGTAGTGCGGGACCTTGCGCCCGGCGGCCTTATCAGTCCCCGGCCACCGGTCGCATTTTTGTCGGAAGATGCGCGGTGCTACAAACCAGGGGTTGAATGCAGGAGCATTCGTGCGCCATCCTCGATGCCAGAGGGCGACAAGCTCCACCATTCGAGAGGCAGTTCCATGTCACGCCTGATTCCCACGATCAATACGGCGAGGTTGACCCTGCGCGGAATGCGCCCCGAAGACTTCGGGCGGTTCGCCGAGATATGGTCGATGCCTGAAGTCGTGCATCACATTGACGAGGCGCCCTGGCCAAGAAGCAAGGCCTGGGCCTCGTTCCTGCGCAATGCCGGCCATTGGCAGATTACCGGCTTCGGGCAATGGGCGATCCAGCGGCACCGGACCACCGAGATGTCGGGTCAGGTCGGGTTCTTCTACGGCAAGCGCGACCTCGGCCCGGACTTCGACGATTTTCCGGAAGCGGGCTGGGTGCTGGAGCCGTCGGCCCAAGGGCTCGGGCTGGGCCTGGAGGCCGCGAAGGCGGCGCATGAATGGTTCGACCGGGTCATCACCGGGCGGCTGGTCTGCATGGTGGCGCCGGAGCATCGCAGTTCTGTACGCCTTGCGCAAAAGCTTGGCTATGTCGCCATGCGGGATGCCGAATATGCCGGGTCTGCCGTGACGCTGATGGAACGCAGGGCACCGCCGCAATAGGCGATGGCTTGCATCCGCCCGCGCGTGGGCTTGAACACAGCGTCTGCCGCAATGTATGAGCAGGAAACCAAAAATGGGGGACATGTCGATGCGCAGAGTAGTGGTTACCGGGCTCGGTTTGGTCACGCCGCTGGCGGACGGCGTCGAGGACAGCTGGTCGCGCATCCTGTCCGGCGAATCCGGGGGCGGAATGATCACGCGGTTCGATGCGAGCCAGCTTGTGACGCAATATGCCTGTGAGGTGCCCTTCGGTGACGGCAGCGGCGGCACGTTCAATGCCGACGCCTATATGGAGCCGAAAGAACAGCGCAAGGTCGACACCTTCATCCTCTTCGGGATGGCGGCGGCCCAGCAGGCTGTCGAGGATTCAGGCTGGAAGCCCACCGAGCGCGAGGATCAGGAGCGCACGGGGGTCCTGATCGGGTCGGGCATCGGCGGTCTCAACTCGATCGCGAACACGGCGCTGCTGATGAAGGAGAAGGGCCCGAGGCGGGTCTCGCCGTTCTTCGTCCCCGGGGCGCTGATCAATCTGATTTCCGGACAGGTGTCGATCCGCTACGGTTTCAAGGGGCCGAACCATTCCGTGGTGACGGCCTGCTCGACCGGGGCCCATGCGATCGGCGACGCGATGCGGCTGATAAAGTATGGCGATGCGGATGTGATGGTCGCGGGCGGCGCCGAGGCCGCGATCTGCGAGATCGGGATCGCGGGCTTCAATGCCTGCAAGGCCCTGTCGACCAAGCGGGGGAACGAGCCCGAGAAGGCCTCGCGTCCCTATGACATCGACCGCGACGGGTTCGTCATGGGCGAGGGCGCGGGCATCGTAGTGCTTGAAGAATACGAGCATGCGAAGGCGCGCGGCGCAAAAATCTATTGCGAGGTGCTGGGCTACGGTCTGTCGGGCGATGCCTACCATATCACCGCCCCTTCCGAGGATGGTGACGGGATGGAAAGGGTCATGAAGAACGCCTTGAAGAGCGCAGGGCTGGAACCGTCGGACGTCGATTACATCAATGCCCATGGCACCTCGACGATGGCCGACGTCATCGAGCTTGCTGCGGTCGAGCGTCTGATGGGTTCGCACGCGTCGAAGATCACCATGTCCTCGACCAAGTCCGCCACGGGTCACCTGCTGGGGGCGGCTGGCGCGATCGAGGCGATCTTCTCGATCCTCGCGATCCGCGACCAGGTCGCGCCGCCGACGATCAATCTTGAAACCCCCGCCGTCGAGACCGCTATCGACCTCGCGCCGCAAGCAAAGCGCGAGCGCAGGATCGACGTGGCGCTGTCGAATTCCTTCGGGTTCGGCGGGACCAACGCCAGCGTCATCTTCGGGAAGGCCGGCTGATGTGGCGCAACGTCGCCTCCAATGCCGTCAGCTTCCTGATTGTCGGGCTGTTCCTTTTCGGTGGCCTCATTCTCTGGGGGCAATCGCAATATGCGGGCCGCGGTCCGCTTGACGAGGCGATGTGCGTCCAGGTCGAGAGGGGCACGAATTTCCGGCGCCTCAGCGCGAACCTTGCCGAGCAGGGCGCGATCACCAACGCGGCGATCCTGCGGATGGGAGCGGATTACGCCGACAAGGCCGATCAGCTGAAGGCGGGCAGCTACCTGGTCGAGCCGGGTGCGTCGATGCGCGAGATCGTCGACGTCGTGACACGTGGGGGCGCCAGCACCTGCGGGACCGAGGTCGTCTACCGGGTGGGCATCAACCGGATGAGCGTCGAGGTTCGCGAACTCGATCCGGCGACCAACCGCTTCGAGGAACGCGCGGATTTCGTTCTCGCGGAGGAGGAAGCGCCACCGGTCTATGCCGAGAAGCGGGCGATGGAGGACACGCGCTACCGCATCTCGCTCGCCGAGGGGGTGACGAGCTGGCAGGTAGTGGAGAGCCTCAAGGCGATCGACGTGCTGGAGGGAGAGATAGAAGGTATTCCGGCGGAAGGCTCACTTGCGCCGGACAGCTACGAGGTGCGACCGGGCGACGATCGCTCGGAGTTGATAGCGAAGATGAAGTCGGGTCAGGAGATACTGGTCGCGGAGGCCTGGCAGAACCGGGCCGAGGGCCTTCCGGTCGAGACGCCCGAGGAACTGGTGGTGCTGGCCTCTATCATCGAGAAGGAGACCGGGATTCCGGAAGAGCGGGGGCAGGTTGCGTCGGTATTCGTCAACCGTCTGCGCGAAGGCATGCGGCTTCAGACCGACCCGACAGTCATCTATGGCGTGACCGAGGGCAAGGGTGTGCTTGGCCGGGGTCTGCGACAGAGCGAGCTTCGAAAGGCGACGCCTTGGAACACTTACGTGATCCTCGGCCTGCCACCCACGCCGATCGCCAACCCGGGGCGCGAGAGTCTTCAGGCGGCGGCACATCCGCTCGAGAGCGATTTCCTTTTCTTCGTGGCCGATGGGTCGGGCGGACATGCCTTCGCCCGCACGCTGGAAGAGCATAATGCGAATGTCGCGAAGTGGCGGAAAATCGAGGCGGATCAGACCTCTCAGCCTTCGGGGAACTGAACGTGCTTGATGCGCTTGTGGCGTGAGTTTCCAGAAAAGGTTAACGATACCGTACGGTTGGGTCACATAGTTGAAGTAAAGCATTGACTGTGCGAACGGTCTTTGCTACAACTTATACATGCTGGAGGAATTGGGCGAGCGGCCCCGGGTTTGACCCGGAGGTCGCTTTTTCATTTCTGTCGTGCGGAGGGCTTTGCGCATGAGAGGAAGCTATGAATGAGCAACATCAGCCCTGAAGAGATGGCCGCGGAATCCGAAGACCTCCTGAATTCGGTCTTCGAATCGATCCGCGACCTTCGACGGGAATTGCAGGACCTCAGACACCGGGTCCGCCACGGGGAGGATATCGACAAAACCGCTGACGTCAGAACGGTGGCCTCGGCCATCGCTTTGCTCGAGACCTGTCAGAAAGTGGAGAACCGTCTTGCCGAATGCAGAAACAAATCCCGTGGGGCCGTCCGGGGCAGTATCGCCTTCGATCTCGAAAAGGCCCGTGCTGACATCGCAGGCAAACTGGATCGCATCCGCGCCGCCTGCGTTGCAGGCGCAATTCCTGAATGAGATGGATGAGGGAGAGCTTCACGCTCTCCCCTGCCTGTTCGAATTCTGGGCGATGCCGCACCAGCTGCCGCCGGAAGGGGACTGGCGGACATGGGTGATCATGGGCGGCAGGGGAGCCGGCAAGACCCGCGCCGGCGCCGAGTGGGTTCGGGCGCAGGTGGAGGGAGCCAGTCCGCTCGACCCGGGTCGGGCGCGGCGCGTGGCCCTGGTGGGCGAGACAATCGACCAGGTGCGCGAAGTCATGATCTTCGGGGACAGCGGGATTCTCGCATGTTCGCCGCCGGATCGGGTTCCCGAGTGGGAGGCGGGGCGCAAGCGCCTCGTCTGGCCCAACGGGGCCATCGCGACGGTTCATTCGGCCTTCGATCCGGAAGGACTGCGGGGCCCGCAATTCGACGCCGCATGGGTCGATGAACTGGCGAAATGGAAGAAGGCGCAGGAGACCTGGGACATGCTGCAGTTCGCGCTGAGGCTTGGCGAGAGGCCGCGGGTCTGCGTCACGACAACACCACGGAACGTTGCCGTGCTGAAAACTCTGCTCGAGGCGCCCTCGAGCGTGCTGACGCAGGCACCGACCGAGGCAAACGCGGCCAATCTGGCTGCGTCCTTCCTCGAGGAGGTCAGGGCGCGCTATGCCGGTACGAGGCTTGGCAGGCAAGAGCTTGACGGCGTGCTTCTGGCGGATGCCGAAGGGGCGCTCTGGACGACGTCGGTGCTGGAGGGGCTCGCAGTGACCGAGATCCCGGCGCTTGACCGCGTCGTCGTGGCGCTCGACCCGGCGGCGACGGGGTCGGGACGATCCGACGAGTGCGGGATCGTCGTGGCTGGTTGCCGCATGCAGGGGCCGGTTCAGGACTGGCGGGCCTATGTGCTTGCCGATTGCACGGTGGGCGCGGCCTCACCCGCCGAATGGGCGCGCGCCGCGATCCGGGCAATGGAGCGATACGGCGCCGACAAGCTGGTTGCGGAGGTGAATCAGGGCGGACAGATGGTCGGCGAGGTTCTGCGACAGGTCGATCCGCTGGTGCCGTTCAAGGCGGTTCATGCAAGCCGTGGCAAGGTCGCGCGGGCCGAGCCGGTTGCCGCTCTTTATGAGCAGGGCAGGGTACGGCATGTGCGCGGGCTCGATAAGCTCGAGGACCAGATGTGCCGGATGACGGTGCAGGGCTACGAGGGCCAGGGTTCTCCTGACCGTGTCGACGCTCTCGTGTGGGCGCTGCACGAACTGATGATCGAGCCTGCGGCCAAGTGGCGGGCACCCCGCGTACGGTCACTTTAAAACGCCTTAACGCGGCTGGGCTAGGTTTCTCGCAAGCCGGGAAACGGGCCGCGAAGGCGCCCCATCCTCACTCAATCGGAAACGGTCATGGCGGTCGCGCTGCTTGCGCGACCGCCGCTGTACCGCTGCATGGGCCGCAAGGAGAATTTACATGGTGCTGGATTTCCTGAAGCGCGGAGCAAAGGCCGAAGCGCCCGAGCAGAAAGCCAGCGCGGCAGGTCCGGTCGTGGCTTATCAGAGCAGCGGCCGCGTCGCATGGAGCCCTCGGGACACGGTTTCGCTGACCCGGTCCGGGTTCTCGGGCAACCCTGTCGGGTTCCGGTCCGTGAAGCTGATTTCGGAAGCTGCCGCGGCACTGCCGCTGATCCTTCAGGATCGCGTGCAGCGTTACGACCAGCACCCGGTCCTTGATCTCGTGACAAGGCCCAATCCGATGCAGGGCCGGGCTGAACTGCTGGAAGCGCTTTATGCCCAGCTGCTGCTGTCAGGCAATGGCTATGTGGAGGCTGTCAGCGACGGCGCGGACTTCCCGGTGGAACTGCATGTCCTGCGATCGGACCGGATGTCGGTTGTTCCCGGCGCGGATGGCTGGCCGGTGGCTTATGAGTATGCGGTCGGCGGACGCAAGCATCGCTTCGACGCGACGGGGCCTGTGGCGCCGGTCTGCCATATCAAGACGTTCCATCCTCAGGACGATCACTACGGCTTCACGCCGCTTCAGGCCGCTGCGATGGCGCTTGACGTGCATAACTCGGCGAGCCGCTGGTCCAAGGCGCTGCTGGACAATGCGGCGCGTCCGAGCGGTGCCATCGTCTACCGTGGGGCCGAAGGGCAGGGCACCATGAGCACGGATCAGTACGAGCGCCTCGTGAGCGAGATGGAAAGCCATCATCAGGGCGCGCGCAACGCAGGGCGACCCATGCTGCTGGAAGGCGGCCTCGATTGGAAGCCGATGGGTTTCTCGCCTTCGGACATGGAATTCCAGAAGACCAAGGAAGCCGCGGCACGCGAGATCGCACTGGCGTTTGGCGTCCCGCCGATGCTGCTTGGGATACAGGGCGACGCCACCTACGCGAATTACCAGGAAGCGCACCGGGCATTCTATCGCCTGACAGTTCTGCCCCTGGCCACGCGCGTCACCGCATCGCTTGCGCATTGGATGTCCGGCTATACGGGCGAGACGGTCGATCTCAGGCCCGACCTCGACCAGGTGTCGGCGCTTTCGGCGGAACGCGACGCGCAATGGGCGCGGGTGGCGCAGGCAGATTTCCTGACGCAGGAGGAGAAACGGCGCCTGCTCGGACTGCCGGTCGCGGGTGACGCCCAATGACCGAGGTGCAGGCGCGCAAGTCGGTGCACAGGATCTATCCGTTCGACGATCTGGAGACGGTCTTTCGCAGGATCGACGAAAGGATCAGCGCCATCGAAAAGGCGGCCGTGCGTCTGGAGACGGAACTCAGGATCGCCGAGGAGAAGCGCAAGTTCTTCGACCAGCGTTTCAACCAAGTAGATCAGAGGCTCGACAAGATCGACGGCCATATCGGACGGCTTGTCTGGCTGATCATCGCCGCGATCGTGGGCGGGCTCATCTCGATACTGATGGAAGGAGGGCCGCTGGGTGGCTGAGGATTTCAAGGAGGCTATGCGTGGGGAACCGGGGGTGAGGAGTGAAACGATGAGCGAGGTCGGATCGCTGGAACACAAGTTCGCCAGGTTCGGCGAGGCGTTGAAGGTGCGCGACGGCGTGACGATTTCCGGATATGCCAGCCTTTTCGGCGCGCAGGATCAGGGCAGGGACATCGTGCAGTCCGGCGCTTACGCGGCCTCGTTGAGAGAGCTGGCCGAGAGCGGCAGGCGGGTCAAGATGCTCTGGCAGCACGATCCGGCCCAGCCGATCGGCGTCTGGGATGAGATCCGCGAGGACGGCAAGGGGCTTTGGGTGAAGGGCCGCTTGCTGGAGACCGTCGAGAAGGGCCGCGAGGCAGCGGCCTTGCTGGAGGCCGGCGCGATAGACGGCTTGTCGATCGGATATCGGACCAGGCGGTCCGCGAAAAATGACAGAGGCCAGCGGCTTCTGACCGAAGTGGAGTTGTGGGAGGTGTCGCTCGTGACGTTTCCGATGCTTCCGACCGCGCGGGTTGCGGGCAAGTCGGGGGAAGACATCCTCGAACGCACGCTGCGCGACATGGCCGCCGTCTTCGAGGGCGCGCGCGCCGATCTTGCGCGACGCTGACGCGCATCACGGTTCGACAAGGCGCGAACCACTCAAGGGTTGAGGAACAGGCAATGAGCAAGACCGAAGCGAAAGCTGCGGCGGGGGGCGGTTTGTCTCCAGCCGAGGATGTGCTGCAGGCTGTCAGAGGCTTTGTGCACGATTTCAAGGGTTTTCAGGACGACATTGAAACCAGGGTTCAACAGACAGAAGAGCGACTGACCATGCTGGATCGCAAGACACATACACTCCAACGTACGCCGCTTGGCGGCGCCGTCGATGCGGGCGCGCCGCATACGAAGGCGTTCAACGCCTATCTGCGCAGCGGAGACGACGACGGGCTGCGCGGCCTCGAGATGGAAGCGAAATCGCTTTCGAGCGCGGTCAATTCGGACGGCGGCTACCTCGTGGACCCGCAGACGTCGGAAACCGTGAAATCGACGCTGAACGCGACGGCGTCGATCCGATCGATCGCCACTGTCGTGAACGTGGAAGCCACGAGCTATGACGTTCTCGTCGACTTCGGCGATACCGGAGCGGGCTGGGCGACGGAGGTGGGCCCGTCGGTCGAGACTTCGACACCGAAGATCGACCGGATAACCATCCCCCTGCACGAACTCAGTGCCTTGCCGAAGGCGTCGCAGCGTCTGCTCGATGACGCGGCGTTTGACATAGAGGGATGGCTGGCCGGGCGCATCGCGGACAAGTTCGCCCGTGCCGAAGCCGCAGCCTTCGTGTCCGGCGACGGGATCGACAAGCCGAGGGGCTTCCTGTCCCATGCCACGATCGACAATGATGTCTGGGTCTGGGGCAATCTCGGCTACGTGCCGACCGGCGTCGATGGAGAGCTGACGGCGGATTCAATCGTCGATCTGGTTTATGCACTGGGTGCGCAGTATCGCTCGAACGCCTGCTTCGTGATGAATTCCAAGACCGCTGGGCGTATTCGCAAGCTCAAGGACGCCGATGGCCGGTTCCTCTGGAGCGACGGGCTGGCGGCTGGCGAGCCGGCGCGGCTCATGGGCTACCCGGTCCTGATCGCCGAGGACATGCCGGACGTTTCGACCGACAGCTTCGCGATCGCCTTGGGCGACTTCGCGGCGGGCTACACCGTGGCGGAGCGACCCGATCTGCGGGTCCTGCGCGATCCCTTCAGTGCCAAGCCGCACGTTCTCTTCTACGCCACGAAACGAGTCGGCGGCGATGTGAGCGACTTTGCCGCCATCAAGCTGCTGAAATTCGGCGTCGCGTAAGAGCGCAAGCCGAGACCGGACCGGGAGAATCCCCGGTTCGGGCCGGCACGTGCGGATCCGTTTCGCGTTGTCCAGCTGCTCCCCTCCGACAGAGCAACGCGGCGCCCGTGCGTGCCCGGCGCCGCCCCTGGCGTGCAGCCAAGTGGAGAAAGTCCGATGATATTGATCGAAGAAACCACCGTCCCGGACGCTGCCCTGCCGATCGAAGGTCTCAAGGCCCATCTCAGGCTGGGAACCGGTTTCGGTCAGGACGCGCTGCAGGACGAAGTCCTGGCCAGCTTCCTGCGCGCGGCGATGGCGGGGATCGAGGCGCGCACCGGGAAGATCCTGATCCAGCGCAGCTTCAGCTGGACACTCACGTTCTGGCGCGACGGCGAGGCACAGGGTCTGCCGGTGGCGCCGGTTCTGACGATCCAGCGGCTTGCGCTGGTGGGTCGCGACGGGACACAGACGGATGTCGACGCGAAAGTCTACTGGCTGGAGCGCGACAGCCAGCGGCCCCGACTGAGGGCTACCGGAGCGAGCCTGCCGACGATACCTGATGGCGGCGCGGCGCTGATCGAATTCGAGGCGGGGTATGCCGGGACCTGGGACATGCTGCCCGCCGACCTGCGCCAGGCTGTGCTGCTTCTCGCGGCGCATTATTACGAGTTCCGGCACGAGACGTCACTTGCGGACGGCAGCATGCCCTTCGGTGTCGCCAGTCTGATCGAGCGCTATCGCGCGCTGCGTCTGGGTTCGGGGTCCGTCAGATGACCCCGCGCCTGAACCGGAAACTGGTGCTGGAACACCCCGAGATCCATCCCGATGGGGCAGGAGGCTACGACAGCGCCTGGGTGGTGAAAGGGTTCCTGTGGGGTGAGATTACCGCCCGGACAGGGCGCGAGCAGGCGCAGGGCGGCGCTCCGGTTTCGCGGATGAACTTCCGTATCGTCGTGCGGGCAGCGCCCTACGGCGCGCCGGATCGTCCGCAGCCTCAGCAGCGGTTCCGCGAGGGCGATCGCATCTTCCTGATCGAGGCCGTCGCCGAGGAAGATGCCGACAACCGATACCTGACCTGTTTCGCCACCGAGGAGGTCGCAGTATGACCTACGCCTTGTCCGGGGTGCTTCAGAGCGCAGTCTATGCGGTTCTGACGAGCGATCCGACGCTGACCGGGCTGGTCGGCAATGCGATCTACGACGCCGTCCCCTCGGGAACGCTGCCGGGAACCTACGTTCTGCTGGGGCCCGAGCAGGTGCGGGATGCTTCCGACAAGAGCGGCAGCGGCGCGCTGCATCGCCTGACGATTGCCGTCGTCACGTCTCAGCCCGGCTTTGCCACCGCAAAGGCCGCAGCCGCGGCGATCTCCGATGCGCTGCACGATGCGGACATGGCGCTGAGCCGGGGACGGCTTGTTTACCTGCACTTCGACCGTGCGCAGGCGCGCCGGATCCTGGGCGGCGCCGGGCGCGAGGTGCTTCTGACCTTCCGCGCCCGCGTCGAAGACGACTGAACCATCATCACAGGAGAACGCCCCCATGGGAGCTCAGAACGGTAAGGATCTTCTGCTGAAGGTCGACATGGCTGCGAACGGGCAATTCGCGACGCTTGCGGGGTTGCGCGCCACGCGGGTCAGCTTCAACGCCGAAACCATCGACGTGACCAGCCTTGAAAGCCAGGGCGGGTGGCGCGAGCTGCTGGCGGGCGCGGGGGTGAGATCCGTCTCCATATCGGGCTCGGGTGTGTTTCGTGACGACGCGACGGACGAGCGGGCGCGTCAGCTTTTCTTCGACGGGGAATCGCCGGACTTCCAGGTGATCATTCCGGACTTCGGCATCATCCAGGGGCCGTTCCAGGTCACCTCGATCGAATATGCCGGCAATCACAGCGGCGAGGCTACCTATGAACTGAGCCTGGCCAGCGCCGGCGCACTCAGCTTCGTTTCAATCTGAGGCCGGAACGATGGCTAATCCCTGGGCGGGTGAGGTGTCGCTCACCATCGATGGCGAGGCGCGGACACTCAAGCTGACGCTGGGCGCGCTGGCCGAACTCGAAGCCGGGCTGGGCGAAGGCTCGCTGGTTGAGCTTGTGCGGCGTTTCGAGGCCAACGCCTTCTCGAGCCGTGACATCATCCTGCTTCTCGAGGCCGGGTTGCGGGGCGGGCGGCATGCGCTTCCCGACGGCGGTTTGGCCGATGCGGAGATCGCGGGCGGGCCGATGGCGGCGGCGAGAGCGGCGGCGGAACTGCTGGCGCGGGCCTTCGTGGTACCCGACACGTGACCGGGCTGGCCTGGGGGCCTTTGCTCAGGCTGGGTCTGCGGCGGCTGCGTCTGAAGCCGGAGGAGTTCTGGGCCCTTACCCCTGCAGAACTTCAGATCATGCTGGGCGATCCGGGCGCCGGTGGACCGATGCTGAGCGCGGGGCTGGAGGCGATGATGGCAGCCTACCCGGACGAGCAGGAAGGAAACGACGATGAGTGATGACGGAGAGTTCGACGACCTCGAGGCACGTGGCTCGGCGCTGAATGACACGCTGGGAGAAACCAGCGTGCTGGTGAGCGGCTTCGACAGCGAGCTGCGCCGGATGCAGACCTCGCTGGAAGCAACAGGCAAGGACGTCGCCACGCTGGAGCGGGGGCTCAGCCGCGGGCTGCGGCAGGCCTTCGACGGGGTGGTCTTCGACGGATTGCGCCTTTCGGATGCGTTGACCGTGATGGCGGAGAGCATGGTGAGCACAACCTACAATGCCGCCATCCGTCCCGTGACGGATCATGTGGGCGGCCTCTTGAGCCAGGGGGTCGGCGGACTTGTGCAGGGCATCCTGCCGTTCGCGAATGGCGCGCCCTTCAGTCAGGGAAGGGTGATGCCATTTGCGTCCGGCGGGGTGATCGGATCGGCCACCTACTTCGGCATGCGGGGGGGTACCGGCCTCATGGGCGAGGCGGGTCCGGAAGCGATCATGCCGCTGGCGCGGGGTCCTGATGGCAAGCTCGGCGTGCGCGGCGGCGGGGCTGCGGGACCCAGTATCGTGATGAACATAAGCACCCCGGACGTTCAGGGGTTCCGCCGGAGCCAGGGCCAGATCGCGGCGCAGATGAGCCGCGCGCTCGGGCGCGGACAACGCAACCGCTGAGCGGAAAAGGGGAGCTGCGATGAATTTCCACGAGGTCAGGTTTCCGGCGCGGCTGAGCTTCGGCTCGGTGGGTGGGCCCGAGCGGCGCACGGATGTCGTCACGATCAGCAACGGATTCGAGGAACGCAACGCGCCTTGGCAGCATTCACGCCGCCGCTATGACGCCGGCGTCGGGATGAAGTCCCTGGACGATGTGGCGGAACTGATCTCGTTCTTCGAAGCGCGCTACGGCCGCCTCTATGGTTTCCGCTGGAAGGACTGGTCCGATTTCAGATCGTGCCTGCCATCGCAGCAGATCAAAGCTTTCGATCAGCGGATCGGTCTGGGAGACGGCATCGCGACCGAATTCCGGCTGTCCAAGACCTATCGCTCGGGTGCGCATGAATACCGCCGGCCGATTACCAAGCCGGTGGAAGGGACCCTGCGCGTGGCTGTGGAGCAGGACGAGCTTCAGGAAGGGATCGACTACACGGTGGATTTCGCCACAGGGGTGGTGCGGTTCTCGGCGGCGCCCGATCCGGCTGTCCAGATCTGGGCCGGGTTCGAATTCGACGTGCCAGTGCGTTTCGATACAGACGGCATACAGACGAGCGTCGCGAGCTTTCAGGCAGGCGAGGTTCCGAACGTTCCCATCATCGAGGTGCGCGTCTGATGTCGGGTCCGAATGAAGCCCTGAAAGCGCACATTCAAAGCGGCCTGACCACGGTTGCGCATTGTTGGGCGATCACGCGGAAGGACGGCGCCGCATTCGGGTTCACGGATCACGATTCCGATCTGACCTTCGCCGGCATCGTCTTCAAGGCGGAAACCGGCCTCACGGCGCACGCGATCAGCCAGAGCACGGGCCTGTCGGTCGACAATACCGAAGCGCTGGGTGCGCTGTCGGATGCGGCAGTACGTGAAGATGAGATCGAACAGGGGCGCTTCGACAATGCCGAAGTCCGGGCCTGGCTGGTCAATTGGGCCGATGTGTCCGAGCGGTGGCTTCAATTCCGCGGGACGATCGGCGAGGTCAAGCGGGCGGACGGGACGTTCCGGGCGGAACTGCGCGGCTTGACGGAGGCGCTCAACCGGCCGCTTGGGCGGGTCTATCAGAAACCTTGTGCCGCGGTGCTGGGGGATGGCGCCTGCGGCTTCGACACGACTTCGCCTGGCTTCTACTACAACATCCTCGCCGAAGAGATCGAAGATGGCCGGATCTTCAGGTGGCGCGACAGGCTCGGCTTCAGGGAAGGCTGGTTTACACGCGGTCGTCTCGAGGTACGGGCGGGCCCTGCGACGGGACTGTGGGGAACGGTGAAGAACGACCGGATCGAGAACGGCGGGCGGCTCGTCGAGCTTTGGGAACCGATCCGCGGAGACGTTCTTGTCGGCACGCAGTTGCGCCTTGTCGCGGGCTGCGACAAGCGGGCAGAGACCTGCCGTGTCAAATTCGACAACCTTCGGAACTTTCGCGGGTTTCCGGATATTCCGGGGGAAGACTGGCTGATGGCTGTGCCCAAATCCGGAGGATTGAACGAAGGCGGGAGCCGCAGATGAGCCGGGGGCGGAAGGATGTGGTCGCCCTCGCGCGCGACTGGATCGGGACACCCTACGTCCATCAGGCGTCCTGCCGGGGGGGCGGCGCAGATTGCCTAGGGTTGCTGCGCGGAATCTGGCGCGGACTTGGCATGGTGGAGCCGGAAGAAGCGCCGCCTTACGCTCCGGACTGGTCGGAGCCCCAGGGCGAGGAACGGCTCTGGGCGGCGGCAAGGCGGCATCTGGTGGAGAAGCCTCTTTACAGCGAGGCGCGCGGCGACGTGCTGCTTTTCCGCATGCGCAGCTCTGGTGTTGCAAAGCATCTCGGGATCGCGGCGCGGATCGGGCGAGATCCAAGCTTCGTACACGCCTATACAGGGCATGGCGTTGTCGAAAGTCCCCTGAGCGCACCATGGCGGCGCAGGATCGTCGCCCGTTTCAGTTTTCCCGAAGGGTATTGAGAAATGGCGACTATCGTGCTTTCGGCCGCCGGGGCCGCTATCGGAGGATCGCTTGGCGGGTCCGTGGCTGGCCTGTCATCTGTCGTTCTGGGGCGCGCGATCGGCGCCACGGTCGGAAGGGCCATCGACCAGAGGCTGCTGGGCGGCGGCTCGGACGTTGTCGAGAGCGGGCGGGTCGACCGTTTTCGCCTGACCGGCGCGAGCGAGGGTGAACCGGTTGCGCGTCTTTACGGCCGCATGCGCGTCGGCGGACAGGTCATCTGGGCGTCTGACTTTCTCGAGACATCGCGTACGACCGGCGGGGGAAAGGGTGCGCCATCCGAGCCTGAGACGCGCAGCTACAGCTATTCGGTCAGCATCGCCGTGGCGCTTTGCGAGGGCGAGATCACCCGGGTTGGCCGGATCTGGGCAGACGGAGAGGAAGTATCGCCGGACGATCTGAACATGAGGCTTTACAAGGGAAGCGAGGACCAGCTCCCCGATCCGGTGATGGAAGCCGTTGAAGGCCAAGGGCAGGTGCCAGCCTATCGCGGGACTGCCTATGTGGTCTTCGAGAACATGTCGCTCGAACGCTTCGGCAACCGCGTTCCGCAATTCGCGTTCGAGGTCAGCCGTCCGGAGCAACCCGAAGCGGCCGAGGCGGAACATGAGCCGACCTGGGCGGTCAAGGGCGTCGCCATGATACCGGGGACGGGAGAATATGCGCTCGCCACGACACCGGTCCATTACTCGGGAGAGCCGGGCGCGGCGTGGAGCGCGAACGTCAACTCACCGACCGGAAAAACGGATTTCACGCTGTCGCTCGACGCATTGGGCGAGGAACTGCCGAAACTGAAAGCCGTGTCGCTGGTGGTTTCCTGGTTCGGCGACGATCTGCGCTGCGGACGGTGCAGCATAAGGCCGAAAGTCGAGAAGACCGATTACGACGGCCAGAACATGCCCTGGAGCGTTTCCGGGACCAGCAGGGAGTCCGGTGCACTGATTTCACAGGTTGACGGGCGCCCGGTCTACGGCGGCACCCCGACCGACCGCTCGGTGATCGAGGCGATCGAGGCTATCCACAGCGCCGGCCATGAGGTGCTATTTTATCCGTTCATCCTCATGGACCAGCTCGAGGGCAACACGCTTCCTGACCCCTACAATCCGGGCGGGACACAGCCGACGCTGCCCTGGCGCGGACGTATCACCCTGTCGAAAGCGCCGGGCGTGGCCGGAAGTCCGGATGGCAGTTCCGCAGCGACGGATGAGGTCGAGGCTTTCTTCGGGTCGGCCAGAGCCGCCGATTTTTCGGTCTCCGACCGGGAAGTGCACTATTCCGGCCCGGCTGAGTGGAGCTTCAACCGCTTCGTTCTGCACAACGCCGCGATTTGCAAGGCAGCCGGTGGTGTGGAGGCGTTTTGTATCGGCTCGGAAATGCGGGGCCTCACCCAGATACGCGGTCAGCAGAACCGCTTCGTGGCGGTCGAGCAGCTGATCGCGCTCGCCGGCGAGGTACGCAGCGTGCTTGGTCCGCAGACCAAGCTGAGCTACGCGGCTGACTGGAGCGAATACTTCGGCTACCAGCCTTCAGACGGCAGCGGCGACCGATACTTCCACCTCGACGCGCTTTGGGCAGATCCGAACATCGACTTCATCGGCATCGACAACTACATGCCGTTGTCGGACTGGCGCGACGGCGAAGATCATCTGGACGCGGCGGCGGGCTCTGTTTACGACCTCGACTATCTGCGTGGCAACATCGAGGGCGGCGAGGGCTACGACTGGTACTACCACTCCGCCGAGGCCCGCGATGCGCAGATCCGCACGCCTATCACGGACGGTCTGGCGGACGAGCCGTGGGTCTTTCGCTACAAGGATATCCGCAACTGGTGGGCGAATGTGCATCACGAACGGGTCGGGGGCCAGCGCAAGGCAAATCCGACCGCGTGGGTGCCGGAATCCAAACCGATCTGGTTTACGGAGCTGGGCTGTGCGGCGGTCGACAAGGGCACGAACCAGCCCAACAAGTTTCTGGATCCGAAATCGTCGGAAAGCGAACTCCCGCACTATTCCAACGGCCTGCGAGACGACTTCATCCAGATGCAGTACCTGAGGGCAATGTATTCCCACTGGACCGACGGCAAGAACAATCCGGTGTCCTCGGTCTATGGCGCGCGTATGCTGAACATGAGCCGGGCCTTCGTGTGGGCCTGGGACGCGCGGCCCTATCCGTATTTTCCCGTTAACGGCGCGCTATGGGGCGACGGGGAAAACTATTACAGGGGCCATTGGCTGAACGGCAGGGTCACTGCCCGAAGCCTCGCTTCCGTCGTGGCCGAAATCTGCCGCGACGCCGGGCTTTCGCATGTGGACGTGAGCGGGCTCTTCGGCACCGTCCGGGGTTACAGCGTGACCGAGGTGGGCGACGCCCGAGCCGCCCTTCAGCCGCTGATGCTGCGTTATGGATTCGATGCAATCGAGCGGGACGGCATGCTTGTCTTCCGGATGCGTGACGGTCGCGGCGCAGTGGACCTTGACCGTGACCGGCTGGCGATCAGCCCCGAACTCGACGGGGTGCTCGAGCAGAACCGCAGTGCCGAAGCCGAGATGACGGGGCGCGTGCGCCTGCGGTTCGTCCAGGCGGATTCCGAGTTTGAGGTCACCTCGGAAGAAACGATCCGCCCGGAGGATGAAACCCACGCCGTGTCGACTTCCGAAATTCCGCTGGTGATGACACGGGCCGAAGCCCGCCAGACCGTCGAACGCTGGCTTGCGGAATCGCGGGTCGCGCGCGAGACGGTGCGGTTCGCGCTGCCGCTTTCGATGACGTCGCTTGGGGCCGGGGACACGTTCCGGCTTGCGGCGGATGGCGGCGAGGGGCCGGCCCTGTACCGGATCGACCGGGTCGAGATGGCCGAACACCAGATCGTGGAGGCGGTGCGGATCGAGCCAAATGTCTACGATCCCGCGGACTTCCCGGATGAACCTGCCAGAATGCGCCGTTTCGTGGCGCCGGCACCGGTGTTGCCGCTGTTTCTCGATCTCCCGCTCATGTCCGGTGACGAGCGTCCGCATGCCCCGCATTTCGCTGTCACATCCCGGCCGTGGCAGGGATCGGTCGCGCTCTTTCGGTCGCGCAATGGGGAAAGTTTCCGCCATCATGAGACTTTTCGCAAACGCTCGGTGATCGGCGTCACGCAGACGCCCTTGATGCGTGCGCCATCTGGTATCTTCGACCTCGGCGCACCATTGCAGGTTCAATTTGTGTCGGGCGCGCTGAGTTCGGTCGACGAGGACGAACTTCTGAGCGGCGCGAACCTTGCGGCAATCGGTGACGGGAGCCCGGACGGATGGGAACTCTTCCAGTTCGCGAACGCCGAACTGATCGACAAGCGGACCTTCCTGATCGACAAGAGGCTGCGGGGCCAGTGCGGCAGCGACGGGATCATGCCGGATGTCTGGCCCGCCGGTTCCTGGTTCGTGCTGCTGGACGGTATGCCGGAACAGATTCAGTTGCGCCGCAACCTTCGCGGCGTCAGCAGGCACTGGCGGATCGGCCCGGCAAAACGTCCGCCTGACGACCCGACCTATATCGAGAGGGAGATCGCTTTCGCCGGCAACGGTCTTCGCCCCTATGCGCCTGCCCATCTGAGGACAAAGCGCAAATCGAACGGCAATCTCTCGGTCAGCTGGATCCGGCGATCTCGTATCGATGGCGATAGCTGGGACGTTCCCGAGATCCCGCTCGGTGAAGAGAGAGAGTCCTATGTCATCCGGGTTGTCCGCGGCGGCACGTTACTGCGAGAATTGACCAGTCCCGATCCTTACTGGAGCTATGTTCTTGCCGACCAGGTTGCCGACGGGGCGAGCGTGCCGTTCGACATCGAGATCGCACAGGTCTCGGCTGCCTTCGGTCCGGGTCCCCGAACGGTCATTCGTGTGTCCGACTGATACGACCGGTCGTCATCAGCAGGCTGGTGGCGACCGCATCGGCCCTGCGTGCCGGTCGATCGAAGGGGTGCTGATCGCCTCAGGATGTCGCCACCTACCATTTTCAACCCTGATGCTGTCCATCATCCCTTTGCGTTTGGCGTTCGTTGCCTAAATCGGTTAGAAGCGGCGGCGAAAGGTTGGTGACCCATGCTTGAAACACGCTCGAAGGTGACGGCGATCGACCCCGTGTGGGATCAGATCACGACGGAAGCCCGCCAGGCGGTACATGACGAGCCGCTGATCGGCGGATTCATTCATGCCTGCATCCTCCATCACAAGAGCATCGAGAAGGCGCTTTCCTACCGGATCGCGGCAAAGCTCGCCTCGAACGAGATGTCGATGGCCGTGGTGCGCGATATCGTCGAGGACAGCTATGCGGCCGATCCCGATCTGGTCGCCGCCGCGCGTGCCGATCTCGTCGCGGTCTACGAGCGCGATCCAGCCTGCCACCGGCTGATCCAGCCGATCCTCTATTTCAAGGGCTATCAGGCCGTGCAGGCCTACAGGATCGCGCATCACCTCTGGACGCAGGGCCATCAGGACCTTGCCTATTTCTTCCAGATGCGGGTTTCTGAAATCTTCGGCATCGACATCCACCCTGCGGCCAGGATCGGGCGCGGCATCATGATCGATCACGCGCATTCCATCGTGATCGGGGAAACCGCGGTGGTTGGCGACAATGTCTCGATGCTGCATTCGGTGACGCTGGGCGGAACCGGCAAGGAGAAGGAAGACCGGCATCCCAAGATCGGAAACGGGGTGCTGATCGGGGCAGGGGCGAAAGTGCTCGGCAATATCAAGGTCGGCAATTGCAGCAGGATCGCTGCCGGGTCTGTGGTGCTGCAGGAGGTCCCTCCGTGCAAGACAGTCGCCGGCATCCCCGCGCGAATTGTCGGAGAAGCAGGCTGCGAACAGCCCGCGATCTCGATGAACCATATGCTGGTGCCGAATTCGCCGGATGAATGAGCCTTGGGGCACGCACTGGCCGTGCCGGACCGCATTTCTGGCGGGGCGTCGACTATCGATTATGCCGCTCGGGCACGGGTAACCTCCGTGCAAGCCTCGAAAGCCTTAGTTCGGGATAGTTCTTCTACAACGCTTCGAGCACTTGCAGGCCGATGTCTCGGCCTTCCAGCGCGGTTGACTGGATCCGCTCGATGGTCAGGATCTTGCCGTCCAGAGAAATCCGCTGAAAGCTCATCTGACCAACCCCGTCGATCTGTGCCTTTAGTTTTCCCAACAGGCCGTAGAACAACACGACCTTGGCGATAAGATCGTCACTTAGGTGGTGCAGGCGGTTCAGGTTGGCAGAGTAGATCGCGGTATGATGGGCATCGGTGATATGAGGCGTGCCATCGGGATTTGTGTCAAGATGCTGGCGGATCAGCTCGATATCGGCGGATCCTGTACGGAAGAACTCAAGATCCCGCGTATTGAAATCGATCTCCGAATAGAGCGCGCGGATCAGGTTCCGCCTCTCGTAGCGGTTGCGATACCACGCGATAACGCTGGTAACCAGGAACAGGGCAACCGTGACGGCTGCCGTCAGAAGCGCCCTGTCCCAGATCATGGCCTCAGGCCAGCATCACCATCGGGTTCTCGAGGTTTTCCTTTATCGCCTGCAGCAGTTGCGCCCCGAGCGCGCCGTCGATGACCCGGTGATCGACCGAGAGCGTCACGGACATGACCGTCGCCACCTTGATCTCGCCGTCTGTCACCACCGGCTTGGGCACCCCCGCGCCGACGGCAAGGATCGCCCCATGCGGCGGGTTGATGACCGCGTCGAAATTGTCGATGCCGAACATCCCGAGGTTCGAGATCGCGAAGCTGCCGCCCTGGTATTCATGCGGGGCAAGCTTGCGGTCCCGCGCGCGCGTGGCGAGATCCTTCATCTCCGCCGAAAGCGCCGAGAGCGATTTCATCTCGGCATCCTTCAGCACCGGCGTGAAGAGGCCGCCTTCGATGGCAACCGCAACGGCGACGTCGGAAGGTTTCAGCTTGAGGATGCGGTCGCCGGCCCAGACCGCGTTGGCGTCAGGTACCGACTGAAGCGCGAGGGCGCAGGCCTTGATGATGAAATCGTTGACCGACAGCTTGACGCCGCGCCCTTCGAGCTGCTTGTTGAGCTGCCCGCGGAAAGCCAGCAGCGCGTCGAGTTCGATATCCCGGCGCAGGTAGAAATGCGGGATCTGCTGCTTGGCCTCGGTGAGACGCGCGGCGATCGTCTTGCGCATCCCGTCGAGCTTGACCTCCTCGAATTCGCGCCCCTGGTAGATCTTCGCGACCGCGACCGCGTCCGCAGATGCACCCGCAGGCGCAGGGGCAGGGGCAGGGGCCGCAGCGGCGGCGGCATCCGGCCTGGCGGCAGCTTCGGGCCGCGCGTTCTCCACATCGGCTTTCACGATCCGGCCATGCGGCCCCGATCCCTTGATCGCCGTCAGATCGAGCCCCTTGTCGGCGGCAATGCGCCGGGCGAGGGGCGAGGCAAAGATGCGTTCGCCCTCCTGCGATCTGGGTGCCGCCGGCGCCGCGCCGGTTTTCGCGTCCGCCTCGGGGGCCGGGGACTTCTGCGCCGGCTTTTCCGACCTGGACTCGACCTCCCTCGGCGCCTGATCCGGGGCCGCCCCGCCACTGTCGCCCCCGCCGCTGTCGCCGATGTCGTCGGCGCTTTCGCCTTCCTCCAGCAGAACGGCGATTGGCGTATTCACCTTCACGCCTTCGGTCCCGTCCGCGACGAGAATCTTGCCGATCACACCCTCGTCGACGGCCTCGAATTCCATCGTGGCCTTGTCGGTCTCGATCTCGGCCATGATGTCACCGGAAGACACCGTATCGCCTTCCTTCACCAGCCACTTGGCCAGCGTGCCTTCCTCCATTGTCGGAGAGAGCGCGGGCATGAGGATTTCAGTGGGCATCACTCTGTCCTCACTTGAATTTTGTTAAATGGCACTCTCACGCTGCCGATCTCAGTTTTCGCCCGATATGCCGCCATTATTTCTTCGATATGGAGTTCCACCCAAGCTTTGCGCTCCGAAATCGATGCTTCGTTACTCAATTCATCGTCGAAGAGTTCACGCGGTATCGTGACTATGTGTATTTTACCTTGCCCCTTTACCTTGAAGAATAGTTCTTTGCCGTTCGGAGCTTGCTGCAAATCGGGCATTTCCATGTCGAAACTCCTTAGCGGTACGTGACCTTTTTGACGGCCTCGATGACCTCATCGGTCGTCACCAGCGCGTGCTTTTCGAGATTGGCGGCATAGGGCATCGGAACATCCTTGCCGGTGCAGTTGATCACCGGCGCATCGAGGTAATCGAAGGCCTCCTGCATGATCACAGAAGAGATGTAGCCGCCCACGGACCCCTGCGGCCAGCCTTCCTCGACCGTCACGCAACGGTTGGTCTTCTTGACCGACTTGAGGATCGCGCCGGTGTCCATCGGGCGCAGGGTGCGCAGGTCGACGACTTCGGCCGAGATGCCATCCTCGGCCAGTTTCTCGGCGGCTTCCAGCGCGTAGGTCATCCCGATGCCGAAGCTCACGATGGTCACGTCCGTGCCCTCGCGCCAGATCCGGGCCTTGCCGAAGGGGACGGTGTAGTCGTCCATCTCGGGCACGTCGAAGCTGCGCCCGTAAAGGATTTCGTTCTCGAGGAAGATTACGGGGTTCGGGTCGCGGATCGCCGATTTGATCAGACCTTTGTAGTCCGAAGCCGAATAGGGCATCGCGACCTTGAGGCCGGGGATCTGCATGTACCAGGCCGCGTAATCCTGGCTGTGCTGGGCCCCCACGCGGGCCGCGGCGCCGTTCGGGCCGCGGAATACCATGGGCGCACCCATCTGGCCGCCGGACATGTAGAGCGTCTTGGCCGCCGAGTTGATGATCTGGTCGATGGCCTGCATCGCGAAATTGAAGGTCATGAACTCGACGATGGGTTTGAGCCCGCCGAATGCCGCGCCGACGCCGATGCCCGCGAAACCGTGTTCGGTGATCGGCGTGTCGATGACCCGCTTGGCCCCGAATTCGTCCAGAAGCCCCTGGCTGATCTTGTAGGCGCCCTGATACTCGGCGACTTCCTCTCCCATCAGGAAGACCCTGTCGTCGCGCCGCATCTCCTCGGCCATGCCGTCGCGCAGCGCCTCGCGCACCGTCTGCTGCCTGAGCGTCGTGCCCTCGGGCCAGTCGGGCTCGGCGCTTGTTTCCGGGGCAGGCGGCGCGGATGCGGGTGCGTCCTTCTTGCCGCTCTTCGCGTCGCTGCCGTCGCTCTCGTCGTCGGCGGACTTCGCCTTGGCCGGGGCGGGCTTGGCCTTCGTGTCGATGTCGTCCGCGCTTTCGCCGTCGTCGAGCAACACGGCAATCGGCGTGTTCACCTTCACGCCTTCGGTGCCTTCGGAGACGAGGATCTTGCCGACCGTGCCTTCGTCCACGGCCTCGAATTCCATCGTCGCCTTGTCGGTTTCGATCTCGGCGAGGATGTCTCCGGACGACACGGTATCGCCTTCCTTCACCAGCCACTTGGCCAGCGTGCCTTCCTCCATCGTCGGAGAGAGCGCGGGCATCAGGATCTCGGTTGCCATGGCTCAGGCCTCCTGCGGAATTTCGGATGCGTAGATATCGGTCCAGAGCTCCTCGAGCGCCGGCTCGGGGCTGGTCTTGGAGAATTCGGCAGCGTCGTTGACGATTTCCTTGATCTCCTTGTCGATCGCCTTGAGGTCGTCCTCGCTCGCGTGCTTGCCGTCCAGCAGCATGGTGCGGACGTGCTCGATCGGGTCGCGTTCGTCGCGCATCTTCTGAACTTCCTCGCGGGTCCGGTACTTGGCCGGGTCCGACATGGAGTGGCCGCGATAGCGATATGTCTTCACCTCGAGGATGTAGGGACCGTCGCCCGCACGACAGGCCGCAACGGCCTTTTCGCCCGCGGCCTTCACGGCCAGCACGTCCATCCCGTCGACTTCCTCGCCCTCGATACCGTAAGCCGCGCCGCGCTGCCAGAGAGAGGGCGACTTGGTGGAACGCTGCACCGAAGTACCCATGGCGTATTGATTGTTCTCGATCACGAAGACCACGGGCAGGTTCCACAGCTCGGCCATGTTGTAGGTCTCGTAGACCTGGCCCTGGTTCGCCGCACCGTCGCCGAAATAGGCGAATGTCACGCGATCGTTTTCGAGATACTTGTCGGCGAATGCCAGGCCCGCGCCGATCGGCACCTGCGCGCCGACGATCCCGTGACCGCCGTAAAAGTTCTTCTCCTTGGAGAACATGTGCATCGAGCCGCCCTTGCCCTTGGAGTAGCCCCCCTCGCGCCCGGTCAACTCGGCCATCACGCCGTTCGGGTCCATGCCGCAGGCGAGCATGTGGCCATGATCGCGATAGGAGGTGACACGCTTGTCGCCTTCCTCTGCCGCGGCTTCAAGCCCGACGACAACGGCCTCCTGGCCGATATAGAGGTGACAGAAGCCGCCGATGAGACCCATGCCGTAAAGCTGACCGGCCTTCTCTTCGAAGCGCCTGATAAGCAGCATGTCGCGGTAATATGCCTTCAACTCGTCGGCGGAGACATTCGACGCCTTCGCAGCGGTCTTGCGGGTCGCCATGTGGCACCTCCCTTGTTGGCCGGGGTGTCTTGCACCACCCGCGGGCAAATAGTTTAGCGTTAAACTATCGTCAATGCTTAGCGGATTCGTAAGGGCAAGGCGAGAGACAATTGGCCGCTCGGGCCGTTCGCCTCCAAGATCAGCGGATCACGATCTCGTCGGTGCGGATCATGCCGAGCACCGAGCGTGCCTGCTCGTCGAGCAGATCGAGATCGAGATAGTCGTCCGAGAGCCTGCGGGTGAGATTCTCCATTCGCGCCACATCGACATTCAGCGCGTCGAGTTCTGCCTGCAGGGCGCGGGATTCCGCCTCGACTTCCGCCCTCCGGAACAGTCCGAAGTCGCCCTGGACCGCCGCGAAGGTGAAGTAGGTCGCGACGCAGAACGCGATCGAGAAGAAGGCGAAGTTTCCCAGTGCGGGTCGTGCGGTTCGGTTCATTCTTCTTTCTGCCTCGGCGCGCCTCTTGCTGGACGTACGGGAACTATCGCATGTGCCAATCGCGGAGTGAATCCCATGAAAACACGGGGTTCACGAAGGGTCTGCAAGTGATGCAATTCCGCACCGCCGAAACCCGGCCCGGCCTGCGGAGCGGGGCGCGCCAGGCATTGGAGTGGTGCTTCACAGCCGAGACGATCAGCCGCCCAGTGCCGCGACGCCAGGCAGCGTCTTGCCTTCCATCCATTCCAGAAACGCGCCGCCGGCGGTCGAGACGTAGGTGAAATCTCCGGCCACCCCCGCGGCATTCAGAGCCGCGACCGTATCGCCGCCACCGGCGACGGAAACCAGCCCGCCCGATGTCGTGCGCTCTGCCGCATCCCTTGCCGCCGCCATTGTCGCGGCATCGAAGGGCGGGATCTCGAAAGCGCCAAGCGGGCCGTTCCAGATCAGCGTCTCCAGATCCGCGAAGGCCGCGGTGATCGCGGCGATGCTCTCGGGCCCGGCGTCGAGAACCATCTGGTCGTTGTCGAGCATGGTATCCGAGGACAGCTTCACGACCTCGTAGCCCGCCCCCGCCTTGAATTCACGGGCCACCAGCCCGTCGACCGGCAGCATGATGGTGCAACCCGTTGCCTCGGCTTTCGCCATGATGCTGTTGGCGGTCTCGACCAGTTCCGGCTCGGACAACGATGCCCCCAGACGCGCGCCCTTGGCCAGAAGGAACGTGTTGGCCATCCCGCCGCCGATGATCAGCAGGTCGAGCTTGCCCACGAGGTTTTTGAGCAGGCCGATCTTGGTCGAGACCTTCGCCCCGCCCACGACCGCCGCCACGGGCCGTTTCGGCCGGGACAGGGCAGCCTCGAGCGCCGCGAGTTCGGCCTGCATCAACCGGCCGGCGCAGTTCGGCAGCAGATGCGCCACCCCCTCGGTCGAGGCATGTGCGCGATGCGCGGCAGAAAAGGCGTCGTTGCAATAGACGTCGCCGAGGCTTGCGAGAAAGGCTGCCATCTCCGGGTCGTTCGCCTCTTCCTTGGGGCTGAAACGGGTGTTCTCGACCAGAACGACGCTGCCGGGCGCGAGCTTGCCCAGATCATCCGGATCGGGCGACCCGACAAATGTCACGCTCCGGCCCAGGGCCTTTTCCAGCGCGGGAAGGGTGATGCGCAGGGACATCTCCGGAACCACCTTGCCCTTCGGCCGGCCGAAATGGGCCAGCAATATCGGGATGCCGCCCTTCGCGAGGATGTCCTCGACGGTCGGCACGATGCGCTCGATCCGGGTCGTGTCCGTTACGCGACCGTCCTCGACAGGCACGTTGATGTCGACGCGCACCAGCACCCGCTTGCCGTCCAGGTCCATGTCGTCCAGCGTCTTCCAGGCCATCCTGCGATCCTTTCCCTTTGGTATTCACGGAAGTGTTTTGATCCAAACCCGATGCAGGTCAATGCGCGGCTTGGCAATCGTGCCCGCGAAGATTACCTAGGCGCAAACCAAAGTGACAGGAGCGCCTCAGATGGCCGAGATCAAGGACCCCGAAAACACGATTCTGATGGAGCTGAGTGGCGGCACGGTTACCATCGAGCTTCTGCCGGACGTGGCCCCCAAGCATGTCGAACGGATGAAGCAGCTCGCCCGGGCCGGGGCCTATGACAACGTCTGCTTCCACCGCGTGATCGATGGTTTCATGGCGCAGACGGGCGATGTCGAGCACGGTGACATGGAAGACGGTTTCAACATCCGTCTTGCCGGCACCGGTGGCTCGGACCTGCCGAACGTGCCGGCCGAGTTCTCGAAGGTTCCACATGCCCGCGGATCGCTGGGCGCGGCCCGATCCTCGAACCCGGATTCGGCCAACAGCCAGTTCTTCATCAACTTCAAGGACAACGACTTCCTGAACGGCCAGTACACCGTTTACGGTCAGGTCATCTCGGGGATGGAGCATGTCGATGCCATTACCCGCGGAGAGCCGCCCGCAAGCCCTGACCGGATGATTTCGGTCAAGGTCGCCGCCGATGTCTAGGGCGATCCTTTTCGCAGCCGGCCTTCTTCTGGCCGGTCCGTCTCTGGCAACCGAGATGCAGATCGAGGTCGCAGGCGAGGCGAACGGTACGATCACGGTCGACCTGCTTGATGATGTGGCGCCCAATCACGCCGCCCGTCTGGCGGAGCTTGCAAGCTCGGGCGCCTATGACGGGGTGGTGTTCCACCGCGTCATCGACGGCTTCATGGCCCAGACCGGCGACGTGCGCTTCGGTCATGAAGGCGGCGACATGTCCCGCGCCGGCATGGGCGGATCTGACGCCCCCGATCTCGCCGCCGAATTCTCGGACGTTCCCTTCGACCGCGGCGTCGTCGGGATGGCCCGCTCGCAGGATCCGGATTCGGCCAACAGCCAGTTCTTCATCATGTTCGACGAGGGCCATTTCCTGAATGGTCAATATACCGTCGTCGGCCGCGTGACCGACGGGCTCGACGTGCTGGACGCCATCAAGCGGGGCACGGGCGCGAATGGATCTGTCGTCGGCAAGCCTGACGTGATGAAGAAGGTCACCGTCACCCGGTGATCGCGCGGGCGCTCAGGGCAGGTCGAGCTCGGCCTCTTCGGTGACGAAGTCCGAAACGACCCGCCTGAGCTCCGTCCAGTCGGTAAACTCGTGCGAACCTTTCGCGGGGTCGTAGTCGCGGCCCCGCAACACCACGTGCCGCAGAACCTGTTCGGCGAAATAGTCGTAGTTCTCCACCCGCACCGCGCCCGCGCATAGCAGCGACTCGTCCGGCGTGAAGCCGGTACGCATGGACATCTCCGTCAAATAGTCCGCCGCGGCTTCCCTCCCTTCCGGGAAAGCCGCGCTGAGACTGACCGAGATCATCAGTGTCGGGATCGCCGACATGCCCTTTCGATGGGTGGCGACGAAAATCTCGAATGTCTGCGGATGCCGCCTTTCGTGCACGGGGGCCGCCAGCACGACAAGGTCGATACCGCTGAACGAGACCGGGTCGACCCGCCGAGCCGTATCCAAAAGCTCTGTCCTCTGACCCGAGGTGCGCAGTTCGGACTCGACGAACCGCGCGATCTTGCCGGTCTGGCCCTCGACGGTGGCATATACGATCATGATCTTCATCACTTCCTCCCGCGATCCGGCGTTTTGCCCATTCGATGGACGGCAAGCTAGCCGAGAAATTCCGGACCGGCCTTGTCCGAGATCAAATCCGGCAGTCGCGGACAGCTGCCATCAGGCGCGTCCGGTCGCGATCGATTGCGCGCAGGGTGGGTCCGCGCAAAAGCAAGACGCCGGCCCAATGGACCGGCGCCCGCCATGAAACTGCGATGACGCTCAGGAAGCCGGGTTCGGCTTGGCCACGGGCGCCGTCTTTGCGCCGGGGTTGAGCGGATCGTCCTGACGCTGCACCGAGCCCTCGAAATGGGCGCCGGATTCGATCGCGATCGTCTTGTGGATGATGTCGCCCTCGACACGGGCAGTCGAGGTCAGCCTGACCTTCAATCCCCGCACGCGTCCCACCACACGGCCATTGACGACGATATCGTCCGCGATCACCTCGCCCTTGATCGTCGCCGTCTCGCCGATGGTCAGCAGGTGGGCGCGAATGTCGCCTTCGACCGTGCCTTCGACCTGGATATCGCCGGTGGTCTTCATGTTGCCGGTGACGTGCAGATCGGAAGAGAGGACAGAGGCCGGCGGCTTGGGCTTGGGCGCGCTCGCCTTGTAGTCGCTGCCTTGGGACGAGGGCGTCGCGGAGGCGCTCCCGGAGCTCTGTGCCGGCCGGTCCTGTTCGGGCTGCTTCGGGCCGGGTTCGTTGATCTTGCTCTTAGAAAACATCTCTCGCTGCCTTGATGTATGTCATTGGATTTACCGGCCGACCATTCACGCGCACCTCGTAGTGCAGATGCGTCCCGGTCGAGCGTCCAGACGATCCCATATCACCGATGCGATCCCCGCGCGAGACCTTTTGGCCGACCTTCACGTTGAGTTTGGACAGGTGACCGTAAACGGTCTCGATCCCGAAGTCGTGACGGATCTGGACCATGCGCCCGTATCCCGAGCCCCAACCCGCCTTTGTTACGGTGCCGTCGGCGGTCGCATAAAGGGGTGTGCCGTAGGCGGCCGCGAAGTCGAGCCCTTCATGCATGCGCCGGCCCCCGGTTATCGGATCGCGCCGCGCGCCGAAGCCGCTGGTGAAGCGGAAGGCCGACTTGACCGGCTCGGCGAAAGGCGCGCGCTCGGCGGCGATGCGGTAGAGGTTCAGGCGGTCCATCTGGCCCAGCAGGGCATTGGCGCGCTGCGCATCCGCACTCGGTTCCTGTCCGCGCGTCGAGAAGGATATCGGTGTCAGCGGCCCACCCTGTCCCGAGTAACCCCGGCGCACCTGGTCAAGCACACGGTCGGGATTCATTCCCGCCGACTTGAACATCTTGTCGAGCGGCGTGACGGAGACGGACATCGCTTCCTCGAGCTGCCGGAAGATCGTGTCGTTCTGCTCGCGCATCAGCTCGATCTGATAGGCGAGCTCGTCGGCGGCGCTGATCGCATCATCGGCGCTGATGCGGATCTCGTCACGCTCGGCAGCGGCGCGTGCCAGCGCATCGGACAGGAAATCGAGCGGAACCGGGGAATCGCCGGAGGCCAGCGCCATGTTGCCGTCGGCGTCTTCGGATACGCCCTCGATCTCGGCCAGCGCATTGCGGGCCATCTCACGTTCGCGCATCGTGTCCCGCAGGGTTGCCTGGATCACCTCGATGCCGGTCTCGAGTTCCCGGCGGCGGGTTTCGGATGCAAGCAGGTCGGACTGCATCTGGGAAATCTGGGCGAGGGCGGCATTGAAGCGTCCCTGTGCCGCGCGCGCCTCGGCGGCACGCCCGTCGCGCTGCGCGGACAGGTCGTCGAGCCGCGCCTTGTAGCTGTCCTGGTCGCGCCGTGCCTGCTCGCGCAGGTTGTCGGCGCCGATGCTGTCCATGAGAAGGATTGATGTCGCCACGATGGACCAGGCGACAAGTGTCGAACAGCCGGCCAGGGTCAGCAGCTGCGTTCCCGGACGCAGGCGTATGAAACGGGTATCTGCATCGGACTTGAGAAAGACGCGGCGTTCGGGAAACCAGTGCTCGAGAGCGGAATGAATCCTGATTGCCAGCCGTGTCCGCAATGTTCCGCCCCTTTTCCGGTTCTGAAGTCGCGCCCCCGGTTCCCCACCCGGTAGTAGACGTGATGCCATTTGCTTAGAGAGGAGGCCGCTGTCGGGCAACCCTTCAGCCAGAAAGGTTCCGCGGCAATGTGCCGAAATCCGCCTTCTTGGCGAAAATCCGCCGATCTCAACGACTTGGCGACGTGTCAGATCCGCCCTTCGGCCAGCGGCCAGTAGAAGTCCGGCGGTATTCCGGCATCGGCCCGCTTTTCCTCGTTGAAGGGTGGCTTCAGCGCGCCGTGGAAATATCGGCGCACGAGCCCGTGAAACGTCTCCTTCGGGTCGAGTTCGTGGCGCCCGCAGAGAAAGTGAAACCACTTCGATCCATAGGCGACGTGGCTTACCTCTTCGGCATAGATCACCTCGAGCGCGGACACGGTCGGGGCGGCGCCGGCCTTGCGGAAAATCTCGATCATGCCAGGCGTCACATCCAGTCCGCGCGCCTCGAGCACCATCGGCACCACGGCCAGACGGCCCATCAGGTCAGAAGCGGTGTCCTCGGCGGCACGCCACATGCCCGCATGCGCCGGAAGGGCACCGTAGTGGCTGCCCATTTCTTCAAGACAGTCGCATACCAGATTGAAATGCTTCGATTCCTCGTCAGCAGCCTTGACCCAGTCATCATAGAAGCCGGGCGGCATCCTGATCTGCGAGAAGCGTGCGATGATGTCCCAGTGCAGATCGACCGCGTTCAGTTCGATATGGGCGACGGCGTGCAGCAGCGCGATCCGTCCCTCGGGCGAGCCGGGCCTGCGGCGCGGCACATCGCGTGGCGACAGCAGCTCGGGCCGCTCCGGCCGTGCCGGATGGGGCGGGGGGTCGGCATGGCCGATCTCGGGAAGGTCGCCCGCTTCGCGCGCCGCACGCCATTCGGCCGCGTACTGCCGCGAGAGCGCGCATTTGCGTCGCCCGTCGGCAGTGCGCAGCACCGCCTCGGCCATCTGCGCCAGCGGCTTCATCGCGGCCGGAGTACTCAGAGCCCCTGCACCGCAGTCAGCACCGCCTCCACATGTCCCGGCACCTTCACCTTCTCCCAGACCTGGGCGACATTGCCTTCCGCGTCGATCAGCACGGTTGTCCGCTCGATCCCCATGTAGGTCTTGCCGTACATGCTTTTTTCCTTCCAGACGTCATAATCCTCGCAGACCGTACCGTCGGCGTCGGACAGGAGCGGAACCTTGAGGTCATGCTTTGCGGCGAATTTCTCGTGCTTCTTGAGCGTGTCCTTGGAAATCCCGAAGACATGCGCGCCGGCCGCCTCAAACTCGCCGCGCTTGTCGGAAAAGCCGACGTTTTCCGTCGTGCAGCCGGGCGTGTCGTCCTTTGGATAGAAGAACAGCACCACCGGCTTGCCCTTCAGGGCTGAAAGAGTGACTTCTCCGGTCGTGCCGGGCAGTGTGAAATCGGGAGCGGGACGGGAAACATCAAGCATGGCTCTCTCTCGGCTTGGAAGCTGGGGACGAGCCTGACATATTAGGGCACAGCCCGTCAGAGGGAAGAGCGGAAGAACGGACAGACCGCACCGCGAGGACAGAGCCACATTGGCCGCCGAAGGCAGCGAGCACGTTGCAGGACGAAACGGATACCGCCCCGCGAGGGCCAGCGCCGCCGAGGCCCGGGCGCAAGCGCCGGCGCGCGATCATGACCTGTGTCTGGCTGCTGGCGGGCGTCACCCTTTCCGCCGCGGCGCTCGGGCTTGCCGTCGTGTGGGCGCAGGGGCGCGATCTCTACGCGCCGACATGGCTGCGCAGCAGGATCGAGACGCGCCTCGAGGCGCTTGTTCCGGATGTCCGTGTCGAGGTCGGCAATATCGTCACGGTGATCGACGAGGAATGGCATCCGAGGGTGCGCGCCGACAACGTGCGGCTTGTAGATCCCAACGGCGCGGAGATCGCCGCTTTCACGGAAATGCGGGCCAGTCTCGCGCCGCTCCCGCTGCTCGAGGGCCGGCTCGAGCTCGGTTCGGTCGACATCTCCGGCATCTTCGTGAATCTCGAGCGCGACCTGGATGGGCGCGTGAGTCTGTCGTCGGGGGTCACCGTAAAGGGGCCGGCACGAAAGGCCGACAACCTCGGCCAGATGCTTTCGGAGCTTGGGGAACTTCTGCTCGAGCCGGGGCTTGCAAACCTGCGCCACGTCGGATTCCGCTCGCTGACGCTGCGGATCGACGATCACGCGTCGGGCCGCAGCTGGACGATCGATGGCGGGCGCATGAACGTCGAACGCAGGGGGGCGGAACTGAGCGCGTCGGCGGATCTGGCGCTGCTGGGTGGCGGGGCGACAGTGGCGACCCTTGCCGCAAACTATACCGGGCGGATCGACAGTCGCGCCTCGGAATTCGGCGTGACGCTGAACGATCTCGACGCGGCGGATATCGCGGCCGTGGGACCTGCCTTCGCATGGCTTCAGGCGCTGAACGCGCCGATCTCCGGGTCCGTGCGCGGAGATGTGGCCGGGGACGGCACGATGGGGACGCTCAATGTCTCGCTCCAGATCGGGGCCGGCGCCATCCAGCCGGATCCAAGCGCGAGCCCGATCCCGATACAGGGCGCGCGCAGCTATTTCAGCTATCTCCCGGCCGAAGGCAGGCTGCGCTTCGACGAGCTGTCCGTGCAAAGCCGGTGGGTCAGCGGACGGCTTGAGGGGCAGGCGTTTCTCGACGATACCGCCACATCCATCCGCCGCGATCTGGTGGGACAGTTCCGCCTCAGCGATCTGACGCTCGATCCGCCCGATCTCTATTCCGAGCCGGTGGTCATATCGGCCGCCGAAATGGACCTGAAGCTCGAACTCGACCCGTTCGCGTTGCGCGTGGGCAGGTTGCAGATCACGGATCAGGACCGCCGCCTGCGGGCGAAGGGTGCGGTCACGGTCGGAGATGAGGGCTGGGAGATCGCCGCGGACGCCTCGCTCGACGAGATGACGGGCGCGCGGCTGCTCGAACTCTGGCCCGCGCTGGCGGTAAAGGGGGCCCGCAAGTGGCTTGGCGAGAACATGCGCGGCGGTGTCCTGCGCGATGCGGACATGGCGGTGCGCGCGCGCCAGGGGCATGAACCCGATCTCTATCTCGGCTTCGATTTCGAGGAGGCGGATTTCACCTTCCTCAAGACGATGCCCCCGATCGAAGGCGCCAGCGGGCATGCCTCTCTCGTGCGCGACCGCTTCGTGATTTCGCTGGACGCGGGCGAGGTGGCCGCCCCGGAAGGCGGCACCATCGGGATCGCCGGATCGAGCTTCATCGTGCCTGACACCCGTCAGAAGGACGGGGCGCCAGCCGTCATTCGCCTGCGCACGGACGGGTCCATCACCGCGACGCTGGCGCTGCTCGACCTGCCGCCGCTGGGGATCCTGCAGAAGGCGGATCTGCCGGTGTCGCTGGCGGAAGGAAGCGCGCAGCTGAACGGGGTCATCGCCCTGCCGCTCATCAAGAACCTGCCGAAGGAAGAGGTGACGTTCGACTTCGCCGGCACGCTGCGGCAGGTGCGCACCGAAAACCTGGTCAAGAACCGCGTGCTTTCGGCGCCGGAACTGTCGCTGCGCGCGGACAACGACGCGGTAGAGATCGGCGGCGCCGGAACGCTCGATGGCGTCGCGTTCGATACCACATGGCGTCAGCCGCTCGGCGCGCCCGGAGCAGGCAGCAAGGTCGCGGGCACGATCGACATTTCGCAGGCGGCGCTCGACAGGTTTGGAATCGACCTGCCTCCGGGCACGCTCGGCGGAGAGGGCCGCGGGCTGATCGAGGTGGATCTGCCCAGGGACGGGCCTCCCGGATTCTCGCTCGGCTCGGACCTGCGGGGCCTGACTCTGTCCGTGCCCGCGCTGGGGTGGGTGAAGCCCGCGTCGCAGACGGGGGATCTGCTTGTCGCCGGCACGCTCGGTCAGGTTCCCCAGGTGGACAGGCTGATGGTCCGGGGCGCCGGCCTTTCCGCCGAAGGCTCGGTGCGTCTGCGCGAAGGGGGACAGCTGGACCGGGTCCGCTTCGACAGGGTCAGTCTGGGCGGATGGCTGGACGCGCCAATCGATATCCGGGGTCAGGGTGCCGGCGCGCCGGTGGCCATCAGCCTCAATGGCGGAACGCTCGACCTGCGACTTGCCAAATTCGGCGAGAGCGGCGCCGGGTCCAGCGAAAACGTTCCGCTGGAGGTGGCGCTGAACCGGCTGCAGATTAGCGATACGATCGCCATCGAGAACCTGCGCGGCAGTTTTTCGACCGGCGGCGGACTCGACGGAAGCTTCACCGGAAACGTCAACGGGGGCACGGCCATCGCGGGCCGTGTGGTGCCGCAGAACGGGCGCAGTGCGGTCCGGCTTACCTCGCAGGACGCGGGCGGCGTGTTCGCATCGGCGGGGCTTCTCAAGCAGGCACGCGGCGGGGCGATGGATCTGAGCCTGCTGCCCGTGGGAACCGGGGGCGCATTCGACGGCACCCTGAACGTACGCGACACGTCGGTGCAGGATGCCCCCGCGATGGCCGCCCTGCTGAATGCGATTTCCATCGTCGGCCTGCTTGACGAACTCAGCGGCAACGGCATCGCCTTTTCGGAGGTAGACGCGCGTTTCCGCATGTCGCCGTCGCAGATCACCCTGACGGAGGCCAGCGCGGTCGGGCCCTCGATGGGCCTGTCGATGGATGGCATCTACTCGCCGGCGTCGGGACAGCTGCAGATGCAGGGCGTGATCTCGCCGGTCTACCTCATCAACGGAATCGGCAGCCTGTTCACGCGCAAGGGCGAGGGCGTGCTCGGGTTCAACTACGCGCTGACCGGGCCTGCGCAGGCGCCGGAAGTTTCGGTCAACCCGCTTTCCGTGCTCGCGCCGGGTATGTTGCGCAATATCTTCCGCGCGCCGCCTCCGACGCCCCCCCGCGCCGAGGGCGAGGCCCCGCCGTCGCGCGCGGCACAGGAGATACGCCCGGCGAGGGTTGTCCGTCGCGGCGAGGACCGCTAGAGGGCGCGGATGCAGCTCAGCGATTTCGACTTCGCGCTTCCCGAGGCGCTGATCGCCACCCGCCCCGCCGTGCCGCGCACGTCCGCGCGCTTGCTGGTTGCGGGGCCTGATCGCATCGCCGATGAAGCCGTGGCGGATCTGCCGGACTGGCTGCGCCCGGGCGACCGGCTGGTGCTGAACGATACCAGGGTCATCCCCGCGCGCCTGTCGGGACTGCGTCACCGCACCAGCGCACAGGGCCAGACCGCCGCGCGGATCGAGGTCACGCTGCTCGAGCCGCGCGCATCCGGAGCCTGGTCCGCGCTGATCAAGCCGCTGAAGAAGCTGAAGCCGGGAGAAGTGGTCGTCTTTTCGGACAGGCTTTCAGCGGTGCTGGAAGCGGTGGAGGAGGGGCAGGGGCTGTTGCAGTTCAACCTTGCCGGCGAGGACTTCGACGCCGCCCTGGCCGTGGCCGGCGCGATGCCTTTGCCGCCCTACATCGCCGCGCGCCGCCCGGCGGACGAGCGCGACCGGAGCGACTATCAGACCGTCTTTGCCCGCCATTCCGGCGCGGTCGCCGCACCGACGGCCTCGCTGCATTTCGATGCGGGCCTGCTCGAAAGTCTTGCCGCCCGAGGGGTCGAGTTCACCCACGTGACGCTTCACGTGGGCGCCGGCACGTTCCTGCCGGTCAAGGTCGAGGATGTCACGCGCCACAGGATGCATGCCGAATGGGGCCAGGTAAGCGAATCCGCCGCCGCCGAGATCGCGGCGACCAGGGCCGCCGGAGGGAGGGTCATCCCGGTGGGCACCACGGCGCTTCGGCTGATCGAGACGGCGGCGCGGGGCGGGCAGATCGCTGCGTGGGAAGGCGACACCGACATCTTCATCTATCCGGGGTTCGAGTTCCGGGTCACGGACGCGCTGATGACCAACTTCCACCTGCCGAAATCCACGCTGATGATGCTGGTCTCTGCCCTGATGGGGTCGGAGCGGATCCGGCAGATTTATGCCCATGCCATTGCAAGGGAATATCGCTTCTTTTCTTACGGCGATGCGTCCTTGCTCTTTCCGGCGGGCTGTGAGAAGCGCGGATAGAGCGCAAGGTGTCGTCCCCGGACCAGCAATCCGGCTGCCGGGACTGCAATGTGCGATTGGACGTGACGGCCTGGCAGAGAAGGAGGCTCGAGATGCTGCAAGTTCTCGCCAGCGCTTGGGCGCTGCTGTTCGGTATGGGCCTGCTGATGATCGGCAACGGCATGCAGGGCACCCTGCTCGGCATCCGCGGCGAGATCGAGGGCTTTTCCACGCTCGAGATGTCCATCGTCATCTCGGCATATTTCGCCGGATTCCTCGGCGGCTCGCGGCTTGCCCCGGGCATGATCCGGCGCGTCGGCCATGTGCGGGTCTTCGCGGCGCTCGCGTCCATGATATCGGCGGTGCTGATCATCTATCCGGCCATCACCGAGGTCTGGGTCTGGACGATCGGGCGTGTGCTGATCGGATTCTGCTTCTCGGCGGTCTATGTCACGGCCGAGAGCTGGCTCAACAATGCCGCTACCAATGAAAACCGGGGACAGGCGCTGTCGCTCTACATGATCGTGCAGACCGCCGGCATCGTCGTCGCCCAGTACCTGCTGCTGACGGCCGATCCGGGCGGGTTCATCCTCTTCGTCATTCCGTCCGTGCTCGTGTCGGTCGCCGTCACGCCCATCCTGCTGTCGATCAGCCCCACGCCCGCCTTCGCCGCGACAAAGGCGATGAGCCTGCGCCAGCTTCAGCGCGTCTCGCCCCTCGGCTGCATGGGCATGTTCCTTCTCGGGGGCATCTTCTCGGCCCAGTTCGGCATGGCAGCCGTCTACGGCAGCAAGGCGGGCTTGTCCGTCGTGCAGATATCGACCTTCGTGGCCGCCTTCTTCGTGGGCTCGATGATCCTGCAATATCCGATCGGGTGGATCTCCGACCGGATGGACCGCCGCAAGCTCATCATGATCGTTTCCGCCATCGGCGCGGCGGGATCGCTGATGGGCATGATATTCGGGCAGGTCTATTTCCTGCTGCTCGTCGCCGCCTTCATCGTCGGCGGCATGTCCAATCCGCTGTATTCCCTGCTCATCGCGCACACCAACGATTTCCTTGCCCCGGACGACATGGCGGCGGCGTCGGGGGGAATGCTGTTCATCAACGGGCTCGGCGCCATCTCGGGCCCGATCATCGCGGGCTACATGATGGATGCGGTCGGACCCGGAGGGTTCTACCTGTTCACCGCCGTGCTGTTCATCTGGCTCGTCGGATACGGCGCCTGGCGCTCGACGCGGCGCAAGTCGGTCTCCGCCGACGAGTCCGGCGCCTATGTCCCGGTCAGCCCGACGGTTACGGCGGTCGCGCTGGAAACGGCGGCGGAACTGGCCGCTGAAGCCGACGTCGAGCAGAACGCCGCATGAATGCCGCAGGGATTTACGATTCCTGGAAAAAACGTGAATGGGGATTTGCGCCAAAACGCGCTTAGATGAAGATCTGGCTGGCAGCAAAGCGAGGGGAGCGAAATCGTGACTGGTCCGGAAGACATCCTTGAATTCTGGCTCGACGAATGCGGGCCGGATCGCTGGTACGAGCAGGACGCGGCGCTCGACCAGACCATACGCGATCGTTTCGAAGATACCTGGAGCGCTGCATGCGAGGGTCGCTTCGCGCTCTGGCTCACCTATCCCTCCGGATCGCTGGCCTACATCATCCTGATGGATCAGTTTCCCCGCAACATGTTCCGCGGCAGCGCGAAGGCCTTCGCCAGCGACCAGGCGGCGCGTGCGGCGGCGAAATCGGCGATCGAGCGCGGCTGGGATCTGAAGATCGATCCGCCGGCACGTCAGTTCTTCTACCTGCCCCTGATGCACGCCGAGAACCTGTCGGACCAGGACCGCTGCGTGCGTCTGATGTGCGAGCGTTTGCCGGAGGAGTCATCGAACCTTCTGCATGCCCGTGCCCACCGTGAGGTGATCCGCCGGTTTGGACGGTTTCCGTTCCGCAACGAGGCGCTGTCGCGCAACTCCACCGCTCAGGAGAAGTCCTTCGTGGAAGAGGGCGGCTACGGCGCGACCGTTCGGAAGCTTCAGGCCGCGACGTCTGATGCCTGAGCGCTCGGCGGCAGGGCGGCCATGCGCCGTCCGAGGTCATCCTCAGGTTGCTGCCCGCCCGTTGATCGTTTAACGGTAAACCAATTCGGCGACGCTCTTGCTGCGAGGAAACCACATGGCTGCCAGATCCTTCGACCTCATCGTCATCGGCGCGGGGCCCGGTGGCTATGTTGCCGCGATCCGGGGCGCGCAACTCGGCATGAACGTCGCCATCGTCGAGCGGGAACATCTTGGCGGTATCTGCCTGAACTGGGGATGCATCCCCACGAAGGCGCTGCTGCGTTCGGCCGAGGTGTTCCACCTCATGCACCGCGCCAAGGATTTCGGCCTGTCCGCCGACAATATCGGCTATGACCTCGACGCCGTCGTGCAGCGTTCGCGAAAGGTGGCCGGACAGCTGTCGGGCGGCGTCGGACATCTGATGAAGAAGAACAAGATCACTGTCGTCATGGGCGAAGCGACCCTGACCGGCAAGGGCAAGGTCGCGGTCAGCACCGAGAAGGGCAGCGAAGAGCTGACGGCGAAGAACATCATCCTTGCCACCGGCGCGCGGGCACGTGAACTGCCGGGGCTGGAAGCGGACGGCGATCTGGTTTGGACATACCGCCACGCGCTCAAGCCGCCGCGGATGCCCAAGAAGCTGCTTGTCATCGGCTCCGGCGCAATCGGCATCGAGTTTGCGAGCTTCTTCCACACGCTTGGCGCGGAAACCACGGTCGTCGAGGTGATGGATCGCATCCTTCCTGTCGAGGATGCCGACATTTCGGCCTTCGCGAAGAAGGCTTTCGAGAAGCAGGGCATGAAGATCATGCAGAAGGCCACGGTCAAGAAGCTCGACCGGGGCAAGGGGACGGTCACCGCGCATATCGAGACCGGCGGGAAGACCGAGACGCATGAGTTCGACACGGTCATCTCTGCGGTGGGGATCGTCGGAAATGTCGAGGGCCTCGGGCTCGAGAAACTGGGCGTCAAGGTCGAGCGCACCCATGTGGTGACGGACGAATACTGTCGCACGGGCGTCGAGGGCCTTTATGCCATCGGCGATATCGTCGCCGGGCCGTGGCTGGCCCACAAGGCGAGCCATGAAGGCGTGATGGTGGCCGAGCTGATCGCGGGCGGGCATCCGCATCCGGTGAAACCCGAAAGCATCGCCGGCTGTACCTACTGCCATCCGCAGGTCGCCTCGGTCGGTTACACAGAAGCGAAGGCCAAGGAACTCGGCTACGACATCAAGGTCGGAAAGTTTCCCTTCATCGGAAACGGAAAGGCGATTGCCCTGGGCGAACCGGAGGGTCTGATAAAGACCATCTTCGATGCGGCCACCGGCGAGTTGCTTGGCGCACATATGGTCGGTGCGGAAGTGACCGAACTTATCCAAGGCTATATCGTCGGACGTCAGCTCGAAACGACGGAAGAGGATCTGATGAACACGGTCTTCCCGCATCCGACGCTCAGCGAGATGATGCACGAGTCCGTTCTCGATGCCTATGACCGGGTCGTCCACATCTGACCGGGTCGTCCACATCTGACCGGGGCGATCGCTCTGTTGCGTCATAGTCGCGCCTGCGGGAACAATGGCTGCTGGAAGGGGCGATCGTACGTAAGGCCTTGACGTTTTGTGCTAAGCATACAACGCATTGCACTGAGCCGGCACGCTTCAATCGTCCCTCCAACACCGTTTCCTGTATGGAAACAGGCGGTGACACGTGCCGGATCTGTCTGGTGCAATCGGCCTAGGTCGATTGCACCAGATTAGGGTCAGGCGTTCTCGGTTTCCTTCGCCGCGTCATTCACCGTCGCATCGGCGAGGGTCGTGAGGTCAGCGTCGGTCTTCCATTCCTGTTGCAACGTCTCGTTGAAGAGCCGCGCAACCTCTTCAAGACCCAGTTCATGGGCCCAGCGGTGCAGGGTGCCGTAGCGGGTGATCTCGTAATGCTCAACCGCCTGTGCGGACGATATCAGGCCGGCGTCCAGCGCCGGGCTGCCCTTGAATTCGTCCATGATGTCCTCGGCCTCGGAAATGATGCCCTCGATCGCATCGCATGTCTTGCCGCGCGCGGGCTTGTCGAGAAGTTCAAAGACCTTCTGAAGCCGCTCGATCTGGCCTTCCGTCTCGCCGTGGTGCTTTTCAAAAGCGGCCTTCAGTTCTTCCGACTGTGCCGCGCGCTTCATCTTGGGCAGCGCCTTGAGTATCTTGCGCTCGGCGTAATAGATATCCTTGAGCGTATCGAGCATCAGGTCCCGCAGGTGTTTCGTCTTGGCCATCTGAATGGTCCTTTCGAATAGGGTGAATGCAGACGCCCGCCCCTGCGTTGCTGCCACGTCAATGCATTGCAATGACATTGGTTCCGGTCGCCACAGCGGCGCCGGCCCCGCAATTGCCTCCGGGTGAGGGTTCTGGCATGTCAACACCATGAACATCAAAACCCCCCGCTCATCGTTCCCGATGATATTCGTCCTTTGGGCTGCCGGGCTGGGGGCCGCGGCCCAATACGGCAAGATCAGCGTCATCTTCGACCAGCTCCCTACGCTTTACCCCGAAGCCGGCCCGGCACTGGGGTTTGTCGTATCGCTCGTCGGACTGGTCGGGATCTTCTTCGGATCGATGGCGGGCCTTCTCGTGGCCCGCATCAGCTATCGCCGCGCGCTGATATGGGGCCTGTGGGCAGGTGCCGCCATGTCCGCCCTGCAGGCCACGACGCTGCCCCTCGGCTGGCTGCTTGCCAGCCGCGTCGTCGAGGGCGCGTCGCATCTTGCAATCGTCGTTGCCGCACCGACGCTCATCGCCCAGCCGGCCCTTCCGGGGCAGAGGGGGTTCGCCCTGACGCTCTGGGGCACCTTCTTCGGCGTGGCCTTCGCTGTACTGGCATGGGCCGGACGGCCCCTCGTCGCCCTGTGGGGCATCCCCGCGCTGTTTGCCGCCCATGCACTCTACATGGCGGCTTTCGCGGTGCTCCTCGGCTCTCTTCTTCCCAGACTGCCCGACACGGCCCTGGTTGACCGGCTTTCGCTGCGCGCCCTCTTGCGCGACAACGTCGCCGTCTACCGCTCGCCAGCGACTGCCGCACCGGCCGCGGGCTGGCTGTTCTATACCTTCTGCTTCGTCTCCCTTCTCACGGTGCTGCCGCCGTTCCTTGAGCCCCAAACCCGTGCCTTCGTGCTCGGCGCCATGCCGCTGGCGAGCATTGCGACGTCGATGACACTCGGTGTCTTCCTTCTGCGTCACATTTCTGCGGTTCGCGTGATCGAGACGGGCTTTGGATCGGCGGCGCTGGCAAGCCTCTGGCTGATAACCGATCCCGGCGCGCCGGCCGGTTGCCTGGTCCTCTCCTGCGCCATGGGTCTGGTGCAGGGCGCAAGCTTTGCCGCCGTGCCGCAGCTCAATGGCGTGCCGTCCGATCAGGCCCGCGCAAACGGCGCCCTGGCTCAGGCCGGAAATCTTGGAAATACCATCGGGACGCCGGTAATGGCCGCCATCGCCATCGAATTCGATCATACCGGCCTCATGCTGATGGCTGCCGCAATGTTCTTCGGCGGCCTTCTTGTGCATGCCCTGCTGGCGCAGGCGCGCCGCCTTGCCTGAGGTTCACCCTTCGTTCTCATTTTTTCGTTGGAGAATCCGGCGGGGCATCTTATGTACGACCTGTTAACCGGAGCCCTTCATGGCCGAGCTGAAGAATATCGAGGTCCGCGGCGCGCGCGAGCACAACCTCAAGAACATCGACGTGGACATCCCGCGCAACCAGCTGGTGATCATCACCGGCCTTTCGGGTTCCGGCAAGTCGTCTCTCGCCTTCGACACGATCTATGCCGAGGGACAGCGCCGGTACGTCGAATCCCTGTCGGCCTATGCCCGCCAGTTCCTGGACATGATGCAGAAGCCGGATGTCGATCATATCTCCGGCCTTTCTCCGGCAATCTCGATCGAGCAGAAGACGACGTCGAAGAACCCGCGCTCGACTGTCGGCACCGTGACCGAGATCTACGACTATCTGCGCCTGCTGTTTGCGCGTGCCGGCACGCCCTACAGTCCCGCGACGGGCAAGCCGATCGAGGCGCAGCAGGTGCAGGACATGGTCGACCGGATCATGGCGATGGAGGAGGGGACGCGCGCCTATCTGCTTGCGCCGATCATCCGTGACCGCAAGGGGGAGTATCGCAAGGAGTTCCTCGAGCTTCGCAAGCAGGGCTTCCAGCGCGTGAAGGTAGACGGCGAGTTTTACGAGCTCGACTCGCCGCCGACGCTCGACAAGAAATTCCGCCATGACATCGACGTGGTAGTCGACCGGATCGTGATCCGGGAAGGGCTCGAGACACGGCTGGCGGACAGTCTGCGCACAGCGCTCGATCTTGCGGACGGCATCGCCATCCTCGAGACCGCGCCGGCCGAGGGCGATCCCGAAAGGCACACCTTTTCCGAAAAGTTCGCCTGCCCGGTCAGCGGGTTCACCATTCCCGAGATCGAACCGCGGCTGTTCTCGTTCAACGCGCCCTTCGGGGCCTGTCCGGTCTGCGACGGACTGGGCGTCGAACTGTTCTTCGATGAACGTCTCGTTGTGCCGGACCAGAATCTCAAGATCGCCGACGGAGCGCTTGCGCCCTGGCGCAAGGGCAAGTCACCCTATTTCCTGCAGACCATCGAGGCGCTGGCGAAGCACTATGGCTTCAAGCCGTCGGCGAAGTGGAAGGATCTGCCCGAGAAGGTTCAGCAGGTCTTTCTATACGGCTCCGGCAAGGAAGAGATCGCGTTCCGTTACGATGAGGGTGGGCGGGTCTATCAGGTCAGCCGTGTCTTTGAGGGCGTCATTCCGAACATGGAACGGCGCTACCGCGAGACCGACTCGAACTGGATCCGGGAGGAATTCGAGCGCTACCAGAACAATCGTCCCTGCGGCACATGCAACGGGTACCGGCTGCGGGAAGAGGCCCTGGCGGTCAAGATCGGCGGGCCGGGAAACCTTCTGCATATCGGCCAGCTGGTGCAGATGTCCATCCGCGAAGCCTATGACTGGTGCCTCGATGTTCCCGACCACCTGAGCGCGCAGAAGAATGAGATCGCCCGCGCCATCCTGAAAGAGATCCGCGAGCGCCTGGGTTTCCTGAACAACGTGGGACTTGAATATCTTACGCTCAGTCGTTCAAGCGGCACGTTAAGCGGCGGCGAAAGCCAGCGGATCAGGCTTGCAAGCCAGATCGGCTCTGGCCTCACCGGTGTGCTCTATGTGCTCGACGAACCCTCGATTGGTCTGCACCAGCGTGACAATGACCGATTGCTGCTGACGTTGAAGAACCTGCGCGATCAGGGCAACACCGTCATCGTGGTCGAACATGACGAAGAGGCGATCCGCGAGGCGGATTACGTTTTCGACATCGGGCCGGGGGCCGGCGTTCATGGCGGCAGTGTCGTCGCGCATGGGACACCCTCCGAAATCGCCGCCAATGCGAATTCCGTGACGGGTCAATATCTTACAGGGGCACGTGAAATCTCTGTCCCCGGATCGCGGCGCAAGGGCAATGGCAAGAAGATCCGGATCGAGAACGCCACCGGAAACAACCTCAGGAACGTCACGGTGGATTATCCGCTGGGGCAGTTCGTCTGCGTGACCGGCGTGTCGGGTGGGGGAAAATCGACGCTTACGATCGAGACCCTGTTCAAGACCGCCTCGATGCGGCTCAACGGCGCGCGCCAGACGCCCGCGCCCTGCGACACCATCAAGGGGCTGGAACATCTCGACAAGGTGATCGACATCGACCAGCGGCCGATCGGGCGGACTCCACGTTCGAATCCCGCGACCTACACGGGGGCGTTCACGCCGATCCGGGACTGGTTCGCCGGGCTTCCCGAGGCCAAGGCGCGTGGCTACAAGCCCGGTCGCTTCTCGTTCAACGTCAAGGGTGGACGTTGCGAGGCATGTCAGGGCGACGGGGTGATCAAGATCGAGATGCACTTCCTGCCCGATGTCTACGTGACCTGCGAGACATGCAAGGGCAAGCGGTACAACCGGGAGACCCTTGAAGTGAAGTTCAAGGGCAAGTCCATCGCCGATGTCCTCGACATGACCGTGGAAGATGCGCAGGGCTTCTTTCAGGCCGTTCCGTCGATACGGGAAAAGATGGATGCCCTGATGCGGGTCGGGCTGGGTTACATCAAGGTGGGTCAGCAGGCGACGACCCTTTCCGGCGGCGAGGCGCAGCGTGTGAAGCTGTCGAAGGAGCTGTCAAAACGCGCAACCGGACGGACGCTCTACATTCTTGACGAACCGACGACCGGATTGCATTTCGAGGATGTCCGAAAGCTGCTCGAGGTACTTCACGAGCTGGTGGAGCAGGGCAATTCCGTCGTCGTGATCGAACACAACCTCGATGTGATCAAGACGGCGGATCATCTCATCGACATCGGTCCGGAAGGTGGCGACGGTGGCGGCAGGATCGTGGCGACGGGAACACCCGAAAAGGTGGCGGAGAACCCCGAGAGCCACACCGGCAGATATCTGAAGCCGATGCTGAAGACAGGCGGACGGGTCGCTGCCGAATAGACAGAACTGAAATTCCGGTTCCGATTGCCGGCCTGATCAGATCAGGGAAGGCTGGGCTGTTTCACCGAATCAAGCATAAGATCGACCTCTTCTGCCGAAACATCCGATCCGGAATGGCGCCATTGCGGCTTGCGGTCCTTGTCGATGATCGCGGCGCGGATTCCTTCCAGGAAATCGCCCTGCGCCATCGAACGTGAGGTGAACCGATACTCAAGCTCCAGTGCAAGCGCCATCGAGGGGCCTGCCTGCCGCAGGCGCCTCAGAATTTCCAGCGTGGCCGCGACGGAAAGGGGACTGGCGCGGTCAATGGCTGCCCGTGTCTCGTTTGCAAATTCATCCGAACGCGTTTGCAAAGCTTCCAGGATCCGAGACAGTTTCCCGCCGCCGAAAATGCTGTCGATATCGTCGGACCGTGCGGCAAGCCTGCTGTCGCCGGGCTTGGCCGCTTCGGCGGACAAGGCCGCCGTGTCACCCGATCGTTCCAGAAGGGAAATCAGCTTGTCCCAGCGGTCCTGCGGTATGAAGAGATCCGCAAAGCCGGCATGGATCGCGTCCGCCGCGCCCATCCGAACCCCGCAGGTTCCGAGATAATCGCCGCAACGCCCCGGCGCGCGGGCAAGCAGGTAGCTGCTGCCCACATCCGGCACCAGCCCGATACCGCATTCCGGCAGGGAAATGCGGGTGCTTTCGCCCGTGATCCGGTGCGAGCAATGACAGCCGATGCCCACGCCGCCGCCCATGACGAAGCCCTGCATGAAAGATACGACCGGCTTTGGATAGGCGGCAATCTTCGCGTTAAGCCGGTACTCGTCGGTCCAGAACCGCTGGCCGTAGGCGAAATCGCCACGCCGACCGGTTGCGTAGAGCTCCGTGAGGTCTCCCCCGGCGCAGAAAGCCTTCTCGCCGTCGGCATCGACGACCAACAGCGCAACACCTGAGTCGTCCCGCCATGCGTCGAGCGCCGCCTCGATGGCCAGGCACATGTCATGGCTGAGCGCATTCAGTGCGGCCGGGCGGGTGAGGGTGATGCGCCCGGCCTGCCCGACTCGTCTGATCGAAAGATCGTTCATCGGTTCCTGAGCAGGTCGCGCGCCACAATCACCCGCATGATCTCGTTCGTGCCCTCGAGGATCTGATGGACGCGCAGGTCGCGCACCAGCTTCTCGATCCCGTAATCCGCCAGATATCCATAGCCGCCGTGAAGCTGAAGACACTGGTCCACCACGCGGCTGCCCGCCTCGGTCACGAATTTCTTGGCCATGGCGCAGAATTTCGTCGCATCCGGGGCCCCCTTGTCGAGCTTCCAGGCCGCCTGCCGCAGGAAGACCCGGGCCGCCTGAAGGTCGATCTCCATGTCCGCCAGCCTGAACTGGAGACCCTGGAACTGGTCGATGCTTTTTCCGAACGCCTGCCGTTCGCCCATGTAGGCCAGCGTCGCCGCCAGCGCCGTCTGCGCCGCGCCAAGAGAGCAGGCGGAGATGTTGAGCCGGCCCCCGTCCAGACCCATCATCGCGTAGCGGAAACCCTTGCCTTCCTCACCGACGAGGTTCTCGGCCGAAATCGCGCAATCGTCGAACTGCACCTGCGCGGTCGGCTGACTGCGCCAGCCCATCTTGTCCTCGAGCCCGCCGAAACTGAGTCCAGGCGCATCCCCCGGCACATAAAGCGTCGACACGCCGTTCGCGCCGTCATCGGAGGTGCGCACCATGCAGACATAGGCGTCCGAATATCCGCCGCCCGAGATGAACGCCTTCGTGCCGTTGACGACGTATCCGTCGTTGGTCCGGTCGGCGCGCGTCTTCAGCGCCGCCGCGTCCGAGCCCGAGCCCGGTTCGGTCAGGCAATAGCTGAGGACCGTCTTCATCGTCAGCACATCAGGCAGCAGGCGCTCTTTCATCTCCTCGCTGCCGAAGGCGTCGATCATCCGTGCGCACATGTTGTGGATCGACAGGAACGCCGCGACGGACGGGCAGGCCATCGAAAGCGCCTCGAACACAAGTGTCGCGTCGAGCCGCGTCAGCCCGGAACCGCCGGCCTCTTCGGACACATAGAGCCCACCGAAGCCGAGTTCCGCCAGCCGTGGCCACAGATCCTTGGGTATCGTCCCTTGCGCTTCCCATGTCCGTGCATGCGGCGCGATATGCTCCTGCCCGAACGCGTATGCCATGTCGAATATTGCCGACTGCTCATCGCTGAGCGAAAAATCCATGGCCGCCTCCATCCCCGTCCCGAATTCCCGGTCCAGTGCTGAGTGAAAGCGGCGCGGAAATCAAGGCTGCTCGGGCTATCGCGCTTCACGCGAGCGGTTCGTCAGGGATGAATAAGGGCGCCTCTCCGACGATGGCGCCCGTGTTCCGTTGGCGTGAGTCGGGGTTGCATGAGGATGTCCGCGCCACGAAGGACGTATCTTGAATGCGCGAAGGCAGGGCGGACCCTGCCTTCGTCTCCTGTCCGGATGATGGCTCGGCTTACTCCATGGGGCGGAAGTTGAACTCGCCCCCTTCCCGGATGCCGCTGGGCCAGCGCGCGGTCACCGTCTTGGTGCGCGTGTAGAACCTGAACGCGTCGGGCCCGTGCTGGTTGAGATCGCCAAATACCGATTTCTTCCAGCCGCCGAAGGTATGGTAGGCCAGCGGCACCGGGATCGGGACATTGACGCCGATCATGCCCACGTTGATCCGGTTCGCGAAATCGCGCGCCGTGTCGCCATCGCGGGTGAAGATGGCGGTTCCGTTGCCGTATTCGTGGTCCATGGCGAGGCCGAGCGCCTCTTCGTAGCTCTGCGCGCGCACGGTGGACAGGACGGGGCCGAAGATTTCGGTCTTGTAGATGTCCATGTCCTTCGTGACTTTGTCGAAGAGATGCGGGCCGACGAAATAGCCGTCCTCGTAGCCTTGCAGCTTGAAGCCGCGTCCGTCCACGACAAGCTTCGCGCCCTGATCGACTCCGGTTTGCACGAGACGTTCGATGTTTGCCTTGGCGGCGGCGGTCACGACGGGGCCGTAATCGACATCCTTCCCGGCGGTGTAGGGGCCGACCTTCAGCTTCTCGATGCGCGGCACCAGCTTTTCGATCAGCCGGTCGGCGGTTTCTTCGCCGACGGGTACCGCGACCGAGATCGCCATGCAGCGTTCGCCCGCGGCGCCGTAGCCCGCGCCGACCAGGGCATCGGCGGCCTGGTCCATGTCGGCATCGGGCATGACGATCATGTGGTTCTTGGCTCCGCCGAAGCACTGGACGCGTTTGCCATTGGCGCATCCCGTCGCATAGATGTATTCGGCGATCGGGGTCGAGCCGACAAAACCGATCGACTGCACCACGGGGCTGTTCAGCAGGGCATCCACCGCCTCCTTGTCGCCATTGATCACCTGAAGGATGCCCTTCGGCAGGCCGGCTTCCTCCATCAGCTCCGCAAGCATCAGCGGCACCGAGGGATCGCGCTCGGACGGTTTGAGGATGAAGGCATTGCCGCAGGCAATCGCGGGGGCGAACATCCACATCGGGATCATGGCCGGAAAGTTGAACGGCGTGATCCCAGCCGTGACCCCCAGCGGCTGGCGCATGGAATACATGTCGATGCCGGGGCCGGCGCTGTCGGTGTACTCGCCCTTCAGCATCTGGGGCGCCCCGATGCAGTATTCGACCACTTCGAGCCCGCGTTGCACGTCACCGGCAGCGTCGGGCAGGGTCTTGCCATGCTCGCGCGACAGCGCCTCGGCAAGCTTGTCCATGTCGCGGTTCAACAGATCCACGAAACGCATCAGAACCCGGGCGCGGCGCTGCGGATTGACGGCGGCCCAGGCCGGCTGGGCCTGTGCGGCGATGCGGATCGCCTCGTCGACTTCCTCGGTGTTGGCGAGCGGGCATTTCGCCTGAACCTCGCCGGTTGCCGGGTTGTAGACGTCCGAATAACGGCCCGACTTGCCGTTCACATGGCCGCCGTTGATGTAATGGGTGAGATTGATCATTGGTTTGTCTCCTTGTTTGGGCCGCGGCGGATGCAGATCTGCAATTCCGCGCGGGCCGCGTCTCCTCCGCTTCGGGACCGAGGCTAGCCTTGCAGAAAGTCAGGATAAAGAGGCATGATCTCAAAACCGTCTTGCATCAATGCAAGGCACTGGTTGCTGACATCGGGCAAGGTGGAGCCGCAGAAATTTGCAAAGGCGGGTAGCGAAAGTTGCAGATGAACTGGGATGACCTGCGGCTCTTCCTCGCCGTGGCCCGCGAACAAAGCCTGTCAGGCGCCGGCAAGTTGCTGCGGCTGGATCCGGCGACCCTGGGGCGGCGGATGGCGCGGCTCGAGGATTCGCTTCAGGCGACGCTGTTTTCAAAGTCTCCGCAGGGTTATGCTCTGACCGAGACGGGACGGGATCTGCTTGTCCGGGCAGAAGAAGCCGAGCAGGCACTGCGTGAAGCGACCGCGGGCCTTCCCGTCGCCAGCGACCGGCTGCGCGGGCAGGTGCGCATAGGAGCGCCGGATGGGGCCGCGAACTTCCTGCTCCCCCAGGTCTGCGCCGCCATCGCCGCCGACAACCCGGACCTCGATATCCAGATCGTCGCATTGCCGCGCGTCTTCAACCTGTCCCGGCGCGAGGCGGATCTCGCCATCGGGGTCAGCGCGCCGACCGCCGGTCGACTGATGGTCCAGAAGGTCGCCGATTACCATCTCCACCTCGCCGCCTCGCAGAGCTATCTCGACGGGGCGTCGCCGCTCAGGCAACTGGGGGACCTGAAAGAGCACCGGCTGGTGGGCTACATTCCCGACATGATCTTTGATCGCGAACTCGATTATCTGGGCGAGCTCGGCGCCGAGCGTGTCGCGCTCGCCTCGAACTCGGTATCGGTCCAGCTCAACTGGATCCGGCAGGGCAGCGGCGTGGGCGTCGTGCACGACTTCGCCCTTCCGGCCGCTCCCGGCGTCACGCGCGTCCTCGTCGGGGACCTCGCCCTGCGCCGCAGCTTTTATCTCATCCGTCACGCGGACGATCGCCGCGACCGGCGGCTTCAGCGTTTCGCCGAGGCCTTGGCGTCCGGGCTGCGTCAGGAGGTCGCCCGCCTGGAGGCGTGCCTCTGAAGACGAAGCGGGTCTGCCGTGCCATCGCAGGCCAGAGCCTGTACCATGGTACAGGTCGCCAGCATCGGCTTGACTTGAAACGAAGAAGCGGTGACGCTGAGACAGATGAAACTGATCGTGCGGAGTTGTGGATGCTTGTGTCGCAAATCCTGAAATCCAAGGCTGACGAGTCCGTCTACACGGTGCCGCCGACCATGATGATCTCCGACGTCGCGCGCATCCTCTCCGAGAAACGGATCGGTACGGTCGTGATCTCGAGGGACGGCAAGGCCGCCGACGGAATCCTGTCGGAGCGTGACATCGTGCGCGAAATCGGGGCACGCGGTGTCGGCTGCCTGTCCGAGCCCGCCGAGAAGTACATGACGTCGAAGCTTGTCACCTGCGCGGCCGGCGACAAGGCCGAAGAGATCCTGCAGAAGATGACCGACGGGCGGTTCCGCCATATTCCGGTGCTCGAGGACGGCCAGCTTGTCGGGCTGATTTCGATCGGAGACGTGGTCAAGGCACGGCTGGCGGAGCTTGCGATGGAACGCAATGCGCTGGAAGGCATGATCATGGGGCACTGAGCGCCCCGGTACGTCAGCCTCCGACTTCCTCGCTGCGCCGCGATCGGCGCGCCATCCCAATCAGGACAGGAAAGCCCGCATGCGCGTTGGTCTTTATCCCGGAACTTTCGACCCCATAACGCTGGGTCACATAGACATCATCCGGCGTGCGGCCGCACTGGTGGACAGGCTGGTGATCGGCGTCGCGATCAACCGCGACAAGGGGCCGCTGTTTTCGCTCGAAGAGCGCGTGCGGATGGTCGAGGCCGAAGCGGAAAGGCTCGCCGAGCAGACCGGCACCGAGATGGTCGTGCATCCCTTCGAGAACCTGCTCATCAACTGCGCGCGCGATGTCGGAGCCGGGATCATCGTGCGCGGCCTGCGCGCGGTGGCCGATTTCGAATACGAATATCAGATGGTCGGGATGAACCGTCAGCTCGACGACAGCGTCGAGACCGTGTTCCTGATGGCCGAGGCCCAGCACCAGGCGATCGCCAGCAAGCTGGTCAAGGAAATCGCCCGGCTTGATGGTGATGTCAGCAATTTCGTCACGCCCGTGGTGAACGAGGAACTGCTGCGCAAGTTTGCCGACTGACCTGTCCCGGTCGGTTTGCAAAGACCCCGTGCAGGTTTTGCAGATCGCCGGATCAGCGCCAGAAGGCCGCCCATTCGATCAGATCGGCCAGCTTGCGAGACAGGAACAGGATGTATTCTGCGCCCTGCATCCAGAAGTCCCACGCCGCGAGAAGCAGCAGAAGCACCGCGAGGAAAAGGGCGATTCGGTTGGTCATTCACTGTCTCGCCACTGGTCGCGCGTCGTATCGCCCCGCACATGGTTCCGATCGGGACATCCTGTCCACCTGATGACAGCAGGCGGGGAAAGCCGCAAGCAGGATGCCCGTCCTGCGGGGCGCAACGACGGTTGTAATCGTCCACCGGGCGGTGGAAAATGGGCGGACGCCGGGCAGAGGTCCGTGGGGTAACGGGAGCAGATGGATGAGTGGACTTCTGGCGCTGCTGGATGACGTGGCGGCGATCGCGAAGGTGGCGGCGGCGTCGATAGACGATGTGATGGGGCAGGCGGCGAAGGCCGGATCCAAGGCCGCCGGCGCGGTGATCGACGACGCGGCGGTATCGCCCAAATACGTCTCGGGCTTCACGGCGGATCGTGAACTGCCGATCATCTGGCGTATCACCAAGGGATCGCTCAAGAACAAGCTGCTCTACCTGCTCCCCGCGGGCCTTCTTCTGGCCAATTTCGCACCCTGGAGCATTTCACCGCTGCTGATGCTCGGCGGAGGATATCTGTGCTTCGAGGGGGCGGAAAAGGTGGCCCATGCGCTGGGGGTCGGCGGACATGGGCATGAGGACTATCCCGATGCCGACAAGACCACGAGCGATCCGGCGCATCTGGAAGAGCAGAAGGCGCGGGGGGCGATCAAGACCGACTTCATCCTGTCCGCCGAGATCATGACGATCGCCTTGGCGGCGATTCCGGAAAGCAACATCTGGATGGAGGCGGCAACGCTCGCGACCGTTGCGGTGATGATCACGGTTGCCGTCTATGGCGCGGTGGCGCTGATCGTGAAGGCCGACGATCTGGGGCTTCTGATGTGCCGGCAGGGGCGCTTTGCCGTGACCCGCGCAATCGGCCGCGGGATCGTCAAGGCGATGCCGGGCTTCATGCGGATGCTGACGCTGGTGGGAACGGCGGCGATGCTCTGGGTGGGCGGCAGCATTGTCATTCACGGGCTCAACGAACTCGGGTTCGCCATGCCCGAGCATATCATCCACGACGTCGCCGTCACCGTCGGCGGCAGCGCGCCGGAAGGATATGTCGGAGCGGCGGAATGGGTAGTGAAGGCGGCGCTGGACGGTGTCTTCGGCCTGTTGCTGGGCCTGCTGCTCATCCCGGTGGGGGAGAAGATCGTGACGCCGCTGGTCCGGACCGTCAGCGGCCGGTGAGGCGGGGGCCGGCCCCGCCTTTCGGAGATCAGGCGGGATCGGTGGGATAGATGAATCCGTTTATCGGGTAGACCTTGCCGAAGGTTCCGGGGGTCGATTCAAGCCGGACCCGGGACCAGTCGTTGCCTTCCGAAACGTCGATGACGGACATCTTCAGCGACACGCGGTTGCGGTGCCAGTTCGCGTGGTCGATGCTGATCTGGCGGGGCGACACGATTTCCGACACGACCGCCACGTGCCCCATGGGCATTCCGCGGGTCGAGGCGAAGGCCATCACCGCTCCGACGACGGGATCGTCGCCGCGCTGGTAGAGATCGCGCGCCTGTCCCCACCATGTTTCCGCATTGCCGCGGATGTCGATGCCGCTGGCGTCGCGGGCAAAGGGGACGCACCAGACGCGCTGACCGCGCGATTGCTTTTCCTTTACCTCGGCCAGCGCCATCGACATCCGTGCCGGATCGAGGTCGGGCATGTCCGACAACTTCTGTATCGGCGCACCGCAGGCGGCGGTCAGCAGCATGAGGGCCGCGCACAAGCTCATCCTGCCGCACGACAACTGTCTTGCGAGTTTCAAAGTAACTGTCCCTTTCGAGTACCTGTATTCACGCTTCGTTATGAGCCGAAGCTGTGACGCAGCTTGGTTAACCTGAGGTCATAATCAAGCCGTCGAAAACGGAACCGGCGAAAATCCGCCAACCGAAGGTAGTAGACTGGAACCTTTTCCGCCTATCCGAAATGGGCGGCCGCACCGACATTTGCCGCTGCCCGGGCAGGGCGCATGTCGACCGGGCATAGCGTTATTGTGCTTCGCAGGCCGCGTAGAGCGTGACTTCCTCGCGCAGCGGCGCATCGAACCATGCAAGTGTCGCGCTTGTGCCCTTGGTCCACCAGACATATCCCGACTTGTCCGAGGGGACGGCGTATCGTGCGCCCGAGCCGCTTTCGGAGGCTTCCAGATTGATCATCCGCCCCTCGACCTGGATCACGACGACGGCGATGCGATCCGGACCGTCCTCACCGTTGACGTATACGGCGGGAATGGTGACCCCCCGCTCGCACAGGTAGGTCAGAGCCTGGATTTCTGCCGCTGCGGGGCCTGTGATCAGAAAGGACGCCAGCGCGCCCAGAGAGGCGCGCAGCTTCACGCGGATTTCTCGTCGATCTGATCGGCAATGGCCTCGGCGCGCGCAGCGAGCTCGGCCAGCGTGTCGGTCACCGATTGCGGCACCACCGGTACCTCGATGCGTTCGGGTTCGACCTCGGCCGCGCCAAGGCGCGCGATCTCGGCTTCGGCCTCGTTGAGCTTCGCCTGAACCTCTGCGACGCGGTCCTCGACAGAGGCCGTCTTGTCGGCGAGCATGAGCCCGGCCATCAGCAGCATGCGGGCTTCGGGCATCCTTCCGACCTGGTCCGACAGGACCTGGGCCTCGTCGTCAAGCATCTTGGCGGCGGTATGAAGGTAATGCTCTTCGCCTTCCTGGCAGGCGACCTCGAACTGGCGGCCGCCGATCGTGATCTTCACCTCGGGCATCAGGCCGTCTCCTCTTCGAATTCGGCATCGTTCAGGAGCGGGGTCATGGCGGCGATGATCTGCTGCATTTCCGCGATATCGACGGCGCGTGCCGCGCGCAGCGCGTCGACTTCCGCAATGGCGGACTGGTTGATCAGCTCGGGATCGCCGACGCCCTCGGCATTCGCGCTGCGCAGCGACTCGCAGGCTGTGGCGAGGTCGGTGTTGGCCTTCCGCAACCGCTGGATGTCGAGATCGAAGGCGGCGACGCAGGCTTCCGCCGTGGCTGCGCGTGCCTCGATCTCGGCGATGGCGGCGGCATGCTGCTGCTCGATTTCGCCCAGGCGCGTTTCGAGCGCGGCGTTAGCCGCGCGCTCGTCGGCGAGGGCCTTTTCGAGTTCCGCCAGCCGCGCCGCCTCCGAAGCGCCCAGCGTTCCGATGCCGGCCGCCACCCGGTCAAGTGCCGCCGTGATCCTGCGCTGAAGCTCTTCCAGTTCCGTTTCGCTCATGCCCACCTCTCGACTTGCCGCTGCCATGGGTCCGATACCGCCTGCCGTGTTGCGATGCCACTCACGGACGAATCGCGCCTTGCGACAGGTATGCACAAGAATATCGGACCAGCGCAGCAAATGCTTCCCCTGTTTGCAATCAGGGGCTTGACCGGCGCAGTTCACGTCACTCCCGTCCAGGGGGCGTCCGAAGGCTTGCACTTTGCGGATCGGCTGATATGCAGCGGAAATCCGAGCGTGCCCGCCGGGCGCATCCCTCAGAAAAGGATCGAATTCCCGTGGACCTCAAAGCCCTTGCCGCCGCCCATCCGGATCACTGGTCGAAGGCCACCGCCATCCGCGCCCTTACCCTTGACGCCGTCGCCGCAGCCAAGTCCGGCCATTCCGGCGCGCCGATGGGCATGGCCGACATCGCGACGGTGCTCTTCGAGAAACATCTGAAGTTCGATGCGGGCAACCCCGACTGGCCGGACCGGGACCGCTTCATCCTGTCGAACGGGCACGGCTCGATGCTGCTCTATTCGCTGCTCCATCTGACCGGCTACGCGGACATGACCATCGAGGAGATCCGCAACTTCCGCCAGTGGGGCGCCAAGACCGCCGGGCATCCCGAATACAAGTACGCCAAGGGCATCGAGACGACCACGGGGCCGCTGGGGCAGGGTATCGCCAACTCGGTCGGCTTCGCCATGGCCGAAGAGATCCAGCGCGCCCATTACGGTGCGAAGTTCGTGGATCATTACACCTATGTCTTCGCCGGTGACGGATGCCTCATGGAAGGCGTGAGCCAGGAAGCGATCACGCTGGCCGGGCGGCACAAGCTGTCCAGGCTCATCGTTTTCTGGGACCACAACGACATTACCATCGACGGGCCGGTATCGCTGTCCGACAGCACCGATCAACCCGCCCGTTTCCGGGCTGCGGGTTGGGAAGTGCTCGAGATCGACGGACACGACCCGGTCGCCATCGACGAAGCGATCGTGGCCGCGAAGAAATCCGATCTGCCCACGATGATCGCCTGCAAGACGCATATCGCCCTGGGGCATGCGGCCCAGGATACCTCGAAGGGGCATGGCGCGCTGACCGACATGGACCAGGCCCAGGCGGCCAAGGATGCCTACGGCTGGACAGCCGGGCCCTTCGAGGTTCCAGCCGAGATCAAGTCGGCCTGGGAGAAGATCGGCGCGCGCGGTGCCGCGGCACGCAAGGACTGGGAGCAACGCCTCGAAACGATGCCCAAGGGCAAGCGCGCCACTTTCGATCGCGCCTATGCGCTCGATGTGCCGAACAAGCTGAAGGCGACGATCAAGGCCTTCAAGAAGCAGATGTCAGAGGCCGCGCCGAATATCGCCACGCGGGCGAGCTCGGAAAAGGTGCTCGAGGTCGTGAACCCGATCCTGCCCGAGACGGTAGGCGGATCTGCGGACCTGACGGGGTCGAACAACACCAAGACCGGCGATCTCGGGGTGTTCGACATCGACAACCGCGGCGGTCGCTACATCTACTGGGGCATCCGCGAGCACGGCATGGCGGCGGCGATGAACGGGATGGTCCTGCATGGCGGCATCCGGCCCTATGGCGGCACCTTCATGTGCTTCACCGACTACGCGCGCCCCGCGATGCGGCTTGCCGCGCTGATGCACGTGCCGACGGTCTTCGTGATGACCCACGACAGCATCGGTCTGGGCGAGGACGGGCCGACCCACCAGCCTGTCGAACATCTGGCGATCTCGCGCGCGACGCCCAACATGTACGTCTTCCGACCTGCCGACACGATCGAGACGGCCGAGGCTTGGGAACTGGCGCTGACGGCGAAAGAAACGCCCTCGGTGCTGTCGCTGACCCGTCAGGGGGTGCCGACGCTTCGGACAGAGCACCGCAATGCCAACCTCACCGCGCAGGGCGCCTATGTGCTGGCCGACGCCGAGGGCAAGCGGCAGGCGATCATCCTCGCCACCGGCTCCGAGGTGTCCGTGGCCATGGCAGCGCGGGACCTTTTGCAGGCCGAAGGCATCGGAACGCGCGTGGTCTCGATGCCCTGCTGGGAACTCTTCGAGGCGCAGGACGAAAGCTATCGCAAGCGCGTGCTTCCTGCCGGTCCGGTGCGCGTTGCGGTCGAAGCCGCTGTCGAGATGGGCTGGGACAAATGGCTGCTCGGCGAACGTGGCAAGCGCGGCAAGGCAGGCTTCGTCGGCATGACCGGCTTCGGAGCCTCGGCGCCCGCGGAAGATCTGTTCGAGCATTTCGGCATCACTGCAGAGGCCGTTGCGGCGAAGGTGAAATCGCTGCTCTGAGCCGCGCATTTCTTCGGATGAGGCTACTGGATCTCCCTGCACGGGGAGATCCTTTTCCTTTTGGTCAAGCCTGCGGCCCGCGGCGCGGATTGACCTTTGGGTGCGGTGAACGGACAAACCGCACATGACCGAATTCTCCGAGATCGCAACCGACACCGTCACGCTTTCCTATCTCGACGCGGGCGAGGGTCCGGTGATCGTCGCGCTGCACGGATTTCCGGATAGCTGGCGAACCTGGGACGCCTTCGCGCCGGCGCTCGTCAAGGCCGGCTATCGCGTAATCCGGCTGGCGCTGCGAGGCTACGCACCCTCGGGAATACCGGCTGACGCGCGCTACGATGTTCCCGCCCTTGCCGGGGATGTGCTGGGCCTGCTGGATCGCCTTGCGATAGGGCGGGCCGTGGTACTCGGCCATGACTGGGGGGCTTCGATCGCCTACGAGCTGGCAGAGCGCGCGCCCCACCGGCTTGCGGCCCTGATTGCCCTGGCGGTTCCTCCGCCTGCCACGGCAATCGGGGGCTGGGCCGAGCGGATCGCACGGCCTCACAACATCTATCTCGGCTATGGCGCGATCTCTGACTGGTGGTTTCGCCGTGCCGGCTTCGCGGAGGTGCGGCGGCTCTACAGGCTGTGGAGCCCGGGCTGGACCGGCAACGATGCGCATATCGACACTGTCATTGGCCAGCTGTCAGATCCTGCACGTTCCCGTGCGGCGGTCGATTGCTACCGGCCCGATCCTCACAGATCTTCGCGACCCGCGCTGCCTACGATGCCGAGCCTGCTGATCTACGGGGCGCACGAGCCAAAGGTGCGCCGGCACGGGTTCGAGGGCGCGCGTGCGGGGCTCGGCGCGCACTCCGGCGTTGTGGGCGTAGAGGGCGCGGGGCATTGGCCCCATCTGGAAGCGCCCGGCCGGGTTCTCGAAGCCGTCATCGGCTTCCTCGGGCGCTGCGTTCGGGACGGGCGGATCGGTGCCACGTCATCTGACAGACACCCGGGCTGAAAGAAAAGGCGGTGTCCGCAATCCGTGTTGGCTCGCTTCTCGATTTCGTGACGCAGCCAATCTTCCTACCCGTTTCCTGCGGGGGATGCCCCTGCCAAACCACGACTTTCGCCGTTTTCTCGATGCCCTCTTTCTCGATGCCCTGTCGGTTCTTCCGGCGGCAGGCGAACCGCAAGAACGCCGCCGCCGAGCGCGCCATGACGCACCTCGTGCCGGGCGACGCTGTGCTGCTCGGATGGAGGCAATGGCTGCTAGGACCTAACGGTTTCGCGCCGCCTCGAGCACATCGTGGTGGGCAGCAAGTCCGGCACGAGGGTCACAGGAGGCTGGTACCACATCCAGAACGTGAACTCGCTGCACGCCCGCTACGGAACAATCATTCAACCGTTCTGTGGGCCGGCGACGAAAAACCGCGACGGCTAAATCCAGTGGCTGTAGGCCCGACTGGAAGGGATGACACCGGCAGAGGTTGTCCGCGCGTCGTAAATTGGAATTGCGTGGAGGTCTGCTTCGAGGCCCGAGTGTCCAACGCTGCAGTCTCGACGAACGGCAGCCTTCTGGCAGGCGCTACGTAAGTAAACGAAGGCCTGTCGGGGTTTCAATCGCTGCCTCGTATCGCAGGCCTGGTCCAGGTTCCACTGACGGTGGGCGGTCTATCTGCAACTCCCTGTAGGTGGCCTGCAGCTGTTCCGGTGATGGGTGCTGAAGCGTAAACGCAACCAAACGCGCACCGAGATTAGGTATATCCGACATTTTGGTAGGATCGTTTCGGTGATCGATCAGCGACGGCAATGCTCCGCCTTCCGGCAGAGAGCCGTCAGCCGGGACCCCGAAGGCGAATTCTGGCGTATCGAAGGGAAGAGAAACGACTTCTCCGAACTCTGGCCGTTGTCTGACAAGGTTTTCAATGTCCTTGGTGGCGGCAACCCACCCTCGCAATCGTCGACCTTCATCCCAGTCCGCACGAAGCTGCTGGGGATAGTCCACTCCAAACCAACGGGGCCGACCTGGATCAACGCCTTCTGGATCACGTGCAACGATTTCGAGATAGACGCCACCTCCAAGCTGAAGGCGATGGTTGTGCGTGCCCATGTAGAGATGTCTCGTGCCGAACGGCACGTCGATATCCAAGCACTCTCGAACGTGATGAACACCTTCGCGGAGCGTTGGCGCGACAATGGTGAGATGGTCGAGAGTGAGCATGCATTGCCTTATCAGAGGGCAGTTCCGAATTCCATCAAAAGACCAGATGGACGCGAACTGTAGCGCAACATGACGCAAGCCGACATTGGGGCGATCGCAAAAAAGTCAACTCCGTCCGCATAAGGGACCAACACGGTTTGCGGACACCCCCAAATAAAATGCCCGCGGGAGTTTCCCCCGCGGGCCATTGCGACGCCCGGCGGCGCCCGGACCTGGAGGCCCTCAGCCGTTGGCTTCGCGGATCTTTTCCGCGGCATCCTTGTCGAATGCCACGCCTTTCTCCGCAAACAGCGTGTCCAGTTCGCCCGAAAGCGTCATCTCGGTGATGATGTCGCAACCGCCGACGAATTCGCCCTTCACGTAGAGCTGCGGGATCGTCGGCCAGTCCGAGAAGTCCTTGATTCCCTGGCGAATGGCCTCGTCGGCCAGAACGTTCACATCGTGGAACTCGACCCCCATGTAGTTGAGAACGCCCGCGACGCGGCTCGAGAAGCCGCATTGCGGCATGGACTTCGTGCCTTTCATGAAAAGCACGACCGGGTTCGTTTCGATGGTTTCCTTGATCGCGGTCTGCGCGTCGGTTGTCTGGGTCATTTCGATCCGTCCTTCGGTATGAATATCCTGGCGTATTCCTGCGGGTCCTTCGGGATCTCGTAGCGCATGAACTGCCCCCCGCCGCCGCCGCCCGAGGAATATTCCGCCTCGATCACGTGATGCCCTTCGCCCGGCTCGCTGCCGCGCTCGGTGCCTTCGGTATGCCGCAGCGCCTGCAGGCCGCGCCCCACCGCCAGAAGCAGGACGAGCCCGCTCAGTATGACGATGGTCCCGGTCAATCGGGCGCCTTGGTGGTCAGTGCCAGAGCATGCAGTTCGCCCCTCGATCCGGCCATCTTCTCTTCGAGCGCCTTGTAGACGGCGCGCTGCTGCTGGACCCGGTTCATGCCCCGAAACGAGGCGTCGATCACCTCGGCGGCGTAGTGGTTCCCATCGCCCGCAAGGTCGGTGATCGTGATGCGGGCTTCCGGAAAGGACGCGCGGATCAGGTCTTCGATGTCGCGGGCTTGCATGGGCATGGGGCGTGGCTCCGGTGTCTTTGGCCTCAAGATGTAAGCGGGGCAAGCCGCGGGAACAAGGGTCTGATTGGCTGCCGGCGCTCCGACATGACGGCGGATTGCGCCGCCTCACCCCCGGGCCTAGGGTGAGCGCGGGGCCGGATGCCGTCCGGGCGGCTGGGGAATGCGATGCAGGCTGCGATCATCTACGACTGCGAGTTCCTGACCTCCGAGGGCGCGCCGGGCCGCTTCTGGTGCGGACCGCGCGACCCTGACCCGGTGATCGCCCAGATCGGCGCGGTCAGGCTCGGGCTGGAAGGGGACTTCGACATTTCGGACAGGCTGCGCCTGCATGTGCTGCCCAAGGCACGGGACGGAAGCCGCGTGTCGCTCGATCCGCTTTTCATGCGGCTCACGGGCATCACCGAGAAGGTCATCTCGGACGAGGGTCTGCCGCTGGGCGAGGCGCTTGTCAGGCTCGACGCCTTCTCGGAAGGTGCAAGGCTGTGGTCATGGGGAAAGGACGAATTCAACATGATCGCGATCAGCTGCTATGTCGCCGGCATCGCGCCTCCGATCCCGATCACACGCTTCGGGAATGCCTGCGACCTGCTGCTTGCCGCGGGCATGCCCTACGAGGATCTGATCCGCACGCGAAGCAACACGCTTGCGGCGTATTACGGGATCGAGCATCCGGATCTGCGCGGCCATGACGCCCTTGACGATGCGAGGTCGGTCGCGCTGACGCTGCGCCATCTGCTCGCGACGGGAAAGCTGTCCGCCGCGGCTTTCGCGCGGGGCTTGCAGGGTGACGCTGAAAGGGCGATCTGAAAGGAAGGGGCAGGCGGAGGCCCTCGGATCGCAACGGCGCGCGCTGTCCGCAGATGACGGGAAGGAATAACGTGATGGACGCATTGGACAACGCACCGGAACAGGCTCTCGCCTGGCACGAGGCTGGCCGCGCGGCGGCGCTGGCGACGGTGGTGCAGACCTGGGGATCGGCGCCGCGCCGCGTGGGCGCGCAGCTTGTCGTGGCCGGCGATGGCGCGATGCAGGGGTCGGTATCGGGTGGCTGCGTCGAGGGGGCCGTGGTGATGGAGGCGCAGGACGCGCTCGCCAAGGGCGAGGAGCGGCTGCTCGAATTCGGCGTGAGCGACGACGACGCCTTCGCTGTGGGTCTTGCCTGCGGGGGAACGATCCGGGTGCTGGTCGAGCCGGTCGGCACGGTCCTGCCCGTCGAGATGTTGCGCGACCTGGTGGACAAGCGCGCCGCGCGCACGCCGGTTGCCTATGAAGTGGAGGTCGGTGGCGGGGGGCGGCGGCTGCTGACGACGGGGTATCCCGACCGGTTCGCCATGGATCGCTCGGGCTTCGAGGAAGACGGCAAAACCTTCGTCGCCATCCACAACCCGCCGCTGCGTCTGGCGATTGTCGGCGCGGTCCATATCGCCCAGGCCTTGGTGCCCATGGCGCGCATCGCGGGGTACGACCCGGTGATCGTGGATCCGCGCGGCTCTTTCGGATCGCAGGCGCGCTTCCCCGGCGAGACGATCCTCGCGGACTGGCCGGACGAGGCGCTTGCCGAAGTCGGCGTGGACAGCCGCACCGCCGTAGTCCTGCTGACCCACGACCCCAAGCTCGACGACCCGGCGCTCGAGATCGCCCTGCGCGCGGACTGCTTCTATATCGGCGCGCTGGGGTCGACGCGGACCCACGCCAAACGCGTCGAGCGTCTGAAGCAGGCGGGGTTCACGGATCTGGAAATCTCGCGGATCCACGGGCCGATCGGGCTCGACATCGGGGCCGCCAGTCCGCAGGAGATCGCGCTGTCGGTGCTGGCCGAGATGACCCGCGTGCTCAGGCGGGGATCGTGAAGTTCGGGGCTGTCGATACCGCTGATGCTGTCGGTACGGTGCTGGCGCATTCCGTCCGGCTTGGCGACAGGCGGCTGCGCAAGGGCAGGGTGCTGACGCCCGAGGATATCGCGGCGCTTCAGGCCTGCGGTGTCGAGGCGGTGATCGCGGCGCGGCTCGGGTCGTCGGATGTCGCAGAGGACCGGGCCGCGCGCCAGCTCGCCGAAGCGCTGGTGCCCGATCCGGCCGCCGCGCTGCTTCGCCTCACCGAGCCTTTCACGGGTCGGGTCAACCTGATCGCCGAGGCCGCCGGGGTCGCGGTGATCGACGTGGCCGCCATCGAGGCGGTGAACCGGGTGCATCCGATGATCACCATCGCCACGGTTCCCGCCTACCAGCAGATGGCGGCGGGCGGGATGGTCGCGACGATCAAGATCATCTCCTACGGCGTCCCGGAGAGTGCGCTGGCGGCTGCCAGCGCGGCGGCGGCGGCGGGGATCAGGCTTGCGGCCCCGGTCATCTCCAGCGTCGATCTGGTCATCACCGAAATCCCCGGCGGCGCCGGAGAAAAGGGGCGCGCCGCCATCGCCGGACGCGTCGCGGCCTTTGGGCTTGAGCTCGGCAAGAGCCGCATGGTTCCCCATGACGCCGGCGCGCTGGCCGACGCGCTGGCGGAAAGCCGCGCGGATCTGATGCTGATACTGACCGGCTCGGCCACCTCGGACATCGACGACGTCGCGCCCTCGGCGGTACGTCGCGTCGGGGGCAGGATCGAACGTTTCGGCATGCCGGTCGATCCGGGCAATCTGCTGTTCATTGGCGAGATCGGCGCTCGGACGGTGATCGGGCTGCCCGGCTGCGCGCGGTCCCCTGCGCTTAACGGTGCGGACTGGGTGCTGGCCCGTGTTCTCTGCGGGATTGCGGTGCGCGACGAGGACATCTCGGCCATGGGCGTGGGCGGGCTTCTGAAGGAAATCCCGACCCGGCCCCAGCCACGGGCGGGACGCCGCGAGATCTGATCGCGGTCCTGCGGTAAAACGCGGCCCGGCCACAGTTTTCGGTTCTCAACACCCGCGGCGCGTGGTTAACATCGCATCAACACCACCGGAAATTCGAAGGGAGGATCATATGACGAAAGTCGCAATGACCGTGAACGGCACCACGCGATCGGGCGAGGTCGAGGGCCGCACGCTGCTGGTGCATTTCCTGCGCGACCAGCTTGGCCTGACCGGGACACATGTTGGCTGCGACACCAGCCAGTGCGGCGCCTGCGTGGTGCATGTGGACGGCATGCCGGTGAAGGCCTGCACGATGTTCGCCATCGAGGCGGACGGCCGCGAGGTCGCCACGATCGAAGGGCAGGCGAATGCCGACGGGTCGCTGAACACGATCCAGCAGGCGTTCCAGGATCACCACGGTCTGCAGTGCGGGTTCTGCACGCCGGGCATGGTGATGTCGGCGGCGGCGCTGCTGAAGGAGAACCCGAGGCCGTCCGAGACGGAAGTGCGGGAATATCTCGAGGGCAATATCTGCCGCTGCACAGGCTACCACAACATCGTCAAGGCGATCCTGGCGGCTTCTGGTCAGGACGTGGGCGCGATCGCCGCAGAGTAGGGTGCGGCAGGCCGCACCTTACGCAACGAGGGACTTCAGGGAGGGAGACCATGCCGAAAGACGGAGGAATTGGCGCCAGTACCAAGCGCCGCGAGGACGTCAGGTTCCTGACGGGAGCCGGCAACTACACCGACGACATCAACATCCGCGGTCAGGCCCATGTGCATTTCCTGCGCTCGGACGTCGCGCATGCGACGATCAACGCGGTCGACACCGCCGCCGCGAAAGACATGCCGGGGGTGATCCGGATCTTCACCGGTGCCGATTTCGAGGGCGTGGGCGGACTTCCCTGCGGCTGGCAGGTGACCGACCGCCACGGCCAGCCGATGCAGGAGCCGGGCCATCCGGTGATCGCGCGCGGCAAGATCCGTCATGTCGGTGAGATCGTCGCCGCCGTGGTGGCCGAAACGCCCGAGCAGGCGCGTGATGCCGCCGAAGCGATCGCGCTCGACCTCGCCGAACTTCCCGCCGTCGTGGACATGAAGGCGGCGCTGGCTGACGGCGCCACGAAGGTGCATGACGATCTGACCGGCAATCTCTGCTACGACTGGGGCTTCGTCGAGGAAAACCGTGAAGCGGTGAACGAGGCCTTCACGAAGGCTGCCCATGTCACCACGCTCGAACTGGTGAACCAGCGTCTCGTGGCAAACCCGATGGAGCCGCGCGTGGCTGTGGGCGATTACAACCGCGGGACGGGCGATCACACGCTATACACCACCTCGCAGAATCCGCATGTGATCCGTCTGTTGATGGGCGCCTTCGTGCTGGGCATTCCCGAACACAAGCTGCGCGTGGTGGCGCCCGATGTCGGGGGCGGTTTCGGCTCGAAGATCTTCCATTATGCCGAGGAAGCCTTCTGCACCTTCGCGGCCAAGGCCTGCAACCGGCCGGTCAAGTGGACCTCGTCGCGCTCCGAGGCGTTCATGTCGGATGCCCACGGCCGTGACCATGTGACGAAGATCGAACTGGCGCTGGACGCGCAGAACAACTTCACCGCGCTCCGGACCGAGACCTATGCGAACATGGGCGCCTATCTGTCGACGTTCGCACCTTCCGTGCCGACCTGGCTGCACGGCACGCTGATGGCGGGGAACTACAAGACCCCGCTGATCTACGTGAACGTCAAGGCGGTCTTCACCAACACGGTGCCCGTCGATGCCTATCGCGGCGCGGGCCGGCCCGAGGCGACCTACCAGCTCGAGCGCGTCATAGACAAGGCCGCGCGCGAACTGGGTGTGGACCCCATCGCGCTGCGGCGGCAGAACTTCGTCACCGAATTTCCCTATGCCACGCCTGTCGCGGTTCAGTACGATACTGGCGATTACGTGGCGACCATGGACAAGCTCGAGCAGCTTGCCGATCTCGCGGGCTTTCCCGCGCGGCGCCGCGAGAGCGAGTCGAAGGGCCTGCTGCGCGGGCTGGGGGTAAACTGCTATATCGAGGCCTGCGGCATCGCGCCGTCGAATCTGGTGGGCCAGCTCGGTGCGCGCGCGGGCCTTTATGAATCAGCGACGGTGCGGGTCAATGCGACCGGCGGGCTTGTCGTGATGACCGGCTCGCACAGCCACGGCCAGGGCCACGAGACTGCCTTTCCGCAGGTCATCGCCGAGATGATCGGCATCGATGCGGACATGATCGAGATCGTGCATGGCGATACCGCCAATACCCCGATGGGCATGGGCACCTACGGTTCGCGCTCCATCGCCGTTGGCGGCTCGGCCATGGTGCGGGCGACCGAGAAGATCATCAGCAAGGCCAAGAAGATCGCGGCGCATCTGATGGAGGCTTCGGAGGCTGATATCGAGCTCAAGGACGGGGCTTTCGGCGTCGCGGGCACGGACAAGTCGGTGGCCTGGGGCGATGTCTGCCTTGCCGCCTATGTGCCGCACAACTACCCGCTGGACGACATCGAGCCCGGCCTCGAGGAGACGGCCTTCTACGATCCGTCGAACTTCACCTACCCGGCGGGAGCCTATGCCTGCGAGGTCGAGGTCGACCCCGAGACGGGCAAGGTGCGCATCGTCGACTTCACCGCGGTGGACGATTTCGGCAATGTCATCAACCCGATGATCGTCTCTGGCCAGGTTCACGGCGGGCTTGCGCAGGGGATCGGCCAGGCCTTGCTGGAAAGCTGCGTCTACGATGAGAACGGGCAACTGCTGTCGGCATCCTACATGGATTACGCAATGCCACGCGCCGACGATCTGCCCTTCTACAAGGTCGATCACTCCTGCGTCACGCCTTGCACCCACAATCCGCTGGGGGTGAAGGGCTGCGGCGAGGCCGGGGCGATCGGTTCACCGCCGGCGGTGGTCAACGCGGTGGTGGATGCGCTGCAGTCGGGCGGGAAAGCTGTCACCCACATCGACATGCCCCTCTCGCCGTCGCGCGTCTGGGCGGCGATGCAGGTCTGACGTTACGGAGAGCGACGCGGGCGCTGTCCCCGTCGCATCCCCGGTGAATATTGAGAACGAGAAAGCCGGACCCCCCCGCGGGGCGAGGTCTTCGGAAAGGATCGAGAGATGTACAACTTCGAACTGGTCAAACCGTCGAGTGTGGCCGAGGCAATCGAGGCGCTGGGTCGCGAGGAGGCCCAGCCGCTGAGCGGCGGACAGACCTTGATACCGACGCTCAAGCAGCGCCTGGCAAGCCCGGCGGTGCTTGTGTCGCTGTCGGGCATCGACGAGATGAAGGGCATTCGCCGCGAGGGCGACATGCTCGTGATCGGCGGCGGGACGACCCATGGCGCGGTGGCGGCCGGGGCGGCAACCGACTACCCGGCGCTGGCCTCACTCGCGTCGCGCATCGGGGATCCGGCAGTGCGCAGCCGGGGTACCATCGGGGGCAGCCTGGCCAACAACGATCCCTCTGCCTGCTATCCCGCGGCGACCCTTGCCTCCGGCGGGACCATCGTGACAAACGACCGCGAGATCGCGGCCGAAGACTACTTCCTGGGGATGTTCGCCACGGCCCTCGAGGAGGGCGAGATCGTGACTGGCGTGAAGCTGCCGATCCCGCAGGCGGCAAGTTATCAGAAGTTCGCCCAGCCCGCCTCGCGGTTTCCGCTTGTCGGCGTCTTCGTGGCCAGGTTTTCGAACGGCGTGCGCGTCGCCGTCACCGGCGCCTCGAATGACGGCGTCTTCCGCTGGACCGAGGCCGAGGAAAAGCTGTCCTCGAACTTCTCGCCCGACGCCCTCGAGGGACTGTCGATTTCCGGCGAGAACATGATCTCGGATCTGCATGGATCGGGTGCCTACAGGGCACATCTGATCGCGGTGCTGACACGGCGGGGCGTGCGCGACGCGGGCTAGCCGCAGCTTCACAATACGGGCCGGAACGGATTGGCCGCGCATGGCGTTACCACCTGCGCGGCCTCGTTCGTTATCGGATGTCGGTGCCTTACCGCGGCGTTGATATCGCATATCCGGCCGGGGCACGCATAAGAAACTTCGAACGCGGTGGCCGCGGTTTGCGTCACCAGTCCACGGAGTAACTCGGCATGAAGCAATTCCTGAAATCCACGACCACGCTGACCCTGTGCGTCGCACTGAGCCTGCCCGCTGGCATCGTTTCGGCGCAAAGCGCCGCCGATGTCTGCAAGGGCAAGATGGAGAACGGCAAATGTGTCGTCACGGATGGCAATTCCGGCAAGGCCAAGAAGGACGGCAAGAAATCGGACAGGAAGGCCGATAACGCGAAGGGCGAGAAGAACGACAAGGCCGCAAGGAAGGCGGCCAGGGATGACAATGCGAAGGGCGACAGCTCGGGCAAGAAGGCCGAAAGAGCTGAGAAATCCGAAAGGAAGGACGAAGCCAGGGAAACGGCGCGCAAGGACGAAAGTGCCAAAAAGGCCGAGGCAGGCAAGGACGGCAAAACGAGCGGTGCCGCCGCCAGGGACGATTCCGGCAATGATGACGCGGTCAGGAAGGCCGCTGCCGGCGATGACAAGCAGCGCAAGGCCAGCCAGGACGACGCGCGCCGGGATGCGAAGGCCACGGATGCCCGCGACCTGAGCAAGGCCGAGAAGGAAAAGCTGAAGGCCGAGCGTCGCGAAGCCGAGAAGAAGCGGCAGCGCCGCGCGGCGGCCGCCTCGGCCAAGGACTCCGCGAAGGACGCGGAAGTGCGCACCGAGAAATTCACCGACAGGAACACCCGCAAGAGCAACCAGGAATTCCGCGACAGGCTGCGCGAGGAGCGCCGTGCGGATGCCCGGGACGACGACGATGACGACGATGACGGCGGATTGAGCACGCTCGAGAAAGCCCTTCTGCTGGGGGCGGGGGCCTTCGTGGTCGGCAGCATCCTCAACAACGGCGATGAGGTCGTCGCCACGAGCGATGACCGTGTGGTCGTCGATCGCGGCGGCGAGCTTTATGTGATGAAGGACGACGATGCGCTGCTGCGCCGTCCGGGCAACGAGATGCGCACAGAGACATTCTCGGACGGCTCCACCCGCACGATCACGAACGAACCCGACGGGTCGCAGATCGTCACGATCCGCGACTACGACGGGTCGCTTCTGAGCCGGACACTGATTTCCCCGCAAGGCGAGGCCTATACCCTCTTTGACGATACCCAGGGCGAACAGGAGGTCATCACCTCGCAGCTGCCGAGGGCACGTCCGGGCCGCGGGCCGATCGATGCAAACGACGAGGACGCGCTGCGGCGAGCGCTCGAGGCGGCAGAGGTCGAGGATGCGGGGCGCAGCTTTTCGCTCCGGCAGGTGCGTCAGATCGCCGAGGTGCGCGATCTCGCGCCCGAGATCGAGCTGAGCTCGGTTCGCTTCAATACCGGATCGGCCGCGATCGAGCCGCGTCAGGCCGAGAGCCTCGCGCGCATCGGCGCCGCCCTGCGGGACCTGATCGAGGACGAGCCGCGCACGGTGGTGCTGGTCGAGGGGCATACCGACGCCGTGGGCGATGCGGCCTATAACCTCGCACTTTCCGACCGGCGCGCGGAATCGCTCGCGCTTGCGCTGACGGAGTATTTCGACGTGCCGGCCGAGAACATGATCGTGCAGGGCTACGGCGAAAGCGATCTCGTCGTTCAGACCGACGGTGCCGAGCAGCGCAACCGCCGCGCGGTGGTGCGCAACATCACCGACCTGCTGCGCCGCACCGACGCCTGAACGGTCTGCTTGCGCAAATGGAAACGCCCCCGGAAACGGGGGCGTTCGTGTTTCTGCAGCGGCCCGAATAGGCCTATTTCGGCAGAGGCCCGATCAGCATCACCATCTGCCGGCCTTCCATCTTGGGGAAGTTCTCGACCCGGCCGATATCCTTGGTGTCCGCAGCGACCCGCTCGAGCAGTTCGCGACCGAGGTTCTGGTGCGCCATCTCGCGGCCCCGGAAACGCAGGGTGACTTTGACCTTGTCCCCGTTTTCCAGGAACTTGAAGACGTTGCGCATCTTGACGTCATAATCGTTCGTGTCCGTGTTGGGACGGAACTTGACCTCCTTGATCTCGATCGTCTTTTGCTTCTTGCGGGCCTCGGCTTCGCGCTTCTGGGTCTCGTACTTGTACTTTCCGAAATCCATGATCTTGCAGACGGGGGGCTTCGCGTTGGGAGATATCTCGACCAGGTCGAGCCCTGCTTCCTCTGCCATTTCAAGCGCGCGGTCCGGGGACACGACGCCCACGTTTTCTCCGTCTGCGCCGATGAGGCGGATATCTCCGCCCCGGATCTTCTCGTTTACGCGCGGGCCTGTGTCACGGGTCGGCGGCGCGTTGTGGGGTCTGCGAGCGATGGTTGAAGTCCTTTGATTGTGAACGAAATCTGAGGCGGCAAGCTAACCTGCGCCCGGTATCACTTCAAGCTGCAAAGTAAGCGATTCAGAGCCTATGGGTCAGAAAAATCGACTTGTCCCTTCCCGGGTTCGACCCCATCTGTCATGAGATCGCGAAGATCGAAACGCGCAGGGCGCTTGACAGAGATGGGGTCGAAAATCATGAGAAATGTCATTTGGATCATCGTTGCGCTGCTCGTCGCCTTCGGGGCCTATCTGCTTTACACCGGGCAGACCCCCCAGGAGGCGGCACAGGACGCGGCGGATGCGGTCGGCCAGACCGAAACCGCGGCCGAAGAGGCTGCCGATGCGGCGGCGGATGCAACAGACGAAGCGGCGGGCGATGCCCAAACGGCCGCGCAAGATGCAGCGGCGGCAACCGAAGAGGCTGCTGACGATGCGGTGAGTGCCGCGGAAACGGCGGCCGACAAGGCCACCGAGGCGCTTGGCGAGGCGGCGGAGGCGGCGGGCGATGCCGCGGCGGCGGCAGGCGGGGCGCTGAGCAACGCGGCGCAGCAGACGCAGGAAGCGCTTGAGAACGCGGCACGCGAAGCACAGGATGCCGTGCAGCAACTCGGCGCCGAGGCCGATGCGGCAAATGACGCCGCGACGGACGCGCCGGCGGCGACTGCGCCCGAAGCGCTCGACAATGCGGATGCCGAACAGGAGGCGGGAACGGCGTCGGAAAATACCAACGGCGCCAGTGTCGAAGCCGATCAGGACGGTGTCGTTCAGACCGACGCCGAGAGCGATGAGGCCAGTGCCGCGGGCGGTCCGGTTCCGGATGCGCTGACGGTCGAGAACTTCGACCTCGAGGAAGCCAAGCGGATCATCGCGGCCTCGTCGCTCGACGATGTGCAGAAGCAGACCTTCTCATCCTCGCTCGAGGCGGCTGAGGGCAACCCCGAGCTTCTGCGCGCGGCACTTGAACGGGTGAACGGCGCGCTCGATTACTGACGCACGACACCGCCGGAACTAAAACCCCCGCGCAGGGCAGCCTGCGCGGGGGTTTTATTTCGCATCGGACGATTTCAGCCGACGAAGGCCTTTTCGACCACGAAGTGCTTGGGGTCGGAATTCGCCCCTTCCTCAAGGCCGAACCCTTCCAGCACCGCCTTCATGTCATGGTTGAACGGCAGCGATCCGCAGACCATCGCGCGGTCGGTTTCGGGGGTAATGCCGTCGATGCCGAGATCCCTGAACACGGAACCGTCCTGAAGCAGCGTCGTGATGCGGCCCATCCTCGGACTTTCTTCGCGCGTGGTCGTCGGATAGTAGCGGATCTTGGCGAGGTTCTCGGGCCCGATCAGGTCCTGCATCAATTCGTCAGACTGCAGGTCCTCGATCAGCTGGCGTCCGTATTCGAGCTCGGCCAGATCGCGCACGGTATGCGTGACGATCACCTCTTCGAACTTCTCGTATGTCTCGGGTTCGCGCAGCAGCGAGGCGAAGGGGGCGAATCCCGTGCCTGTTGCGAAGAACCACAGACGCTTGCCGGGCAGCAGGGCGTCATGGACCAGCGTTCCCACGGGTTTCGGCCTGAGGATGATCTCGTCGCCGGGCCGGATGTTCTGCAATCTCGATGTCAGCGGCCCGTCCTGCACCTTGATCGAATAGAACTCGAGATCGTCATCCCACGCGGGACTTGCGATGGAATAGGCGCGCAGGATCGGTTTCTGACGCCCGGTCACGGGATCGGGATCGCCCATCAGGCCGATCATCACGAATTCGCCCGAGCGGAATCGCAGCGATGCCGGACGTGTCACGCGGAAGGAGAACAGCCGGTCGGTCCAGTGCTTCACCTCGGTCACGGTCTGGGCGTCGGGAAGGGCCGGTATCCTGGTTGCGGTTGCCTGTGTCACGGGTCTCTGCTCGGTCATGTTTGCTCTGCGCGGCGGGGAAGCCGCGCCCTGTGTAGAAGTTGCGGGATCGGTTTGAAAGCGCTCAATCAGCCGCGCAGGCGCGCCTGATAGTCATGGGCCTTCCAGTCGGCGCGGAAAATCCACTGGTCCGCCGGCTGTCGGGCGGCGAGATCCTCGGAAATCTCGACCTCGTCAAAGCCGGAACGACGCGCCATCGCGTACTGGTCGGCCAGCACATGGCCGCGCGCGCGCAGACGGCCCTTATAGCCGCGCAGGCGCAGGGTTCTTGCGATGGTGAACCCGCGTCCATCGGCGGAGGAGGGGAAATCGACGCGGATCATCTCGAGCCCGCCGCAAAGCGGGATCGCCTGTGCATCCGCATCCGACGGTACGTCGATGGCGCCCAGGTCGTTGGCCGCACCCAAGGCCGCGAAGCCGTGGCTCCAGTCATCCGCCGCAAAGCCGCTGTCGGTGACGATGATGCTCATGTCGGTGCTCCTGTGCGGACGAGCTTGCCATCCACGAAATGGATGCCGCATTCGTCTTTTTGCGTTTCTCGCCAGCGCCCTGCGCGGGGATCCTCACCCTCGCGCACCGGCGTGGTGCAGGGGGCGCAGCCGATCGAAGGGTAGCCTTTCGCGACCAGCGGATGGCGCGGCAACCGGTTCTCGGCGATGTAATCCGACACGTCCGATGCTTCCCAGAAGGCCAGCGGGTTGACCTTGAGCCGGGCGGGCGCGTCGGCGGGTGTCTCGACCTCGAAGAACGCGAGCTCGGCGCGCGTGCCTGACTGGAAGCGCTTGCGCCCCGTGATCCATCCTCCGAAGCCTTCGAGCGCCCGGTTCAGCGGCACCGTCTTGCGCAGAAAGCAGCAGGCATCGGTATCGCGCTTGTGCAGCGTGCCGTCCGGATCCTGTGCGGCCACCTCGTCGGAGCGGATGATACGCACGTCGCGCAGACCAAGGCGTTCGCTCAGCTCCTGCTGGTACACCAGCGTCTCGGCGAAAAGCATCTCGGTGTCGATGAAGATCACCGGCAGGTCCTTCTTCACCATCGCCGCGAGGTGCAGCAGGGCCACCGATTCGGCACCGAAGCTCGACACCAGCGCAAGGTCGGGAATCTCGCGCACAGCGGCGCGCAGCACGTCGACGGCGCCGTGGTGGCGCAGTTCGGCATTCAGCCGCGCCGCGGTCGAGCGCAGGTGCTCGATCCGCGCCGCATCGGTCGCGGTGGCGTTGCGATCAAGCGGCATCGGCACGGGCTTCCGGGTAGAGCGCGGCCTTGAAAGGCGCCATGCCGAGACGTCGGTACGTCTGCAGAAAGGTCTCCGAGGGAGCTTCGCGCGCGCCGAGATAGGCCTCCACGATCCGCTCGATGGCCGGGACGATATCTTCCGCCGAGAAACCCGGCCCCGCGCGTTCGCCGATGGCGGCATCCTCGGTGCCGTCGCCGCCCAGCGTGATCTGGTAATTCTCCACCCCCGCCCGGTCGAGCCCGAGAATGCCGATATGCCCGACATGGTGGTGCCCGCAGGCATTGATGCAGCCCGAGATCTTGATCTTGAGTGGCCCGATATCGTGCTCGAGCTTCAACTCGTCGAACCGTGTTGCGATTTCCTGCGCAATCGGGATCGAGCGAGCCGTGGCCAGCGCGCAGTAATCCATGCCGGGGCAGGCGATTATGTCCGAGATCAGCCCGATATTGGCCGTGGCCAGTCCGTGCTCTTTCAGCGTCGCATGGATCGCGGGCAGGTCGGCCCTGTGTACATGGGGCAGGATCACGTTCTGCTCGTGGCTGATGCGCAGCTCGTCATAAGCGAACTCGCGCGCCAGCCTCGCCATCACCCGCATCTGCCCGGCCGACGCATCGCCGGGGGTCTGTCCGTGCGCCTTCAGGCTGATCGACACGATCGCATGACCCTTCGCACGGTGCTCGGCGACATTGGTGTCAACCCACGACCGGAAGACCGGATCGTTGGTGTAGGCGCTCTCGAAGGGGGCGAGCGATTTCTCGACGAAATCGGGTGCCGCGAAATCCTCTTCAATCGCCGCGAGCATCTGCTGGTCGACGCCGGTGAACTGCGGGCGGATCAGGGCGAAACGCTCTTCCACCCGCGCGCGGATCTGGTCGAGACCGTTTTCATGCACGGTGATCTTGATGCGCGCCTTGTACTTGTTGTCGCGCCGCCCGAGGACGTTGTAGGCCGACACGATCGCCTCGAGGTAGGGCAACAGATCCTCGCGCGGCAGGAAATCGCGCAGCACCTTGCCGATCATCGGCGTCCGGCCGAGCCCGCCGCCAACGATCACTTCGAAACCCGCCGCACCGTCGCGCTCGATCATGCGCAGGCCGATGTCATGGGCCTTTGTCACGGCGCGGTCGTTGGGCGATCCGGTGACCGCCACCTTGAACTTGCGCGGCAGGAACTGGAACTCGGGGTGATCGGTGGACCATTGGCGGATCAGCTCGGCCACCGGGCGCGGATCGGCGATCTCGTCGGCGGCGGCACCGGCGAAGTGGTCCGCTGTCACGTTGCGGATGGTGTTTCCGGAGGTCTGGATCGCGTGCATGTCCACCTCGGCCAGCGCATCCAGGATATCGGGCACGTCGCGCAGTTCGGGCCAGTTGAACTGGATGTTCTGGCGCGTGGTGAAATGGCCATAGCCCTTGTCCCAGCGCTCGGCGATATCGGCGAGCTTGTACATTTGACGGCTCGAAAGCGTCCCGTAGGGAATCGCCACCCGCAGCATGTAGGCGTGAAGCTGCAGGTAGAGACCGTTCATCAGGCGCAGGGGCTTGAACTCGTCTTCGGTGAGCGAGCCGTCGATGCGGCGTTCCACCTGGGCGCGGAACTGACGGTTGCGCTCGGCCACGAACGCCGCATCGAAATCGGAATAGCTATACATGAGGTCGCCTGTCCTTTGCTTGCTGCTTGCCGTGCGGATAGTTCGACGGGCCCTTGGCCCGGAACGCCTCCCGGAAATGGGCAGGGATGGGTCGTCCGCCTTCGATTTTCACATCGGCAAGATAGGCGCCTACCACCTTGGCGCGTTGCTGACTGGCTTCGATCAGGCGCAGCTCGGCATCGGCCTCGTCGGTGAGGACCTCGGCCTGCTCCAGTTTGCGCGTCCAGCCGTCTGCGGTCTGATAGATCACGTCGCCTTCGAGAAGGGCATTTGCGGTCACGACCTTGGGGGTGAATTGCTTGGGCATCACAGGGCCTCCTGGGCTGGGGTCACGGAAGGATGCGGCGCGAATTCGTTCGCCGCAGACGTGTCGTAGCACGTCATCGCGGCGCGTGTGTTAAGGCCCAGCAAGGTTAGCGCGGGGCCGCTCATTTCGGCGTCGGAAAGCGCTGAGGGCAGCTCGGCGAGCGTCGTTTCCAGAACACGCTGCTCGGGGCGCGAGGCATTCTCGATCACCGTCACGGGCGTCATGCGGTCCGCGCCATGCATCAGCAGGCGGCCCTGCACGAAGCGGGCGGATTTCTTGCCCATGTAGATCGCGGCCACCTCGCCGGGACGGGCCAAGGATTTCCAGTCGTGATCGGCGAAGCCCTTCGTGTCATGGCCTGTGAGGAAGCGCACAGAAGAGTTGCGCCCACGCCGGGTAAGGCTTTGGCCGATGGCGGCAACCGAGGCCGAGGCCGCGGTGATCCCTGGCACGATGCTCCAGGCGATCCCTGCCGCTTCGACCGCGTCGATCTCTTCGTCCAGCCGTCCGAAGACGGTGGCGTCGCCGCCCTTGAGGCGTACCACCTGCGCGCCCTGCGCCGCATGTTTCACGATGAGGGCGTTGATGTCTTCCTGCGAGATAGACGGACCGAAGCCTTCCTTGCCGGCGTCGATCATCAGCGCCTCACGGCGTGCCAGTTCAAGGATCGCCTTCGGCACGAGCCGGTCGTGGATCACCACATCGGCGGTGTCGAGCGCCTTGCGGGCCTTCAGGGTCAGCAGTTCGGGATCGCCTGGTCCAGCGCCGACAAAGGCGACATGCGCGTCGCGCGGCTTGCGGTGGAGATGATCGTTCAGCAGCTGATCAAGCGCGATCTCGACGGCATCTTCGCCTTGCGACACGGCGGCGGGACCGGTCCTGAAATAGTAGTCCGACCAGAAGTCGCGTCTCGCCCTCCCGAAGGGCAGGGCCTCGGCCATGCGGCGGAAATTTTTTCCGATCCGGGCGAGCCGCCCAAGCGTCGGGGGCAGGCGCTCCTCGAGATCGGCCTTGATGGCGCGCGCCAGCACGGGCGCCGCGCCCTCGGTCCCGATCGCAACGGTGACCGGGTCGCGATCGACAATGGCAGGCGTGATGAAGCCGCTGTCCTGAAGGTTGTCGACGACATTGACCAGCACGCCCTCGGCCCGCGCGATGGCGGCGGTGCGCGCATCCTCGATCGCATCTTCATCCGCCGCATAGAAAAGAGCCGCGCCGCCAATGTCGCCGGGAGCGACTGCGCGCGCCACATGTTCGAGCCGTCCGGTTGCGTGCCAGTCCAGGATCTCCGGCGCGGCGTCGGGGGCATAGACCGTGATCGCGGCGGGAGTCTTGAGCAGCAGGCGCAGCTTGGCCAGCGCCGCCTCACCGCCGCCGGAAAGCGCGACGCGCTGGTCGCTCAGATCGAGAAAGATAGGAAAATGTTGCATTGCGGTGCGGTCCGATGCCCCGGGGCTTGGCTTTGACTTCCTCATCAATATAGGAAATATTCCCGATCAGGCGCCAGTATGCGGCTTCAATAAGGACGATTGTTCTATAATAGAGCGAAAAGGCGGGTTTTGGTCCAAGTTCATGGAGAAAGACGAATGGCAGTCCGGATAGACGATACCGACAGGAAGATCCTCGCGGAGCTGCAGCGCGACGCCAGCCAGTCGCTCGACGAAATCGCCTCCCGCGTGGGCAGTTCCAAGACCCCGGTCTGGAATCGGATCCGCAAGCTTCGTGAGGCTGGAGTCCTTGGGCATCAGACCGTGATGCTGGATGCGGAGGCGCTGGGGTTCGAGGCCTGTTTCTTCGTGCTGATCCGCACCTCCGAGCATGAGGCCGAGTGGCAGCGCTCGTTCCTGAAGGCGCTGCGCGACCGGCCGGAGGTCCAGGAAGCCCACCGGCTGGCGGGGGACATCGACTATATCCTCAAGGTCCGGGTCAGGAACGCGCGGGCCTATGACGCCTTCTATCAGGCGCTGATCTCGGAAGTGCGCGTGTTCAACGTGACGGCGCTTCTTTCCATGGAAGAGATCAAGTCGACCAACGCCTTGCCGCTCTGATCGCGACCGGACCGGGCGCGTAGAATCAAGTCGCGACCATCAGCCGCGACAGGCCGTGGAAGTGGTATGTATCGCCGTAGCGGGGCGCCTCGGTCAGCCTGAGCGCGGGATGGCGGGCGAACAGCCGCTGCAGGGCGACGCGCATCTCAAGCCGCGCCAGCGGGGCGCCGACACAGAAATGCAGACCGCCGCCGAAAGCGGCATGGACTGGCTGCGCGCGCAGGGGTTCGAAACGGTCCGGCTCGGGAACGGCTGCGGGGTCGCGCCCGGCTGCCCCGAGTACCAGCGCGACCTGCGCGCCTTTCGAGACCGGATGCCCGCCGATCACCAGATCCTCATACACATGACGCGTGAAGATGTGGAGCGGCGGGTCGTAGCGCAGGATCTCCTCGACGGTCCCTTCGATGGCGCCGTCGGTGAACCAGGCCGGATCGGCACCATGGCCGAGCAGCGCCTTGACCCCGTTTCCGAGCGTATGCACCGTCGCCTCGTGGCCGGCATTGAGCAGCAGGATGACGGTGCCGGTCAACTCGTCCGAGGACAGTCGCTCTCCGTCCTGTTCGGCGGCGATCAGCTCGGTGATCAGATCGTCGCGCGGGTCCTTGCGCCGGATCGCGATGTAGTCGCGCAGGAAAGCCGTAAACTCCCGCGCCGCGGCGTTGGCTGCGTCCTCGACCTCGCGGCTGCGCCGGGCCTGGTACATGGCGACCATCGCATTGGACCAGCGAAGAAGATCGGGTGCGCTCGTTTCGGGCACGCCGAGCAGCCTCGCGATGATGCGCACCGGTACTTCGGTGCAATAGGCCGGGATCAGATCGAATGGCCCTTCCGGAAAGGCGTCGATGAGGCTGTCGGCGATCTCTTCTATCTCGCCCGTCAGCGCGCGTATCCGCCGCGAGGTGAAGGCGCGCAGCACGAGGCCTCTCAGCCGGGTGTGCGCCGGCGGCTCCATGTCCAGAAGCGAAAAGTGATCGACGGCGTAGAAGTCGCGCAGATGCGCGGGCACCGGCTGGCGCCGATCGTCCGGTATGGCGCGCCCGAGCCGGCGGTCGCGCAGCAGGGACTGGATGGACGCGGCATCGAAAACCGCCGCCATTCCGTAGTCTTCCCAGAACTGCACCCCCGCCTGCGCGCGCAGACGGGTATAGACGGAATAGGGGTCCTGGACGAAATCCGGGTCCAGCGGAGACTGCTCGAAGCTGCGCATCATATTCCCTCCTTGCCGGGACAACGCAATGGAAGGCCATGATCGGAGTGACTTGTTCCGGATGGCTTCTGACAACGCCTCTGCCACACCACCCCAGCGAGTAAAAGGGGCGGTGTGGCCTTCTGGTGGCTTCATGCTTGTTTAAGGCGCCGGTTACGTGTTTGATGGCCGCCAGCGCGCTCGCCGAGGCGTGCATGAAAACAAGTATGACGGTAGTCACCGGGAGGAATTAACATGAAGATCATGACGGCCGCGCTTGCGGCATTCGCGCTGGGTGTCAGCGCATCCGCGGTTGCCGCGTCCTGCGAAAGCGGTGAAATGGTGATCAAGTTCAGCCATGTGGTGAACACCGACAAGCATCCGAAAGGGATCGCGGCCACACAGCTCGCCGAACGGGTCAACGACGAGATGAACGGTACCGCCTGCATGGAGGTCTTTCCGAACTCGACGCTTTACACCGACGAGCAGGCACTCGAGGCGATCCTGACCGGCGATATCCAGCTTGCCGCGCCGTCCCTGTCTCTCTTCGAGAGCTTCACCAAGCAGTATCGGCTTTTCGACCTGCCTTTCATGTTCAAGAACATCTCCGCCGTCGACGCGTTCCAGAACTCCGAGATCGGCGACAAGATGAAAAGCGTGATGGCCAAGCGCGGCCTGCAGGGGCTCGAATTCTGGCATAACGGCATGAAGCAGATCTCGGCCAACAAGCCGCTCGAGATGCCCGAGGATGCCGCCGGGCTGAAATTCCGCGTCCAGCCCTCGGATGTGCTCGTGGCGCAGATGGAGGCGCTCAAGGCGTCCCCGCAGCCGATGGCCTTCGCCGAGGTCTACGGCGCGCTGCAGACGGGTGTCGTGGACGGTCAGGAGAATACCTGGTCCAACATCTACGGCCAGAAGTTCTTCGAGGTGCAGGACGGCATAACCGAGACGAACCACGGGATCATCGACTACATGGTCGTGGCCTCGGTCGACTGGCTCGACAGTCTGGACCCGGCCGTGCGCGACCAGTTCCTGACCATCCTTGAGGAAGTGACGGTCGAGCGGAATGCCGACTCCGAGAAGGTGAACCAGGAAGCCAAACAGGCGATCGTCGATGCCGGTGGCGTGGTGCGCGAACTCACCCCCGAGCAGCGCGAAGCCTGGGTCGCGGCGATGAAGCCGGTGTGGGAGCAGTTCGAAGGTGACGTCGGAGCCGAAAACATCGCTGCCGCGCAGGAATTCAACGCGGCGAACTGACCAAGCGATCATGTGGATGCGGGCGGCCCGACCGCCCGTGTCCGGCAGCCCTGGGAAAGGGCCAATGGTGGGGCAAGCGATGCAAGACAACCGACAGCCGCCGGGCCTTTTCGGCACAGTCATCGATCATCTTGAAGAAACGCTCATCGCGCTGATGCTCGGCCTCATGGTCATGCTGAGCTTCGTCAACGTGGTCATGCGGTACGTCTTCAATGCCAGCATCATCTGGAGCCTCGAGACGGTCCTGATGCTGTTTGCCTGGCTGGTGATCTTCGGAATCAGCTACAGCATCAAGAAGACCTCTCACCTTGGCGTCGACGCGCTGACCAGCGCCCTGCCGCCCGGACCCCGCCGCGTCACGGCCATCGCCGCCGCCGCGGTGTGCGTGCTCTATGCCGTTCTGCTGATGAAGGGGGCATGGGACTACTGGGCGCCCTTTGCGGGGCTTGATGTCACCTCGGGCCGCTGGTTTCCGACCGGCTTCATCGAGACCCGCTCCCGCGCCTTCATGGAAACCGACCAGATCCCGTTTCCCAACGCCATCCTCGGCTTTCTGCCGGACCTGATCAACGATGGCGATTCCTACGACAAGCTGCCGGACGTGGTGCCCTATGTCATGCTGCCGGTCGGCTGCGCGCTCATCCTGCTGCGCTTCGTGCAGGCCTTCATCCGCGTCCTCGCCGGCCGGCAGGACACGATGATCGTGAGCCACGAGGCCGAGGACGACATCGAGGCCCTCTCGGCCACGCATCCGGAGCGCTGAGCCATGGAGGTCGTTCTTCTCTTCGTGATGATCGTCGGCCTGCTGTTCATCGGCGTGCCCATCGCCGTGTCGCTCGGCATCAGTTCGATGATCTTCCTTTTGCTCTTCAGCAACACATCGCTCGGGGCCATCGCTGCGAGCTTCTTTCAGGCCATGGCGGGGCATTACACGCTGCTGGCCATTCCGTTCTTCATTCTTGCCTCGTCCTTCATGTCCACCGGCGGCGTGGCGTCGCGGATCATCCGCTTTTCCATCGCCTGCGTCGGCCATCTGCGCGGCGGGCTTGCCATCGCGGGCGTTCTGGCCTGCATGATCTTCGCGGCCCTTTCGGGGTCATCGCCCGCAACCGTGGTCGCCATCGGGTCGATCGTCATCGGGGCGATGGTGCGGGTCGGCTATACCAAGGAGTTCGCGGCCGGGGTGATCTGCAACGCTGGCACGCTGGGCATCCTGATCCCGCCCTCCATCGTGATGGTCGTCTACGCCTCGGCCACCGATGTCTCGGTCGGGCGCATGTTCCTTGCGGGCGTGATCCCCGGCCTGCTCGCGGGCATCATGCTGATGGTCGCAATCTACATCATGGCGCGTCTGCGCGACCTGCCGAAGGGCGAATGGCTGGGCTGGGGCGAGATCTTCGACAGCTTCCGCGACGCCTTCTGGGGCCTGATGCTGATCGTGATCATCATGGTGGGCATCTACGGAATCCCCGGCGTGACCGGTGCCATCTTCACGCCGACGGAGGCTGCCGCCGTGGCCGCCGTCTATGCCTTCCTTGTCGCGACCTTCGTTTACCGCGACATGGGTCCGCTTCACGTGCCGGGTGAGGGGCGCAACAAGACGCTGCTCGACAAGCCACTGGCACTGGTGACCGGCTTCTTCCACCGCGACACACGCCACACGCTCTTCGAGGCGGGCAAGCTGACCGTGATGCTGATGTTCATCATCGCCAACGCGCTGATCCTCAAGCATGTGCTCACCGACGAACAGGTGCCCCAGCATATCGCGAACGTGATGCTGGCGGCCGGGCTCGGGCCGGTGATGTTCCTGATCATCGTGAACGTCATCCTGCTGATCGGCGGACAGTTCATGGAACCGTCGGGGCTGATCGTCATCGTCGCGCCGCTGGTCTTTCCCATCGCGATCGCGCTCGGGATCGACCCGATTCACCTCGGGATCATCATGGTGGTGAACATGGAGATCGGGATGATCACGCCGCCCGTGGGTCTGAACCTCTTCGTGACCTCGGGCGTGGCGCGGATGCCGATGATGGCCGTGGTCAAGGCGGCGCTGCCCTTCCTCGGGGTACTCTTCGTCTTCCTGATCCTCGTGACCTACATCCCGATCCTGAGCACCTGGCTGCCGACCCTGCTGATGGGGCCGGAAATCATCGTGAGGTGACAGGTAAGGTGCGCCAAGGCGCACCTTACGACTGGGCCAGAGCGGTCACGATGGGGGAAAAATCCGCCGCCTTCAGGCTGGCCCCGCCGACCAGCGCGCCGTCCACGTCGCCGACGGCAAAGATCTCGGCGGCATTGCCGGGCTTTACCGAGCCACCGTAGAGCAGGAGCACGGCATTGCCCTGGTCCTCGCCGAACCGCTCTACGAGTTGCGCGCGCATATCCGCGTGAACCTCGCCGATCTGCTCGAGCGTCGGGACCTTCCCGGTGCCGATGGCCCATATCGGCTCATAGGCGACCACGAGCGTCTCGCCGGTGCTGCCCTGCGGCACCGACCCGGCAAGCTGGCGGCGGATAACGTCCAGCGTCCGACCGCCCTCGCGTTCCTCGAGGCTCTCTCCCAGGCAGACGATGGCCACGAGGCCCGCAGCCTGCGCGGCCGCCGCCTTGGCGCGCACCATCTCGTCGCTTTCATGATGCTCGGCGCGGCGTTCGGAGTGTCCGACGATGACATGGGTGGCGCCGCAATCGGCAATCATCTCCGCGGAGATATCGCCGGTAAAGGCGCCCTTGGCCTCGGCATGACAGTCCTGCGCCCCGATGCGCACAGGCCCGGCCTCCGAGAGGGCGGCGGCGGGAAGAAGGTAGGGGAAGGGCGGACAGACGAGGATCTCGACCGGGCTGTCCGGATGCCGCGCGGCAAGCTCGTTAAGCTCGCTCAACGCGCCCTGGCTGCCGTTCATCTTCCAGTTTCCTGCCGCCAGCTTGCGTCGCATGTCCCACTCCTCGCATCGCTTTGCCGATGACTATCATTGGCGACATGCAGCGGCAATCTTGCGCGGGCAGCCTACATCGCCGCCAGCGACTCGGTCGCCAGCGCGCGCGCAGTGTCGGGTTCGTCGATCACGCTTTCGGGAATTTCCCAGTAGGGCATGGAGGTGCGCGTCCCGTTCTTTCGGACATGGTGCCAGGGCACCCAGCCTTCCCGAGTGACCCGATCCCTGAAATCCCCCACCGCCTTCAGCATCAGCGTCCCGTCACTTCGCATAAGCGCGAACACGGTCCCGTCGCTGTAAAGGCACATGCCTCCGAACATTCGCCGGTATGACAACTGGCCCACGCCGTCGAAAAGTTCGATCGCCTGATCGATCTGGTCGCTGGAAAGGGCCACCGCTATTTTCCGGCGGAGAGGCTTTCGTCGAACTTGATCGATTCGCCGCAGCCGCAGGCTTCGGTCACGTTCGGATTGCGGAACTTGAACCCGGATTCCAGAAGTGAAGTCTCGTAGTCGATCTCGGTTCCGAACAGGAACATCTGGGCCATCGGGGCGATGAGAACCCGCGCGCCCTCCTGTTCGACCACCTCGTCCATGGGATCGGCTTCGGCGACATAGTCCATGGTGTATTCCATGCCCGCACAGCCGCCCTTTTTCACGCCGATACGCAGACCGGCATGGCCGCCGGCGTTCATCAGCTTGACGACCTGCGCGGCCGCCTTGGGGGTCAGGCTCACGGCCTGCTTGCCGGGTATGGCGAACATCTGGGAACTCCTTTGCCCTGAACGTAAGTCCGGATGGCCCGCGGCTCAAGCCCCGGCAAGGAAAAATGGCCGCCTGCCATGCGGGGGCAGGCGGCCGCGGAACGGGCCGGCATGCGGATCGCGCGGGGGAGCGCGTGGAGCCCGGAATGGGGGGTTGGACAGATCGCCAAGCTGTTGGCCCAGCGATTCCCTTCTCCCCCGGAAGGAGAATGGACGCTGGATGTAACAATCGGTTGACACGATCCCGGCGAAAGCGGCCGGCACAAGACAGGACAGTGGGGCGCGATTGCCCTCTGCTACATGAACCCCAGTTCGAGCCGGGCCTCATCGGACATCATCTCCATGCCCCAGGGCGGCTCCCAGGTAAGCTGGACGTCCACGTCCTTCACGCCCGGCACCGAGAGCACGGCATCGGCAACCCAACCGGGCATTTCGCCAGCCACCGGGCAGCCGGGTGCGGTCAGAGACATCGCAACGCGAACTTCGTTCTCGGGGCTGATGTCGATGGTGTAGACCAGTCCCAGTTCGTAGATATTCACCGGAATCTCGGGGTCATAGACCGTCCGGCAGGCCTCGACGACGTTGTCGTAAAGCGGGTGGTCCGTGGTGGAGGGCGCAATCAACGGCGCGCCTTCGAGCGGTTCGGCAGGCTGGGTCATGGGCACCTCTGGGCTCGTAGTTGATCATTTATATAGGGATTGCAAAGCGCAGCGTCCAGACCACGGCGATCGACCAGCCATGCGCGTGGAGCAGCCTTCGAGGTTGACCGGCCTCGGCATATCCGCAATCTGCGGATACTCACCATGGAGAGACGTGAGCATGGAAGACACTTTGCACGAACTGGCGCCGCATCACCTGCCAGGTTTCATTCCCGGTCCCGACGGATCGGACCCGATGTTCACATCGGTGACGATCGGCGCCATCGCGATCTTCGTGCTTCTTGGGATCTTCTATCTCACCTTGCACGCGATACCCGAGCGGATGGCGCACAAGTCCAACCACATGCAGCTTCAGCTCATCAGCATCCTGGCCGTGCTGGCCCTGTTCACGCACAACAATCTCTTCTGGGTCATCGCGATCCTGATAGCGGCGGTGCGGGTGCCCGACTTCATGACCCCGCTCGAGTCGATGTCACGCTCGCTCGCCCGGATGGCCTGGCGCGAAGAACCTGCGACGGCCCCGGTCGAAGACGGGCGCCACGATGGTTGAGCTTCTTCTCTGCTCGCTGGTCACGGTTCTTCCCGATTATCTCTTCCGGCGCTATGTCCAAGGCAAGCGGCTGGGCTACGAGATCAACTTCTTCTCGGTCTGGTACGAATTGCGTTGGGGCATCTCGACCTGCGCGATCCTCACGATCTCGCTCATCACGATGATCTTCTACTATCACCCGTCGGCGACCTCGGTGCGGTCCTACTTCCGGACCGTGACGATCCTGTCCGAGACCCCGGGTCGGGTAACCGAGGTACTGGTAAGCAACAACGAGGTGGTGGAGGAGGGGGCGCCGATCTTCCGGCTCGACGATACGGAAATGCTGGCGGCGGTCGCCGCGGCAGAGGGTCAGGTCGCCGAGGTCAGGGCCGGCATGGATGTCGCGCGAACCGAGCTTGCCTCTGCCACGGGGGCCGTCACGCAGGCGCGTGCCTCGCTCAGACAGGCGGATGAGGAACTGGCGCGCAACCTTGCGCTGCAGGAGCGCGGGTCCTCGGCCGTTTCACTTCGCGAGGTCGAGCGGCTGGAGAACCTCGTGGACGTCCGCCAGGGGGTCGTGGACGCGGCGGTCGCCAACGAGGCGTCCGTGCAGGCGAGAATTGACACCCTGCTTCCGGCGCAGCTTACCACGGCCGAGGCGCGGCTCGCGCAGGCGCAAAAGCAGCTCGACAGGCTGACGGTGGTGGCCGGTGTCACGGGACGCATCGAGCAGTTCGTGCTGCGGCCGGGCGACGTGGTGAACCCCTTCATGCGCCCTGCCGGCATCCTCGTCCCTGTCGAGGCCGGCAGGATGGGGTTTCAGGCCGGGTTCGACCAGATCAATGCGCAGATCATCAAGCCCGGCATGATCGTCGAGATGGGCTGTGTCTCGAAACCCTTCACCGTCGTGCCCATGATCATCACCGAGGTGCAGGACGTGATCGCCTCGGGGCAGTTCCGTCCGAGCGACCAGTTGCTCGATACCGCCCGGACGCCCCCTCCGGGAGCGATCACGGTCTACCTGGAACCGCTATATTCGGGTCAGACGGCCGATATTCCACCGGGGAGCTCGTGCATCGCGAACGCCTACACCAGCAATCACGACCGGCTGGCGGAGGATCCGGACATGCCCCTGGGCAAGTGGCTTTTCCTGCATGCGGTGGATACGGTCGGCATCGTCCACGCCATCCTGCTGCGCAGCCAGATGCTGACGCTTCCGGTCAAGCAGCTGGTCTTCTCGGGCCACTGACCCCAAGGGACGCCCGAAAGGCGTCCCATGCTCCGCGACAGGCGGCGGGGGATCGCTCAGGCGACCCGGCGCCGTCGCATGGGCTGGGGGCGCACCCGGGCCTCGATCTCGTCATAGAGCTTGCCCACCACGTCCAGGGCGGTTGCGGCCTCTATCCCCTCGAAACCCGGCGAGGAATTGACCTCGAGCACCTTGGGCCCGTCCGCCGCGCGCAGCAGATCGACCCCGGCAAGCCCCAGCCCGAAGGCGCGGGCCGCGCGCACCGCCGCCTCGCGTTCGGCCTTCGAGATGCGCACGTTGCTTGCCGTGCCCCCGCGATGCAGGTTCGAGCGGAAATCGCCATCCGCGCCCTTGCGCTTCATGGCCGCCACGACCCTGCCTCCGATCACGAGGCAGCGGATGTCCTCGCCGGCGGCCTCCTTGATGAAGCGCTGAACGAGGAAGTTCGCCTTGAGACCGCGGAAGGCATCCACCACCGACTCGGCCGCCTTGCGGGTCTCGGCAAGCACCACGCCCTTGCCCTGGGTCGATTCCAGCAGCTTCACGATCACCGGGGCGGCGCCGACCAGCTGCATGAGGTTCGATGTGTCCTTGGGCGAGGCCGCGATGGCCGTCATGGGCATGCCGATGCGCTGCGAGGCAAGCACCTGATGCGCGTGCAGCTTGTCGCGGCTTGCCATGATCCCGGCCGAGCCGTTGACGCAATACGTGCCGATGGTCTCGAACTGGCGGATGACCGCGCAGCCATAGGGCGTGACCGAGGCGCCGATGCGCGGGATCACGGCGTCGTACCGGGGCAGGCGGTTTCCGTCGTAATGAACTTCCGGAGCCATCGCGTTGATCGCCATGTAGCAGCGGGTGGTGTCGATCACCTCGACCGTGTGCCCGCGCTTCTCGCCGACCTCGACGATGCGGCCGGTCGAGTAGTTGTTCTCGCGGCTCAGCACGGCGAGCCTCAGTGCCCGCTTCGGCGCCTGCTGACGCATGTTGGCCGAATGATAGACATCGTAGCTGAGTTCCGGTTGCAGGCATTTTTCGGTCGGCGAGATCGAGATGTGATCGCTCAGCGCCTGACGTCCCAGCAGCATCCGGCTGGTCATGCCGGCGCGATTCGTCAGCGTCACCTCGATCGGCCATGTCTGACCGCCCACGTCGAGCCGCGTCGCGACCACATAGCGCGATTCGGCCTCGCCGTTAGACGATGTCACCTCGCGGCGGTCGACGATGCTGGCCGAGCAGGCGATGGTCAGATCGTCCCGCCCCTGCACGGGGTTCACCAGAAAGCGCACCTTCGGGCGGTTGGCCGGGCCGAAAACCTCGATGTCGCTGGCATGAAGCGCGGATGTCCGCGCGCCGGTATCGACCTTGGCGCGCAGGGCCGGCAGGCCGAGCTCTGGCAGGGAGATCCATTCTTCCCAGCCGAAGGTTAGGGGGACGGGCATCTTGGTTTCCTGACGGTGCTTCGGGGCGGCTCCAGTATCGCACCCGGAGCATGACCGCAACGTGACCGGAGACCATGTGTTCCAGGATAACGCGAGGTCAGCGGAGCCGCACGGAAAAAGCGCTCAGCTGCCCGCGCCGGGACGTTTGCGGTTGAGAATGCCCTCCGCCTCGCGCGCGGCATCCACCACGACCTCGACCTCTTCCGGCCGCCAGTCCCGCCGATGACGCTCGAACACCGACAGCGCGCCGACGCAGGTTCCGTCGCTCCGGTGAAGGGGCGCACCGACATAGGCCCCGATGGCGTTCTCGGAGATCACAGCTGCGCGCGACATGAGCGGATGACTCATCGCATCCGCGACGATGAGCGGGTAGTTCATCGCCACCACATGCTGGCTGATCGAATAGGAAAGCGGAATGCTGCCTTCGATGACCGCCTGGACGAGCCTTTCGCCGACAATGGCGCGCAGCCTGATCATGTCCAGGTCGACTTCCGAAATCGTCACGGTGGCGACCCCGAGCTGTTCGCGGACCCGCGACGCGACCACTTCGAGCGTGGTCAGATCCCGCAGGACCGTCATGACGACACCGCGCGCAAAGCCGGGCGCATGTGACGCAAGATTGCGAACCACATGCCGGGATGCCCCGCGCCCCGTTGTCGCGTCGTTTTCAAGTCCTCTGTCCCCGGTCACCATCGTTCTCTGGCCGCAGTCTAGCGGTTGGCGCATGTTCACGCATCTGCAGAATTGCCGCATGGCAAATGGCTGCCTATCGCCCTCCCGGCGCAAGCCGCTTAGGCGCGCGCTAGGGTTCTGCGCGTGACGTTTCGGCGCTTTCGGCCTTCCATGCGCATCCCTCCGGCGGCGGTATCGCGGCGACGGTCCAGAAGCCGGCGGGCGCCAGATTCTTCCAATATATCTCGCTGTTTGGACCCGCTTCCGTCCAGCCGCGCCACCGTCCGAAGAACGCCTCGTCGTCGAGAACGGCATCGGTCCACTGGCAGGGATGGCCCATCTGCGCGCGGAACTCCGGCGTCATGGCGACGGATGCGTCGAGGAAGGCGTTCCTGAAATCGGTCCTTTGATCGAAGACGGCCTCTGTCAGATCGACAAACCTCAGCGCGCTGCCCTTGCTTTCGACAGCGCTGAGGTTCGTGTTCTTCATTTTCGAAGGGTCGTTTCGCGTCCCTGCCAGAAGCGCATAGTTGATCACCGCACCTTCCATCTGAGCTCCGAAGAGGTTCACACCGTCCATGCGCGTTCGGCTGAGGTTCACGCCTTGCACCTGAGCCGATTTGAGGTTCACACCGCTCAATCGCGCATTCTTCAGGTCCGCCCCCTCAAGATGCGCGCCCTGCAGTTTCGCTCCGTCCATCCGCGCGCGGCGCAGGTCCGCGCCCACCAGGAAGGCCGATCTCAGCGCCGCATTCCGGAGGTCTGGCTTACGCGCGAGCCACTTGCTCCACGAGGGCCGTCGCATTTCGGCGATCTGAGCAGCCCTACGGGCCTTCCAGGCGGAAGCGAACGCCGGATCGTAGATGCTGACCTTGTCGCAATCCCTGATGTTGTTGAGGGAACACCATGTGGCGCGATACTCTGAACGCGCCACCGCATATGGCAGCCAACTGGCCGGACGCTCGACGAGGGACGCGCCGATCATCACCGGGTTGGCGCGGACAATTGCCGGACCTTCGGTGCGCAGCAAGCTGACGGCGGTCAGGACAACGACCGCAACACCAATGGCGGCCCACCGGGTTCTGGATCCGATCAGGCGGACATGCTGCGTGATCCCTTCCGCTCTCAGCCGCTGTGCCATTTGGCAAGGCTGGCAATCGCGGCATATGCAGACATGAACAGCATGGCGGCAGCCGAGAACGTCATCCAGACAGACCGGGCCGGCATTGAGGACCACTAAAGCCAGCCGAGCACGAACAGCCCGAACCCCGATGCCAGAACCAGGTTGAGCACCGTCGCGATCAACTCGAGCGGGCGGCGAGTCGTGGAATTGTCCTGTCGCAGCCGGCTGCGCAGGTGCAGGGCGGCATCTGAAACCAGCCAGGGCGCGACCGCGTCGCCCAACCTGACTCCTTTCAGACGCTGCGGTGCCGCCCCCAGCGCATCCCAGAGCCGGATCAGGTAAAGATGGAAGTAACAATGGATTGCCGCGATCAGCATGGGAGCGGCGAGGAAGAAGTACCGCGTCGGCACCTCGACATCGACCAGAGGCAGCTTGGTGGCGCGGTCCACGCCGTAGAAGTCGACATGGTCGACGCCCGCAAGCGTGATGACCACGAAAACCAGCGTGCCCAGAAGCACCAGCCATGTGGTGCGGGCCGTCCGTGTCAGCGCGTCGATGCGGTTCAGGTGGTCGTCGTCCGTCATGAAATCTCTGCCTCCTGAAATGCGGGAAGTCTGCGGACCGGGGCGCATTGTGGCAATAGGCTCTTGGCGGGCATGCGGATTTGCGGCAGAGGGGCCGGATGGAAAAGTTCCGCTTCGACATCTCCGCCCGTGACGGCAAGGCGCGCACCGGCACCATCTCGACCCCGCGCGGCGATATCCGCACGCCCGCCTTCATGCCCGTGGGTACCGCCGCGACGGTCAAGGCGATGCTGCCCGAAAGCGTGGCGGCGACCGGGGCGGATATCCTGCTTGGCAATACCTACCATCTGATGCTGCGCCCCACGGCCGAGCGGATCGACCGGCTGGGCGGGCTGCACCGCTTCATGAACTGGGACCGTCCCATCCTCACGGACTCGGGGGGCTTCCAGGTGATGAGTCTTGCCGATCTGCGCAAGCTGACCGAGCGCGGGGTGACTTTCCGCAGCCATATCGACGGCTCGAAGCACGAGATCACGCCGGAGCGCTCGATGGAGATCCAGCGGCTGCTCGGCTCGGATATCGTGATGTGTTTCGACGAATGCCCGGCGCTGCCCGCCGACCGCGACCGGATCGCCGAAAGCATGCGCCTGTCGATGCGGTGGGCGCAACGGTCGCGCGACGCTTTCGGAGACCGCCCCGGCCACGCGCTTTTCGGGATCCAGCAGGGCGGACTGGAACGCGACCTGCGCGAGGAAAGCGCCGAGGCTCTCAAGGCCATCGGGTTCGATGGCTACGCCGTGGGCGGGCTCGCCGTGGGCGAGGGGCAGGAGGCGATGTTCGCCTGCCTAGATCATGCGCCGGACATGCTGCCCGAGGACAAGCCGCGCTATCTGATGGGCGTGGGCAAGCCGGACGATATCGTCGGCGCGGTCAAGCGTGGCATCGACATGATGGATTGCGTGCTGCCCTCGCGGTCGGGCCGAACCGGGCAGGCCTTCACCCGGCGCGGCGTGGTCAACATCAAGAATGCGCGCCATCAGGACGATCCGCGTCCGCTCGATGCGGACTGCGAATGTCCTGCCTGCCGGGGCTACAGCCGGGCCTATCTGCACCACGTCTTCCGCAGCCAGGAGATCATCGCCTCGATGCTGCTGACATGGCACAACCTGAGATATTATCAGGATCTGATGTCGGAAATGCGCGCGGCGATCGCCGCCGGGCGCTTCGCGCAGTTCGAGCAAAGCTTCCATGCCGACCGGGCCGATGGCGACATCGCACCGCTCTGACGCTGCGGCCGGGCTCCGGGGCGATGACAGATGAACCGAATCTTAACGCAATGCTGCTGATGTTGGCCCTGCACGGACGTCATGGCGTTCAGCGGCATGGCGCAGCGATGGCGCGCGCCATGACAGGGAAGTACGTACCGCCGCCCTCCGGGCGGAGTCTGGCGTCACGTTTGCGCGAGAAATGCAGGCAGGATGCCATCATCTGGTGGTTGAGTATCGCACAAACTACAGGATCGGACTTGCCGCCGATGGTGCCAGGTTGCAGACTGCCTCGACGGGCGGGGGTGACACGCGCTTGAAAATGGCCGCCCTCAGGCCCAAGTTAACAAGCCGAGACGGGGAGAGCCGTGGTTGCCGTTTCGCGGGGCCGGTGCTCTCCTGCTAGTAAAGGATGAAATGATGACCAGACAGCTCAACCCTTCCTATCCGGTCCTCCCGCTGCGCGACATCGTTGTGTTTCCGCACATGATCGTTCCGCTGTTCGTTGGACGGGACAAGTCGGTTCGGGCGCTCGAAGAGGTCATGGCGGACGACAAGCAGATCCTGCTCGCCAGCCAGATCGATCCCAGCGTGGACGACCCCGATGCCAGCGGCATCTACAAGGCCGGTGTCCTGGCGAACGTGCTGCAGCTTCTGAAACTGCCCGATGGCACCGTGAAGGTGCTCGTCGAGGGCCAGGCGCGCGTGCGCATCACCAAGTATCTCGACAACGACAGTTTCTTCGAGGCCCGCGCCGAGTATCTCACCGAGATGCCCGGTCATCTCGCGACGACCGAGGCACTGCTGCGCACGGTCGCCGACGAGTTCGAGCGCTATGCAAAGGTCAAGAAGAACGTCCCCGAGGAAGCGCTTGCCGCCGTGGGCGAGACGACAGAACCCGCACGGCTCGCCGACCTGGTTGCCGGGCATCTGGGCATCGACGTGAAGCAGAAGCAGGAGCTGCTGGAGACACTCATCGTCAGCGAGCGGCTCGAGAAGGTCTATGGCCTGATGCAGGGCGAGATGTCGGTGCTGCAGGTCGAAAAGAAGATCAAGACCCGCGTGAAGTCGCAGATGGAGCGGACCCAGCGCGAGTACTATCTCAACGAGCAGATGAAGGCGATCCAGCAGGAGCTGGGCGATGGCGAGGACGGGCGCAACGAGGTGGCCGAACTCGAGGCCAGGATCGCCGAGACGAAGCTCTCGAAAGAGGCGCGCGAAAAGGCCGAGGCCGAGCTCAAGAAGCTCAAGTCGATGAGCCCGATGAGCGCCGAGGCGACGGTGGTGCGCAACTACCTCGACTGGATGCTGTCGATCCCCTGGGGTGTAAAGTCCCGGGTCAAGAAGGATCTGGGCCGGGCCCAGAAGGTTCTCGACGACGATCATTACGGGCTCGAGAAGGTCAAGGAGCGTATCGTCGAGTACCTTGCGGTGCAGCAACGCTCGTCCAAGCTGAAGGGGCCGATCATGTGCCTCGTCGGCCCTCCGGGCGTGGGTAAGACCTCTCTCGGCAAGTCGGTCGCCAAGGCCACGGGGCGCGAGTTCATCCGCATCTCGCTGGGCGGCGTGCGGGACGAGAGCGAGATACGCGGACACCGGCGGACCTATATCGGCTCGATGCCCGGCAAGATCATCCAGGCGCTGAAAAAGGCGAAGACCACCAATCCGCTCATCCTGCTCGACGAGATCGACAAGATGGGTCAGGACTTCCGGGGCGACCCGGCCTCGGCGATGCTTGAAGTGCTCGATCCGGAACAGAACGGCACGTTCGTCGACCACTATCTCGAAGTGGAATACGACCTGTCGAACGTGATGTTCCTGACCACGTCGAACAGCTACAACATGCCCGGTCCCCTGCTTGACCGGATGGAGATCATACCGCTCGCAGGCTATACCGAGGACGAGAAGCGCGAGATCGCGCGTCAGCACCTCGTGCCGAAGCAGATCAAGAACCACGGGCTCAGAGCCAAGGAGTTCTCGATCGACGAGTCGGCGCTGACCGAGATGATCCGGGTCTATACCCGCGAGGCCGGCGTCCGGAACCTCGAGCGCGAGATCGCCAAGGTGGCGCGGAAGGCCCTGACGAAGATCGTCAAGAAGGAAGCCGACGTCGTGCACGTGACGGCAGAGAACGTTGACGAGTTCCTCGGGGTCAAGAAGTACCGCTACGGGCTTGCTGAGAAGGAGGACCAGATCGGCGTTGTGACAGGGCTTGCCTATACGTCGGTGGGTGGCGAGCTGCTGAGCATCGAGGCGCTGCGCCTGCCGGGCAAGGGCCGGATGAAGACCACCGGCAAGCTTGGCGATGTGATGAAGGAGTCCATCGACGCGGCGTCGAGCTATGTCCGGTCGATCTCGCCCAGGATCGGGGTCAAGCCGCCGAAGTTCGACACGCTGGACATTCACGTGCACGTTCCGGACGGGGCAACGCCGAAGGACGGTCCTTCGGCAGGGCTCGCGATGGTCACGGCGATCGTGTCGGTGCTCACGCAGATCCCTGTCCGCAAGGACATCGCCATGACGGGTGAAGTGACCCTGCGTGGCAATGCGACGGCCATCGGCGGGCTCAAGGAGAAGCTTCTCGCGGCGCTTCGCGGCGGCGTGAAGACCGTGCTCATACCGCAGGAGAACGAGAAGGATCTGCCGGAAATCCCGGACAACGTGAAGAGCGGTCTCGAGATCATTCCGGTCAGCCACGTCTCCGAGGTTCTCGAGCATGCGCTTGTTCGCGCGCCCGATCCGATCGAATGGGATCAGGAGGCCGAGGATGCGGCGGCTGCCGCGGCGCTTGCGGCCAAGTCCGCCGCGGGAGATCCCGCGACGGCGCACTGAGCGCGACATGTGACGGCATCGACCCCCGCGACCTGCGTCGCGGGGGTTTTTGCTTGCGCCAGCGCGGCGAAGGGGCGAACCCGTCTGGACGCGGACCTGCCCCGCTGCGGGTGCCCTCGCAAGGCTTCGGCGGCCAGTTTTTTGCCGCCGCCTCTTGCAAGGACGGGGAGCTTTGGATAGATCCCGGCCGAATGGGTGATTAGCTCAGTGGTAGAGCGCTTCGTTCACATCGAAGATGTCAGCGGTTCAAATCCGTTATCACCCACCACCTTATCCTGACCATACAGTCTCCGGACGCAGGGACTCCTGCCGGACCCGACGCGGCGGTTACGGTGCGACCCCGCGGGTATCGGGTTCGCGCTCTTGCAGACCGCCCAATCGGATCTGTCCCCGCCGCACTGTCCGAGCGCGCCGCGACTTTTCTTTCCATCCTGTCGGCGGCATAAACGCGGGACACGGCGGAATGAACCGGAAGAGAAGAGGGCGGGCGAGGATGCGGATTGCCAGGATCTTGAAGTTTCATGCGCTTGTGCTTGCGGCCCTGGCGTGGTTCGCCCTCGGTGCCGGGGCCGATGCGCAGACGCTCAACACCGCATCCCCGAGCGAAGCCGAAGGCAGTGCGCAGTCGGACGAGCCCGCGCCGCTGGCGGCCCTTCTGGAGGTTCTGAAGGATCCTGACGCGCGCGACCGGCTGATTGCGGAGCTGGAGAAATCCCAGGCGCCGTCGGGCGAGGCGACGGATGGCGAGGATGACTCTACCGTCGCTGGCGATATCCTTTCCTTCGGAAGCCGGATCGCGGTTTTCACCCAGACCACCGTTCAGGACGCCGCCGCAGCCGTGCTGGAACTGCGCGATCAACTTCTGAGTGGCCGCTCGGTATTCGAGGGGCTGAGCGCCGGGAACCTCGACGTCCTCCTCGACGCGCTGAGGGGGCTGGCCCTGATCATCCTGTGCACGGTCTCATTGTTCGTCCTGTTGCGCTGGCTCACCCGCGACTTTCACCGGCGTCTCGGGGCCCGCGCCGCGCAGGCCGACTTCATGCGCTCTGTCGGCCTTTTCGTCGGTTCCAATGTCGCCGGCGCGCTTGTCGTTCTGCTGGCCTGGGCTCTTGGCTATGCGGTCGCGCTTTTCCTGATCGGCTCGCCGGGGCAGATCGGCATCCGCCAGGCGCTTTATCTGAACGCGTTTCTCGTGGTCGAACTGATCAAGGTCGCGATACGCTCGGTCCTGTCTCCGATCGCCGGCGACCTCAGGATCATCCCGGTCGGCGACCGGGCCGCCGGCGCGTTGTCGCGCTATCTGAGCGTGGTCGTGAGCATTCTGGGATATGGCCATCTGCTGGTCATTCCGATCGTCAACCAGAGTGCCGGCAGACCGGCGGGCAACGCCGTATCGGCAGTTCTGACGGTGATCGTGCTGGCCTATCTCGCCTATGTGGTCCTTCGCCGACGTCGGGAAGTGGCAAGCTGGCTCGAGACCACGGCGGATCCGCGTCTGGCGCTCGATGCCGCTGCGGAAGAGACCGATGGCGCGCCGAGCCCCGCCTTGCAGGAATATCCTCCGACGCCGCCGGGACCCGTCGCGCGGGGGCTGGCAGCACTGGGACGATACTGGCACTGGGCGGCGCTTGCGTATCTCGCCGGAATGTTTCTCGTGGTGATGACCCAGCCGGCCGATGTCACCTATGCGGCGCTGGTCGGGCTCGGCAAGATCCTGGTCGCCGGCGTGATCGCGGCGCTGCTATCCGGCTGGCTGGCCCGAGCGATCGCCCGTGGCATCTCGTTGCCCGAGGACGTCAGCGCGAAGTTGCCACTGCTGGAACGCCGGCTGAACCGCGTCATGCCGCGGGCCTTCAGCGTGTTGCGGCTGGTGCTGATGTTCTGCGTTCTGATCTTCGCGCTCGACGTCATCGGGCTTCTGGACATGCGCGCCTGGCTCGAGACCCGCGTCGGGATTCAGGTCACGGCAACGCTCTTTTCGGTCGCGCTCATCCTTCTGTTCGCCTTCGCGCTCTGGCTGGCCCTGACGTCATTCGTCGACTACCGGCTCAATCCCGAATACGGGTCGGTGCCCACGGCGCGCGAGACCACACTTCTTACCCTGTTGCGCAATGCCGCCACCATTCTCCTGCTCGTGCTCACGCTGATGTTCGTGCTGAGCGAGATCGGCCTGGATATCGGCCCGCTGCTGGCGTCTGCCGGCGTTGTCGGGCTGGCAGTCGGCTTCGGGTCACAGAAACTCGTGCAGGACATCATCAACGGCGTGTTTATCCAGTTCGAGAACGCGATGAACGTGGGTGACGTGGTCACGGCCGGCGCAACCACCGGGGTGGTCGAGCGCCTGTCTGTCCGCTCGGTCTCGCTGCGCGATCTGCATGGGGTGTATCATATCATTCCGTTCTCGTCGGTCGACCTCGTGTCGAATTTCATGAAGGAATTCAGCTATTCCGTCTGCGACATGGGCGTGGCCTACCGCGAGGACGTCGAGGACGTGAAGGCGGCGATGCATGATGCCTTCGCGCTGATGAAGCAGGACGAGGAGATGGCGCGAGACGTGCTGGGAGATCTGGAATGGTTCGGGGTCGAGGCCTTCGGCGACAATGCCGTCGTCCTGCGGGCGCGCATCAAGACCCGGCCCGGCAAGCAATGGGGCATCGGCCGCGCCTATAACGGCGCCCTGAAGACGGTTTTCGACGAACGGGGCATCGAGATACCCTTTCCCCAGCGGACCCTCTGGCTCGGAGAAGGCAAGGACGGCAGCAGCCAGGCCCTTCGCATCGCCACGGCAGAATCCCCCAGGCGGACGCGCGCACCGGAGAGGCGGCCCGAGGGCGATGAGGGGCAGGGGCCGCGTGATTACGATATACCCGAAAGCCCCGGAGAGGATCGGTGAGCGCGTTCCCGAGGCTCTTCGTCATGCGTCACGGCCAGACGGAATGGAACGCGGCCAGGCGCATGCAGGGCTGGCGCGATTCCGCGCTGACCGACCAGGGCGTGGCCGAGGCCCTGCGCCAGCGCAACATCCTGTCGGGGTGTGACCTCACCGGCTGCACGGCAATCTCGAGCCCGCAGGTCCGGGCGCTGCACACGGCTGCCCTTGCGCTGCAGGGACTGGTTCACGAGATCCGCACCGACGAGCGCCTGAAGGAGATCGGCGTCGGGGAATGGACCGGAATGACGGCCGATCAGCTTGAGCTCCGTGGCGCGACCTTCGGGGACGACTCCGGCTCTCTCCTGCACTACGACCGCGCACCCGGCGGAGAGGGTTTCGAGGCGTTATACAGGCGCTGCAAGGCTTTCCTCGACGATCTCCGGGGGCCGGCGATCCTGGTGACGCATGGTGTCACCAGCCGGATGCTGCGCCTGATCGTGCTCGGACGCGCCATCCGCGAACTCGACGACATCCCGGGCGGGCAGGGGGTCGTCTACCATCTGGAAGACGGCAGACAGCAGTGCTTGCCAATCGGCACTTGAAGCCCGCGCCCGGTTTGCGCTAATAGCCGCTCCACGGGTCGTTAGCTCAGTTGGTAGAGCGCTTCGTTTACACCGAAGATGTCGGCGGTTCGAGCCCGTCACGACCCACCATCCGATCAGCAAGCAGTATCAGTCGCCTGACGGGAATGCCCGACACGCGCGCTGTGCCGGTTCATGGGCTTTTCGGGCCTCCGCTGCACCTCCGCTGCCCTCAGACCGTGAAAATGTCTCCTAACATCTGTAGATGAATACCATGGCAACATTACACAAGCGGCCTGGCGTCGGTCCTGCACAGGAATGGATGCCATGCCGATCAGGACACCTGCGACTGCGACCAACGGAATTGAGACCGCGAGCAGTTTCCCCGGTTGCAGCGCGTTCAACGCGCAGACCGCAAATGCGACCGCGAAAAGCGCCGCGTCGAGTTGTGCGAACCTGCTTCCCGAAAGCATTCCTGCAAGCATCGCGGCAAGAAATGCTGCCAAGTGCCAATTCACCTTCGGAACGGCAAAGCTGCCGACCACCAGCCCAAGGCCAGGCATCAGGACGGCTTGTGACGGTGTCGAGAACGGATGCAGCAGCCCGGCGTAAAAGCCGTCGATGCCCGGTAGCGAACCGTGTGCGTAAGCGGGCTTCGCCCCGGACTCGATGGCCAGGCAGACAAGCTAATGTGCTGGCTTCATGCTCCGGCTATGCCAGTCAGAAAGGCGACCCCGGCCAGAGAGATCAAACCGCCTGCGGCACGGACCGCGACGCGTCCCGGCGGCCATTTCACGAGAAGCCCGAAGGCAATGCCCATCAGGTGCAGCAGTCCCGTGGCAATGACAAATCCGACCGCGAAGGCAAAGGCGTTGGCCGTCGATGGGAGTCCCTTACCGTGAGCATAGCCATGGAAGATCGCGAACAGCCCCACGATGACCGCTGCCACCCGGATAGGTGGGCGAGCAGCGAAGACAATCATCAGACCCAGCACGACGGCGGAAAGCGCAATTCCGGTTTCGACCGCAGGCACGGGAAGACCTGTGATGCCCGCCGCCGCACCAAGGGCCATGAACAGCGGAAACACCACGGGCAGGATCCAGATCGCCGGAGCCCCCAGGAATGCGCCCCAGAGCCCGACAGCGACCATGGCTGCGACGTGGTCCCAACCGAGAATTGGGTGAGTGATCCCGGCTGCGAGGCCGCCGCCATATCCCTCGCCGGTATGGGCGAGCGCCGGAAAGGCCCAGGCGGCTGACACGCCTGCGGCAATGAGAAACACGAGCATCGAGCGAAGCGACACCGACAACCTCTTTCAATCCAGGCCTTCAGCAGGCGTTCCTGGCCGACAGACTGGAGCCGGTGGCCTGCGTCAACGCCTGCCCTGCCAATCCAGGCATTGCCATGACCACAGCGCCGGATTTTTGCCGGGCACGCTCACGTCATTTGCCTTGAAACGTACCAGCACGCGGTCAGTGTGAGGCAATCGTGGTTTTCCGGCAGATTTTCCCGCGCCCCTGTCCATGCGCCCCCGCCAGCCGTCTTTCCCCACAAGTTCCTTGTTCCGCTGCGCCTGCGCTGCACAAGGCCACAAAGCCTTTCGCCTGGCCGTCAGGCGACCGAACATCACAAATCAGGGAACCTCTTCTCGGCAACTGCTCGAGACTGGATGGAGGCGAGTACCGGAATCGAACCGGTGTACACGGATTTGCAATCCGCTGCGTCACCACTCCGCCAACTCGCCATCCGTGGTGTGCCGCACAGCTATATGATCCGCAGCTTCACCGCAAGAGCCGCCGGCATGTCACAGCGGGCGCAAAAAACGGAACAGTAGCGTTGCCGCAGAGGGCAAGTTGTGGCAAACCTTGATCGGGCAAATCTGAACAGGTGAGTTTAGAACGATGACAGACTTCGCAGCGCGCCGCACCATGATGGTCGACGCGCAGGTCCGGCCCTCCGACGTGACCAAATTTCCCATCATCGACGCGATGCTGGCCGTACCGCGCGAGGATTTCGTGCCGGCGACCAAGCGCGAGGCGGCTTATCTCGGCGAGAACCTCGACCTGGGCGGCGGGCGCGTTGTGCTGGAGCCGCGCACCCTTGCCAAGATGCTGGACGGACTGGACATCTCGGCGAACGAGCTGGTGCTCGATCTGGGCGCGGGGCTTGGCTATGCGGCTGCCGTGATGGCACGAATGGCCGAGGCGGTCGTGGCGGTGGAGGAAGACGCGGATCTGGCGCGGGATGCGAGCGAGGCGCTGACCTCGGTCGGGGCCGACAACGTCATGGTCCACACCGGACCGCTGGCCGAGGGGGCGGCGCAACATGGCCCCTACGATGTGGTGCTGGTCGAGGGCGGCGTGGTCGAGCTTCCCGCATCGATCGCGCAACAGGTCAAGGACGGCGGCCGCATCGCCTGCGTCTTCATGGAAGGCGCGCTTGGTGAAGTGCGTATCGGCTACAAGCGGGACGGGCGAATTTCGTGGCGCATGGCATTCAATGCCGGGGCGCCCGTGCTGCCGGGCTTCGACAGGGAACTGGCATTCAGATTGTAGATGATCGCCGCAGACCGGACAGAAAAGAAAAACGGTCGCGGATCCATGGAGGCAGGCACGTGACGCGAGGAAGCGACATGAAGGCAGTGACAGGTATGCGATTGCTTCGATCGATGATGGCGGCGGCCGTGATCGGCAGTCTTTCCGGAGTCGCTCCGGTCAGGGCGGATACGCTCGCGGATGCGCTCGTGGGCGCCTATGTCAGCAGCGGGCTGATCGAACAGAACCGGGCGCTGCTGCGCGCGGCGGACGAGGATGTGGCAGGCGCGACAGCCTTGTTGCGCCCGATCCTCAACTGGTCGGCCGACATGACGCGCGACTTCGGCGACACGCGCACCGACACGATCGTGCAGACGCAAGGGATCGAAAGTACGACGGCTTCGATCAACGTCACGCTGGACATGCTGCTCTGGGACGCCGGCGCCAGTCGGCTCGGGGTGGATGTCGCCAAGGAGACCGTGCTCGCAACGCGCCAGAACCTCGTCGCAGTCGAGCAGCAGGTGCTGTTCCGCGCGGTGCAGGCCTTCATGAACCTGCGCGCGGCGATCGAATTCGTCGAGGTGCGCCAGAACAACCTGCGCCTGCTGAGCGAAGAGCTGCGCGCCGCGCAGGACCGCTTCGAAGTTGGCGAGGTGACGCGCACCGATGTGGCGCTTGCCGAGGCAGCCCAGGCCGAGGCCAGAAGCGGCCTCGCCCAGGCTCAGGGAAACCTGATCAGCGCGCGCGAGGAATACCGCAATGCAACCGGCCTCGAGCCCGGAAGAGTCGATGTGCCGCCCTCGACCCCCCGGGTCGATTCCAATGTGGATGCAGCCAAGGCCGTGGCGTTGCGCCTGCATCCCAACATCCTCGCCGCCCAGCATCAGGTCGCCGCGGCGGAGCTTGCGATCCTGCGGGCAAAGGCACAGATCGCGCCCAGCCTGAGGGCCGGGGGGCGGCTGGGGTATTCGGAACGTACGGATTCCTCTGACGCCTTCACGCGGAGCGGTTCGATCGGTCTGGAACTCGGCGGGCCAATCTATCAGGGCGGGGCGCTGGCCTCGAACGTGCGCAGGGCCATGGCGGTCCGCGACTCGGAGCGGGCGAATCTCTACACCGTTCAGCGCGACATCAGCCAGAACGTGGGCGCCGCCTATGCCGAGCTTGCCGCGGCGCGGGCGAGCCTTGCGTCAGCGGAACAGGGCATAGAGGCGTCGAATATCGCCTTCGAGGGGGTCCGCGAGGAAGCGACGCTTGGGGCGCGGACGACGCTGGATGTCCTGAACGCCGAACAGGACCTGCTCGACGCGGTAAATACGCGCATCGAGGTTCAGACGCAGCTTTATGTCGCGGCCTACGGCGTGCTCTCGGCCACCGGGCAGTTGACCGCGCGCGACCTCGGGCTGAACGTCCCGCAATACGACCCGGCGGCCTATTACAACCTTGCCAAGGATGCACCCGTGAGCAAGTCCAGACAGGGCAAGCAGCTGGACCGCGTGCTGGAGCGCTTGCAGCGCCAGTGACTTTCCTTTGGGCGGCGTGCGGCGTACGCTGCCCGGGGGTGAACTGGGAACGGTACTGAACATGTCGGACAGCGTGACGAATTCTGAGGCAGAGGACGTACTTTCCTCCGTACGGCGCCTTGTGGCAGAAAGCCGGCCGTCCGATCCTGCCGCCGAATCCGCTCTGGCCGGTACCGGGCGTCTGTTGCTGACGCCGTCCCTGAGGGTGCAGGTCGATGAGGATGATGCGGTCCGGAACACCGGTTCAGACGGCCCGTCTTCGCAACATCAGGCGGACGGAACCGACGGCTCCCTACCTTCGGATGACTCGGACACGGTGGCCTGGCCGGGAGAAGATCGCGCCGTAACGCTCGGCGACAAGATCGCCGCGCTCGAGACGGCAATCCAGCGCAATCCCGATATATGGGAGCCGGACGATGCCGGCCAGGGCGATTACGCCGGGACCGAAGCGCCGGCCCTCGAGTGGCCGGAAACCGGTCGCGACGCTGACCCGGATGACGATCCCGAGGGGCACGCAGGTGGTCGGGGCGATCCGGCGGGACGCATGGACAGCTTCACCCCGGAAGACGATCTGCTCGACGAGGAGGCGCTGCGCGCGCTTGTGGCAGATATCGTCAGGGCCGAGCTGCAGGGCCCGCTTGGCGAGCGCATCACGCGCAACGTCCGAAAGCTGGTCCGACGCGAGATCCAGCGCGCGCTTGCGGCGCAGGATCTGGACTAGGCAGACAGGGCAGGGCGGGACAACTCGTGCGTCACTGGCGCGGCTCCTGCGCGAGCGACAGCAGAAGATCCAGGTCCATGTGACGCTCGAGATGCTGGGCGAGCGCGTCCAGCGTTTCCTCGACTCCCGCATCGTAGGCCAGGTCCGACCTTTGACCGAGCTCTGACAGGAAGGCGGCGCGGAAGGCATCAGACGCGAAGAGACCGTGCAGGTAGCAGCCCCTGACACGTCCATCCGCAGAAGCCGCGCCGGTGGGCCCACGGCCCATGTCGAGCCAGCCGCGCGCGCAGTCGGGGCCCGTCGTGCGCCCCATATGAATCTCGTATCCTTCCAGCGCAGCACCGCTTGCGACATGTGCGCCGGACCGCAGGGCGAGTTCCTTTTTCGGCGCAAGAACCGTCTCGACGTCCAGCAGCCCGAGGCCCTGCGCCTCGCCCGCCGCGCCCTCGATGCCCTCGGGATCCGCGACGCGCCGCCCCAGCATCTGATAGCCGCCGCACAGACCCAGCACATGACCGCCCTGGCGCAGATGCGCCGCGATGTCGATGTCCCATCCCTCGGCCCGCAACGCGGCGAGATCCGACAGCGTCGCCTTGCTGCCGGGCAGCAGGACGAGATCGGCGCCGAGGGGCAGGGGGCGGCCCGGCTCGACGATCTCGAGCGCGACCCCCGGCTCGGCGGCGAGCGGGTCGAGGTCGTCGAAGTTGGCGATGCGCGGCAGGCGCGGGACCACGATGTGGCAGCCGGCGCCCGCCGAGCGGGCGCGCGCGGGCAGATCCATGACGTCCTCCGCGGGAAGGCGCTGCGCTGCCGTGAACCAGGGAATGACGCCGAGGCAGGGCCAGCCGGTGCGCGCGGCGATATCGTCGCGTCCGGCGTCGAAAAGCGTCACGTCGCCCCGGAAACGGTTCACGGCAAAGCCACGGATCATCGCCGCGTCTTCCGGCTCGAGCACCGCCCTTGTGCCCACGATCTGCGCAATGACGCCGCCGCGGTCGATATCGCCCACCAGCAGCACCGGTACCCCCGCAGCGCGCGCGAAGCCCATGTTGGCGATATCGCCGCTGCGCAGATTGGTCTCGGCCGGACTGCCCGCGCCCTCGACCAGCACCAGGTCGCAGAGCCCGGCAAGACGCCCGAAGCTTTCAAGCACTTCGGGCATGAGCGCGGCGCGTCCGCGTGCGTATGCGCGGGCCTCCTGCGTGCCGCGCACCTGACCGCGCACCACCAGCTGAGCGCCGGTGTCGGTCTGGGGCTTCAGCAGGACGGGGTTCATGTCGGTATGCGGGGAAACGCCCGCCGCCCGCGCCTGCAGGGCCTGCGCGCGCCCGATCTCGCCGCCGTCCGATGTCACGGCGGCGTTGTTGGACATGTTCTGGGGCTTGAACGGGCGCACCGACAGCCCGCGACGCAGGAAGGCGCGCGCAAGGCCCGCGACCAGCAGGGACTTGCCCACATTGCTGCCCGTGCCCTGAATCATGATCGCCCTGGTCATCTTGTGCCCATGCGCAAAGTTCCGGTCCCGAAAAAGAAAATGCGCCCCCGAGGGCGCGCATTTTCTTTCGACTTCCTCGACAGGTAGATCAGGCGGCTTCGGCCTGCTGAGCGGCATTGCGGCGCTCGGATTCCTCACGCGAGAGCGCGACGGACGTCCGCACACCCTTGCCGACGAATTCCATCAGCCCCGAAACGACACGTTCGTTCGGGTCGATCCCGGCGCAGGTCAGAACCTCGCGGCCATCGCGCGAGCGTGCCCAGCGGGCGATCTGCTCAGGTCCGTTACCATACTTCTTGTCGTCAGCGATGGCGTCGTCGAGTGCGGCAAGTACAACTGCCGCAAAGAGTTTACGTGCACGGTTGCCTTGCTCGTTATTGAAGGCCGTGCCGTCAACGAAATCTTTCATTCGTCGTCCTTTCGTTATTCTTGCTCTTGTTATTTCGGCATGGGGCCCCTTATGACCGATCGAACTCGATTCGGATACCCCATATATGCATGACGTCCATGCGCTCAGTGCATAGGTTGGTCCCTTTCTTATACGAGATATCGTAGTCTTGTCAGGTCCAGCCGCCCAAGATATAGGATGCGCCAGTTTCTCTTCAACCTTCGCCAAGGTTCCGTCAAATGCCCAAGATCAATGGTAACGAAATCCGTCCCGGGAATGTCCTGGAACACAACGGAGGTCTTTGGGCCGCGGTCAAGGTCGACCATGTAAAGCCCGGAAAAGGCGGAGCTTTTGCCCAAGTCGAGATGCGCAACCTGCGCAACGGCTCGAAACTGAACGAACGTTTCCGCAGCGCGGACAAAGTGGAACGCGTAAGACTTGAGCAGAAGGACCAGACCTTCCTCTATGAGGACAACGGGATGCTTGTCGTCATGGACACCGAGACTTACGAGCAGGTTCAACTGCCGGCTGAATTGCTCGGCGAGCGCAGGCCTTTCCTTCAGGACGGCATGACGATTGTTGTGGAATATCACGACGCAGAGCCGCTGAACGCGCAATTGCCCCAGAAGGTGGTCTGCAAGATCGTCGAGACCGAGCCGGTGGTGAAGGGCCAGACAGCGGCGAACTCCTTCAAGCCCGCGCTGCTCGACAACGGCGTGAAGGTCATGGTGCCGCCCTTCGTCGGGCAGGACGAGGACATTGTCGTCAATACCGAGACGATGGAATACTCCGAACGCGCCTGAGCGGGACGGAATACGCAATCGGGAGGCCGGGACGCGACGCGCTCCGGCCTGTTTGTTTGCGCGGATCGTCGATGGAGTCATCCTGAGGGCAAACGCGCCGTCCGGGTCGCGGGCGATGTCCGGACCGTTTCCGGCCCGGTCCGGTCGATGACCGCAGGCAGGCGCTACTCGGCTGCCGCGTACATTCCGTCGTAGATCGGGCTCAGGGTCTCGGTGTCGAAGAGCGACGAGACCGATGTGCCGTTCCAGATGTTCAGGATCGCCTGCGCGAAGATCGGGGCGGTGGGGACGATGCGGATGTTGGGGGCGGATTTCACGGCGTTGCTGGGTTCGATCGTGTCGGTCAGCACAAGCGATTTCATCACCGACTTTGTCACGCGCTCAACCGCAGGCCCGGACATGACTCCGTGCGAGATGTAGGAATGCACCTCCGTGGCGCCGTTCTCCATCAGCACTTCGGCGGCCTTGCAGAGCGTGCCGGCGGTGTCGCACATGTCGTCGACGATGAGGCAGATCTTGCCGGCGACGTCGCCGATGATGGTCATCTCGGCGATCTCGCCCGGCTTCTCGCGGCGCTTGTCGACGATGGCAAGCGGCGAATTGATGCGCTTGGCCAGTTCGCGCGCCCGGGCCACGCCGCCCACGTCCGGAGAGATGATGGTGATCTCGTTCATGCGCCCGCGGAACTGGCTCAGGATGTCGAGCGCGAAGACCGGCGAAGCGTAGAGGTTGTCGACGGGGATGTCGAAGAAGCCCTGGATCTGCGCGGCGTGCAGGTCCATCGTCAGGATGCGTTCGATGCCCGCTCCGACCAGCATGTTCGCCACCAGCTTTGCCGTGATCGGAGTGCGCGCCTTGGTGCGGCGGTCCTGCCGGGCATAACCGAAATAGGGCAGGACGGCGGTGATGCGCTGTGCCGAGGAGCGCCTCAGCGCGTCGGCCATGATCACCAGTTCCATGAGGTTGTCGTTGGCCGGGTTCGAAGTCGGCTGGATGATGAACATGTCCTCGCCGCGCACATTCTCGAAGACTTCCACGAAGATCTCGCCGTCGTTGAAACGTTCGACCCGGGCATCGACGAGATTGACCGCCTTGCCGCGATGCATGGTCATGCGACGGGCGATGGCGCGGGCCAAGGGCAGGTTCGCATTCCCAGAGATCAGCTTGGGTTCTTCGATGTGCGGCATGTACTGGATCCCTGACTGTGACAGGTGCGGCTGTGACAGATTCGTGATGTTGACACCACCTATCACGCGCTTACCAATCGGCAAAGACGCAGGCTGGTAGCCAGGAGTTGTAAATGGCCCACATAGATCTCTATTTCGCCACCATCTCTCCTTACGCCTATCTCGCCGGTGGCCGTGCGGAAGAGGTCGCCGCGAGGCATGGCGCAAGCATCACCTACAAGCCGGTCGACATGATCGCGCTGCTTGGGCGGACCGGGGGCACGCCGCTGATGGAGCGCCACCCGAGCCGGATCGCCTACCGGGCGCAGGTCCTGCCCAGGGTGGCGGCCAGGCTAGGGATGCCGTTCAACCTCAGGCCGGCGCATTTTCCGACCAATGGCGCACCCGCCGCCTATGCCCTGATCGCTGCGCAAAAGGCCGGGGGCGGGGATTGCGGCAAGCTGATGCAGGCGATCTGCCGCTCGGTCTGGGCGGACGAGAAGGACATCGCCGAGGATGAGGTGATCCGGGCCTGTCTAAGCGAGGCGGGCTTCGATCCGGGGCTCGCCGACAGCGGGCTGCTGGTGGGCGCCGAAACCTACGCCCGCAACCTCGAGGACGCGGTGGAGGCGGGGGTCTTCGGTTCACCCTTCTACGTGCTCGACGACGGGCAGGTCTTCTGGGGACAGGACAGCATTGAAGACATGGACCTGCATCTTTCCGGGAAACTGTGACGGGGTCCGGCTTTCCGATCCATGCGACCTACTACGGCAAGGGGCCACGCCGCGCCTTGGCCATCCATTGCACGCTGGCCCATTCCGGGGCGTGGCGGGGTGTGGCAGAGCATCTGGGCGACCGGCTGAGCATCACAGCCTTCGATCTCCCCGGCCACGGGAAGAGCGGCGACTGGGGCGGCGAGCGGGAGCTGCACGACATCGCGACGGAGGCCGCGCTCGCGTTTCTGGACGCACCGATGGACCTGATCGGGCATTCTTTCGGGGCGACCGTGGCCCTGCGGCTGGCGGTGACGCACCCCGAGCGCGTCCGAAGCCTCACCCTGATCGAACCGGTCCTCTTCGCCGCCGCCCTTGCGGACACGCCTGAACGGGTCGCGGCTTTTGAACGCCAGGCGGCTGATTTCCGCAAGGCGATGGAGATGGGCGACGCCATGCTATCGGCGAGGCTCTTCAACAGGCTTTGGGGCGACGGCACGCCTTGGAAGGATCTGCCGGAAGTCCTGCGCGCCTACATGGCGCAGAGGATGGATCTGATCGCAGGTGAGGGGCCCGTGCTTTACGACGACGCGGCGGGCATGATGCGCCCCGGCGTGTTGGCGCGCGCGTCGATGCCAACGGTGCTGATCGAGGGCGCGCGCTCGCTGGACGTGGTGGATGCCATCGACGCGGCCTTGGAGCGCAGGCTTCCCGATGCGCGCCGTGTGGTGATCGCAGGGGCCGGCCACATGGCGCCGATCACCCATCCCCGCGAGGTGGCAGATGCGATCGGCGCGCTACTCGAAGTGAGCTAGAAATTCCGCGATGCGCTGCGCGTCGATGGCCCAGTCGCAGACCAGCCGTGCCGCCAGCATCTCTTCGGGATCGTCGCCCTCGAGAGATCCCTCCCAGACGTAATACTGCGCCCCGGCATCATGCAGCCGCCTGTGGATCCGGCGCGGAAAACTGGCGAAGATCATGTTGGCCTCTGCCGGGTGCAAAAGCTGCGCGCCGGTCCGTGCCAAACCCTCCGCCAGCCGGGCGCAGCCTGCATTGGCCTGCCGTGCGGTGTCCAGCCAGAGCCCGTCCGCCAGATAGGCGGCCATCTGCGCCGACAGATAGCGGTGCTTGGAAAACAGATGCGCGCCGCGCTTGCGCCGAAGCTCGAATTCCCAGGCCTTGGCCGGATCGAAGAAGATCACCGCCTCGACTCCCATGCAGCCGTTCTTGGTGCCGCCGAAGCTCACCGCGTCGACGCCCGACTTCCAGGTCATCTCTGCCGGTGTGCAGTCCAGCGCCACCAGCGCGTTGGCAAAGCGTGCCCCGTCGAGATGGACGGGCAGGTCGAATTCCTTCGCCACGCCGGTCAGTGCGCGCAACGCGTCGAGCGAATAGACCCCGCCGCGCTCGGTCACCTGCGTGATCGAGACCGCTCCTCGCTGGGGACCGTGCACGCCGCGCGTCTCTTCGCCCGCGATGGCCATGCGCAACGCCTCGGGGGTCATCTTGTCGCCGCCGGGGACCAGCGTCAGCTTGGCCCCGCCGCTGTAGAATTCCGGCGCGTTGCATTCGTCCTCATGGATATGCGCGACAGGCGAGCAGAAGATCGTCTCCCACGGGCTGCAGAGTGTCGCCAGCGCCAGCGAATTGGCCGCCGTTCCGGTCGCCACCAGATAGACCGCCGCCTCGGGCGCCTCGAAGATTTCGCGGATCCGGTCGCGCACTGCCGTCGTCAGCGGATCCGACCCGTAGCCGAAGGCATACCCCTCGTTGGCCTCGGCAAGGCCTTGCAGGATCTTCGGATGCACCGGGCCGGCATTGTCGGAGGCAAAGAACATCAGGTCGGCTCCTCGATTATGTAGTCTTCCCAGTCGTCTTCCGGCAGGTCGAATTCGCTTACCGTCATGCCCCGGACGCTAACACCGGCGGCGTGGACGGTTTCCGGGTCGCCGGTCAGCAGCGGATGCCAGTCGGGCAGGTCCTTTCCGAGCCATAGCCGCCGATAGGCGCAGGTCTCGGGCAGCCAGTAGGCGTGCTGGCCGATGGTCTCCGGACTCAGCACGATGCAGTCGGGCACGAACTGGTGGCGGATCTCGTAATGCGCGCAGCGGCAGCTGTCGTCGTCGAGAAGGCGACAGGCAACCCGGGTGAGCGCCACCTCGCCGCTGTCCTCGTCTTCGAGCTTGTTCAGGCAGCATTTGCCGCAACCGTCGCACAGCGCTTCCCACTCGCGCGGGGTCATCTGCTTGAGGGGTTTGCGTTCCCAGAAGCGCCTTGCGAGGCCGCTGCGGTCGATCGGGTCCGTCATGTATCCGCCAGGATTTCACGCGCGCGGGCGCTGTCCGCATCCATCTGCGCGATGAGGGCGGGGAGGCCGTCGAATTTCATCTCGGGCCGCAGATAGTCGACCAGGGCCACCGACAGCTGCGTGCCGTAGAGATCGCCCTTGAAGTCGAAGATGAAGGTTTCGAGATTGGGCCGCTCACCGTCGAACATCGGCCGGACGCCCATCGACGCGACCGCGCGATAGGTGCCCCGATGCGGGCCCTCCAGCACGTCGACGAGGACCGCATAGACGCCGAAGGCGGGCGGATGCAGTCCGGCGATCGACATGTTCGCGGTGGGATATCCCAGTGTACGGCCGCGCTGCTCGCCGCCGATGACGGGGCCCTCGATGCGGTGCCAGTGGCCGAGCATGGCAGCCGCGTCGCGTGGCCGCGCGTCGCTCAGCGCGTTGCGGATCGCCGTGGAAGAGATCGTCCGCTCGGACTGCGCGACCAGCGGCGCGACCGTCACATCGAACCCCATCTCGGCGCCGAAACGCTGCAGGTCGCCTGCATTGCCGGACCGGCCCTTGCCGAAGCAGAAGTCGCTGCCGATCACCACGTGGCGCAGGCCGAGCCCGTTGAACAGCACCTGTTCGGCGAAGGCGCGAGGTGTCAGGCCGGCCATGCTGGCATTGAAGTTGAGCTCGTAAAGCCTTTGGACACCGAGCTTTTCCAGTCTGTGCGCCCGCGCCCGGCTGCCCATCAGGCGAAATGGCGGCGCGTCGGGAACGAAGAATTCGCGCGGATGCGGCTCGAAGGTGACAACGCCCAGGGGAGCGGAGGGGGCCGCCTCGCGGGCCATCTCGATGACCGAGCGGTGCCCGAGATGCACGCCATCAAAGTTGCCTATCGCAGCGCTCGCGCCGCGATCCCTGGCATCGACATATTGATAATCCCGGATGATCCGCATCCGCCCTGCCTAGCCTCAGCGCCCGGGCTGTGCAAGCGACCCCGGAACATCGGCGCGCAGATGCGTCCCGCTCAGTCGAACTTGCGCGAGGGTGCCATCACCAGAGCTTCGCCCGTCAGCACCTTCTTGCCCTCGACGCTGCAATGGCAGTCCAGTTTCACGCGCCGGCGGGCAGGGTCGATGTCGATCACGGTGACTTCCGCGTGCACCCTGTCGCCGGGGCGGACGGGGGCGAGGAACCTGAGGCTCTGGCCGAGATAGACCGAGCCGTGGCCGGGAAGCTGCTCGCCGATGACCGCCGAGATCAGGCCCGCCGTGAGCATGCCATGGGCGATGCGGCCCTCGAAGATGGTGTCGCGGGCGTAGTCGTCGTCGAGATGCACCGGATTGCGATCCGTCGACACCTCGGCGAACAGCGCGATGTCCTCGTCCGTCACAACCTTCTCGAGATAGCGCATCATGCCCATCTCGATATCCTCGATGCAGATCGTTCCGCGCGGCAGGTTGTCGAGCATCTCGTTCACCGGGTAATTTTCATTCCGTTTCGCGTTTCCTTGCGAAACTTAATTACCCTACGGGTCCGGAATAGCAAGCACGAAGATCAGCGCAGATGCCCGATGGTGAAGGTCGGATTGGCGTTCTCGCGCGCCAGATAGCCGTCCAGGGCGGCCGGTTCGGGCTGTCCGTCCGTCCTGGTTTCGCGCGCGGCCAGCCCGCCCGAGATGAACAGAGAGTCCAGATCCTCACCCATGGCGCCGGCAATATCCGTCAGCACGCCGTCGCCGATGGCGAGGATATGGGCGTTCGCCACGTCCTTGCCGAGGGCTGTGAGCCGACGCCGAGCAAGATCGTAGATCGGCGGATGGGGCTTGCCAAAATAAAGGCTCTCGCCACCCATCTCGGTGTAGAGCTGCGCCAGCGCCCCGGCGCACCATTCGCGCTCTTCGCCGCGGTCGACGACGATATCGGGATTGGCGCAGAGCAGCTTCAGGCCTTTCTGCTTGGCCAGCAGGAACTGCGGGCGCATCTCGGCGGGGTCTGCCTTGGCATCGAAGGGTCCGGTGCAGACGATTCCGTCGGCAGCATCGAGTTCCACACGCTCGATGGCATGCGGGTTGTCCAGCACCTTCGGCGGCTCGAAGAACCTGAGGTCGGTCGGGGGGCCGACATGCCAGACCTTCTCGCCCACGGCGCCCTGGTACATGGCCATGCGCGCGGAGTCGCCCGATGTCGCGATGGTGTCCCAAGCGTCCCCGGGCACGCCGAAATGGACAAGCTGCTTCTCGACGCCCGCGCGCGTGCGCGGCGAATTGGTCAGAAGCACCACGGTGCCGCCGCCCTTACGATATGCCTGAAGGGCTGCAACCGCATCGGGCAAGGCGCGCACGCCGTCGTGCACACACCCCCACAGATCCACGAAAAGCGCGTCGTAGCGACCGGAGATTTCCGAAAGGGACTCGATGATCTGGGTCATGGGCGACCTCCCTTGCTGGCGTTTTGCCCGATCTATGTCGGAGACGCCCGCGATGTGCCAGCGGGAATGTCCCCCGGTGAACCCGGGAACGGTGCCGTGACACCTTCCTCGAGGGTCAGACGCAAAGTGGCGCCCGGGGGCGCCACCTGTTGAAAGCGGAAGCTTCCTGCCTGTCCCGGCAGGGATCTTCGCGTCAGAGCGTCAGGACCGGAATGATCTGTTTCTTGCGGCTCATCACGCCGGGCAGGACCACGGTGTCGCCGGAAACCGTCACGCCAAAGCTTTTCTCGGCCACGGACTTCGACAGCTCGTTGGGCACCAGAAGCGTCGCTTCCTCGTTCAGGATGTCGATGACGAAAAGAAGGACCTGCTCTGCGCCGTCCTCCTGCGCAACGCCCGGCATCGCCGCGACAAGCGCATCCTTGCGGTCGAGGATCATCTTCGGCGAGGTGGTCTCGAGCACCGAAATGCGGAACTGTTTGCCGCCGACCTCATATTCCTTGCTGTCCATGCGCAGCAACTCTGCTTCGCTGAACGCAGACACGTCGGATTTCGCCGCGAACAGTTCGGCGGCATAATCCGGGATGCTGACCCCCAGTTCGCTGGCGAGCTTCTCGGCCACGGCCTTGTCGTGGGGCGTTGTGGTGGGCGAGCGGAACTCGAGCGTGTCCGACAGGATGCACGACAGCATCGCGCCCTTCACGGCCTCCGGCGCCTTTTCGAGATACGCTCCGATGATGTCGTGCATGATCGTCGCGGTGCAGGCGAGCGGCTGCATCACGATCTGGATCGGGCCCCGCGTTTCCAGCCCGCCGACAAGCTTGTGGTGGTCGATGATGGCCTGGATATCGGCGTTGTTGATGTTGGAAGGCAGTTCGGCCGGGTTGTTGGTGTCCACGATGACCACGGGCTGGTCGTCGGCGACGTCCGAGATGATCTCGGGCTTTTCCAGACCCCAGCGCTTGAGCACGAAGGCCGCTTCGGTGTTGGGTTCCCCCAGAAGGGCGGGCCGGGCGTCGACGCCCTGGATCTCCTTGAGATACCAGGCCCAGATGATCGGGGAACCGGTGGAATCGGTGTCCGGGGACTTGTGGCCGAAGACGAGCGTGGACATGAAGGCTTCCTGTGGTGAATGGGTGCGAAATCGCGCGCTTTATAGCATCTCGTTCCGGGTTGTCACGGGGCAGGGGGGCAGGATGAAAACGCTGCTGACACGGCCGGGCCCGCGGCCTGGGCACTGACGCAAAATGGCCGCGCAGCTTGCGCCGCGCGGCCATGTGCGTGATGAAAAACCCTGGATGAAAAGGTACGGTCTGTCTTCACCCTCCCCGGTCAGACATAACACTCGTTGTTCTCCGTACCGTTCTCATGCGATCGTCGGAGAGACAAATGCAGTATGAAAACTTTCGACCCGCTCGCGGATCTGCGACACTCCTGGCGACATCGCGGTTGTCACCCGATCGCCCGAATTACCTACCATTTCCGCAATTGTTTACGAAGCGTTAATTTGCCAACCGGAGATAGAATTGATGCGGGATTCGGTCGATTTTGGGCAAGGCGGAGGTTCACCTTCCGCGTTCCGGAAACAATCGGGCTCCGTTCCGCGGGCAAACAGCTGTGAGGTCCGACTCGGCTGGTGGATACATTCCGGATGAGCGCCGCGCGGGAATCGGATCTCTATCCGGCGGTGAAGGCCCTGCTCGAGGGGCAGGGCTATGCGGTCAAGTCCGAGGTGGGCGCGGCCGATGTCGTGGGCCTGCGGGGCGAGGAGCCCCCGGTCGTCATCGAGCTGAAGCTGGGCTTCTCGCTCGGCCTCTTTCATCAGGCCGTGGCGCGTCAGGCGATTACCGACGATGTCTACGTCGCGGTGGCGCGCCAGCCCGGCAAGCGCTTCGCGCGGGCACTGAAGGACAATATCGCGCTGGCGCGGCGGCTCGGGCTGGGGGTCATCACCGTACGCCTGTCCGACGGACTGCTGGAACTGCATTGCGATCCGGCCCCCTTCGTTCCCCGGAAGTCGAACAAGGGACGTGACCGGCTCCTGCGGGAATTCGCGCGCCGCACCGGGGATCCGAATTCGGGCGGCCAGACCCGGACCGGACTGGTGACCGCCTATCGCCAGGATGCGCTGCGCTGCGCGGTATTCCTCTTCGAGGCCGGCGCCAGCAAGGGTGCGGAGGTCGCGCGCGAGACCGGGGTCGGCAGAGCGACGCGGATGATGGCCGATGACCACTATGGCTGGTTCGAACGTGTCGCGAAGGGTATCTACGGGCTGACCGAAAAGGGGGCCCTGGCGGTCGCGCAAAGCGGCGAGGTGTTGGGAAGCTGAGCCGCAGGGTGCGGCTGAAAACCGCCGGTCCGGTTGTGCTTCCAGCCGTGCTGCCGTAGCAACCGGGCGAGCCCCGAAATTCATGCTCTTGCCAGTTGACAGCCAGCCGCAGCCATCCTAGCTATGCACCGTTAGCACTCGCCCCTAGTGAGTGCTAAGGGGGCCGGGCCAACGGCATCGGCCTCTGCAAGGGAGAAACTTTGAGCCTTTGAGGAGCTGAAAGATGGCATTCAAACCACTTCATGACCGGGTTCTCGTCCGCCGTGTCGAGAGCGAAGAAAAAACCGCCGGCGGGCTGATCATCCCCGACAGCGCCAAGGAAAAGCCGTCCGAAGGCATCGTCGTCGCATGTGGCGATGGCGCACGCAAGGACAGCGGCGAACTGATCGAGATGGGTGTCTCGGCAGGCGATCGCATCCTGTTCGGCAAGTGGTCCGGCACCGAAGTCACCATCGACGGTGAAGAGCTGCTGATCATGAAAGAGAGCGACATCATGGGGATCCTGGACAACGCGAAGGCCGCCAAGGCTGCGTGATCCGGTCCGATCCCTGAAACACTCAAGAAGAGGAATATACAGACATGGCTGCTAAGGACGTCAAGTTCGACACCGATGCCCGTACGCGTATGCTCAAGGGCGTCAACACGCTGGCAAACGCCGTCAAGGTGACCCTCGGCCCCAAGGGCCGCAACGTGGTCATCGACAAGTCCTTCGGCGCGCCCCGGATCACCAAGGACGGTGTGACGGTCGCGAAGGAGATCGAACTGGAAGACAAGTTCGAGAACATGGGCGCGCAGATGGTGAAGGAAGTCGCTTCCCGCACCAATGACGAGGCCGGCGACGGCACCACCACCGCCACCGTTCTGGCCCAGGCGATCATCCGCGAAGGCATGAAGTCGGTCGCAGCGGGCATGAACCCGATGGACCTCAAGCGCGGCATCGACATGGCGACCGCCAGGGTCGTCGAGGCCATCAAGGCCGCAGCGCGCGATGTGACCGACAGCGACGAAGTCGCTCAGGTCGGCACCATCTCCGCCAACGGCGAAGCTGAAATCGGCCGCCAGATCGCCGACGCGATGCAGAAGGTCGGCAACGAGGGTGTCATCACCGTCGAGGAGAACAAGGGCCTCGAGACCGAGACCGATGTCGTCGAAGGCATGCAGTTCGATCGCGGCTACCTCTCGCCCTACTTCGTCACCAACGCCGACAAGATGACCGTCGAACTCGAAGACGCCGTCATCCTGCTGCACGAGAAGAAACTCTCCTCGCTCCAGCCGATGGTTCCGCTGCTCGAGCAGGTGATCCAGTCGCAAAAACCGCTGCTGATCATCGCGGAAGATGTGGAAGGCGAAGCGCTGGCGACCCTCGTGGTCAACAAGCTGCGCGGTGGCCTCAAGATCGCAGCCGTCAAGGCACCGGGCTTCGGCGACCGCCGCAAGGCCATGCTGCAGGACATCGCGATCCTGACCGGCGGTCAGGTGATCTCGGAAGATCTGGGCATGAAGCTCGAGTCCGTCGGCATCGACATGCTGGGTTCGGCCAAGAAGATCCAGATCACCAAGGACGAGACCACCATCGTTGACGGTGGCGGCGAGAAGGCCGAGATCGAGGCGCGCGTCGGTCAGATCCGCACCCAGATCGAGGAAACCACCTCCGACTACGACCGCGAGAAGCTTCAGGAGCGTGTGGCCAAGCTGGCGGGCGGCGTTGCCGTCATCCGCGTGGGCGGCATGACCGAGATCGAAGTGAAAGAGCGCAAGGACCGCGTCGATGACGCCCTGAACGCGACCCGCGCGGCCGTTCAGGAAGGCATCGTGGTCGGCGGCGGCGTGGCCCTGATCCAGGCAGCCAAGTCGCTCGACGGCCTGACGGGCGACAACAACGACCAGAACGTCGGTGTGTCGATCGTGCGCAAGGCGCTCGAGGCTCCGCTGCGCCAGATCGCCGAGAACGCAGGTGTCGACGGTTCCGTTGTCGCCGGCAAGATCCGCGAATCGAGCGACCTGAAGTTCGGGTTCAACGCGCAGACCGAAGAATATGGCGACATGTTCAAGTTCGGCGTGATCGACCCGGCCAAGGTCGTGCGCACCGCGCTGCAGGATGCGGCGTCCATCGCGGGCCTTCTCATCACCACCGAGGCGATGGTGGCTGACAAGCCCAAGAAGGACGAGCCCGCCGGTGGCGGCATGCCCGACATGGGCGGCATGGGCGGCATGATGTAATTCAGCCCGACTGCTGAAACGTCAAGGGAGGGGTCCGGTTCGCCGGACCCCTTTTTCGTTTCCAGCTCATGTGGAATCCATCCGGCCGCGTCGTCGCGCGGGCCGGGATGGCCTTTGCGGTTCGGAGCAAGGCCCTGTCATTCCGGCAGTTCGATGATGCGCGAATAGCATCCCAGCATCTCAAGCGCGCGGGTGAAGCTTTCGGAAGGGCTTTCCTTCACGATATACCCTGCCACGTGCTGCTTGTAGGCGGACTGGATATCGGCGGGGACGTCCGAGCTGCTGAAGACGATCACGACGACCTTGCTCAGCCTGGAATCGGCGCGGACTGTTTCGAGAAACTCGATGCCGCCCATGCGGGGCATGTTCAGGTCGAGCAGCACGATGATCGGGGGCAACCTCCCGTCGTTCGCCTCCACCTCGGAGAGAAGAATGTCGATCGCTTCGATCCCGTCACGCGCACATATCGTCCTGTTCAGGATCCGCAGCTTCTTTATCGTCCGCGTGATCGCGCGGATGTTGATCTCGTCATCGTCGACAAGAAGGAACGTGACGTCCCTGGTTTCGCGATCGAGATCCTGCCCCATGATCATGCCTCCTGTGTCAGGTTGCCCATCTTGTCGGCGCGCAGGTTAAAGGCCGATTAATATTGACTAACCAACATTGGCCGGCTCGGCCGAAGATTAAGAAGTCGTTCAGCCGCACCGTGTTATGCCACGACCGCAACGTGCCCGTCGCCTGAACGTCCGCCGAGGTATCATGAGCCGACATATTCCCAGATCGCTGCAGAAGGACCCGGCATGCGCTTCGGGTGGACCGATCATTCCGGAAAGTTCGTCGCGCGATTTCGAAGAGTTCATATATCTGATCAGCCACGATGTACGCGCCTCTGTCCGGGCGCTGATCGAGCTGCCGCAGTGGATCTGCGAGGATCTCGAAGAGGCGGGCTTGCCGATCAGCGGGACGATGCGCGAGCATATCGACCTGATGAACCGCCATACCGGACGGCTGGATCGGATGCTTGTCGACCTGCTGACCTATTCACGTGTCGGGCGGATGCAGCATGTGGGCCGCATCGATCTCAGCGAAGCGCTTGGCGAGGTGATGGAAGAGATCAAGCTGCCGGCCGGCTTCACGCTGATTCGCGGCTTCGATGCGCGCCACGTCGTGATGGGCGACAGGGACGTGCTTACCCTGCTCTCGGCGCTGGTCAACAATGCGATCCGCCATCACGACCGGGACCATGGCAAGGTGATCGTTTCGGCACATGCCATCCGCAACGAGATCGTGCTGCGCGTCCGCGACGACGGCCCCGGCATACCGGAAGGCTATCGGCAAAGGGTATTCGAGGCGATGACGACCCTGCGCCCGCGCGACGAGGTCGAAGGCAGCGGCATGGGGCTCGCCATCGTGCGCAAGATCGCGACGCTTTACGGCGGGACCGCCGATGTGCACGAAAACCCCGACAGCCGCGGTACCGTGGCCGAGGTGCGCCTGCCACTGGCGCGCGGAAACTAGAGGGTTGCGCCGGCCCTGTGTACGGCGGTTCGGGCTGCGGACAAGATGCCACTGGTGCCGCGGATCGCGCGGCTTTGAACAGATGCCGCCGGCCCGCATCTCGTCCGGAGCTTACGGCACGCCCTGATGCGCGTGCGTCCGGTGCATGGCATCGGGACCGGGTGGCGTTCATCTTCCGACGACGCGCACAGGGCCGCTGCCGCGCCAGCCGGCGCCTCTCCCATCAGTCCGACGGTCGCAGGCGCCTCGCCGAGCCACCGGCCCGGGCGAGCGGATCACGCCGGACCTTGGCTGCACCCGTCCGAGCGCGTATGGCGAAGCATGTCACTTTTCCTGCCGACGCTGCTGACCATGATCGCCTTCGCGGCGAATTCCGTGCTGACCCGCGCCGCGGTCGACGGCGGCTTCATCGGGCCCGAGGAGTTCGCGGTGATCCGGGTGTTGTCGGGCGCGGTCGTGCTGTGCCTGCTTGTCCTGCTGCGCACCCGCCGAATGCCGGCGCTGGAGCGGCGCAACGTGACAGGCGCTCTTTGCCTCACCGCCTACATGATCGGTTTCACGCTTGCCTACAGGACGCTGGACGCCGGACTGGGCGCGCTGCTCCTGTTCGGCACTGTCCAGATCGTCATGTTCCTGCATGCCTACTTCACCGGAGCGGCTTTGGCCCTTCGCCAGATCGCGGGCTCAGCGATCGCGTTTGCGGGTTTGCTTGTGATACTCTGGCCGGGTGCCGGGCCGCGCATCGATCCCGCCGGTGCCGCGCTGATGGTCGGCGCCGGGATCGGATGGGCCTTCTACACCGTTTCCGGGCGAGGCGCGCATGATCCGCTGGCCGCGACGGGTGCGAATTTCCTGCTGTGCCTGCCGGTGGTCGCGCTACTGCTGCCAGTGGCCGACATGCGCGTCACCCAGACCGGAATCGGCCTTGCACTCGTCTCGGGCGCGCTCACCTCCGGTCTGGGCTATGCCCTTTGGTACTCGGTGCTGCCCCGCCTCCGGCAGGGAACCGCTGCCGTCGTTCAGCTGAGCGTGCCGGTCATCGCGATCCTCGCCGGAGTGGTGCTGCTGGGGGAAACGCTGTCTGCCGCGGCGCTTCTTGCGGTCGCGCTGGTGATCGGCGGCATCGCGCTGGCCGTCAGCGCAGCACCGGCTCGAGCGGATCGTAGAGCAGAGCGGCGTCGGGCGTGAAGGCGACCGCGCCCAGGGATGACGGTTTGACCAAAAGCCGCGCCATCTCAGCGCGCGTGACCCAGTGATGGGCGTTCACGACGTTCTCCGGATCGCGCCAGCCGGGCGCGATCTGGGCACTCCCGGACAGGGTGCAGCGGAAGAAGATCTCGACCTGATGAAAGCCGCTTTCCGGATCGTGGAACTCGTTGATCAGGCAGGGCGGTCCGACCTCGACCGAAAGGCTTGTCTCTTCCCGGACCTCGCGCGCGAGATTTTCGGGCAGCGACTGTCCCGGCTCGACGCCGCCCCCCGGCGCGCAGAGCAGGCGGCTTTGACTGCCGGGCCAGGCGTTGACGAGAAGCAGGCGCCCTTCGTGCACGATCACGGCACGCACGGCGACGCGGGCTGTCTTGTGGGTCATCCGTGTTCCAGAGGACGTCAGGTAGCGCTTTTTTAACCTCCCGGATGGGGGTATCTCAACCGCCATGCGTGCTGCACAGATCCTTTTCCTGATCTTCATCCTGATCAGCCCTGCCGCGGGCCATGCGCGCTGCGTCGTTCTGCTGCACGGGCTCGCGCGGACGGCCTCTTCCTTTGCCCTGCTGGAACTGGCGCTGGCCGGGCGCGGCTATGACGTGGTCCGCCCCGACTACCCCTCGACAGAAGATCCCGTCGAGAGTCTCGTGCGCGAGACGATTCCCGCGGCCGTTGCGGCTTGCGGGCCCGAAGGAAAGGTCGATTTCGTCACCCATTCAATGGGCGGAATCCTCGTGCGGCAATGGGCGGCAGACGGCATCCCGGCGCGGCTGGGGCGGGTCGTCATGCTGGCTCCGCCGAACCACGGCAGCGAACTTGTGGATGCCCTGGGCGATATCGAGGTGTTCGACTGGATCAACGGTCCGGCGGGCGCACAGCTGGGGACCGGGCCGGGCTCACTGCCCGCGCGTCTGCCGCCCGCGCGCTTCGAACTGGGCGTGATCGCGGGGGACAGATCGCTCAATCCATATTACTCCTCGCTTATTCCCGGTGCGGACGATGGCAAGGTGTCTGTCGCCTCGACCCGGCTTGAGGGGATGCGCGACCATATCGTGCTGCCGGTGACGCATACCTTCATGATGAACAACCCGCGCGTCATCGCCGAAGCAATCGCGTTCCTGGAAACCGGTGCCTTCGATCACACGCTGGGATATTTCGATGCGGTCGTCGAACAGCTCGGCTGTCCCGATGCGAGCTGCCTGCCATGGAGCGGTGAGGGCGATGGCGAACCTTGACCTGACCGGCGCGCAGGTGCTGGGGCCGGAGGGCCTGCACGGCGACAGGCTGTCGATCGCCGGGGGCTGCATCGTGGCCGAGTCTGTGGGACGGCCGTTCGATCTGTCGGGCTTCCTCGTGCTGCCGGGGATCGTAGATCCGCATGGGGACGCATTCGAGCGTCATGTGGCCCCGCGGCGGGGGGCGATGAAACAGATGGAAGAGGGGCTTCTTGCGACAGAGGCCGAAATCGCGGCGAACGGGATCAGTACCGCCGTACTGGCTCAGTTCGTGAGCTGGGAGGGAGGATTGCGGGGTCTGGACTTCGCGTCGGAGGTTTTCAACGCCCTTCGCCAGGTTTTGCCGCTTGCCGCGACCGACCTCAGAAGTCAGTTGCGCTTCGAGACTCATCTGCTTGATCTTTATGACGATCTTCCTGCCCGGATCGCCGGATGGGGTGTCGGCTACGTCGTGTTCAACGACCATCTGCCGCACGACCGGCTGGCCGAGGGCCGGCGGCCGCCGCGTCTGACCGGACAGGCGTTGAAGGCCGGGCGCAATCCGGACGCGCATTTCGGGATGCTTCTGGAGCTTCACGCCAAAGGTGCGGCGGTGCCTGCTGCGCTCGACCGGCTGTGCGAGGCGCTGGCCCGGCAGGGTGTGCGCATGGGAAGCCACGACGATCATACAGCTGAAGATCGGGCGGTCTGGCATGCGCGCGGTGTCCACATCGCCGAGTTCCCCGAAACATGTGCCGCAGCCGAGGCGGCGCAGGCCGCGGGCGACGCCATCGTGCTTGGCGCGCCGAACCTGGTCCGGGGCGGATCGCACAAGGGCAATGTCTCGGCGCTCGATCTGGTCAGCATGGGCCTCTGCGACGCGCTTGCCTCCGACTATCACTACCCCAGCCTGCGCCGCGCGGCGCTGATGCTGGCGGACAGCGGGGTGCTGGACCTCGCAGATGCCTGGGCGCTTGTGTCCTCCGGGCCGGCGCGGGTGCTTGGCCTCAGGGATCGCGGGTCCCTGACACCGGGCCTGCGGGCAGATGCGGTGATCCTCGACGCCCGGAGCAGGCGTGTCGCGGGCACCATCGCCGCGGGCCGCTTCAGCTATCTGTCCGGGGACCTCGCCGAGCGGTTCGTCAGCGCCTGATCCGGTTCACATGGCCCATCTTGCGGCCGGGCTTCACATCGGCCTTTCCGTAGAGATGGAGGGCGGTCGAAGCCTCTGCGGCGAGCTGTGCGACCCGTTCGACGTCGTCTCCGATCAGGTTTTCCATGACAACGTCGCAATGGCGGCTGCCATCGCCCAGCGGCCATCCGGCGACGGCGCGGATATGCTGCTCGAACTGGTCGATGACGCAACCGTTTTGCGTCCAATGGCCGGAATTATGCACCCGGGGCGCGATCTCGTTGACCACGAGGCCCTGCGGGGTCACGAAAAGCTCGACCCCGAGAACGCCGACATAATCGAGCGCATTCAGGATCTTGGCGGCGATCAGCACGGCGTCCGTCCGCTGGGCGACGCTCAACCGGGCAGGGACCGTCGTGGTCCGCAGGATCCCGCCCTCATGCACGTTCTCGCCGGGATCGAAGCAGGCCACGGCGCCATCGCTGCCACGCGCGGCGATCACCGACACCTCGTGGCTGAAGTCGACGTAGCCCTCGAGGATCGCCGCGGCGCCGCCCATCGTGGCAAACGCGGCGGGGGCTTCCTGCGGCGAGGCTATGCGCGCCTGTCCCTTCCCGTCATAGCCCAGGCGCCGGGTCTTGAGGATCGCGGGTGCGCCGATCTCGGCGAGCGCTGCGCTCAGGGAAGCCGCGTCGGAGACGTCGGCGAAGGGCGCGACAACGAGGCCGAGATCCTGAAGGAAGCGTTTTTCGATCAGACGATCCTG